>NZ_JBKFAO010000009.1:0-184865 GCF_053345695.1 Paenibacillus sp. D51F | reverse complement strand
CGCCGCTAACCTTGTCCCGAAGGACAAGATCCGCTCGACTTGCATGTATTAGGCACGCCGCCAGCGTTCGTCCTGAGCCAGGATCAAACTCTCCATAAAGGTGTTTGACTTGCTCATTTATAACGTTGACTTGCTTCACTCGTTGTTCAGTTTTCAAAGAACAAATTCAGTTGCGATCGCCGGTACTGCTTGTCCGTTTTTCGCGTCCGTGCCGTGTATCTCTCGGCCGGAATTAGAATATACCATGCTTACGTTGATTTGCGCAACCCTTTTTCTAAAAAAAATCAAAAAAAGATGATATGACCTATATAAACCCGAACGGTCTGAAATTTCCCTTCTACTATATGCGTTCATTTATAGCTGTTTATTGTCCTTTCTGTTCCTCCTCTCCCTTTTGTTTCTTCAATCTTTGATCCCGTCACTCGCGATTAATTCGCATCCCCGTGCCCCTCCCCTTCTTTTAGAATCAACTCCTGCACCCGATCCTTTTACGTCAAAGCCCCGCACTTTCTTCCCATATTGAATACTGCTCTACTGCCTCACCCATTCTTTCTCCAGCACCTCTGACTTCACGAACGGCTTCCCGCAGCAGCTGTTGGTTGCATAAAAGACAAGCCTTCAAAAAAGGGCTTGCAAATTCGAGGTCTCAACATTAAAATAAATTTAACGTTAATTATTACTACATGTTCATAAAATTTGAATGGAGTGTTGACGATGAGCATCCCCGCCGTTGCAGCTGCAGCCCCAGCTCAAGGCATCAGAGGTTTAAGAAAGCATAAGCCCTTTTTATTTCTGCTGGCGGCCCGAGTCATTTCGCGTTTCGGAGACTCTCTCGACTCCATCGCCTACAGCTGGATGGTCTATATGCTGACCGGATCCAAACTCCTCATGGGTACCATCTTCGCCATCAATTTCATTCCAGGCATCGTCTTCAGCCTGTTCACGGGAGTCCTCGTCGACCGCTGGTCCAAAAAAACGGTCATCATCACCTCCTATGCAGCACGCGGGGCAATCGTAGCCTTGACCGCTCTTCTCTACTGGAAAGGCTGGCTTCAGCCTTGGCATTTGTTCATTTTCACCTTCATGAACTCCTCCTTCGAATGCTTTTCCAGCCCTGCTGAAATGTCGGTGGTTCCCCGGCTTCTGCCCAAAGAGCTGCTGCTGAGCGGCAACTCCCTAAGCGCTTCGTCCTCGCGGACTGCCGAGCTTGCCGGCGTAGCGGCGGCAGGCGCCCTGATTGCCGCCTTCGGCTTGTCAGGAGCCATCCTGATCGATGCCGGCACCTTTTTCACGGCTGCCGCGGTACTGGCATTCATGAGGATCTCTCCGATTGAAGATCGTCCTCCTGCAATTTCTTCCTCGGCGGCCGCATCCTCCGAAGCAACCTATTGGAGTCAGTTCAAGGAAGGCATGTCATTCGTGAGGTCCCATCGCCTGATCATGCTGACGATGCTCACCGCCGCCGTGCTCAATGTATGCCTCACCCCCCATAACGTCATGGAGACGGTATATGTCAAAGAAGTTCTGCATTCCGGTCCATCGGGCCAAAGCATCATGGGAATCGGATTCATGGGCGGCATGATCGTCAGCGGCTTGCTGATCAGCGCCTACGGCGCGCGTTTTCGCAAAAGCTCTCTCATCGTCTTCGGCTGTTTGCTGCTTGGCGCCAGCCAGGCGCTGTATATAATCCCATCTTTGATCCAATGGCAGCCGCTGGCCGTTGTCACCGTCTTTTCCATCATGGGCGGATTCGCGGTTCCCATGATCGGAACGCCCGTGTCCACCTATATGATGGAGGTGACTCCAAAAAACATGCTTGGCCGAATCGGCGCTCTTTCCGGGATGATCGGCTCCTCACTCATTCCGCTCGGTTCCGTGGTAACCGGCTTTGCCGGCCAGCATCTGCCCATTCAGACCCTCTATCTCCTTGCGGGCCTGATCATGATCATCCCTGGGCTGCTGCTTTTAACCGAAAAGAATTTCATGAAAATATAGTATAATAAGGAGAGCATGTACGAAGCAGCAGACAGGAGTGGCCCTTATCGAAACGAAGGTACTCAAGACGATCGAGGAGATCCGGATTTTTTCCGATCCATACCGGATGAAAATCATGAATTTCTTTCATAAATCCGACCATCCGGCAACGATCAAGGAAATTGCGGACCGAATGGGCGAAGTTCCGGCCAAAGTGTATTATCATGCCCGCAAGCTCGAAAGGATCGGCCTGCTGGAGCTGGTCGAGACGAAGCAAATCAACGGAATTACGGCAAAATTCTATAAAGCTTACGAAGGAACCGTCAATATCAGCCGGGACGAGGGGGATGACCAGTCCATTCAGGAAATCTTCCGTTCCGAATCCCAGAAGCTGGCTTCCAATATGTTCGACTCCGCGAAGGAGAAATATCTTGCGAGTTCTGAAAAGGGACGGAAAAGAACCGGCACTCTATCCAACTCGGACGTCTATCTGACCAAGGAAGAAGCCGAGGAATTCCTGAAGCTTGCCATCGATTTCGCGCAGGCCCACTCCAAGCGGACCCGAAACGAGCAAGCGGAGTACCATCTTTTCCTTTCCCTATCTGCGATGAGCGAAGAAGGACCGGAGAGCAGCTAAAGCCCCAGCTGAAAGCCAGGGACTACCGCATAGGCGGCAAGCTTCCTTCGTGAATAGACTGTATGTACCGCTTTACGCGAAGGATGAGGTAATGTGAAAATAGACCTGGGCTGCGGGACGATCAAGCATCCAGGATGCCACGGGATCGACAAGCTGTCCTATGATGGCGTCGATCTCATCCATGATTTCGATTCCCAGCTTCCGTTCTAGGATGGAACCGTCGGCTCATATCGCGCGAACCGCCGGTATCGTCAACTGCTCAATTAGCATGCCCCCGGTACTGGACGCGCCATCCGGTCTGTTACGTCGATCCGGACGGATACAAGCTTTCCGGCAGCCGGAATTGGTCCCTGATGGAAGAAGCCGTCGTCTTGCCGATAGAAGAAGAGGATGCCGGAGCAGGAAAATGCCGACTGCCCGGAATAAGCCCCTCCGCAGCAAGCGTGCCGGAAACCAGAAGCATCGTAAATGAAATGAAAGCCGTCATGATCGATTCCTGCGGCTTTTTCCGCCTTTCATACAGGGGACGACAGCATGATGCGCATCATGGACGTTCCTTGCCGGCCTTATACATCTATGCGACGATGGAAACAATCGCTTCATGAGCATGCAGATCGATAGGGGAGGAACAGCCGTGCAGGATATATTTGTCACATCGGACCATCATTTTGGACACAGGGAAATCATCGATTATGAATCCCGGCCGTTCGCCGATGCCGGGGAAATGGATGCCGTCATGATCCAACGCTGGAATGAGGCTGTCTCCGCAGGAGATACCGTCTACCATCTGGGCGACTTCTCCTTTGGCGGCTTGAGCAGAACCCGGGAAGTCGTCGGCGCCCTGAACGGGTACAAGCATCTGATCCTCGGCAACCACGACCGTGACCGGAGCCGCCAGTGGTGGCTTGAAGCCGGCTTCGACGAGGTGCACGAGCAGCCGATCGTATACCGCGGCTTCTATTTCCTCAGCCACGAGCCCATGTACATGAACCGCAGCATGCCTTATCTGAACGTGCACGGACATATCCATGGACAGAAATACGCCGGGCGGAGTTATTTCAACGTCTCGGTCGAGCATTGGGAATATCGTCCTGTTTCCTTCGCACAGGTGCTGGAATTCGTTTCTTCCGGAGAAGAGCAGCCCACATGAATGCGGACCTGCCTGATCGTTGCATCGGCAGCCCGGACAGCTTGACTCGCCTCCTCCCATTTTCGCCTTTAATGAAATAAAAAAGCTTCCCGGCCGCAATGGCCGGGAAGCTTTTTCTCCTTGGACGGGTCAGTCCATCCAAGCGTACAGACGATAGATCAGCACGGCTGCCTCGGCGCGTGTCGTCAGGCCTGCCGGATTCAGACTGCTGCCATCTCCCCTCAGCAATCCGGCCTTGACGAGCGCCGCAGCGGCCTCAGCCGCATACACCGCCAACAAGGAGCGGTCCGCATAACCGTCCAGCTCGGCCGCTGCCGCCGCCGGCACCGGCTTGCCTGCCAGCTTCAGGGCTCTGAATGCGAGCGACATCATTTCCTGCCTCGTAATCGGAGCCATGGGATCGAAGCTTCCATCCTCCCTGCCTGCCGCGATTCCAAGCGATTTGGCGACAGCTGCCTCCTCCTCATAGTATGAGCCCGCGGGGACATCCGCGAAGGATTCGACTGCTTCGCCGCTGAGGCCGAGCGCCCTCACGAGCATGACGACGAAGTCGGCACGGCGCACATTCGTGGATGGCGTGAACACTTCCGCTCCGGTTCCCGTGATGACGCCCTTGGCGGCCAGAGCGTCTATAGCTTCGGCGGCCCATGTCAGATGGGCCGTATCCTTGAATTTCTTGACCACATATTCAATCTGGAACTCCCCAAGCAGGGAAGTCTGGAACTCGACACTGCCTGAGCCCGCTCTGTAGCGGGCGGTCGGCACGGCTGCGGCGATTCCTCTTTCGTCCACCATCCGCACCGTTATGCGCTGCGGATGCGTAGACTCTTCCTCGCTTGCCAAGTACGGTAGCTTGACCCTTACCGCTTGCAGCTTGCCGTGCCACAGGAGAGATTTGCCGGCAGCCGAAAGGGTGATGCGTGCCCCGGCTTGGCTTGATGCGCCTTGAATCCGGGCCATTTCGAGCTGCACAGTTCCGGACGTGAGATCGCCATACCCTTTCAGCATTTTCGCCGGAAGCGTCACGATCCCGGCAGCCGTCCGAATCTCAAGCGCGGCTTTGCCGTCTGTAAGAGCGGCTGCCGGTATGGAGATTCGATACCCTTTCGCTCCCGACAAGGCGGGAACTTGAATCGAGATGACCGCCGCTCCCTGACTTGCAGCACGCTGCAGCTCATCGGCGTCAATGGAGGCAACAGCGATTCCCGATGCGGAATCGAGCACTGGAACGGCGGTTGTAATATCTGCGCCCGAAGGTGCCGCCGATGCAGATGGCGATGGCGACGGTGTCGGCCAGTATGGCAGCCAAGGCGTCTCGCTTGGCGTTGTCGACGGTGTCGCGCTTGGCGTTGTCGATGGTGATGCGCTTGGCGTCGCCGACGGCGTCGCGCTTGGCGTCGCCGACGGCGTCGTGCTTGGCGTGGCCGACGGCGTCGTGCTTGGCGTCGCCGACGGCGTCGCGCTTGGCGTCGCCGTCGGCGTCGTGCTTGGCGTGGCCGATGGCGACTCGCTTGGCTGCGGTTTGCCGGTCACATACGTGAATGCGGCCGTGAAGCTGCCCGGCAAGCCATTCTTGAAAGCGGCCGCGCGGATGACGGCGGTTCCGGATACGGCGATCGGACCGGCTGCCGCGATGCCGTTGTCAGGCGAAGGCAGCGAGCCGTCCAGCGTGTAGTACACCGTCGCGCCATCGGTCGAGCTCGCAAGCAGCAGCTCCTGCGGCGAGTCATACTTGCCGGCTTTCAGGGAAGCGGACGGAACCGCTGCCCGGCTGACCGCCGGCTGGTTCTCTTCGGTCGTCGGCTCCAGCCGGATCCAGTCGATGTTGAAGCCGTCTCCTTGATCCAGCACGCCGATTTCCTGCACGCCCCCGTTCAGGGAGACGATATGGGAGACGGTCTTGTACGCGCCCCAATCGCCTGTGGAAGGCAGGGCCGCGGTGCCTTTCAGCTCGCCGTCCGCGAACAGGGCTGCGGATACTCCTCCTTGCTTCGTCGCGTAGCGGTAGGTAGCCTTGTAGTTGCCGTCCTGCGGGACGTCCACCCGATAACGCAGCAAATTGCCCGCATTCGTGTAGCCCACGTTGGCCGTTCCGGCTGCTTTATTCGTCTCGATGGCATTGCGTCCGGAATCGAAGTAGCTCTCCGCTTCGATGGTCAGAATGCCGCCAGCGTCCGCAGCGAAGGTCCGGATCGGCTCAATGGCCAGAGCTCCGATCTCGAAGCCCTCCACGTTCGCGGCAAGGCGCAGCGTGACTTCACCTTTCGGCAACGCGGCCGTCTTGCGGCTCTTGACCCAATTGCCGTAAATCTGCGGGACGTCGTACGACGCAAGAACAGCATCTCCGACCTTGAGATCGAACGCGCCCATGCCACCGGCTTGAGAACTCATTTCAAGCGTGAAGGTGTAGCTTCCCGATTCCGGGACATTCAGCTTGTAGTCGATCCAGTCGCCGGCCTTGATGCCGGTCAGCTTATGGCCGTCCGCCGCTCCGCCCGCGCCTTCGGAAGGGCCGCTCATGGCGGCGTAATCAAGCGCGGTTGCGGTGCCCGGAACCGGGATAAGCGGCGGGTTGTCCTTGCGGACGATGCGCGGCCCGATCTCGATCCAGTCCAGCGATACATCCGTTCCGCCAACGGTCAGGCGGAGCGAGTGCGCCCCTTTGGACAACGGAATGGCCGAGGTCATTGTCGTCCATTCATCGGACGCGGCAAGCGAATCCTGTTGGACAGTTCCTCCTCCGTCCAGCTTCCAGGAAGCTTCGGCGGCCGAGCTTCCTCCACCGGTCCGATAACGGTAGGTCAGCAGATAAGCGCCGTCCTCCGGCACGCTGACCCGGTAGTCCAGCCAGCTGCCCGGAACGGTGCCGGCCGCTCCATTCTCGATGAGGATGCCGGAGGACTCGTCCGCCTGCTCGGCTTGAATCCGCTTCGGCAGGGCGGCGGCGCTATCGCTGGCCGTCGTCAATCGAATGTCGCGCAAGCTGTATCCGGTTCCCTCCGCCGTCACGCTCAGAGCGTGCTCGCCGGCCGGCAGCGCCAGCTTCACCCGCGCATAGCCGAACGGATTCGGCCCTGCGTAAGTATCGCGCGTCACCGTCAGGTTCCCGACGTCTGAGCCGTCGATCGCGATCGCCGCTGAAGCGCCGGAAGGCTGCCCGGCATAACCGAGATCCAGGAAGTAACTGCCGGCCTTCTTGACCGTCAGGCCGTACGTGAAGGAAGCCGGCTCGGAAGCCCCGCCTTCATTGAGGCCATATACGGCGCCTGTAACCGTATCGGTCTGGTAGACGCCTCGTGCGCTGTCAAAGTCCGCCGCGCGGAAGCTGCCCGGGGCCGTCCGGCCCAGCTCGGGACGAATCCACGAGAACGTGGTGACCGCCTTGGCCGGAACGACCGCAGAAATTTGCGTGCCGTCGCTCATGAGCTTTATCGGCTGGTCCTTGTCGGTCTGGTTGATGGCGACGGTTACGACCTTGCGTCCGTCCGGACTGACAAAGGCCACATTCGTCACGGTGTCGGAAGAGCCGTAATCGCTCTCGATCCGCTTGTAGCCCGGGAGCACGAATTTGGAGAATTGGCCCATCAGGTACGTCTCCGGCGCGATCCAGTAGTTGTCGCGGTCCGAGGAATCCTGGATGACCGGAGTCGGATCCGGCGTGCCGACCCATTGATGGGACTTGATGTCGCTGTCGAGCATGACGACCCAGGAATTGTAGCTGCGCGCCCAATTGCGGAAGTACTGGGCGATGCGGTCGGCTCCCTTCGTGCCCCAGACCGCGCGTTCGGTCAAGTAGACGTTTTTGTCCGGGAACAGGTCATGCAGCTTGGTCATCTCGCTCAGCTCTCCGCCGTAATCGTGGAAAGCCGTTCCGTCCACAGCCGCGTATGCGGCCTTGTCGCGCAGAAGCTGGGCCGGATAAGCCATCGTGTCGCCCGGATTATGGTCGAACGTGAGCAGGCCGACCTGTCCGAAGCCCGCCGCATCCAGCTTCTGGCGAAGCAGCACCATCAGCCTGGCCTGCTGCTGCCAAGGCATTTTCGTACTCGGATAATCGATCTCCAGCAGAGGCTCGTTCTGCACGGTCAGCATTTCCATCGGAATGCCCTCCGCTTGGTAGGCCTGCACGAACTTCACGAGATAGTCCGCATAGACCGGCAGATACTCCTCCTTGATTTCTCCGCGGATCATGCTGTCCGTCGTTTTCATCCAGCCCGGAGCGCTCCACGGAGAAGCGAAGAATTTCACGTCCGGGTTGATCGCCTGGATTTCCTTCAGCGTGGAAATGATGTGCAGGTCGCGGTCCTTCTGAATCGAGAAATGCTCCAGGCCCGGATCCGTCTGTCCCGCCGGCATGTCATCATAGGTGTAGAACGGCTGCCCGGTAAAATCGGCCGTGCCGATCGTCACGCGGACAAGGCTCATGCCAGCGCCTTCCGCCGGATCGAACAGCTTGCCCAGCAGCTCCTTGCGCTTATCCGCCGACATCTTGGCGAGGTTGCCGACCGTCGATTCCTCCATCGACGAGCCGATGCCGACCATCGATTGATAAGTCACATCCGGATCGAGCGAAATGACCGTTCCAGCGGCCTCGTTCGGCCGGACGATATCGAGAGGCTGCTGCTGCTCCAGCTTTTTGTCCTCCGGCTTGGAACGGTCCGCGAAATACCACTGGATATTGCCGGGATCGCGTTCGCTGGTCGTCCAGCTCTGCACCGCGTCCGCCTGAATCACCTCCGGTACCGTACCGTCTCCCGGATCCCCGGTGCCGGGCTGGCCCTCATCAGCCGGCGCGTCTCCTGTGCGAGTGAACTTCAGCCAATTGAGATTCATGCTCCCTCCGGTGAACAGGACGCGCAGGCTCTGCCTGCCTTCGGCGGCTATCGGAACGCCATGCATGACGGCCGTCCCCCAATCCTGGTAGCTGTTGATTTTCGGCAGCTTCACGGAGCCTAGCTCCTTGGCGGTTCCGTCCAGAATCTTGACGCCCGATGAATCTCCCCAAGAGGCGTAGCGCACCTCGACGTCGTACAGGCCGCTTTGCGCGTGGACGTCGTATTGGAGCCAGTCGCCGGCATCGATATAACCGACGTTCTTGCCTCCTCCTTCATCCTGGGTATTCTCCGTCTGCACCGCTCCCGGCGCGCTCATCGCGCTGTAATCCTCCGCCTGCACGATGCCCGGAACCGGAATGCTCGTGTCCGGCTGGGCCGGGGGCTGGGGCAGATCATCCGGAGTCGGCTGCGACTTGGTCAAGCCGTAACCCGTCTTGAACAGGAACTGCCCGGGATCGTCGACATGATCGTAGGCGCTCAGGCTGAAAGGCCATTTCAGCGGCAGCTTGCCCGTAAAGTCCTTGTCTCCGAGAAGAACGTCCGCGACTCCATCGCCCTCCGTGCCAGGGAGCCAGGCGGCTATAAGCCCCTGGATGTCCTTCAGCTGGTCGCCGATCGTCATCGGACGGCCCGACACGAGCACGAGTACGATCGGCAGCTCCGGATCGGCAGCCCGAACGTTGGCCAGCGTGGCCAGATCCTCCGTATTCAGGTTCAGGTTGGACGTATCCCCGTCCGATTCGGCATACGGCATCTCGCCGACAACGACGATGGCCGCGTCATGGCCTTTGGCGCCGCGGCCATGCTCGTTATAGGTCACCTTCTTGCCGCTGGACTCGGCCGCCTTCTGCAAGCCTTGCAGAATCGTCGTGCCTTTGGTGATCGTTCCGGCGCTGCCCTGCCATGTGATCGACCAGCCTCCTGCCTGCCTGCCGATATCGCTCGCCGCCTTGCCGGCAACGAAAATATCCTTCATTCCGGACAGCTGGGACAAGATCGGCGACTCGGAGCCGTCCTCGCTTGGGACGACATCGTTCTTGAGCAGCACAAGCGACTTCGCCACCGCTTCGCGAGCGACCGCCCGGCTCTGTACCGAGCCGAATGCGGCCTGTTGATCCGGGTCGGACTTCGGATGCTCGAAGACGCCGGAATCGAACTTCACCGTCAGGATCCGCGACACGGCGTCATCGATCCGAGCCTGTGAGATTCCGCCTTCCTCGGCCAGCTGCTTGAGGTCGGTCACGACCTCCTTCCATTTGTCCGGCTCCATGATCATGTCGACGCCCGCGTTGACGGCCGTCTTGACCTGCGCCTTCAAGCCGCTGACGGCGTTGCCCTGCCAGTCCTTCGTAATCTGGTCGATGGCGTTGTAGTCGGAGACGACGAAGCCCTTGAACCCGAGCTCTCCCTTGAGCTTATCCTGCAGAAGCCGCTGGTTGGCGTGCATCTTGAGGCCCTGAATGCTGTGGTACGAAGCCATCACCGTGCCGACGCCCGCTTGGACGGCAGCTTCGTACACCTGCTTTTCGAGCTCCCAGATCTGTTCCTCCGTGTACCCCGTCACATTGCCCTGGTTGGAGCCGTTGTCGGTATAGCCCTCTCCGATAAAATGCTTCGCCGTAGCGACGACCTTGTCCGGCTGCTTCAAATCCTCGGGCTTCCCTCCCTGCAGCCCCTTGATGTAAGCCGCTCCAAGCTCGGCCGCAACGGCTGGATCGTCGCCGAAGCCTTCGTAGGTTCGGCCCCAGCGGATATTTTGGACGTCGGCGAGCGTCGGCGCGAACGTCCAGTTGATGCCGGTGGCGCGGATTTCCGCCGCAGCCGCAGCGCCAACCTGTTCCGCCAGCTCGGCGTTATGCGTTGCCGCCAGGCCGATATTATGAGGAAACAGAGTGGCATCCTTGACGTTGTTATGGCCATGCACGCCGTCGACACCGTACAGGATCGGAATGCCGAGACGCGTCGACAGAGCGCCGTCCTGGTAGCCGTTGTACAGCTTGGTCCACTGCTCAAGCGTGCTGTCGGCCAGCTTGCCGTTCGGGAACGAGCCGCCGCCGCTGAGCACCGAGCCGAGCCCGTAGGCCAGTACATCCTCCGGAGTGACGGATGCCCGTTCCGCCTGGACCATCTGGCCGACCTTCTCGTCCAGCGTCATCCGGCCGAGCAGATCCGCGACCCGCTCCGATGTCTCTTTGGAAGGATTGAAATAAGCCGGCAGCGACGCCGGATCTGCCGGCGCGGCGGCGGCATGAAGCGGCAGCAGGCCGAGCAACAGCGATCCGGCTGTCGCTCCAGCCAGCCACCGTACCGCCTGGCGGCGGACGGACGGGAATCGGCGGCTGTACCGCCCGTTCCTGGAATCATCGGCCTGGTTTCTTTTCATTGTTGACATGAATGGCTTGAACCTCCCTGTAAGCTGAATAAGGCCAAAATGTTATCGATTACATTTTGCGGAATGAATCCGATTTACTTTACCGCCTTGCTTCTCCTTCGCCATCCAAACAGCCCCGCAAATTACGTAAGCGTTTCCATTTCGAAGCAGCAAGCTTGTCTCTGCAGGACCAGCGCCATCCCATCAAACGAGGCGATAGCAGCCATGCGATAAAGACGGCTCAAGCGATCAGGGCTGTCCCGCGAAGAAGAGCAAAAGCAGCAAGTATCCCTTTCACTATAGAGTCGCGGCGAATAAGAAGGCAAGGGACCAAACTCCCGGAATGCAGACCATTCAACATTCGGCAGCGGCGTTTCATTTGCTATGTTTGGCAGGTCTTTTGCCTCTATCCGATATGAATTCGATTACGTCCAGTCGTGCCGATGTCCTGTCCTCTTGTCGAAAGGAAGAGCCTCGGAACTATGCGTACGCCTGTCGAACCTTCAGCCGGTGTCCGACGGAAGCCCTGCTCTTTGTCGAAATCCTCTTTACGGGCGGCAATGAAATCTCATAGGCAAGAAACACACCTATCGGCATGGCCATCCTCACCGAGGGCCGGACTTCGCCCTCTGTGCCATCCCTGTTATACTTGGTGCGAGCGATTGGAGCGGCATGCCTCCTGTCGGACAGGCAGCCCACGGTCCAAGCGGGGCGGCGCTGTACGCTTTGCCCGGTTGCAGGCTCCAGCCCGGAAGCAGGCGGAATTCGCCCGCCGCGCCGTCTCTGCTGCCCGGAACGTACGAAGCCCGCTTGGACGCTTCGCCATGGCAGGTGAGCAGCAGCATGCGTCCGGCGAATAGATCGCATCCAGGATCGGCGGCAAGCTCGACCCGGATCAGATCCGGCTCGATCAAGCGGACTCCTTTGATCTTGAGCGCTTGCCAGGTACTCCCCGCGAATTCGTCCCGGCCGATCCGCCCCCAATCCATATCCGCTGAATAGAGCTGTCCCGGAGTGAACGCATACCCTTCGGGCAGGCGGAACTGCGGAGCCTGCACGCCGTCTTGGAGCTGTGTCCTCTCCACATATCCGGCAAGGAGCGGCAAGCCTCCTTCGGGGCACACCCGCACCGTCTTTCCTTCCAAAGGCGGAACGATCTGATAGTGCCTGCTGCCGCTCACGTTGTCCGGATTCAGCTTCAGCTGCGGGACCGAGGAGTCCGTCCCGGCTTCTTCCGCGCAGACCATCCCGCAATCGGCGACGCCGTCGGCGAGCAGCGACACCACCTCAATCGTGTCGTACGAGATCTGCCGCACATATCGGAAGAACAGGCGGTCTACGCCTGCTTTGAAGCCAAGCTTGTCGCCGCCCCGATAGGAGAGCGTATAACGCTTGCCCGGCTGCTGCAGGGCAGTCGGGACGATGTAGCAGGCCTTCGTTCCCGCCTTCAGCCGGGGCGATCCGGACAGCTCCAGATCGCTTGTAAGCTTAAACGAGGCCCTCGCCGTCTCCGCCTCGAGCTCCTCGTCCGCAAGCGGCCTGCTGAATATGACCTGGATCGAGATGGGACTCAGCGCATCAACCTGCAGCAGCTCCTTCGGAAGGAACTTGGCCAGCGGCTTCGGCACGGACTTGGTCTTGGCTCCCGGCTCTCCCTTGCCCGCCTTCGGACCGGAGCTCCAGGACCTGCCGAAGAGGCCTCGGCAATCGAAGCCGGCAGGCAAGCCGAATGGAATAGTCGCCGTCAACGCCAAGCCGGCTCCTTGCTGCCGAAGCAGCCGGAAACGTTCAGGGAACGGTTCCACAGGGAAATGTTCGGACACGCCGTCAGCAGAAAACGGTTCATGCACAGGCTCTCACTCCATCTCGATATTTTGACATATGCCTACTTTATGCTTTTGCGGGATTGTTGGTGAGATGGCTTCACGATGGATTTGAAAGGGGACCTGATCATATGAAGGAGAATTGGGAACGAGGAGAAACGCCGCCGGAGCCCGAGCCGCACATCATCCGCGAGCTCGCTGCAGCCGCCTTGCCGGAGCTGCGGCATTGCACGCCTCAGCGCACCGGAGCCGGGCTCAGCAACCTCGTGTACAAACTGGATTCGGGAGGGCATTCCTACGCCCTGAGAATCTACAGGCAGGGTGAGGTTGTCGCGCGCAAGGAAGCGTCCATTTCCCGCTTGCTCGCCGGAAGCCTTCCGTTGCCCCGCCTCCTGGCATCCGACTGGAGCGGCTCGCTCTATCCTGCTCCCTGGGCGATCATGGAATGGATGCCTGGCGTGCTGCTCGCGGAAGAGCTCCGCTCCTGCAGCATCGAGGCCAAGACGGAATGGCATCGTGCAGCCGGCCATACGCTGGCGGCCATCCATGACATCCGGTTCAAGGAAGCCGGCTTCCTGGACGGGGAGCTTGCGGTCAGCGAGCCGCTCGCGTTGAGCGGAGAGGGCTGGCGAGGATTCATCGCGCATTGTCTGGAGACGGCAGCAGGAAATCTGCTGGGAACGGAAACGACGCGGAGGCTTGAGCATTTCGGCATCAGCTTCTCGCCTCTTCTCGACCGGCATGCCATGCAACCCGTACTCGTCCATTCCGACTACAACGCATTGAACGTGCTTGGCGTTCGGACAGGCGGCCGCCGCCAGCTGTCGGCCGTCCTGGACTGGGAATTCGCCTATGCAGGCAGCGCCATGGCGGACATCGGCAACTGGCTCCGCTACGAGCCTCGCGGCACCGCGGCCGAGGAAGCCTTCGCCGCCGGCTACCGGTCAGGCGGAGGCTTCCTGCCGGAGCGGTGGAGAGAGCTGGCGCTGCTGGAGGATATGGTGGCGCTATGCGACTTGCTGAGCCGCTCCGGGGAGCATGCTCCCATCCGCACGGCGGATCTGCGGCGGCTGATCGGCTTCACGATGGACCGGGCCGAAGAAGAGCGGCAGGTCTGATCTAGGCCGTCCGTTCGCCGGCATCCTGACAGTCGGCTCGCCCCTCCAAAAAAAAACGCTCCGCAGCGGAAGGAATCCTCCTTCCGTCTGCGGAGCGTTTTCGTTCTTAAAGCGGATGGAACTCGACCTGGTCGACCATCGGGCGCACCGCAGCGTCCTTCATCAAATCCTCCAGATGGCGGACATGGAAGTTGCTGACGCCAATCGCCTTCACTCGGCCGTCCTTGTACAGCGTGCGTCTCGAGAAGCTCAAACCGTCTGCCTTTTGGCAGGCATCGCTTCGACCTTCAAGCTTTTCTTCTCCAAAAGCAGGCTCCATGCGGTCAAGACGACTGCGGCTGCCACCATGATGGCTCCCGTCCACGTTGTATGGATCAACCCCATATGGTCGGTCACCATGCCGCCAAGCCATGCTCCCAGCGCGATGCCGCCGTTGAATGCGGCGATGTTGACGGCCGAAGCGACATCGACCGCCTTGGGCGCGTAACGTTCCGCCAGCTGCACGACATGGAGCTGGAGTCCCGGCACGTTCATGAAGGCGAACAGCCCCATCGCGAACACCGCGATCAGTCCGGCTGTCTTATGCGGCAGCGCCGCCATCATGACCACAAGAATGACCGCCTGCACGGCGAACATGACGAGCAGGGCCGGCAGCGGCCTGCGGTTGGCCGCTTTTCCCCCGATGAGATTTCCGATTGCGATCGCGATTCCGTACAGAAGCAGGATCAGCGCCGCTGCGGATTCCTTGAATCCGGTTATCTCGTGGAGCAATGGGGATAAATAAGTGAAGACGACAAACGTTCCTCCATAACCGAGCGCCGTGATGAGGAAGGCCAGCACAAGCCTGCCGCTGGTCAATAGCTTGACCTGTTCCTTCAGCGGCGTCCTTTCTCCCTGACGCAAACCTTGACCGGGAACTAGCGCCCATGCCGCTGCGAGAGCGATAATCCCGATGATCACAATGCCGATGAAAGCGGAGCGCCATCCCAGCTGCTGCCCGATGAAGGTTCCGAGCGGAACTCCCGTCACCGTCGCGACAGTAAGACCCGTGAACATAGCCGCGATCGCGCTGGCACGCCTGTCCTCCGGAACCAGATCGGCGGCGATCGTCGAACCGATCGACATGAACACGCCATGCGCGAGCGCCGACAGAACCCGGGCCGCGAGCAGCATGCCGAAGCCGGTCGAGAAGGCGGCCAGGCTGTTGCCGGCGATGAAGACCAGCATGATGGCGATCAACAGCGTCTTGCGGGGAATGGACGAGGTCAGCGATGTCAGCACCGGGGCGCCGAACATGACCCCGAGCGCGTACAGCGTCACGGTCAGTCCAGCCATCGTGACCGGTATGTCCAAATCTCCGGAGATCAGCGGCAGCAGTCCTACGCTGATGAATTCCGTCGTTCCAATGGCAAAGGCGCTGATTGCAAGTGACAGCAGCGCCAGCGTATTTTTTCTCGAGCTTAATGATTGCACTTGAATTCAGCCCCTTTATGTTATCTCTTGCCGGTAGATGTTATTATGGAACTGTTACAACAAATTTAACAGAACGCACTTTCAAGTACCATAGCCACTTTTTAGTTCCTTTTGCGATGCAAGGAGAGTGAAACCGCAACCATGAAAAAATACAATATCGCTGTCGAAGCGACGCTTGACGTCATTGGGGGCAAATGGAAGACCGTGATCCTATGCCATCTGACGAATGGCAAGAAGCGGACCTGCGACTTCCGCCAGCTCATGCCGGACATTTCGCAGAAGATGCTGACCCAGCAGCTGCGCGAGCTCGAGCAGGACGGCATCGTGAACCGCATCAGCTACAACCAGGTGCCGCCGAAGGTGGAATACGAGCTGACCGACTATGGCGAATCCCTTCAATCCATTCTGACCTCGCTATGCGAATGGGGCGATCGGCATCTGGAGAAGACGTACGGCAACCGGTTCGAGGCGCTGGAGGAAAACGTCCTGAATCCGCGATGAACCCGGCAATGACCGTTCCGATAAGACATTTCATCTAAATAGAAAAAGGCCGGAGCCGCAAACCTTCTGCGTGCTCCAGCCTTTTTCTGTTGTTCAATCCGCCAGCCGCTCTTCCTCCGCGATGCTCTGGATGCTCTCCGCCGTAATCGTGAACAGGGGATAGTCTTCGTCCTGCTGCTTCCGCAGCGCCCGTTCCTTGAAATACTTCGGACTGCCCTCTCCCATCTCCTCGTCGTAGAACAGCAGCATGGCGTCGGTCTTGCGCAGCAGCAGGCTGTCGCGGGCGGTCAGCTGCCATACGCCCTCATAGGGCTGCTTGCTGACGCTGACATGATGATCGACCTGCCGCAAAATGCCTTCATAATAGGCTTTGCGGTCTTCCTTCCACTTCTCGTCGGGATTGGCGTACGCCGTCATGATCGATATCTTGAGCTGCGGGTAGTCCCGCTTGAGAGCGATCGCGGCCTCGCAGGCCCACAGATCGAAGCCATAGCCCCCCGGCGAGATGATCCATTCCAGTCCGTCCTCCAATAAAGGAACGAGACGGTTCTCAACCGCCTTGCGGATGAACGGAATCGCTTCGTGCTTTTGCGAGAAAATGTTCAGCTCATGCGCCCTGTACCCGGTCACGAGCAGATTGGCGATGCTCACGGCAGCCTCCTCATTCCGATGCGGCCTCCAGCAGCAGGTCCGGAGCCTCTCCGGCCGGCAGCTCCTGCACCTTGCGCAGCCTGCGCTCGATCGCGCGGGAACGGACCGCCGCCGCGTCGATGGAGTTGCTTGCCTCCTGCAGCTTCTTCTGCGTCTTGTCGAGCAGATCTCCGAATTTGCCGAACTCCGTCTTCACGGCGCCGAGCACCTGCCACACCTCGCTCGAGCGCTGCTGGATCGCCAGCGTCTGGAAGCCCATCTGAAGGCTGTTCAGCAGTGCGGTCAGAGTCGTGGGTCCTGCGATGACGACCCGGAACTCGCGCTGAACCTGCTCCCATAGGCCGGGGCGGCGGAGCACCTCTGCGAAGAGGCCCTCTACGGGCAGGAACATGATGCCGAAGTCGGTCGTATTCGGCGGATCGATATACTTGTCGCGGATCGACTTCGCCTCCTGCTTGATGCGCGCGTCCAGCTGCTTGGAGCATTCCGCCGCGGCCAGATGGTCGTCCGCGTCCAAGGCGTCCAGCAGACGCTGATAATCCTCGATCGGGAACTTGGAGTCGATCGGCAGATGGATGATCTGATTGGAGTTATGCTTGTCGGGAATGCGGACGGCGAATTCCACCCGCTCGCTGCTGCCCCGACGCGTAGCGGCATTGCGGTCGTACTGCTCCACCGTCAGCGTCTGCTCCAGCAGGTTGCCGAGCTGGATCTCGCCAAGCGTGCCCCGCGTCTTGACGTTGGTCAGCACCTTGCGCAGATCCCCGACGCCGCTCGCCAGGCTCTTCATTTCGCCGAGTCCCTGATGCACGAGCTCCAGCCGGTCGCTGACCAGCTTGAACGATTCGCCCAGCCGCTGCTCCAGAGTCGCATGCAGCTTCTCGTCGACAGTGGCGCGCATCTGCTCCAGCTTGCGGTTGTTGTCCTCCTGCAGATGCCGGAGCTTCTCCTCCACCGTGCCGCGCATCTGCTCCAGCTTCGTTTCGTTGACACGCGTCAGCTCCGCGAGACGCTCGGAGAAGCTGTCCAGCAGATGCTTCTGCTGCAGCGCCATGTCGTTCATGTTGCCCATAAGCGTGCGGTTCATGGCGTTCATGGAAGCCGCCAGCTCCTCGCGGTTCTGGCGCGCGGCGGCGGCAGCCTCCTGCCGGCCTTGCGCCGCATGCTCCGCCGTGTAGCTGCGGACGTCGTCCCGGATCCGGTCCAGCTCCCGCAGAAGCGACGGGTCTGTCCCGGAGCGGCTCCTGGGACGTGTGATATAGAGCAGCGCGACGGCAGCCAGAATGACGGCCTGCAATCCCAGGATGACATAATTCATGGGCATTTATCCTTCTCTCAGGTTGATTTGCGGGCGAAATAGGCTTCGAAGCCTTGCGCGATCGCGGCAGCGGCTTCCTTTTGGTACTTCTCCGTCCGCACCTCCGCCTCGTCCTTGGCGTTGCTGAGGAATCCAAGCTCGAGCAGCACCGACGGCAGGCTGTTCTCCCGCAGCACATGATAGTCTCCGAACGAAATGCCGTTCGTGCCGAGGCTCAGCCCTTCCAGAGGGCCTTCCACCGCTCTTGCAAGCGGGACATCCTTGTTCTTGGAGTAATAGAACACCAGCGTGCCGGAAGCCTTTGTAGGAGAGGAATTGTAATGAATGCTGACAAAGGCGTCCGCCGACGCCTGCTCCGCGATCCGGACCCGGTCCGGGAGCGACGGCTTCTCGCTGTCTTTCGTACGGGTCAGAACTACGCTCGCGCCTCTCGCCCGAAGCTCGTCGGCGAGCAGCTTGGATGTGCTGAGCGTAAGATCCTTCTCTTCGGTTTTGTGCGTGGTGCCGATCATGCCGGGATCGTTGCCGCCATGGCCGGGATCGATGACGATCCGCTTGCCCTTGAGGCTCCCCATCGCGCTGCCGGCGGCGGGGCCGCTGCCTCCGCCCGTGCTCACCAAAGTCCCGCTGGAGCTTATGTATTGGCTGCTGACCCAGCCGGCCAGCCCGCCCGACGTCTTGACGCTGCTCCATTGCCCGGAGGTTTTGAGCAGGGTCACACGGTCGCCTGTCGTAACGCTCCCGATGACCGAATAGCCGGTGCCGGGGCCGCTGCGCACCCGCACTCCGCTTCCCGTGATGACACTCGACTTCTGGCCTGCAGCGCCGGACAGGGACACGCTAGATGCCGAACCCGACGTTCCGGAGCCGGAGGCCGACTTGACCAGGTAGTGGCCCGCCGCCCATCCGGTGAGACCCTGTCCGCTCACCTTCATCCAGCCGAATTGCTCGTCCGTAACCTGAACCGTCGCTCCTTGGGTCAAATACCCTTTGACGGCTGCTTTCCGATCCGGTTCCTTGAGGACAGGCAGCGACTTGGTCGCAACCTTGTACGATACCGCTGCCGCAGCAACCGCGGCCGAGGGCGGTCCGGCAGGCACGCTTGCCGCCAATACCAGAGCGGCCAGCAGGACAACCAGCCATCTTCTCATTCCATGCGCTCCCTTCCGCTTGCAGAATTTAGTAGACATCCATGAAAGCTTCGTCCTGCGCGGAGTCATAGCGCAGATGAAGCTCCTTTCCGTCGAGATACCAGAGCTGGTCCTCTTCCATGAAGAAGACAAGCCCTTCCTCCTCCTGCCGCAAGCCGGGCCGGCGCGATTCGTCCTTCATGATTCCGAGCGACAGCCCCGGCTGCACGCTGCCGCAGCCTCCCAGACGCACGAAGACGCGCAGCTGGTCGCCTTCCTGCAGATTCAGCTCTTGCTTATACCAGCGGGCCGCTTCCGGATCGACCGTCAGCTTCATATGGGCGGCTCCCCTTTCTTTCCACTCTATCATTCAGTGTTTGCTAGATTTGCAATTAGTATAACAAAGGGAGCCCGATCGGGCCACCGGATGAAAAGTTTCTAACCCGGAGGAAATAAAATCCAGCATCGGACTCTTCCCCGCAGGTCTAATAGATAGTGGATGGTCATTTGCTGCTGCCCTACTTTTCTCTGGTCAGAGCTTCAGATATTATGAATTCAATTTCAATTCCGGCCAACTGCTCAACCGCATCCTCGTTCTTCCCTTACCATGCCGCAGCAATAAATTCCGCAGATGAAAAAAGCCCGGCCGCCGCCGAATGGCAGCAGGCCGGACCATCAAGTCCTATTGGTTCCAATAACGCCGCGAAGCGCAATGCTCGCGGTACAGCTCATAGTTCTCGTCGAACTTGACGAGCTCCACGCAGCGCCCCGTACGGGGGGAATGGATCATCCGCCCGCCGCCTGCGTAGATGCCGACATGGTGGACTCTCCCTTTGCCTTCTTCATAAGCGAAGAACAGCAGGTCGCCCGGAGTCAGGTCCTCCCGGTCGACAGCCTGCCCTTCCAGCGCCTGGTCGGAGGCGTCTCTCGGAATGGCGATGCCGGCCGCCCGGTGCATGCTGAACGCCAGGCCCGAGCAGTCGTAGCCGAGCGACGACATGCCGCCCCACAGGTAGGGAAGGCCGAGAAAACGGCGTGCCTGCTCCACGATGAAGCGGCCGGCATGATCGCCGCGGCCGCCGGCCGATTGACGGCTGACAGCCGCAACGTCGGCATCGCCGCGCTGGAGCCAGCCCTTGCCGCCTTCCGGCAGCAGCACCGTCAAGCCTTCGGCGTCATCCTCCGCGACCGGCAGCCGCGTGAGATAGCTCAGCTCCATGAGCCGCTTGGGCGCGCCGCCTCCAGCATCGTCCGGGTCGGAATCGAGCAGCCAGGCAGTGTCGGCGGTGACCACGGCGCAGCGGCCGGATGCCCGCTCCCCTTCCTGCCGCTCCTCGCTCTTTCGGCAGGCTCCGTCCGGAAACGCTCCCGGAGAAGGGAAAGCCAGCTGCGCCAGAGGCACCCAGCCGGGATAGCCGAGAGGCTCCTTGCAGGTGCTCTGCCCCGGAATGAATACACGAGCCCAGCCCTCCTTCTCCTCGGCCACGAGCACGCGCTCGCCATAGAGCAGCTGCGTCTGCACCCGATTTTTCTCGCAAAGGTCCAGGCGGTCGTCCACCGTCATGGAAGACAGCCAGCCGCGCAGTTCAGCCGGATTGGCCAGCGCCGGACCATCCAGCTCCCGCGGCGAGCCCGGTCCCGTCCATACGGTCGCGACAGGCACCGCCGCGCGCGCTTCCCTCAAAGCCGCGCTCATGATACCGCCGCCCCCGGGCTGGCCGCGACGCGCACATCCCGGATGCCCAGTCCCGGCGCATCCGGGAACGTCATGACGCGGCCGTCGTAGCGGACGCCTCCGTCGACGATGTCGCTCCTCAGCAGCAGAGGAGCGTCGAAATCAAAGCGGGTGATGTTCTTTTTGCTCGCCGCCAGATGGGCAGCCGCCGTCACCGCCACCCGCGATTCGATCATGCTGCCGACCATGCATTCCACGCCGTACTGCTCCGCCATGCCGTTGATGAGCTGGGCTTTGTAAATGCCGCCGGACTTCATCAGCTTGATGTTGATGAGATCGGCCGCCCGCATCTGGAGCACGCGCAGCGCCTCCGCCGGCGAAAAGACAGCCTCGTCCGCCATGATCGGAGTCTGGACCGAGTCGGTGACCGCCTTCAGCCCCTCAATGTCGTGGGCTTTGACCGGCTGCTCCACCAGCTCGATGTCGAGTCCGAGATCCTCCATGCGGCGGATCGCCCGGACGGCGTCCTTCACCTGCCAGCCCTGATTGGCGTCGAGGCGGATCTTCACCCCGCCGCCTACGCGGCTGCGGATTTCGCGGATCCGCTCGATGTCCTCCTGCACATCGTCCTTGCCGACCTTGATCTTGAGCACGTTGAAGCCTTCCCGGACGCAGCTCGCGGCATCCTCGCCCATCTCCTTGGGCGAGTTGACGCTGACCGTGAAGTCCGTCTCCAGGCGGTCCTTGTAGCCGCCGAGGAATTGGTACAACGGCAAGCCGCAATGCTGGGCGACCAAGTCATAGATCGCCATGTCCACAGCCGCCTTCGCGCTGCTGCTGCCGACCATCGCTCCGTGCACGCTCTGCAGCAGGCGCTCGTATCCGAGCAGGCTTTGCCCGACGAGCAGCGGGGCGAACGTCAGCCGGATCGCCGACTCGATGCTCTCGAGGCTGTCGCCGGTAATGACGATCGTGGACGGCGCCTCTCCCCAGCCGACGCGGCCGTCGCGGTCCCGGATCCGGACCAGGATGGATTCCTGGTCGTGCACGGTGCGCAGCGCGGTTTTGAACGGCTTGTGGAGAGGGGTCGACTGCCTCATCACCTGTATGCTTTCAATGTTCATGCTGTTGTCCTCCTCATGCGGCTGGGCGGGATGCTCTAAGCCGGCTCTGCGCCGTCCGAGAATCCGGATTCGTTGAAAACAAGGCTTCGGCCGCTCGTGTTCAGTACAGCTTCCACCCCAAGCGGAACGGCGATATTGGGCGAGCAGTGCCCGATTCGGAAGCCAGCCATAGCCGGCTTGCCGGCCGGCACGATGTAATCCGCCAGAACTTCGTCGAGACTCAGAGACTCCTTGCGCTTCGAAGGCTCGCAGTTATGGAAGTCGCCGACGACGATGCCGGCGGCATCATCCAGCTTGCCGGCCTGCTTCAGCTGGCACAGCATCCGGTCGACGCGGTAAGGCTCCTCGTCGATGTCTTCGATCAGCAGCAGCCTGCCCCTCGTGTCGATCTCGTACGGCGTTCCCAGCGTGCTGACGAGGAGCGACAGATTGCCGCCGGCAAGCGGGCCTCTCGCTTCGCCCGGAACCAGCACCCGAAGGGGAGCGATTTCTTCCGTATAGTGAAGATTATGCGGGGCGAGAAGACCGTTATACCCCTCCAGCGTAAGCGGATGGGGACGGGCATGGCCGGCTCCGTCCTCGCCATCCGGCAGCTCCTTCAAGTCGATCATCATCGGCCCGTGGAAGGTGACCAGGCCGCTGAGCCGCCCGATCGCCGAATGGAGAAACGTAATATCGCTGTACCCCCAGAAAATCTTGGGGTTGCGCCGGATCAAGCCGTAGTCGAGCCGATCCGCAATGCGTGCCGTCCCGTATCCGCCGCGCGCGCAGATGATGGCGGCGATGTCCGGATCTGCGAACAGTCCGTTCAGCTCCTCCGCGCGCTCTTCGTCGCTTCCGGCCAGGTAGCCGCGGCGCAGCGAGAGCGTCCGGCCGAGCTTCACGTTCAGGCCGAGGCGCCGCAGATGGCCTGCGGCAGCCTCCGCCTGCTCCCGGTCGCCCGGACTAGCGGGGGCCGGAATTCCGACCGTGTCGCCGGGCTGCAGCTTGCGCGGGCGGATCAGGCCCGGACGGCTCACTTCAGCTCCGCCCATTTGAAGTCGATGAAGCCGAATGGATGGCGCACGACGCCGGACAGCTTGTCGCTCTCGAGATTGACCGTGTTGTAGAAGTACAGCGGCAGAATCGGAGCCTCGTCGATCAGGATGGCCTCGGCTTCATGCATCATCTCAAAGCGCTTCTTCTCGTCGCTCTGCTGGTAAGCGCCCTTGATCAGCTCGTCGTACTTGGCGTTCTTCCATCCCGTACGGCTGAACGGATTGTCCGACTGGAAGCCGTCCAGGAAGTTGATCGGATCCGCGAAGTCAGGCAGGAAGGAGGAGCGGGACAGCTGCAGCTGCAGCTTCTTCTGCTCGGCGACCATCACCTTGCTTTCCTTGCTCTCCAGCTTGACGTCGACGCCGAGATTGTCCTTGAACATCGCCTGCATCGCTTGGGCGACCTTTTGGTTGATGTCGTTCGTGCTGTAGGTCAGCGTAATGTCCGGAAGCTTGGAATAGCCGGCTTCCTGCATGCCCTTGGCGAGCAGCGCCTTGGCATCGGCCGCGTCGAACTTCAGCAGATCTCCGCCCTTCTCGCGGAAATCGCCTCCGGCCGCATCCTCGAGGCCCGGGGAAATGAAGGCGACGGCCGGCTTGTGCTTCTGGCGAAGCACGAGATCGACAAGCTGCTGGCGGTCGACCGCTTCGGCGAACGCCTTGCGGATGTTCATGTTGTTGAACGGCTCCATCGTGACGTTGAAGCGATAGAACGCCGTGCCCGCCGCCTCTTCGACCTTGACCTTGTTCTCTTCGAACAGCTTGTCGGCCATGTCGGACGGAATGCTGCCGGTCGTGTCGAGCTCGCCGGATTGGAAGAGCTGGTAGGCGGTATTCGTATCGTTGACCATTTTATAGGTGACGCCGCCCAGCTTCACGCTGGATGCATCCCAGTAATCCTTGTTCTTGACCATCTTCAGCTCGTCGTCATGCTTCCATTCCGTAATCGTGAACGGTCCGTTGCCGACGATCGTCGCCGCTTCGCCCGCCCACTTCGCATCCTTCTCGACAACGGCCTGGTTGACCGGGAAAAAGGCCGGGCTCGCCGTCATCTGGATCAGCCAGGCCGCCGGATGGGCCAGCGTGACTTCAAGCGTCTTGTCGTCCGTCGCCTTGATGCCGACAGCATCGGCGGAGCCTTTGCCGGAATTGTACTCCTCCGCGCCTACGATCGGATAAGCGAGGAAGGCCGCGTCGGAGGCCGTGTCGGGGTTCAGCAGCCGCTTCCAGGCGTATTCGAAGTCGGATGCCTTCACGGGATCGCCGTTGGACCATTTGATGCCGTCGCGCAGGGTGAAGGTGTACTTCAGGCCGTCGTCGGACACTTTCCATTCCTTCGCCATCGCCGCTTCCGGCTTCTGGTCCTTGCCGAGGCGGGTCAGCCCCTCGAAGGCGTTGTTCACCACGTCGTAGGAAATCTGGTCGAAGCCGATCGGCGGATCGAGGGAAGTCGGCTCCTTGCCGTTGTTGTAGCGGAGGATCTTGCCGGAGGCTTCTCCGGTGCCTCCTCCATCGTTGCCGTCTCCGCAGCCGGCCAGAATCGTTCCTGCCAGCAGCACGCAGCTGATCAACGTAACAGACATCTTTTTCATGGACATGGTCGTGGTTCTCCCCTTTTATTCGAATAGTGGGATATAAGTCGTTGCACGCCTCGCTGCACTCCGCCGGCGGATGATCCTTAAGATCGCTGTCGCTTCTACATCATCATTCCACCCGCTGCGTCCACTGAGGTCGCAAACGAAGTCATATCGCCGATGTCTCATCTGGTCAGACGGCCTGCCTCTAATCTGTCTGCCGCAGGCCTGGCGCGGCTCCCCTTGTCCCCCCTTGGCTCCGAATAAAAAGCGGCTAAAATGATGTGGAACAAACGGCTCCCGGCCGCAGCCCAGCGAAAGGCTAGCCGATCGCGGCCGACCGTCCGGCCGCGGAAGACGGCGGAGCCTGCTGCGCCCGAGGATCCTCCAGCCAGCAGGACACCGAATGGCTGCCTCCTACCTGCGTCGCTGCCGGATGATGCAGCCGGCACACTTCCATCGCATGAGGGCATCGAGCCGCGAAGGCGCAGCCCGGCGGCGGCGCAAACAGATCCGGCGGCGTGCCCGGAATCGGCTCGAGCTGGCGAGAGCGGTCTCGGTCGAGCCGCGGCATCGAGGCCAGCAGCCCCCTCGTGTACGGATGCCGGGGTCTGCGGAACAGTTCCCGAACGGAGCCAGACTCCACAATCTCGCCGGCATACATGACGCAGACGCGGTCGGCCGTTTCGGCTACGACGCCCAGATCATGGGTAATCAGCACGATGGAGACGCCGGTCTTCTGCTGCAGCATCCGGAACAGCTCCAGAATCTGGGCTTGAATCGTCACATCGAGAGCCGTCGTCGGCTCGTCGGCGATGAGGAGCGACGGATTGCAGGAGGCGGCGATGGCGATCATGATGCGCTGCCTCATCCCGCCGCTGAACTCTCCCAGATATTGCTTCAGCCGTGTTTCCGGACTCGGAATGCCGACCAGGCGGAGCATTTCCACCGCGATCCTGCGCGCTTCCGATCTCGGCACCTTGCGGTGCAGGGCGATGCTCTCGATCAGCTGCTCTCCGACGGTGAGCGTCGGGTTGAGCGCCGTCATCGCATCCTGGAAGATCATCGAAATTTCCGCGCCGCGCAGCTTCCGCAGCTCCTTTTCCTTGAGCCGCGTCAGGTCCCGGCCCTTCCAGACGATGCGCGAGTCCTTGCCGAGCTTCGACGTCTGTTCCGGCAGCAGCCTCATCAGGCTGCGGGCGGTGACGCTTTTGCCGCAGCCCGATTCCCCGACGATGGCCAGCGTCTCGCCTTCGCGAAGCTGGAGATCGACTCCGCGCACCGCCTGCACCTCTCCGCCGTGGGTCCGGAAGCTGACTCGCAGATTTTCGACGGCCATCAGGGTTTTGCCGGGCGTCCTGTCTTCAGCTTCCTTCGGTTCACGGCTCGCCGGCTTTTCCCTAGCTGCCGTTTCGGACGGTACCGTCCGGCTTCCATAGGCTGCGGAAGGCTGCTCCGACGGGTCGTCCGCCTTTTCCCTGGCCGGGACTTCGGGAGCCGCGACTGGGGATATCGACGCTTTTTTGGACCGTCTCCACATGCTCATGACCTCCTCTGCCTAGGGTTGAAGATATCCTGCAGGCCGTCGCCGACCAGATTGAACGCCAGCATCGTCATGGAGATGAAGAATGCCGGGTAGAACAGCCTCCACCAATGGCCGGAGAGGATGACGCCGAGCGCGTCGCTCGCCATGACGCCCCAGCTCGCGAGCGGCGGCTGGATGCCGAGGCCGAGGAAGCTCAGGAACGCTTCCGCGAAGATGGCCGAAGGCACGGAGAACGTAATCTGCACCATGATGACGCCCATCGCGTTGGGCAGCAGATGCTTGCGGATGATATGCCAGCCGCTGGAGCCGATCGAACGGGAAGCCAGCACATATTCCGACGATTTCAGCGTCAGCACCTGGCCGCGGACGACGCGGGCCATTCCGATCCATCCCGTCGCGCTGAGCGCGACGATGATCGTCAGCAGGCCCGGCCCCATGATGACCATGAGCAGAATGACGATGAGCAGATAGGGAACGCCGTACAGCATATCCACGAAACGCATCATCAGATTGTCTGCGCGGCCGCCGACATACCCGGCGATGCCCCCGTACACGATGCCGATGATGAGGTCGATCAGGGTGGCCATCAGGCCGATGAACAGCGAGATGCGGGCTCCGTAGAGAATGCGGGCGAATACGTCCCGGCCCAGGTCATCCGTGCCGAACCAATGCTCGGCGGACGGGCTCATGTTCGCATCGGTGAGGACTTGCTTGGAATAGCTCTGGTCCGTCAGCATCGGGCCGAATACAGCGAGAATGGCGAGCAGGATGATGATGACGGCTCCAGCGAACGCGAGCTTGTTGGCCAGCAGCCGGTTCCACGATTCCTTCCAGAAGCCGAGGCGGGGCCGAACGATCGCTTCCGCATCCACGGCGGAGCGGTTCATCGGGACAAACAGGGAATCCGGTACGCTCATGCTCAGCCCTCCTTCCGGTGCAGCTTGATGCGGGGATCAATGAGGCCGTAGGCGATATCGACGAGAAACATCATGAACAGCAGCAAAGCGCTGTAGAACACGGTCGTGCCCATGATGACCGAGTAATCGCGGTTGTTGATGCCGTCCACGAAATACTTGCCCATGCCGGGAATGGCGAAAATCTTCTCAATGACGAAGCTTCCCGTCAGGACGTTGGCGATCAGCGCCCCGAGCAGGGTGACGACCGGCAGCACCGCGTTGCGCAGCGCATGCTTCGTGACGATGACGAACGGATGCAGTCCTTTGGCGCGGGCCGTCTCGATATAATCGGAGGTGAGCACCTCCACCATGTTGGCCCGCGTCATGCGGGCAATGATGGCGATGGGACCGGTAGCCAGCGCCAGCCCCGGCAGCACGGCGTGGCGCCAGGTTCCCCACATGGCGACCGGCAGCAGATGCCATTCCACAGCCACGTATTTGATCAGCAGCGTCGCCACGACGAAGTTCGGCACCGCGATGCCGAGCACGGCGAGCACCATGGCCGCCTGGTCGATCAGCCGGTTCTTGTACAGGGCGGCGACCGTACCGAGCGCGATGCCCGCGACGATGGCGAACAGGATCGCGATCATGCCGAGCTGGAAGGAAACGGGGAAGCCGCGGCTGATCATCGAATTCACGCTGTCGGGGAAATGCCCGATCGACGGACCGAGATCCAGCTTGAGCAAAGACTTCAGATAGAGCACGTATTGAACGCCAATCGGCTCGTCCAGATGGTAATAAGCCATCATGTTCTGCACCGCAGTCGGGTTGCTGTTCTTGCCGTCCTTGTCGAACGGGGACCCCGGCACGGAATGCATGAGGAAAAAGGTCACCGTGATGATCAGCCACAGCGTAACCAGCATGGAGACAAGCCGCTTCAGGATGTAAGATGCCACCTTCTGTCACTCCCCTTAATCGGTCTGGCAAAACGTCTTAGCAGTAATTGGTTCTTGTCGCCAGCTCAATCATGACCAGCATGGCCCGGTACGCTTCGAGAATGTCCTTGGCCTGGAAGGAGACGACCGGGCTGTTGCCCTCGATCCGGGTTCCCGGCATCAGGTTGGCCCATTCGGCTTGTCCGTAGTTCGCGAATTCGATCGACAGATGCGGGTGCTCCGGCGAAGCCAGCGGCTTGACGCGGGAGCGGTTGTCGAGAGCCTCCTTCGTCTTCTCCCTCAGCAGCTGGCCAGTCTTGTCCGGAGTCAGGCACAGAGCCGCCGTTCGCGAAATCGCCTTCTTGACGACTGCCGTCGTCACCCCCGGGAGCAGCGCCTCCGCCTCCACCGCCGTCTCGTCGTCGCCTGCCACGAGCAGGACGGGGACGCCGTAATGGCCGGCTACCATGGCGTTGAAGCCGAGCTCGCCGATGGCGGTGTCACCTATGTACATCTTTGTCACGCCGAAAATCATCGAATGGCTGAGAACGCCGCGGGTGGCCGCCATCGTATGGTAGCCGAGAAAGGCGGCTCCGCCGAACGATGCATCGAGCCCCTGCACCATGGAGTACGGCTTGACGTCTCCGGTGATGAGCTGGGCGTCGGGATGCAGCCTTTCGATCAGCAGGTTGTTCATTTTGGAATGGCTGTCGTTGACGATCACTTCGGAGCAGCCTTCGTCGAATGCCGTGCCGATGACATGGTTCGCCTCGTCCGTCATGATGACCTGGCCGCGAGGGTAGCTGCGCTGGCTCGAATCGACGTGCGTGCTGTCCACAAGACCTGTTATGCCTTCCATGTCTACCGAAATATAGAGCTTCATTGGCCATCCTCCCGGAATATAAGAAATGATCGATCGAATAAAGAGTATGAAAAAAACCCAGACCAACAGCCGGGGACATGCTTGTCCCTGGGTCCGTTGGCTGGGTTTTATTTACGTGCATGCCGGAATGTCCCGCCATACGGATAAATAAAGCAGCGTACGCTGTACCGGAAGTAGGCGCCGAGGCCTGCTCTTCTAGTCATTGAGCGTGGATTTGAATTTTTTGGAGGCGTCCTTGAAGGCGACGATCAATGCCTTCTGCGAAGAGCCGTGGTACCTGCTCCGGATTTCCTCGGCCACCAGCTCCACGTCCAGGACGGAGTGGCCGATGAAGATCGAGCGGACAAACTCCGAAGTGAGCGGAATGGTGGAGGAGCAGCCGGCATCGATGATGATCCCGGATTCCTTCCCAACGACGAGCCCGATGAAAAAAGCGCTGTACTGCTGGGTGATCGGATTGTTCACGGATGACTGGGCATCGCCTATGAGATACAGCGTGTTCTTGTCGAAAGGCATCCGTCATTCTCCCTTGTCTGCTTCATGCGCCGTATTGATGTTAATTATTCTAACATCGACTCGAGCGGGTTGTAAATGAGAAATCCTGCTAATGGCCCATGCCGATTCGGCGATGACTGCGGCCGACCGGCAAGCACCGACATGTCATGCACTTCCAACGGCAATTCCCGGTTCCCGGTTCAGGCTTCGCTAAGGCGTCCTTGCAGGCTCCCGGTCCATGCTGTGCTAAAAAGGCGGCCTTGCAGGCTCCGGGCAAAGACACCGCTAACGCTCATTCTTTTTCCGCAGGAATATGTCGGCCATCGCAGCCGCCAGATCGGTCTCCGCGGCGGTGAACACATGGCCTTCCTTGGCGTCGTCCAGCCCGTTCATGGCGTAGATCATGCCGATCCCTGCTTCGGGATCGAAATACATTCCGCTGCGCAGCCCATAGGCGTCGCCGGCATGGCCGATCATCAACCTGCCGGGCATGAGGTCATGCGTCCGCTGAAGCTGCAGGCCGCCTTCCCGATAGAAGCCTTCCTGCGGAACTCTCGACCACTGCCGGGCCTGCATCTGCTCCGCTGTCTCCTTGCTGAGAATCCGGACTCCGCTGCGCTCGCCCTTGCCAGCCAGCATCTCCAGCCAGCGGGAAAGATCCGCGATGGTCGTCCGGAGGCCGCCCTGCGGCCCGAACAGCGATCCATTGGCGCCGGGAACATAATCCCGCAAGTCCGTCAGCTCCGGCAGCCTGCCTCGGAATGCGTCTGCGGCCGGAGCATAATCTCCGGCATCGGCATCGTACTCATAGAGGACCGCGATCCGGTCGGGCTCCTCGAAATCCTGCAGGTTGAAGCTGGAATCCCGCATGCCGAGCGGCTCGAAGAGATGCTTGCGGCAATAGCGGTCGAAGCGCTCGCCGCTCTGCCGCTCGATGATCGTAGCCAGGATAATCGCGCCAAGGTTGGAGTATTCATAACCGGCCGGGTCCCCCGGCGGCTTGTCCCCCCACAGCTTGGCTGAATGCCATTGTCCTCCGGGAACGATCAGCTCGGAGAGCGGAATCATCGGATCCTGGCGGGAAGCGGCCGCGAAGCCGGCGTATTCGTCGCGCAGTCCCGATGTATGGGTCATCAGCTGCCGCAGCGTAACCGGCTGGTCGGGAAAGGCCGGATTGCGGAGCGGAAGGCCGACGAGCTTGCCTGCGTCGTCGTCCAAGCCGCATAACCCGCGATCCACCAGCTGGAGCATCGCGGCCGCCGTGACCGTCTTGGATATGGAGGCGATGCGGAAGATCGTCTTGTCCGACACCGGCAAGCCTCTTTCCTTGTCCGCCAGTCCCAGACCTCCGCTCCAGACGAGCCGTCCGCGTATCAGAAACGCGCAGGCCATGCCGACGATGCGGCGGCGATCCATCGTTTCCTGCAGCCTCAAAGCTACTTTGTCAGGCTTGCTCATGCGATGCGTTCAGCCTCCTTTGAAGTTGCGTTTGTCGTCCAGGAGACCTGTATAGCGTTTACATTCTATTAAATTATGACTTTTTGTCCCCTAAAACGTCAATAGGCTAAAGGAAAATAATAAAGGCCGTTTGCCTCATCGGCAAACGGCCAGCGAATCAAGCGCCTTCTCTTTCCTGCTGTTCCCGGAGCTGCTGGATGATCTCCTCGGGGATATCGTCCTGCTCGATCCGGCGGTTGACGTAAGCGATGAACGGAACGGCAAGCTCCGGATCGAACTGCGACCCTGAGCAAGCCTGGATCTCCTCCACGGCCTCCGCGAACGTGCGGGTCCGCTGGTAAGGACGCTCGGTCGTCATCGCGTCAAAGGAATCGATGATGCAAAGCAGCCGGGCCAGCTTCGGAATCTCCGTCCCCTTGAGCCCATGCGGATAGCCCGTCCCGTCATAACGTTCATGATGCAGCTCGACAAGCGGCACGAGATCCGAATAGGTTCCCGATGCGAGAAGGAACTCCTTGCCGAAGGTGACATGCTGCTTGACGAGCTCCCATTCTTCCTTGGACAGCTTCGCTCTCTTGGTCAGCACTTCCCTCGGAATCTCCAGCTTGCCGATGTCATGGATAAGCGCGCCGAGAATGAGCGTCCGCCGCTCCTCCTCGTTCAGGCCGAGCTTCTCCGCCATGTCCACCGCGTAGGAGAACACCCTCTTGGAATGCTTGAACGTGTAGACATCCTTGGAAAGGAATACCCGGATCTGCTGCTCCAGCTCGTTGATCTCATGCTCGAACTTCTGCGGCAGATAGGTTTGCTCCCCGTAGATCGTCACCGTGTTCTTGCCTTTGGACTTGGAAATGTACATCGCCCGGTCGGACAAGCCGACAAGCTGCGATTTCTCGTATGTATCGGCATTCATCTCCATGACGCCGGCCGAGAACGACACGCATCCATGCGGGAGAATTTCGACGCCTTCGAACGGAGAGTTGTTCACCGTCTTGCGCAGCTGGTTGATGAATTTGCGGGCTTCGTTTTTGCTATAGCCCGGCATGATGACCGCGAATTCCTCTCCGCCGTAGCGGGCGCAGACGAATTCATGAGGCTCGCATTCCGCCTTGATGATGGAGCCGACGAAGCTGAGCAGCTTGTCTCCTTGCGGATGTCCATAGAGATCGTTGTATTTCTTGAAGTCGTCGAGATCAAGCATCGCGAAGGAGAAAATCTTCCCATCCTCGCGGTAGGTTTTTATGAAGTCATCCAGCTTCTCTTCCAGGTAGCTGTGGTTGTACAGCCCCGTCCGCTGGTCCTTGTTGGCTTTGTCGTTGATTTCGTGGTACATGAGGAAAAGCTGTTTGAAGACGTGGGACAGCAGCGTAGCGATAATCAAGAACAGGAAAAGACCAAAAAGACGGGTATAAATGAGTAAGATAACCAGAATCATCGACAACAGTAAAATGCTGAGATAAGCAAAGAGAACTTCCTTGATAAACATTCGAAGGATTTCGACGAGCCTTCCTTTGTAGACCAAAAAATAATAGGTTCCAATCAAAAGGACGTTTATAGAGAAGTAGGCCGCAAGCGAAACAATGAACGCAGACAAGTAAGATGTCTTAAAGGTTCCTGTTGCTCCGCCAAGCTGTAAATAGACGTAATTGGCAACTACTATCATAATGGTATACATGGATAGGTTCAGGAAATGCTTCCACCACTTGGTATCCTTGTGATTGAAAACAATGATAAACGCACTTATCGTCAATGTGAGCAGGGCTGGCTCTACTCCGTATACAAATACGGTCGCCAAAAAAATAGTGGAGTCCATGGATTGACGGTGCCCTTCAGGCGGGAGTTGAAACATGAAGTAGTCAAGCAAGACGACTCCTGCAGTCATGGCGTAAATAGTGATCCATCTGTCGTTAGAAATGGTGATCCCGACAGGAAGAAAGTAAGAAAGCAATAATAGACCACCCATTAAAGATAGCAGAACTACATAGAGGTATGAGGGGGTTTTAAGTGCAACTGCAATAGCTTTCAACTGTTTCATCCTGGCTCTCCCTCTTAACGGGTAAATATTAAAAAGGAAACAGAACAATTATTCCGTTTCCTTTTTTTTGAAATATTAAAATACCTTAAGTCCCGAAGTCAGCGCAACTCCCAAGGAAGCAATGATGGCAAGATTAAAGAGAATGACTTTAACATTGACTTTTTTCATATTCGTCACCTCCTTTCAAGCTTCAAAGCCCCTTTTTTCAAGATCAAGCCGCTTCTGTGCGAGGCTGCTCTTCATGAGTTTTATGGGAAGACATTTGCGATGTAATATAGAAGAAGATACCTATATTCATGATTACATCTCCAATACTGATGGCCTGCCTTCTTGGATAAGGAGGACCCAAAGGTATGATGTCTCCCAGAAACGAGAGTCTAGTTGAACTATCGAGAAGAATATGCTTGTACAGTACATCTCCGTTCCTCAGCATTTCAATATAATGAGGATCAAGTACGGAGGCAGCCTCCAGCGACACCGGCATTCTTCCGCCGTTCACTAGCATGACCAGGAAATTCAGAAAGACGCCAATAAAAAGTAAATGAATTCCCTTGTAAGAGCGGTTTACGTAGAGGAGAGAAAGACCTGCAACATAAACGAGCATATAAAAATAGGAGTTGAATCGAGCGAAAAAGGACACATAATCTTGCAGATAGAACAAACCGAACTGGACAATAAGCAGCAGCGGAAAAACCCAACCGCCCTTGATGCGGGTATTGCCGAGAGCGATCAAGCCGCTCTTCCAGCCTGCCCGGATAAACCCGACGACAAGGCCGATAAGGATGCCATCATAGACCATAGCGGTTACTCCTTCAGAATATTACGGCAATCGACGACAATATCAATATTGCAGTAAAGTTCTACAATTACCAACATTTGCATTTAGTCATTGCCATTATAGAATGCATAAAGACAACCCGTCAATATGAACTAAGTAGCATAACCTATTTTTTTTTGCACAGAGGTCCTATTGACTTCGCATTAAAAAACCGGTTCCCAACCAAACGGAGCCGGTTTTTATTGAATCTATAGACCTAATTTTATGAATATTTTAAACCATTAGGACTATATATAATTCATATTTATACATAAAATTCCATATTAAGGACGATTCTTCTTCAGCCTTTGACGGCACCCGCCGTCATGCCCTTCATGATCTGTTCCTGGAAGACCAGATAAGCGGCGATGTCTTCCGGCGGGTAACCAGCTTGCCGCCTGGCACTCGCACCGTAATATCAGTCTTCTTCAGTCCGCCTGAAGCCGACAGCCGAAAAAGCGCAAAAAAAGAATTCGGCCCAATGGCCGAATTCCCTAGTCGTGCTTCCCGCAGCTTTGGAGCTTTGCACAAGTGCATGCTTCGCTACAAGTTCCTGGACTACTATGCTGCGGCGCATTCTTCCTCCTGCCCGCTCAACTGTCATGCATGCGCAGCCGCCAAGCGTCCCGCCTGGAGAAGAGCCGCGGCGTCCGCCACTTCGGCCGATTGGCCCAGCATCCGGATGATCGCATGCACGGCCCGGTCCGCGCCATGCTCCGGCTTGTTCAGCGATGCGTTCTTGCGCAGGCGGGCGCGCAGCGCGTCCTCCGCGATGACCTGGCGCAGCCGCCGCATGAGATCCGACTTGGAGCGGGCTTCCACCGCCGCTCCCATACGCGTCAGATAAGCCGAGTTCTCCTGCTCCTGTCCTGGAATCGGCTTGAACAGAATCATCGGCAGCTCCTGGGACAGAGCCTCGGAGACGGTGAGGCCGCCCGGCTTCGTCACCATGACGTCGGCTGCCGCCATGAGCTCATGCACGTAGTCGATGAATCCCGTCACCAGGATCCGATGCGGTCCGCCCATGCCTTCCAGCCGTTTCTCCAGCTGGCGGCGCAGCTTCTCGTTGCGCCCGCAGACGAAGACGTACTGGGCGGGCGGCATGTCCTCGGCGGAATCCAGCAGCGTCAGCAGCCGGCGTCCGATCAAGCCGTCGCCCCCGCCCATGACGAGAACGACCGGCAGCGAGGGGCTGAGTCCATGCTTGCGCCGCAGCTCCTGACGGTCGTATGCCCGTCCGAAGGAGAAGCGGACGGGCATGCCGGTGACGGATACGGCTCCCGCCGGTATGCCAAGCTCCGTCAGGGAGCGCTGGATCGACTCGGAGCCGACGATGTACCGGTCCGTGCCGGGATGCAGCCAGTAGCTGTGCCGCGCGTAATCGGTCATCACCGTCGCCGTGGCGACCGAGGTCAGCCCGGCCGTCTTGAGACGGGACATCGCGGCTGCTGCGGGCGGGAAGGTGCTGACCACGACGGAGGGGCGGAATTCGTCCAGCAGCTCCATCATCCTCCCCGAGCGGTACGTGCGCATCTGCTTGAACATCCCGGACAGGCGGTTCTCGTCCCGGGTGGCGCGGTATAGATATCCGTACAAGGACGGCAAGCCCTTGACGCCTTGCATGTAGAAGAATCTGCCTACGGAATGCGTCTTGGGATGCGTCCATTGCATGAAATCCACGACCCGGACAACGGCGTCGGGATATTGCCGCGCCGCCGCTTCGGCAATGGCTCTGGCCGCCTGGTTGTGGCCGTCGCCCAGCGTCCCGGTCAAGACCAGGATCCTCTGCTGGCTTATAGGTACCAAAGGGGGTTCCTCCTTCAAGATCTTAGCCGGTGGCAGCTTCCGCTTATACATACGGCTCGTTCGGCCGAAATAGTCTTCTTCCGCTTGCCCTGCCCGCAAGATGTCGTCTGGAACCAGCTTACCGCGATCGGGCGCTAGAGGCATACGGTCTGTGGAATGTTCCTGTCCTGGACCGAAGTCCGGTTATCCGGTCATTCCCTCGCCCTCGAAGGAGCGGAGCGCCTCGCGCACATGATCCGGGATGGCGGTGCTGCGGCCGCTTGCCGTATCGATCAGCACGACCGTGCCGCGTCCCGCGGCCCTGAGCTCTTCCCCGACGGTAAGCGCGTAATGGATGTCCATGGACGAGCGTCCAAGCTTGGCTGTCTTCACATGCAGCCGCAGCTGGTCGCGGAGGTAAATTTGGCCCAGGTACTGGCATTCGAGATCCGCCACGACGGATACCGTCTTGTCGCTGAACAGCTCGTCGGTCAGCCCCAGGTTCTCGACGTACTCGATCCTGCCCTGCTCGAAATACATGAAGTAGCTGACGTTGTTGACATGCCCCAGCATGTCCGTCTCGCAATAACGGATTTTCAGCGGAATGGAGAACTGGAACGACTCCAGCCAGGCTTGCCTGTCTTCCCCCATGAATGCGCCCTTGCTCATAATGCGCAATACCCCTTTCAGCATGTTCCCGGTCCATGGCCTCGCCTCTGCCGGAAACGATATGTCTACCAAGCAGGATATCACGCCGCGAGCCGGACAGACAACTTTTCCGCCGTTCCCGATGGTCTTGCCCTCCAGATGCATGCCCCGATCGCCTTCCAGCCATACTGACAAGATGACCATAGGAAGGGAGCAACCGGGCATGCCGCAGAGCAATTGGCTGATTCCTGCCGGTGAAGGAATCGGCTTCAAGGTGAACAAAGGCCAGATCATCCGGGTGACGGATGTCGAAGGCGAGCAGGTAGCCGATTTCGTCGCTTACCGTGCCGACGACACGACCGAGAGGATCGATCCGAACGTGACGATGGACGCCCTCCACAAGATGAAGGTCAGTCCGGGGGATATTCTTTACTCCAACAAATACCGTCCGATCTTGACCGTTGTCTCCGACGACGTCGGCATCCACGATTTCATCAACGCGTCGTGCCGTCCGGAGATGTACGAGTTCCTGTACGGCAAGAAAAACCACGCCAGCTGCCACGAAAACCTGACCCGGGCGCTGGAGCCGTACGGATTGCCGGAGCCGGACCAGCATTACGCGTTCAACGTGTTCATGAACACCGTCATCCATCCGGACGGCAGCATTTCCGTCGAGCGTCCGCTATCGAAGGCAGGCGACGCCGTGGAGCTGAGGGCGGAAATGGATCTGGTCGTCGCCGTCTCTGCCTGCCCCTGCTCGGAGAGCGCCTGCAACGGCTATGCCTGCACGCCGATCCGCGTCGAAGTTGTCGACTGATGATTGCGATGGATAATTTAGAGCGAAATTGCGACTGATGATTTAGAGCGATGATTGCGATGGATGAATGGGCCGGTTGATACATCGGAGTCGTTGGAGTCGTTTAATCGGATTGTTTCCTGCAGGGACGCCGCTCCGGCGCCCCTATTTGTCCTTCTACAAAAATCCGCCTCCGAATAGGATGACTTGTACCCCATGCAGGCAAGCCTATTTCCTTCGGAGGTGGATTGCGAATGAACGCCTTTATGGCCTATGTGCTGCTGGGACTGTCCCTGTCGGCTCCGATCGGCCCCATCAACGCCGCCCAGCTGGACAAGGGAGCCCGCTTCGGCTTCATCCATGCATGGCTGGTCGGAATCGGCGCCATGGCGGCCGACTTGCTGTACATGCTGCTGATTTATTTCGGCGTGGCGAACTTCCTGGCGACCGGCTTCATGCGCACGCTGCTGTTCTCTTTCGGCTTCTTCGTGCTCATGTACACCGGTCTCGAAACGCTGAAGGCCGCCTCTCCTTCGCTGCCGGGTCCGCTCCATGAGGAAACGGCGCGAACCGCATCCTTCCGCTCCGGCTTCCTGATGGCGCTGCTCAATCCGCTCAATATCCTGTTCTGGCTCGGCATCTATGGCTCCCTGATCGCCGGCAGCTCCCATGAAGGCCTCTCCCTGCTGCTCTTGCACAGCACCGGAATTTTCGCGGGCATCCTGCTATGGGACGTCGTCATGGCCGCACTCGCAAGCTCGCTGCGGCGTTTCGCCAGCAGCCGCATCCTGCAAGGCATCTCCTCCCTGGCAGGGCTGTCGCTGATCGGCTTCGGCCTTTACTTCGGCTGGCAGGCCTTCCTCCAGCTGACGGCCTAGAATGCCGGGACGTTCACCCCTCCCCCCCCTCCTTACATACGATGAAGCGACGTTTCAAAGGAGGATGGCAAGGACGGATGGCACAACTGCATGCGAAAAGCTGGCTTGATCATCACTCGATGTCACTGGAGAAATGGGAACGGGAAGCCTACCTGAGCTTTGCTTCCATGATCGCCGACGACGACAATTCCTATCCTTGCGTGCCGGGCAGGCAAGGGTTCTTGACCGATAACCTGCGGTTCGGGTTCGCTCCTGACCCCCGTACGGAAGCAGCGGCACGCGAAGTGGCCGATCTGCTTGCGCAGTACGGTCCTTTGTCCCGAGAAACGGGCAAATACGCCTCGCTGGTCATCTTCTTCAGCACTCCCGAAGATTTGCTGGAGAGCGCTTCCGTGGAAAACTACGAGGAGCTGTTCTGGTCTCTTCTCAGCGATGCTTCCAAGCTGGACGCGGCACCTTGGCCGGAATCGATTCCTCGAGATCCCGGGCATCACGAATGGGAATTCTGCTACGGCGGCGAGCCGTACTTCGCCTTTTGCGCCACTCCGGCCCATGTGGTCCGGCGCAGCCGCTCCTTTTCCGGTTTTCTCGTGGCTTTCCAGCCCCGCTGGGTTTTCCGGGAAATCAACGACTCCACGCCCTTCGGCCGCAACATGAAAAAAATCATCCGCCGGAAGCTGGCGGACTACGACGGCATCCCCGCCCATCCGTCGCTCAAATGGTACGGCCAGCAGGACAACCAGGAATGGCAGCAATACTATCTGCGGGACGACGACAGCGCCTTGTCGAAATGTCCCTTCCTGAGCGGCAAGATCAAGCTGCCTGACGGCGATTAAAATTCGAAATCCCGCGAGGAATCATCCTCGCGGGATTTTTGGCCCGCAAGCATCGCCCCCGGGGTGCTCCTCCCCCGCTGGCGGAGGCTGTTCACCCTTCCAGCGCCTCGACATGGCCAGCGTGACGACGGCAATCGCCAGACTCGCCCAGAAGCCGGGGCGTCCTGCAGGCTCCAGCAGCGAGCCGGAGACTGCCGCCGCCATGAGGGCGAGCGCCGTCCCGCTTTTGATCCGGCCCGGAAGCCCCGGCTTCTGCAGCTTCAGATAAGTTGCGACGATGAACATCCATACATATAGAAGCACCAGGCCGCCGGCTGTCGCCAGATGCTCGAACAGCGTCGAGGGCAGAAGCAGCGCCAGCACGACGGAGACGGCCATGCCGCCCGCATTGACGAGCAGCGCCGCCCAAGGCAGGCGGCGGGCTCCCGCTCTCAGCGCCAGCCAATGCGGGGCGTCTCCATCCGATGCCAGCGATACCAGCATGGTGGAAACGCCGTACAGGGAGGCGACGAGGATCGAGAATCCGGCGACGATCAGCACCCCGTTCAGCGCATGGACAAGCACGGGCAGCCTCATGACCTCGAGCGCCTGGAGAAAAGGGCTTTCGGAGGCGTTCATCGCGGAGCGCGGCACGATCAGAACGGCAAGGCCGATCGACAGAAGATAGAGAATGCCGATGCCGAGCAGCATGATGCGTCCTGCCTTGGGGGCATCCGCAGGCCGCTTCAGTCCGGCAGCCATGAAACCCATCACCTCGATGCCGCTGAAGGCGTAGAAGGCGTACAGAAGCCCGCTCCAGGCGCCTCTCCAGCCCCCGGCCTCCAGCAGCCCCTTCCACTCGGCCGGCTTTGCCGCCAAGGATGCTTTTCCGCTCAGCAGCATGAAGGCGGCCACGACGATGAACATGCCGACGGCCGCGATTTTCACGACGGCGAACAGGTTCTCGGCCGTGTTGATTCCTTTGGACCCCAGCACGACGACGGCGAGTGCCAGCACGGCGTAGCCTGCAGCGAAAACCCACAGCGGAACAGACGGAAGCCAGTACCGCGTGAACAGCCCGAGAGCTGTCAGCGAACCGCCGAGAATGAGCAGCTCGGAAGACCAATAGATCCAGCCGGTGCTGAAGCCTGCCCATCTGCCATATGCTTTCTTGGCATACGCTTGGAACGAGCCCTTTTCCGGCTGCTCCGCCGTCATGGAAGCCAGCGCCTCATAGACGAAATAAGTGGCCGCGGCCGCAGCCAGAAAAATCGGCAGCACGAGAAAGCCGCTCCGACGGACGGCGATGCCGGTTGCGAGGAAAAAAGCCGTCCCGATCGTGCAGCCCGCCCCGAACAGCGACAGCTCCCACCAAGAGAGATCGCCTTTTGCGCCCCCTTCGGAGGAGCACGAATCTCCGGCGGCGGCAGCCGGAGGATGCTTCAGATGTTCGGACATGCTTCCCATCCTCCTCATGGAGGTAGGATTCTCCAGATCCGTCGGGACTATCCGGCAAGCGAGTGGCGGCAAACAGCCTATTCGGATACCCTTTAAAGCCATATGGCCCGTGACGGCCGGCCTCCATGAACAGCCGGCCGCAGTCAAGCGCCGATTGGCCTCCATCCAGGCCGTCCTCATGCAGCCGTGCCGGCTGGCCTCCATCCAGGCCGCATGTTTCAGTGACGGTTGGCCTCCATCCAGGCCGCCGCGTAGTCGATCAGCTCCCGCTGCGGCAGCAGCCGTACGAGCGCATCCCCGATCCGCCCTCTTGCGGCCAGCGGGCAATCCCTTTCAAAGGCGTCGCCCACGGTGTTGAAATCATCGTCGCGGTAGGCAAGATCCTCGAAGGTCACCCATTCCCGCTGGCCGTCCCTCAGCATGGGCGAGCCTTGGCTGAGCAGCTCCTTATTGGGGTAGGAAGCGCGATGCTCGGCCAGATGCAGCGTGGTGTTTCTCTCGTGGTCGACTCCCAGCAGCAGAGCCCGGCCGCCATGCCCGGCCATCCGCTCAAGAGGGGAACCTTCTCCGAGGGCAGGCGACAGCAGATGCGGCTCCAGAATCGTCCTCGCCAGCGGTCCTCGAGCGGCGAAGCTCACCTGCGGATGGGCGCTGCGCAGCGTGCCCTCCTGACGGCGGAAGCATTCCACGACGGCGCCCATCCCTCGGGTGGCCGTCAAGTCCGGACGATAGGCGGGCATTTCTTCGCGAATCAGCGGCCACCAAGATTCCGGAACCGGCGGACGCATCCAGTAGGAAGGCTCGGACAGATCCGACGATTGCGCGGGCATGACGATCGTGCCGCTATCCCCGACAGCTTCCTCGAGGGCAAGCACGACGGCTTCCGGCCCGCCGACAACCCAGCGGCCGAATGCCTTCATGGAGGAGTGGACCAGCAGCAGCATCCCTTCCTCGACTCCTATCTCTCTCAGTCCTTCCGTAATGTTTTTGCTTGTGAGGGGCATTTCGTTGGCATTGATCATGGTACAGCCTCCGTATCGCGGGATAAGCAAGCGGGGAACCGGATGCCTTGCCTTCCCGATCTCTTCTTTTCGCCAGTCTACCAGACTCCGCCCCGCTTCGCAGGTGAAGAACGGTTTAAACCGATTCGATGCCTCCCCATGATGATCGCAAAAAAGCCCCGGCATGCCGCCAGGGCTGGTGCTCTCCAGAAAGATTCCTCGCATCGGAACGGAAATGGCCGAGTCTTTTGATGCATGCTTTTGATGCTTTTGATGCTTTTGATGCTTTTGATGCTTTTGATGCTTTTGATGCTGCAGCGGATCAGACCGGCTCCAGGCTGTCCAAAATGCCGGCCAGGCTGAGCTCCGCGCAAGCCATGGACGTGTCGGCGGCGCCGTAATACATGCGGACGCGATTTCCGTCGACGAGAGCGCCGCAGGAGAAGACGACGCCTCCGAAGAAGCCGTCCCGCTCATAATCCGCTTCCGGCTCCAGGATCGGCTTGCCGGAGCGGGCAATCACCTTGGACGGATCGTCCAGGTCGAGCAGCACGGCTCCCATGCAGTACCGGTGATCCTTGGTCGCGCCGTGGTACAGCTCCAGCCAGCCTCGCTCCGTCCGGATCGGAACGGCTCCGCCGCCGATGCGGCCGCTGTCCCACATGCCCTCGCGCAGGCCGATGAGATGGCGGTGGTTGCCCCAGTACAGCAGGTTGTCCGATTCCGCGATCCACATCTCGGGGCGGCCGCAGCTTTTGGTCGTCGGGCGGTGAAGGGCGTAATACTTGCCTCCGATGCGCTCGGGGAAGATGATGACATCCTTGTTGTCCGGCCCGAAGATCATGCCGTGATGCGTGATGGTCTTGAAATCCTTGGTCGAGACGAGCGATTCCCCGATGCCGACGGGCGACACGGCCGAGAAATAGATATAGTAGGTATCCCCGATCTGCGTGATGCGGGGGTCTTCAATGCCGAAGATCTCCAGCGGCTGCGTCGGATAAATGAACGGCTCCTCGTCGACCGTGAAGCTCCTGCCGTCCCGGCTGCGCGCGATGCGCAGGTACGAGAGGGAAGTCAGGTATTCGAAAGCCGGCGCATGCTCCTTGCGCACGATGACGCGCGGATCGGACAAGTCGTAGCGCTCGTCATTCTTGGAGATCGGAATGAGGTCCAAACCGCCTTTCTCCGTGTTGTACACGGGGGCCAGCACCACCTCCGGATCCGCGCTGATCGGGCGTTCCGCCACGCGCAGCAGCAGGATGACTTCGCCGTCGTATTCAGCCACCCCTGCGTTGAAGGCGCCGATGACCTCGAAATCCTCGCGATGCGGCTTCACGTCCGCCGGGGTCACCAGCGGATTCTGTTCGTAACGGTAGCTATTCATGGCATGAACTCCTTTGTATCTTAACTATATAATGCGGACAAAGCTTACAAGCCGGCAAACGGGTCGTCGATGACCAGCCTTTGCGCGTCCGCGTCGCTGATGCCTGCGTACAGGACGGCCGTGCCGTCTGTCCTGCGAAGCAGTCCCCCGCTGAATACGACATCCTGCAGGTCCGCCCGCTTGGCCGGACCAGGCAGAAAGACGCTGCGCTCGGCGAGGATGCCCAGCTCCGAGCAGCTGGCGCTGACCGGGTCGAATACGAACGCCATCGGGTAATAATGCCGGTCTCCCGCTTCGTCGAAGCAGGCGACATGTCCGAGCACGCCGATCCGGCCGTCCTGCAGCAGATGGGCTTCATTGGCCCCTCCCCATTCGCCTTCCGCGAACTGTCCTTCCAGCAGAGGCGCGTTTTCGATCAGGTCGAGCGTCAATTGCTCCAGCGACGCCGCCTGCGCGAAGCCGATCTTGCCGCGGCCGCCTTTCTCGCCTTGGGGACGGGTGAAAACCCCGACCTCTCCATCGGCAAGCTCCACGAGGCGGATATCCTTCATTCCGTCCGGGCCTTTGAAAAACGGCTTCAAATCCTCCAGTCCGCTGCCGCGGTAAAAGACGGTCCTCCACATCAGCGCGCCTTCGTTGTCCGGATGGGGATAGATCTCCACGCCCCCGACGACCAGCTCGCCGCCGATGCGGCAGTGGAACGGGTCTTGGAGCTCCAGAACCGGAGCCCCTTCCAGCGGCAGCCAGCGTCCGCCCGCTTCCTCGAAGAAGACGACTGCGGAATGCTCGCTGTCACGGGATTCCACGCGGCCCGGGATGACCAGCCGGCCGCTCTCCACGATAGGCGCGGCGATATTGTACACATCCTTCTCCCCGACTTCCGCGAACGGAATCCGCTCCGGCGCCTCGGCACGTGCGCCGGATGCCCGGTATTCCGCCAGCAGCTTCCGGCACGAGGACGGCTCGAGCTTCTGAGTATTCATAGAAGGTTTCCTCCCTGCATGGGATGTTTACTTGAGGCTGAACTGCATGCCTTCCTGGAATTTCTTGCTGAAGATCAGGAACATGACGATGATCGGCAGCGTCAGGATGGTCGAAGCGGCGTACAGCGGTCCGGGATAGGAGCCGTACGGTCCGAACATCTGCGAGAGCAGCACGTTCAGCGTCAGCATCGAATCGCTCTTGACCGCGATCATGTCCCACAGCAGCTCGGTCCAGCGCTCCATGAGCAGGAACAGGAAGATGACGGTCGTGATCGACTTCGACATCGGCAGCATGATTCGGAACATGATTTTCAGATCGGATGCCCCGTCCAGCTTGGCCGCCTCGATGAACACTGTCGGCACGGCCTTGAAAAAGTTCGTGTACATGAAGATGGCCCACAGGCTGACCGCCTTCGGAATGATCAGGCCCAGATACGTGTCGTAGAGTCCGACCCGCTGGATGATCAGAAACGTCGGCACCAGCAGGATGATCGCGGGAAAGAACATATGGAACAGGACGAAGTTGTTCATTGCATTGCGGCCGAAGAAATTCAGCTTGGACAGCGCGTAGGCGACCATGATGCCGAACAGCATCATCAGCGCCGTTGAGGCGACCGAGACGATGATGCTGTTCATGAACGCGTTCAGCCAAGGACGGGTGATGCCCGTCTCGCCGCCGCTGAACAGCCACTCGTAGGATTTGAGCGTGAAGCTCGTCGGGAACAGCTTCTTGTCGATCTGCGTCCAGTCCGCGAACGAGCTGAGCACCATGTACAGATAGGGATAAACCATGATGAGCAGGAGCACGAGGGCGAGCGAGTAACGGATGGCCCGCCTGGCGCCGCTGCGTTTTTTAGACCCAACCATTCCGCTTCCCCCATATCTCCAGTATTTTGCGGATCACGAAGATCGAGGCGAACGTCGCCAGCGATGCCAGCAGCGCGACCGCGGAGGCGTAGCCGACCTGCATGTTCGAGAACGCCTGCTTGAAGATCTCCATCTGCCAGGTGTTCGTCGCATTGCCGGGACCGCCGCCGGTCAGCTGATACACCTCGGTGAAGATGCCGAACGTCACGCCGAACGCCAGAATCAGCGTCGTATAGAGCGACGGGTACAGCAGCGGCAGCGTGATCCGCCAGAACCGCTGGCTGTCCTTGACTCCGTCGATGGCGGCGGCCTCATACACTTCCTTGTCGATGCTCTCCAGGCCGGATGTGATGATGAGCGCATAATAGCCGGTGAACTTCCAGGCGAGGATCAGGCCGACAACGAAGAGCGCCGAGAAGGGCGAGCCGAGCCAGTTGATATCCATGCCGATTCCTCGGAGGAATTCATTGACGGGACTCGTGTAGGACAGCAGCCCCTTCACGATCAGCGCGGACACGACGCCCGAGCTGAGGTACGGCAGGAAAAATCCGATCAGGAACAGCCCCTTGAACCGGGGCAGTCCATGGACGACGACGGCGACGCCGATCGCCATCACGGTGACGAGCGGGACGAAGACCATCATGAATTTGTACGTATTCCAGAATGCCGCATGGACGGCCGGCGATTGCAGCGCGTCCAGGAAATTGCTGATCCCGACGAAATTGAACGTCGGGGCGATAAGGTCCCAGTTCGTAAACGACAGGAATAAAGACCATAAGAGCGGCACGAAGAAAAAGATCAGCGAGTAGATGAGGTAAGGGCTGGCGAACATCCAGCCCAGCTTGTTGTTGCGTTGGTCCATGACAGCGGAACCTCCCTTATTTCAGGGCTTTCTCCAGCGCAGCCTTCATCGCCGCCCAGCCCTCGGCAGGAGCGATTTCGCCTTTGACCACTTTGTTGAAAGCCTCCGTGCCGATGATCGTCTGCAGGTCGTTGTACTTGGCGTTGTCCATCGGCGGCACGGCATTCGGCACGTTCTCCGCATAAGGCTTCAGTTGCGGACTCTCGTCCAGGATCGCCTTGAACGATTCGTTGGTCGACAGGTCGTCGCGGGCCGGCGGCAGATTCGTCTGCTTGAACCAGACCGCATCGTTCTTGGCGTCGCTGTACACCCACTTCACGAAATCAAGCGCCGCCTGCTGCTGGGCCTTCGTCGCGGAAGCGTAGATGACAAGTCCCTTCGTATCCGCGAACGTCTTGCTTTGGGCCGGATCGACGCCGTCAGGCACCGGAGGCATCGTCAGCGCATAGGTTTCGTTGTACTTCAGGTTCGGGTATTTTTCCGCCCAGGTCGTAAAGGTCCACGGACCGACATCGGTGAACACGCCCGTGCCGTTCTCGAACGGATCCGTCACCTGACGCGCCAGCAGCCCTTTCTCCTTGCGCAGGCTGTCGACGAACGTCAGCACTTCGATGCCGGCTTTCTCGTCTCCCGTGAACGTGTCGCCTTCGATGAACATGTTGCCGTTCGACGCGGCGTCATACAGCATGTAGAAGTCGAACCAGCGCTTCCAGGCGGTAGGGTCGGCCAGATCCGGCTTCGCCCAAAGGTATTTCTTGTCGCCGTATTTGTCCTTGAGCTTCTTGGTCAGCTCCAGCACTTCGCCGTACGTCTTCGGCGGCTCGTTGTAGCCGAGCTCCTTCAGAGTATCGAGGCGCCAGCCGAACAGCATCGGATTGGAGTAGATCGGAAGCACGTATTGATGGCCGTCCGCGAACTTCCACGGCTCGATCGTCTTGCTCATGCTGCGTCCCTTGAGCAGGCCGTCGTATCCTTCCAGCGTATCCAGCGGGACAAGCGCCTTGCTGCTCGACAGCTGGGCCGCGAAGCCGCGGTTGATGTTCTCCGACATCGTCGGCGCGCTCTTGGCCGCAAGCGCGGCCTGGATGCTGGCTTCGGAGGTCGGCGATTCCTTGATCGCGCTGACGTTGATCTTGACCTTGCCGTTCTGGGCTTCATACGCCTTGGCCATCTCCTGCCAGTAAGCCTGCTGCGTCGGATTCGGCGCCGCCCAGAACTCGATCGTCGTCACGCCTTCCCCGGATGCCGAGCCGGATTCGTTCCGGCTTCCCTGGCCGGTGGAGCAAGCGGACAGCATGCCCGCGATCAAAGCAACGGATAAAACCATTGGGACTCTCTTTTTCATTCTGCATGTCCTCCCTGATTTGTCATGTTAAAAATCATTCTCTGTCATCCAGCTGTCAATGATCAAAAGTGAAATGAAAGCGCTTATGAGACCCATTATGGAGCTTAATCAAGGTCGTGTCAAGTTACAACCCGATAAATTCATTTTATTTATGGACGATTATCTTTACTATTTCTTTTAGTAACGTTACAATTGAAGAGCGGGATTGTGATCCATTCCGATATGTATTTTCCTCCCGTCGAAGCTTGACATTCCCGCCCCGCTGCGGAAACAATGATAGACGAATGGCTGCGCGTCGGGCTTCCGGTCCGAAGAGCGAGCATGACGGAGGCTGACTCTTTTGAAATCGAAAATTACGATGCAGGACATCGCCGACAGGCTTAATCTGTCCAAGAACTCGGTCTCCCAAGCTTTGACGGGCAAGCCCGGCGTAAGCGACGAGACCCGCCGACTCATCATGAAGACGGCCGATGAGATGGGCTACACCTATACCAGAAGGGGCAATACAGAGGAAGCCGGCCCGGCGGCGAAGCCGCGGACGATCGCGCTCATCGCTTCCGACTACGCCTTTTCCATGAAGAGCTTCTTCAGCGACATCTACCTGAGCATCGACCGGGAGCTCAAGAAAATCGGCTGCGAGCTGGTCATCCAATCCATCAGCCCGAACGATGCGGAGTCCTTGACTCTCCCGCCGTTCATCCAGCAGCGGGCCGTGGACGGCGTGCTCATCCTGTCCCATATTACGACCCCCTATATCCAGGCCGTGCTGGATACGGACATTCCCGCCGTCCTGATCGACCACCACCATCCCGATCTGCAGGCGGACTGCATCCTGACCAACAACCGGTTCAGCGCCTACGAAGCCATCCGGCATCTATACGGACTCGGACATCGTGACATCGGTTATGTCGGCAACATCTCTTTTGCTCCGAGCTATTACGAACGGCTGGAGGGGATGAGGCTCGCAGCCTTCGAACTCGGCTTGCAGCTGAAGGAGGCCTGGCTGCTGAGCGATGCGGCCGAGGACAGCAACGAAATCCGCACACGGCTGGAAGGGCTGAGCGGCGGGCCTACCGCCTGGTTCTGCGTCAACGACGGGTACGGCTTCATGGTAAGCTCCGCGCTGCAGCAGCTCGGGCGGCGCGTGCCCGAGGACGCCTCCGTCGTCAGCTTCGACAACGGCTATCTCTCCCGGCTGGCGACACCGCCCATCACGACGGTCGATGTCGATCTTCCGCTCTATGCCCGGTGTGCGGTCGAGCGGCTTCTGGCCAGACTGGAAGATCCGGGCATGCCTTACGCCGAGACGCTGCTGCATACGAAGCTTCTGATCCGGGAATCTACCGGAAATCCTCCCCGCCGCTGAGCGGACGCCCCGCCTCCGAACCAACGACAAGACGGCTCATGCGACATCGCATGAGCCGTCTTCATTTTCCGGGAATCAGCTACTGGTAGCGGCTGAAGGAATTCGGAGCCGGCATCTGGGGCTGGCCGGGAGCCGGAACGTAGGAGCCGAGCATCGACTGCATGTCGTTCTGCTTCAGCTGCGGCACCTGGTAATAGGCATGCTTGTTCTGGAAGAGGAAAATCTCGAATGCCATCTCCACATAGTTCTGGATCTGGGAAGCGACGACGCGGCGCACGACCGGATTCGTAATCTCCGGCGAAGCCATCGCCAGCAAGGACGCGGTTGATTTGATCAAGCCGAGCATATGGCCGCTGATGCCGGCATCCTTGACGTCCGCGAGCGACTGGTTCGGCTTTTTCGGCTGGGAAGGCTTGATGCCGAAGGTCACGTTGGTCGGCTGCTGCATCATGTACGTGCCGGTTTCCTGATGCGGCTTCTGACCCGTCGCGAAGCATTCGGCCGTCAGGTTGTATTGGGAGAGGATGAAGTTGTACTGGCGGTCCAAAATGCCGAGCAGCTCCTGATCCTTGACGAAGCCGCGGAAAATCATGAACTGGTCGAGGACGTTGATCATGCCGGACAGAATCTCATGCATGTCGAAAAACTCATGTCCGCCATGGTTCAGGTTCATCTGCTGCTGAGGGGCGGAAGGCGCAGCGCCCTGTGCCTGCTGCGGCTGATATGGCTGGGCCTGCTGATGCTGCTGCTGAAATCCTGGCTGCTGCGGCTGGTACGGCTGCGCGAACGAATGCTGCTGCAACGGCTGTCCAGGCTGGCTCATGGACTGGAACTGAGGCTGGTAAGGCTGATTGTTCAAGGCTAGTCCTCCTACATGTGAATTCAGGCTTGGTTAAGATGAGCCAAAAGTACAATCCCTATTCGAGATTCCCTCCGCTCACCTGCGATGCATTCGATTTATCCGGGAAGCCGAGCGGCATGCCGATTCTCTCCCCCGAATTCGGGCCGCGTCCCAGTGCTCACAACAGCAGGTGGAAGACCGCCAGGACGGCTGCTCCGACCGCGGAAAAGCCGATTTGAATCCAGGCCAGCCCTTTTGTCCAGCTGCCTTCCTTCTTTTTGCCGAGCCATTCGTACATCCGAAAATCCGCCGTCAGCATGAACAGGCCGCACAGCAGGCTCAGGATGACGAACACGACGAGGCTGTATGTATAATCGAGCATTCGGTCCAAGCCTCCTTGCACGAGATCAATTGAGCTTCAGCCCTTCCCTGCGGATCGCGACCTTGCATTCCAGCTCGAATTCCATGCCTGCGTACTCCCGCTCCCAATCCTGCTTGGATTTGATGCGGCTGTTCCAGTACGCAGGCTCCCGGGCGCGCAGCATTTCCCCGAAGCCGAACGGATCGCTCCGGTAGCGCTGGGTTTTGCGAATGAATTCCAGCAGTAAGTAGTAGACCTCCTTCTCCATATCTTTGCGGATCAGGTCGAAATCCTCCGCCGTATAGCGCTCGGATTCGCCGTCGATCTTCTCCTCGACGCTGGTGTCCAGATGGACGACGATATGCGCGTGAGGCTTGCCGTCCCGGATGGAAACCTTCGTCTCGGCTATGCGGCGGTTGCTTTTGAGCATGATCGCTCCTATGCCCGGCACGTCCCCCAGGACGGAATACCCTCCCGGATTGAGCCCCTTGATGGCCATATAACTGCCGATCTCGATCGGCTCCGAATGGCCGATCATTTTCCCCCCGTGGAACAGCGCCATTCCTTTGAGCAGAATCTTCTCCTTCTGGCGGATGGACACGTAAGGAAGGAACTCGTCCTGTCCGAGGCGGGATTCGGCGCTCCAGAAATTGCCGGCGAACTGGGGAGGGAACTTGCCCATCTCCACCGCCTTTTCAATCATGGACAGCAGATAGAGGGTAGGGACGCGCTCAAGCGGCGGCGCTACGTTCATCAGCTTGTTCGCCTCGATATCCGAAACCACGATCCAGGTGGAGCGCCTCACCTCCGAGTTGCGGCGGAAGTAGTCGTTGATGTCCTCCATCCCTCTGCGGGCGATCTTCTCGCTGACGACGATGATCCGCAGATGGATCAGGCTGCGCGGATCGGCGATTTCCTGCTGCAGGTTGCTGAGCGCATCGTCGATGGAATAACCCGTCACCTTCACGACCCATACCGGCAGCCCTCCCTGCTTGCCGCCCCCGCTCTCTCCCGGACCGAGCGGCACCCTGCCGGGAATGGCGATCTGGGCCGTCACCAGAATCCGGTGGTTCCGCAACGATTCCGGCACATTCAGATGAGTCGCATGCTCGTTGTCGCGGTCTGCTTCTTCATTCACCTCATCGATCGCCATGCCGAGAATAAGAGCGCGGTTCTCCAGCTCCTGCCGGTCCCAGCAGCCGCTCAACAAGGGCAATGCGATCGCCGCCGCCAGCGCCAAGGCCAGCATCCGCCTCCATCTAGGCATGGGCCTGCCCCCTTCCCGACCGGATGAACGACATGACCAGCAGCAGCAAGGGATACGCTGCCGTCAGCAAAAATCCGTACCGCCCGGACCAATCCCACAAGGAGTAGAGAACATGGATGTTGGACGGAATCATCGACACGGCATACACGGCCGGCATATAGAAGGAAGCGAACATGCGATGGTCTCCGAGGCGGAACAGATCGCGGCTGGCATGGACGGAGAAGTAGTAGGTCGCATAGATCGTCGTATAGATCGAGATGACCCAGATGATCAGGAACAGCGCATCCAGCCGCTGGCCGGCGCCCATAGACGCGCTGCGCGCCGTCTCCAGCGTCGGATAGGTCAGAATCTTCGTCTCCTCGGATCCGAACATGCCCACCGTCGTCAGGACGACCAGCAGATAAAGCGCGCCGCCGACCGCCGCGCCTATCGCGACGGATGAGGCCGCCCGCTTGGGAAATTTCATGAGCGGCACCAGCAGGCAGAACACGAAGGACATTTGCGATAAGGAAGCGATCTTCACCGATTCGTTCGGCCAGTCTCCGTGATGGTTTCCGATCAGCGGCAGCAGATTGTCCGGATCGATGCTGCGGGTCGCGATCAGCACGATGAACAGGCCCGGCAGCAGGATGAACGGCAGGTAGAAAGAGTGGACGAACGAAAACTTGATCAGGTCCCGCCGGGCCGACAAGGCCACGACCAGCAAAAGCATGCATTCGATGATCTGCATGGGCGACTTCTGGAGCAGGACAAGCACGACGACTTCCCCGAACTGCCGCAGCGATATGCCGGACACGAGCAGGAAATACAGGATCAGCAGCCCGTTCATGACTCGCGCGACCGGAGCGCCGACCAGCTTTTCGCTGAAATAGATCAGGTTCTCTCCCGGATGGCGGCTGCAGAGATAAGCAAGCAGCAGCAGAGATATGGCGCCGCAGACATTTCCTGCTACGGTCAGCAGCGGAGCTCCGCTTTCCGCCCCTACGGCGGCGAATCGCGGAAGGGTCAGGACGCCGATGCCCACATTGGCGCTCGTCACGACCGCGGCCATTCGAATGGAAGATATCGAAAGCGTATCACTCATGGGCCTTGGGTACCCTCCTCGCTGCCATACTGAAGCGTTCTCAGCATCGGCGCATCCGCAGCATCGGGCGGCAACCGGTTGGCATCCAGCGTGTGCAGATGCGAAGGGCGCTTTCTCATCCACCAGATGGGACCGCGAATAAGCAGATCCTTGAAGCTCTGCCAATTGCCCGGCACGAACGGAGCCATATAAGGCACGCCGAACGATTCCAAGGCAAGCAGATGGTTCGCGATGAGGAGCAGTCCGATCAGCACGCCGAACAAGCCGAACGAGCCGGCCAGGATAAGGAGCGGGAACCTCAGCATCCGCAAGGCGATGGCGGCGTTGTAGGCGGGAGTAGCAAACGAGCCGATCGTCGTAAAAGCGACGATGACGACAGTGATCGGGCTGGAGAAGCCGGCCGCGACGGCCGCCTGCCCGATGATGAGCACGCCGACGATGCTGAGCGCGCCGCCGATCAGCTGGGGAAGGCGGATGGTCGCTTCGCGGAGAATCTCCATCGAAATTTCGATCATGAGCACCTCAATCACCGTCGGGAAAGGGACGCCGGCTCTGCCTCCCGCCACCGCCACGGCGAAGTCGGTCGGAATCAGCTCCGGGTTGAAGGAGATCAACGATACATAAAGAGCAGGGAAAATAAGGGAGGTGACAAGCGCAACCAGCCGGATCAACCGGATCAGGCTGCCGATGAGGAACCGCTCCGTATAATCGTCCAGCGTCTGATAGAACTGGCTGAAGAAGCAAGGAACGATGAGCGCGAACGGAGAGCCGTTGCTCAGGATGGCGATCCGCCCCTCCAGCAGCGCCGCTGCGGTCTTGTCCGGCCTTTCCGTGTTCTGGATCTGCGGAAACGGGGAGAACGGCTGATCCTCGATGAACTGCTCGATATAACCGGCGTCCAGGATGGCGTCCGTATCGATTTTGGCCAGCCTGCCCAGCACCCGCTCGACGATAGCTGGATCCGCGATGCTCGACAAATAACAGACGGCGACATTCGTATACCCACGCCTGCCGATCGGGGCCATCTTCACCTTGAGGTCGGTCGTCGAGAGACGGGATCGCACGAGCGCGATGTTCGTATCGAGCGACTCGATGAAGCCTTCGCGCGGGCCGCGTATGACCTGCTCGGTCTGGGGCTGCTCGATCGCCCGTTTCTTGACGTCGCGGGTGTTGACGATCAGCGCCTTGTTGCTCCCGTCGATGCAGATCACCGTTTCGCCAGAGGTCACAGCGAGAAGCATCGGGATGATCATGATCTCCGCGCTCGCATCCGCGGCATGCAGATAGTCATGGAGCGCATAATCGGCGATCCGGCTCGCATGCAGCCCTTGCGCTTGCTCGTCCTTCATGGCCGTCATCAAAGGCTGCAGGATGTCCCGGTTGATCCGGTCCTGGTCGACCATCGGCTCGAGGAAGACGGCTGCGGCATTGAAGCTTCCGAAGATGCGGAACTGCCTGATCGCAATGTCGTCCGTTTCCCCGAAAACCTCTTTCAGCATGCGGAGCATTTCATCCAGTTTGGCGGACGCTTGCATGCCCTCATACTTTCGCAGCGTCAAGTCTTTGACGGGAACGGCACCGGTACGCTTGAACAGATTTGATTTGCCCCGCCAGCTCCCCATCGTCCTTCTCCCCCTCCCTGAATGTGCAAGTACCGGTATTATAACCAGCCTGTTCCAGGTTATGTGCCTCTTCCCAGCAAGGGACGAAAGAGGCGGAAAAAGGCTCCGGACGTTGTGTCCGAAGCCTTGAAAGAGGGATGGAATTCGACAAGGCTCAGGACAAGGCGTCCCACCGAGGCCACATCTCGACCGGATTCCGCTCGTAGATTTCCTTATCCCGGAACAAAAATTGATGCATGATGAACTCTCGCCGGATCGTGGCGAAGTCGTCGTGAACCTCCTTGATGAAAGCATTGATCTCCTTCTCCTCGTAGCTGCGCCCCGCCTCCAGCCGGCCTGCGAGATGCTCCAGCACGATCAGCTTCTTCTTCAGCTGGGCCGGGATGCTCTTCAGCCTGCCGTCCTTGTCGAAGAAATTGTTCAGCACCCCGCTGCGGAACTTCTCCATCCGTTCGTCCATCGTCGGGTTCTCCTCCCTGCTGTCCGCCGTCCGGCGGTAGATCAAGCTGGCGGCCCCTTGCGCTCCGCTGCGGATGAAATAATCGTTGAGCGTAAAATAAATCGTGTTCTTGTCGCGCCGCTCGTTGATCAAGCTTGCCTCACGCAGCTTGGCCGCATGATGGGTGATCGTCGCCGGCGTCAGCGAAAGCTTCTCTGCGAGCGCCTGTCCGTTCAGCTCGCCCTCGGCCAGCAGGATCAGCATCCGGATCCGCGTCGGATCGGCCAGAGCCTTGTGGTAAGCGACAACCTTCTCCAGCTGCATGAAGGCCAGCCTCCTTTTCGAGGATTTAATAACTATCTAATTAGATATTAATCGAATTCATCTCCTTCGTCAAGAGCCGACGGGGCGGCTTCGCAGGAAGACAGGGACGGTAAAAAGCCTCCCTCAGGATGTCGCCCGAAGCGGAGGCTTCAATACCGATGAATGCATCCTCAAGCAAACTTGCTCATGAGCTTGTTGAGATAGGTGCTGGGATGGAGCGCCGGATGCTTGAAAAACTCCCCGGCATCCTCGATCTTGCGGGATACGCCGAGATCGTAGCCGATCATTTCCCTGACCGTATCCGCGAAGGCTTCGCCTCTCACCAGGATGCCGAGCTCGAAGTCATGGCAGGCGCTGCGCTCGTTCAAGTTGTAGGAGCCGTGGAACACGGCATCCGCCCTGCGGTCGTAAGCCACTTTCCAATGGGAAAACCGTTCCGTCCCGCTGTAATCGTAGAAGGAAACGCCCTTCTCGAAAGGCGAGCGCATATGGCCTCGGACGGCGGCGAGATTGGTCGGGTGATCGTTGATTTGGAGAGGATTGCAAATGGATATATGGGCAGCCCTGTCCGCTTCCAGGCTCTGCAGAGTCTTCCAGAACTCGTCATCGATGAGATAAGGATTCACGATGACGGTCTCATCGGCGGCATGCTCCAGCAGGGCGAGATGATACGATTGGATCAAGTTCACCGGATTGCCGGCGAAGCTGGCGACCAGCGTGCATTCCTCGTCTCCATATCGTCTGTTCGCCGAGGAGGGGCAATAGAATTCATCCCCGGGATCGAACGATTCCCCGGCCACTACGCCCCATTGAGCGGCGAAAATCCGGTTCGCGGAATACGCCGCCCCTCCCCGGATCCGGAAGCAGCCGTCATGCCATTCCTTCGGGCTGCCCGGAATTCCCATCCGACGGCCGCCGGCAATGACATTCCCCTCCGCGATGATCGGCGTGTCGCCCAGGTACTGATCGCCTACGTTGAGGCTGCCGAGTATAAGCGTATGCCCGTCCAGCACGATGAATTTCCGGTGGTTGATGATGTTGAGCCCCGTCTCTGCTTGGGCTTGAGCGAAATCGTGGACATACAGGCTGCTGTCCGGCACGCCCTTCTCCGCCAGCTCCTTGCGCTTCGCCGGCCATGCCTCCTTGGGACAGCAGCTCTCGAACGTGTTGACGACTTCCGCGCCCGCCGCCTCCAGCCTTTCCTTGAGAAGCGCGAAACGGCCGTACTCCAGATCATGGTCGTAGCCTAAGGCGCTCAGCGTGGCATCGACCATGAGGCGCACCTGGACGCCGCGCTGCAAAGCCGCTTCCAGAGCGGCAGCCACCCGGTTGCCGGACTTGTCGTTGAAGAAGAGCATGACGGAGAAATGGATGTAGCGCTCGGCGCGTCCGATTTCTTCAAGAATGACCGCCAGGCTGTCCGGCCCGTTCACGAACGCCTCGGCGCGGTTGCCCTGTGTCGTATGGGGAGCAAGCAGGCTGAGATTCTCAAGCCGCATCCCGTTCACCCGAAAAGCGATTCTCTCCAATCCATCCTCCGTGGCCCCGGGCAGCAGGATCAGCTGGCTGCATTCGGTCAGAAAGCCGCCCAGCCGCTCCTGCCTGTACCTTGCCGCTGCTTCCGCATCCAACAGCTCCTGAGCCAGGGAAGCAGCTTCCTTCCCCTCCTCCATCACGCCGTTTCTGAATCCGCCCGAAAGCAAATAGTTGAAAAAATCGACCATTCCCCGGCGCAGCCTGCCGTCCCATTCCTTCGCTGCGATTCGTCTCTGTTCCACTGTCTATTCGCCTCCGATCTTGTCCGAGCCTGGATGCTGATAAGGAACATTAAACGAAAACCGGCGTTCTGTCCCAGCTTCGGGGAATCCAGCTGGCAGCTTGGACATTCATGGTTCGGTATCAGCACGGTGTCGAATCGCATCGGGGTCTGCGGGCGGCCGCCGGCTCTCTAAGCCGCCCCTGCCTCCCCTGCCAGCCGCGGATCCCGCCGGGCATGCGCGATGTTGAAGGCGAGACTGACGAGAGCGGCGGCTGCAAGCCATGCCGTCAGCGCCAGCGCATTCGCCGCCGTCCAGGAGCCGTCTCCGATCGAGATCGCGCTCTGGAAGCCGTGCAGCGAGAAGGTCATGGGCAGGTATCGGCCGACAGCCTGCAGAACCGGCGCGCTGAGCTCGCGCGGGAACGTGCCGCCGCAAGTAGCCAGCTGCACGACAAGGAGCGTGACGGACAGGAACTTGCCGATGAAGCCGAAGACCGTGACCAGCATGTAGATGATCGTCAGGAACGTCAGCGACGCCAGCAGGCTGAAGCCGATGAATGCCGGCGTGCTGGCCGGCTCGATTCGGAAGCCGAAGAGAGCGATGGCGACGACGATCGCAGTCTGCGCGATGCCGACTGTGTAGAACAGGCCCAGCTTGTTGATCCACTGGGCCGTGCCGCCGAGGGCCTGGTCCTGCCTCCGCCCGAGCGGCAGGATGTTGGCGCCCATGATGCCGCCGACGAACAGCGCGAGCGACAGGAAATAAGGCGCGATGCCGACGCCGTAGCTCGGAACCTCGTGCAGCTCCGATTCCACCAGCTGCACCGGCTCCGCGAGCATGGCGGAGACGCCGCTGCCCGTGCGCAGGCTGCCCGTGCGCTGCGCCGCATCCGCAAGCTTGGCCGACAGCTCGCCCGTGCCGGCGTCCAGCTTGCTCATGCCGCCGAGCAGCTTGGCGGTGCCGCTGTCCAACCCCGACGCGCCGCCTGCGAGGCCTTCCATGCCGCTGCGCAGCGACTGAAAGGCTGCGGCCCAGCCGTCCATGCCGGCGCTCAGCTTGGCGGTGCCGGCCTTCAAGCCGGAAGCTCCGGCGGCGGCATCGGCAAGCCCGCCGCCGAACTGCTTCAGCGAGCTCTGGAGCCTCTGCTCCCCGGCTGCGAGCTTATCGGCTCCGGCAGCCAGCTTACGCTGGCTTGCCGCCAACGCTTGCGAGGCCGCCCCGGCTTGAGCCAGCTGCTCCCGCAGCCGGCCCAGAGCGGAGTCGTCGCCCGCTCCTTCCTTATCCTTCGCATAGGCGGCAAGCTCATCCTGCAGCTTCGCCAGGTCGGCCGCCAGCTTGGCTTGATCGGCCGCGGCTTGGGAGCTTGAAGCTGCAAGTCCGTCCATGCCGGAGATGGCTGTGTCCGAACCGGTCTGAAGCCGCTTCTGCGCCGCTGCGAGCTTCGCCATGCCATCCGCAAGGCTGGAGCTGCCTGCAGCCGCGCTTGCGGCGCCTTGCTTCAGCTGCTGCGATGCCGCCGACAGCCTGGCTCCGCCGCCGCTGAGCTTGGCCGTTCCTGCAGCCAGCTCTACGGCCCCGTCCGCAACGCTTTTCAGCCCCGCATAGGCTGCTTCCGTGCCTTGATGCAGCGTGAGCGCGCCGCTGCCCGCGCTCCCGAGTCCATCCGCCATGCTCTTCATGGAGCTGAGCACGCCGTCTGCATAAGCCTTGGTCAGGCTGGCTTGAATGCCAGCCTTCATTTCCTTGACGGCGCTTGAGCCGACCTGCGAGGCGACGAAGTTGCGTCCCGCGTCGGTTTCGTACAGAAGCCGTGCCGGCTTCGGATCGGCGTCCATCAGGCTGGCCGCGGAGGAGGAGAAGTCCTCCGGAACGGTTACCGTCATGTAATACGTTCCATCCTTGAGGCCGTCATGCGCCTCCCGGGCCGTGACGAAGCGGAAATCCATCGTCCGCTTCCGCTGCAGCTCGCTTACGAAGTCAGCTCCGGCATGAATCGGCTTGCCGCCGAGCATGGCTCCCTCGTCTTCATTGACGACCGCGATTGGCAGCTTGTCGAGCTTGCCGTACGGATTCCAGTAGCCGGACAGGAACAGTCCCAAATAAATCAAGGGAACCAGAATCAGGAAGCCCAGCGCGATCCGTCCATGCGCATGATGCAGCAGCCGTTTCCAATCCCCGAATATATGCCGAAATCCTTCCACGCCATTCATTCCTCCTCCATAATCACGCTCCGAGCGGACCGTATCGGCTTCCCATTTTACTCGGTAGAATCGATTATGTATAATACATGAAAATGAATAATATCATACACTCAAAGCTATGAATGGAGAATGCGGAATGGAACTGCTCCAGCTGCAATATTTCCAGACGGTCGCCCGTCTGGAGCATATGACCCGGGCCGCGGAGGAGCTCAAGATCGCCCAGCCTTCGCTCAGCAAGACGATCTCCCGGCTGGAGGACGATCTAGGCGTGCCGCTGTTCGACCGCCAGGGCCGCCAGTTGCGGCTCAATTCGTTTGGACGCGCCTTTCTGGAACGTGTAGACAAGGCGTTCGTGGAGCTTCAGGAGGGACGCCGTGAAATCCGGCAGCTGGCCGGCCTGCAGGAGGGCTCCGTGACGATCGCCGTCTCTCTCCCCCATCTGCTTCCGGGGCTTCTCGGCCCTTTCTTGACGCAATTCCCGCTGGTGCGGCTGCGGCAGCGCATCGGCTCCTCCGCCTCGATGAAGCGCCAGCTGGAGAGCGGCGAAGCCGACCTCGTCCTTTCCTCCGCCGTCGTAGAAGGGAAAGAAGTCGTCTGGGAGCCTCTTTATGAGGAAGAGATTTTCCTGCTGGCGCCCGCATCTCACCGCTTGTCCGGACAGGCCTCGGTCCAGCTTGAAGACCTGCGGGAAGAGCGCTTCATCAGCATGAATGCCGGACATGACTTCCGCGTGCTGACCGACCGGCTGTGCGGCGAGGCGGGCTTCAGCCCGTTCACCGCCTTCGAGGGCGACGAGCCCCAGGTGATCGGCAACCTCGTGCGGCGGGGGCTCGGCATCGCCTTCGTGCCTGAGCTGTCGGTCAACCGGCCTCTCTCCCCGGAGCTTCGCTTGCTGAAGCTGGCCGGTCCCTCCTGCAGGCGGACGATCGGAATGGCTTTCGGCAGCCGCCGTTATCTGTCCGAGGCGGCGCAGCAGTTCCGGGGGCATGTCCGGCAATACTTCAAAGCCGTCGGCTCGGATGCGGCAAAATCTCTCCCTTAGACGGGGCAGCAAGCTTCGAGCGGAATGGACGCCCATTTCGGCTTATCCCCAACCCCGCCCGGCAAGCGTGAATGGGCCGCTAAAAAGAGAACTGCCCCCGTGCCGTTTCCGAAGCACGGGAGCAGTTCTTCTTTTGTTCAATCTTCGGGAGCTCGGGTTCAATTATAAGTGCGTGTACGCAGATTTCGTTAAAGCACATTCGGACGTGATCCATCAATACCTAACGAGTGGGTGATCGGGGACCCGGTTCAAAGCGGAAAAATACCGATTACCTTGCTCGTGTCGTCGGCCGAAAACCGATCCCGATTTTTCACGTTCAGAATTCACTTGATGTGCTGGAGGAGATGGTCGCTGAAGACCACGAAGTCATCGCCATAGGCTGATCGGTCTTTTTCGGTTGGAAAGGTTTCAACGTGCGAACGCTCGCTTCGTTGGAAAGGCGATATTCTGAGCTTCAGATGAATTTTGACATGCTTCCGCCAGGTTCTTCAGCCGTTATCGGTTAGATGGAGAATTTTTTCCTATATGGGTAGGAGTCTGTATACTTAAGATGTTCGCGGTCATGGTAATTCATACACTTTAAGAGATTATACAAATGACGATGAATAGAAAACCTAGAGCTTTTATTGGCAGCTCGAGAGAAGCGATCCCTTATGCTAGAGAGATTGCCGCGGCTCTTGAACGACAGATTGAGGTTAATTCCTGGTATGCCAGCACTTGTGGAGCTAACGATTATACAATGGAAGAACTAGATCGAGAGCTCAACGCGAATGATTTCGGCATATTTGTCTTTGCAGTTGAGGATGTTGCCACCACTCGGAATCAAACTTACTTTATTACTCGGCATAATGTGTAAGGGATGCCCTTTCAAAGAGGGATGCTGCAAAGAAGGAGCCAAGAGCAAACGTACTCGGTGAGCATAAAATCAGGAGAGCACACAGAGCAAATGGCTTTTCAGGAAACAGAGTTCTTTAAAGAAAAAGAGAAAGAACGCTATAAAATAGAAGCAAAAAACAGCGAGCTCAAGAATTGGCATCGTTACGACGTAGCCGATTCCTCGGGTCTGTTAGACATGCAAATACAAGGGGCAATGGCAATATTCGCAGTGAATTTATAGCGAATCATGAGGATGGCAGACTAAGAAACAGCGAAAGAACCCATGAAAAATGCGACACCGTCCGAAAATCCGGATCGGGTGTCGCATTTTTCCGTCTACCTCCTGTACTCTCCGAAAAACCGCAAGTTCTTCAGCGGCCTCCAAAATGCAGGTGAGTCTATTTACCGATGCTTTCGGATTGTATAACGGCGTGTCCGTATATGTTGTATTTATACTTATATTACACAATCAAATTGTTATACAAAAAACCCTGCCAACAAACGCGCAGCAGGGTCGCTGGGGATAGTTGTTGAAACCGCTCGTGAAATCTGGAAGTAACGGTGGATTGATGCAACACGAAGCGCATTTTTGGCTACGCTTCGTGTTTTTTGATTCCAAAAAAATCTCCTCGTAGCGAGGGGATCGGCACATTAGATTAGAGCAATCGCGAGCAGTGTGAACAGGCTTAACGTCAATATGGAGGTGCGAGCCCTGAATCCATAGGGCAAGAAAGCGGAGGTCGTTACAGGTCCGTCTCTTCGATCTGTCTCCAAGTACACGTTACCACGATCCACTCTTACGATTCTTCCTTCGTGTACACGACCGTCTCTAGTCGTAATGCGGACTCTCTGGTTCATGTGTCGCATGCAGCAATAATAGGTTTCCATCTCATCATCCCTTTCTTTAATAAAGCATCATATGAACGTGTTGGAAAAGAGGTCGCGGCAGTTATACTCTCTACATGATAGATTCCGCTAGTTTACGAAATTTTGAGAAACGGACTTTAAGAGCACTTTTAAACCCTGTCAGTACAAAGCTGGCAGGGTTTAAAAATGTTATTTGTTTAGAAACAGAAAGAACTAGTTATGATAACCAGCAATATGAAAAGAACTAAGGCAGCTGTCATTTTATTTCAGTCTGTAAAAGATGAAGATAGATGACGAAAGGTCGGGGAGAACACATAGGATTGTGGACGAAGGAGCAACTGCGGGCATTTATTAAGGAGAACAAGCTGGTCACGGCACAGGATGCTCAAAACGCGCTGAAAGACCTCTTTGCGGAGACGATTCAGGAAATGCTGGAGGCGGAGATGGACACGCATCTGGGCTACGAGGAGCACGAGACGAAAGCCAAGATGTCGCTAGCGATAGTAGTTCCGGAAGGAAGCCGCCGCGCCGATTCCGATCACTCGGAACGCGTTAGGACCGATGCCGCCAGCCAGCCTCTGCTGACGCTGCCTGCACAAAAAAAGAAGCTCCCTTTCGCCGAAGGGAGCTTCTTGCTGAGCTTAGCCGCGCCGCCTAGAAGCTGCTCGGCGGCGGCGGTACGGGAGGATGCGAGGGCGGATTCGGAGCGAATGTCCTGGACGCGCTGACGAACAGCGTAACGGCGGTGGCCAGATGCATGGCCATGCCGACAAACGGAATCCAGGCAATCAGCGAGGTGATGATGCCGAGGATGGAGCCGCTGCTGGATTCGCCATTGCTCTTGGACAAGGCAAAGGTAATGATATGCAGGATAAGCATGACGAATAAAGGCACATAACCGAAGCCGATCACGATCAAGGCTCCTGCCAGCGGGATGCCGAGGACCAGTTCCATAACCCCCGTCAGCCATTTCATAGTGCGGGATGCAGGCATGAAGGTATTCCCCCTATAGTCTGATAGAACGACTATATCAGGAGAATTTACAAAATGCTACCATCATCCGCCCGCTGTCATCCTCGTTCAGGCGTGCAATCCGAGCGAGCCGCTCCCCGCGGAGCCGCTGACGGCGCTGTTGATAGCGCCGGCATAATACGCGGCCGAGCCGTACTGCGAGTATTTGAGAATATCGTCCTAGAGCCGCATGAATCCGCCCGCAAGGCCGGGCATGAAGTCAGTCCGAAGGCGCAGCTCCAGGCAGAGGGGCTGTTGCCGGCTCCCCCGTCGTACCGCATCCGATCCTGATACCGCTTGCAGATGCTCGGAGCGCGGCGGATTGGCCTGCCCTTCCTCTTCTACCGGAACCGCCGATCTCCCGTGCTGCCAGCTGCCAAGTTAAATCTCCGATGTATAAAGGATAGTTGATGTCCCTAAAAAAAGGTTTACAGAGGGTGCCGCTCTCCCTATAATGAGAACCATCGCGATTGTTAATAGTAAAAAATACGATTATCTGCAAGGGGATGCCTGTATCATGTTCAAGAAGATGTTTCTCTTTCCGTCTCTTTTAATTTCCCTCCTGCTGCTTGCCGCCTGCTCCGATGCCAAGGAAGCCGGAACAGGCAATTCCGGGCAGGTACAATCCGGCGGGAAGAACCTCCGCCTTCTCTTCAATATCCAGAGCCATGCGATCGACCCTCATACCGATACGACTTACATCGCCGTGAGAGCCGGCATCGCCGAAACGCTGGTCGTGATCAGCGACGAGCTCGGCCTGCAGCCCGGTCTGGCGGACGAATGGAGCAGCAAGGACGGCCAGCACTGGACATTCCATATCCGGGAAGGAGCCGCCTTCCACGATGGACAACCGCTCGACGCGGAAGCGGTCAAGCTGTCCCTGGAACGAGCCCAGGAGCTGAACCCGGCTGTCCGGAACACGCTTGGCCTTCGCGAAATCCATGCCGACGGCCAGCAGCTGAGGCTGGTGACGGAAACTCCCAACCCGGAGCTTCCCTCCAGCTTTGTCCACCCCAACACCGCCATCGTCGCTGCCGCCTCCACGGACTCCGATCCGGTCGGCACCGGCCCCTTCAAGCTGGCTGCCTTCCGCTCCGGCAGCAGCCTCAAGGTCGACCGGAATACCGGCTACTGGGGCGGTCCGGTCAAGCTTGATCATGCCGAAATCCTATTCAATTCGGACGCCAACGCGAGGCTGATGGCGATCAAGGCCGGGAGCGCCGATATCGTCTTCCGTCCGCCGCTGGAGAGCTTCGCCCAGCTCCAGAACGACCCGTCCCTCACGCTTGAATCCCGGTCCAGCCTGAGAACCCACCTCCTGATGTACAATATGCGCAACGGGCATCTCGCGCAGGAGCAAGTGCGCAGAGCCTTCGATCTCCTCATCGACCGCGAGACGATCACCAGGGACATCATGGCCGGCCAGGCTACGGCGGCGGCCGGCGCCTTCCCGGCCCAAGCGCCGTTCTCTCCCGCCTACAGGCCCAAGGCGTTCAGCCTCGACCAGGCTCGCGAAGCATTCCGCGAGGCGGGTTATACCGTCGAGGGGGGCAAGGTGAGCGACCAAGGCAAACCGCTCTCCTTCCGCCTTCTCACCTACTCCTCCCGAGCCGAGCTGCCGCTGATCGCCCAGCTTATCCAAGCCCATGCCGGCGAGCTCGGCATCAAGCTGGATATACGCCAGGCGGAGAACATCGATGAATATCTCGCCGCCAACGACGACTGGGACCTGGCTACCTACAGTCTGGTCACGGCGCCGCGGGGCGAGGCCTCCTACTTCCTGAACAGCGGGTATTTGCCGGAGGGAGCTCTGAATTACAGCCATATCGACCATCCCGGCCTGCAGGCAGCGATCGGCACCCTCAATGAGGCCGTCGACGCCGAGGAACGGCTCCGGCTGAGCCGCCAGGCGATGGCTATCGCGGACAGCGAGACGCTGAACTCGTTCATCGTCCATCCCAATAACGTTGTCGTCTACAGCGGCAAGGTCCTCGGCTGGAAAACGACGATGAGCGAATATTATCTGCTCACCAAAGACCTGGACGTCGCGAGCTGACATGGCTGCGGCTATCGCCAAAAAAGCCTTGCGCCTGCTTGTATTCCTGCTCGGCCTCACCTTCCTGAGCTTTTGCCTGCTGAAGCTTGTGCCGGGAGATCCAGTCCGGGGCATCCTGAGGGTGGATGAGATGGCCGCAACCCAGGACCAGATGGGCGGAATCCGCACGGAGCTCGGACTCGACCTGCCGCTGCACCGCCAGTACGGCATCTGGCTGTCCCAGCTTCTGAAGCTGGATTTAGGCTCCTCCTACTTGAGCGGTCTGCCGGTCGCGGCCGAATTCGCCGAGAAGCTTCCGCATACGCTGGCGCTCGCAGCCGGCTCGCTGCTCGTCATGCTGCTGGTCTCCCTGCCGCTCGGAGCGCTCGCCGCCAGGCATCGGAACCGATGGCCGGACCGGGTGAGCCGCTACTTTTCGGCAGCCGTTTCTTCCATGCCCAGCTTCTGGCTCGGACTGCTGCTGATCGATCTGTTCGCGGCTCGCCTTCAACTGCTTCCCCCTATGGGCAACGAGGGGATCGCCTCTCTCATCCTGCCGTCCGCAACGCTGGGCCTGTCCATGGCAGCCCTCTATGTCGGCTTGATCCGCTCCAGCCTGATCGAAAGCGGGAACCAGGAGTTCGTCCTGTCGGCGCGGGCGCGCGGCATCCATCCCTTCCGCATCTTTTTCCGGCATCAGCTCCGGCACAGCCTCGTCCCTCTGCTGACGCTGCTCGGCGAAAGCCTGGGCAGCCTGCTCGGAGGAACGGTCGTCATCGAAACCTTGTTCAATTACCCGGGAATCGGCAAATGGATCGTCGATGCGGTGTCTGCACGCGACTATCCCGTCATTATGGGCTATGTGCTGTTCGCCGCCCTGTTCATCGTTCTCGTCAACCGTTCGACGGAAGCGGCTTGCCGGCTTGCCAATCCCGAACTGGCACGAAAGGAGCTGCGCCATTCATGAACATAAGCATGCGAACCGCCGGCTTGCTGCTTGCTGCCGCAGCGGCTGTCGCACTCGTCACGATCCCATCGCCCACTCCTTGGAATCCGTATGAGATCTCCATGGGAGAACGCCTGCTGCCGCCGGGAACGGCGCACTGGCTCGGCACGGACCATCTGGGACGGGACCTGCTGGCGAGAATCATCGCCGGAGCCCGTCCCACCATCGGGATCGGCCTGGCCGTCCTGCTCGTCTCCATCGCCATAGGCGTGCCCCTCGGACTGCTGTCCGGCATGAAGGGCGGCCGCACGGACAGCATCTTCAAGCCGATCATCGACGGCTTCATGACGTTTCCCGACTACCTGTCCGCCATCATTCTGAGCGCGCTTCTGGGACCCGGGCTCATGTCCATGCTCATCGCCGTCATCGCCGTGAAATGGGTGCGCTATGCCCGTCTCGCCCGCAGCGTCGCGCTGGCGGAAAAGGAAAAGGACTACGCCGCGATGGCTCTGCTCAGCGGCCTCCGGCCGGTCCGCTTGGTCCTGAAGCATATCCTTCCGCATGCAATGGGCCATGTCGCCGCGCTCGCGGCCGCGGATCTCGGCAAGATCATCCTGCTGATGGCTTCCTTGTCCTACCTCGGCCTCGGCTCCCAGCCGCCGGCGCCGGAATGGGGCTCCATGCTGAGCGAAGGGCGCGCCTACTTCCATGCGGCGCCGCATCTCATGCTTGCGCCGGGCCTGGCCGTCATGGGCGCGGTGCTGCTCGCCGGCTTCGCCGGCAACCGGCTGCGCGACCGGTACGACGTCAAGCTCAAAGGGGGAGCGGAATAATGCTCGCGATATCGGAGCTGTCCATCCGCAGCGGCAGCCAAGAGCTCGTCCGCTCGCTGAGCCTGGAGCTGCAGGAAGGGGAATGGCTGGCGCTCGCCGGGGAAAGCGGCAGCGGCAAGTCGCTGACCGCAGCCGCCATCGGAGGCTTGCTGCCCCGGCAGCTGTCATGCAGCGGATCGATTCTCTGGCATGGCCTGGAGCTGCTCGCCCTTGACGCCAAGTCGCGGCGCCGGCTGCTCGGCCGCGAGATCAGCTATGTGTTCCAGGATTACCGGAATACGTTCACCCCTTTCCTGACGATCGGCTCCCAGCTGACGGAGCTGCTCGGATCCCATCTATCCCTTGCTGCCCGCGACCGAAAGCAGCGATGCCTGGAGGAGCTGGAGCAGGCGGGTCTGCCTGCCGAGCAGGTGTTCGGCAGCTATCCGTACCAGTTGAGCGGCGGCCAGCTCCAGCGCGCCGCCATCGCCGCCGCCCTGCTGCTGCGCCCTAAGTTGCTGATCGCAGACGAGCCTACAACAGCGCTGGACAGCGTCTCCTCGCGCAAAGTGCTGGGGCTGCTCGATGCCGCCAAATCCCGCTACGGCATCTCGATTGTCTGGATCACCCATGACTTGAGGCATGCCCGCCGGCATGCGGACCGGATCGCGGTCATGAGGACGGGAAGCATCGTGGAGACCGGGACCGCCCGGCAAATGCTGGAGCATCCCGCCCATCCTTATTCCCGGCGGCTGATCGCTTCCATTCCCCCGCTGCGGCGCGAGATGCCGGAGCGGCTGGCTTCCTCCGCCGGCCTGGAAGGAGAAGATCTTCATGACCATCAGCGATAACACGCTATTGACCGTCCGGAACGTCCGCAAAAATTACGGAGACAAAGCGGTGCTGCATGACATCAGCTTCCAGCTGAAGAAAGGCGAATGCCTCGGCATCGTCGGCGAAAGCGGCAGCGGCAAAAGCACGCTGGCACGCTGCCTGCTCACCCTGAGCGGTTGGGATGAAGGCGAAATCATCTTTCGAGGCGAGCCGCTTGCCAAGGCCTCCAAAGCCAAGCTCAGGCAAGCCCGGCCGCACATGGGCGCCGTCTTCCAGAATCCCTCCGCCTCTCTCAATCCACGCCTGCGCATCATCGACTCCCTCCTGGAGCCGCTCGACCAGCGGAGAGGATTCCGACCTGCCATTCTGGACGGCGTACCGGCCGGAAGGGAGGCTGCCGCAGCCGCGCTTCTTGAGCTGGTGCGGCTGCCTGCCTCTGCCATGGGCAAATATCCCCATGAGCTGAGCGGCGGGCAGAAGCAGCGGATCGCCATCGCCAGAGCGATCAGCGCGGCTCCGTCCTTCCTCGTGCTGGACGAGCCGACGGCCAGCCTCGACATGACTACCCAGGCGGCCGTTCTGGATCTGATCAAGGACTTGCAGAAGGACCTGTCGCTGTCCTGCCTGTTCATCTCGCATGATCTGGCGGCCGTCCACTTCATGAGCGACGAGACGATGGTCATGCGAAACGGGCATATCGTCGACCGGTTCCGCAACAACGAGCTGTTCGACGATGCCCGCCACGACTACACGAAGCTGTTGCTGGAGGTCTTTCTGGAGTGAACGACAATCCTTCCCTTCCCGGACACCGCGCTTACTTGCGGCTCGTCCTCCCGCTCACGGCCGCAACGCTGTCCACGCCTCTTCTGGGCATGGTCGACACCGCGGTCGTCGGAAACCTCGGGGATCCCGCCGTGCTTGGCGGCACAGCCCTGGCGGTAGTCTTGTTCAACACCCTCTACTGGCTGTTCGGCTTCCTGAGAGTCAGCACCTCGGGGTTTGCGGCGCAAGCCCGAGGAAGTAGCGACCTGGAGCAGGCTTCCGCCCAGCTCATCCGTCCGCTGGCGGTGTCCCTGCTGCTCGGCCTGGCTTTCATCCTGCTGCAAAAGCCGATCTTCTCCGGCTTTATCGCCTTGTACAAGCCCGATCCCGACGTCGCCCGCTTCGCCTGGCAATACTACGGCATCCGCGTCTGGGGCGCTCCCGTGACGCTCGCCAACTACGCGCTTCTGGGCTGGCTGCTCGGAATGGCGCATATCCGCCAGACGCTATTCCTCCAAATCGGCGCCAACCTGCTCAATCTCGTGCTGGCGTTGCTGTTCGTGCAGGCGCTGTCCTGGGGAGCGGCCGGCGCGGCCTGGGCCGTCCTGATCGCGGAGAGCGGCGCCCTGCTGCTCGGCTTGGCCTATGTGCTGCGTTCACCCCATTTCCGGCTGAGCCTGCCGGGCGCGGCGGCCGCCCTTGGAGCAGGCGGATGGGCCGGGATGTTCCGGGCCAACGCCGATCTGTTCATCCGCACCTTGTGCCTGCTCGGAATGATCAACGGCTTCACGGCGGCGAGCGCAGCTCTAGGCACGACGTTGCTGGCCGCTAACGTCATCCTGCTTCAGATCCATTATTTCATGGCTTATCTCTATGACGGAATCGGGAACGCCGGAAGCCTGTACGCCGGCCAAGCCAAAGGGGCCAAAAACGCCGCCCTGCTGCGCCGCGCGGTCCGGCTAACCTGGGTCTGGACAGCTGCTGCTGCGCTGCTGATGACGCTGCTTTACCTGGCGTTCAAGGACTTGCTGATTCCTCTATTCGCCAGCAGCCCGGAGGTGATCCGCAGCGCGCTCGCCTATAGTGGCTGGCTGATGCTGTTCCCCGCCGCAGCGGGCGCGGGAATTGCATTCTACGGCGTCTTTACCGGCCTGACCGCAACGGGACCGATCCGGAACTCCATGCTGCTGTCTCTGGCGGCATTCGCAGCCAGCGCCCTTCTCTTCTTCCCTGCTTGGGGGAATGACGGCTTATGGGCCGCCTTCATCGTCTTCGCCGCCGGACGGTCGGTCTTTCTGCTTCTTTATCTGCCCGGATTGCAAAAGCGTCTTGCAGCATAATCCTCTCGTTTTTGAGAAAGCTGCAAAAGCGCCTTGCTGCAGAACCCTTTCGTTTTGAGAAAGCCAGGCGGTCTTTTTCCCCTCCCCAATCGTCAGTATTGACAGGGATATAAGGGAGAGAAAAGAGGGGATCGCCGTGCAGGGATTCGCTTCGGGCTTTCTGCGGCTCAACCTGATCAGCGCGCTTTATGCGCTGCCGTTCACGATCTATTTCGAGCTTGGCGCGAACTACTACCGGATCGGACGGCTCACCGGCTGGAGCCGATCGCAGATGCGCCTTGTCGTAGAGGGCTGTCCTGCGATCCTATGGCTTGCCGTGACCGTACTGGCTTATGCCTGGACGAGGAGGAAATTCGGGAAAAAGCGCAGCCGCTATATATCCGCGATATTGTGGCTTCCCTATTCGGCATTGTTTTTCTATGCGTTCGCCTCCTTCTTCCCGATTACGGATCCGGGAGACAAGCCCAACCCGGCCGTCGGGCTGATGCTTCTGGGGGCATTGCTCGCATACCCCGTCTATGTGCTGATCGTCAACGCGCTGGCCCCCGTGAATTGGCGGAATCAGGTCAGAGAGACGGAGGAGCTCAAGGACTAAAAAAGACAGCCTCCGACTATTCGGAAGCTGTCTTTTTCGTTGTTTCCCAGAGGGCACGAAAGAAAATAAAACGTGGGCTTCTCACCTTTGAACAGGCTGGCGCCTGCTCCGATGGCCGGCGGCTCGGCAGGAAATGCAGCCGTAATTGCACTCAACCGCTGCCGGCACGATGGCCCGCGGAGTCAACTCCGGGCAAAGCCCTTATAGGATGCGGGCATTCTTTTGGCGGCAGCCGTCACAAGAATGCCCGCATCTGCACCAGGAAGTTACCGGCGCTCAAAAGCCATCCGGACGGCAAGAGCCGTCAGCACCGTTCCCATGAACCAACGCTGGAATTTCAGCCACGACGGCCGCTGTCCGAACCAGGAGGCGATCGTGCTGGCCGCCAGGATGACGAGCAGGTTGACCGCGAAGCTGACCGTCATCTGCACCGCGCCCAGCGTGGCGCTCTGGACGAGAAGCGAGCCTGCGCCGGGATTTTGGAACTGCGGCAGCAGCGAGACATACAGCATGGCGCTTTTCGGATTGAGCAGGTTGGTCATGAAGCCCATCAGGAAAAGCTTCTTTGGCGGATCGATCGTCAGGGCGCGCAGCGCGAAGCCCTGCTTATTGCCGGTGCGGAACGCATTCCAAGCCAGCCACAGCAGGTAGGCGGCCCCGGCTGTCTTCACGATGACGAACATCGCCGGCACGGCGGTGAACAGAGCGGACAGCCCCAGCATCGTCGCCGTGATGTAGACGATAAAGGCCAGCATGACCCCCAGCAGGGAAATAACTCCCGCCCTGCGGCCCTGCGTGACCGACCGCGAAATGAGATAAATCATGTTCGGTCCAGGCGCGCAGACCATGCCCAGCGATACAAGGCTAAATGCCAGCAAAGCTCCAGCGCTCATTTTTCCAGCCCCTTCCTGCTTAATTGGAGGCGGAGGAAATGATAATCTCCGCCCCCGCCAACTCTCATAGTCGGCTCCTGAATCTAAACTTCGTCGGCTCTTATAACCTACAACTTTACCTTCTGATACTTAGCCTAACTCACCTTGTAACTTCGCTTGCTGCCGCTTCATCTGTTCAAAGTAAACTTTGTCTGCTGCTTATCTGTTCATCATAACCTTTGTCTGCTGCTTATCTGTTCAAAGTAAACTTTGTTTGCTGCTTATCTGTTCATCGTAAACTTTGTTTGCTGCTTATCTGTTCATCGCTTGCTGCTGCACAGCCTGCTCCTCGCACCCCGGCTCCACGGCCGCTCGAATTCTCTAGTAATATCCTATATTACCTTCCGCCGCGAATGTTGGGAAGACAAAAAACAGGCGTTCCTGAGCCGGCTTGGCTTCAGGACGCCTGTTTGATTATGGCGCAAGCTTACTTGGACGCTTTCCCGACATTCCCGAACCGGCAGCCTATTGGCTTCAGGACCCTGCTCGGTCATAACGGGGACTTACTTGGACGCTTTCCAGGCGTCGATCTGCTTCTGAACCTCGGCCATCACTTTATCGAGACCGTTGTCCTTCAGCTTTTGGTTGATCTGGGCGATATTCTTCTCCGGATCAAGCGTCCCGGAGAACAGGCCGTTGTAGACGGCTTCCTTCGTATTCTTCAGGTTCGCGAGCTCGGTCGTAATGCTGCTCGTATCAAGCTGGAAGCCGAGCAGCGGAGCGTTCGTCGCGGATTCGTTGAATTCCTTGAACTTTTCCCATTTGTCGGCAGGATCGGTCGGATTCAGGTAGGTCAGCATCATGTTGCCGACGGAGAAAGCCGGGAAGCCGTAACCGCTGTCCGGAATCGTCTCCTTCACCTCGTCGCCCGTTTTCTTGTAGTGCTTGCCTTCGATGCCGAAGTCGACGAGGTTGATGAGATTCGCATCCGTATACAGCAGGTTCAGGAACTCCATCGCTTTCTCGGGATGCTTGGACTTGGCATTGATAGCTTGCAGGGAGCCGGCCACGGACCAGTTGAACGTAATCGGGTCCTGCATCGGCTTGGAGACGACTTCGTAGCCGGCGTCGGCGGACCACAGGTTGTCGGCGTATGGCTGGGCGTCGGCGACGTCCACAAGCCATTTGCCCGTCTTGAAGTAATCGCCTGCATCCTTCTGCGTCGCTACGTCTCGCGGCAGATAGCCGGCTTCATAGTATTTGTGCATCGTTTTGAGGTAGCTCATCGCTTCCGGGGTATCCCAGACGTTGATCAGCTTGTAATCCGTCGTGTTCAGCGGCACTCCGATGAACGGCAGATCGTTGACGGGAAGGTCGAACGGCAGGAATTCCGCGATTTTGGCCGGGATCGGCGCGATGCCCGGCTCTTTTTCCTTGAACGTTTTGAGCAGGGGCTCCAGGTCGTCGATCGTACGCACGTTGCTGATATCCAGTCCCAGCTCGTCGACATACGTCTTGTTGAAGCGGAATACGCGCTGCTGCGGCAGCTCCTTGTTCGTCGGCACGCCGTAGTTGTGGCCGTTCACCTTGGTGCCTTCGAGGAAGGTGGGATTCAGAGCCTGCTTGATGCCTGAGCCCTGCTTGTCGAGCAGGCCGTCCAGCTCGTAGAAGGCGCCTTTCTTGGCGTTGGCGAAATAATCGTTGGCCCACGAGCTGGTGAAAGCGATGTCATAATTTTCACCGGAGTTGATCGTAATCTGCATCTTTTGGGAATAATCGCCCCAGTCCAGCATCTTCATCTCGACGGTGGCGTTGATCTTGTCCTTGATATACTTGTTGATCTCATCGTTGACGGCGGCCAGATCCTTCGGCGGCGTGCCGATCGTGTACCAGACCAGATTGACCGGCTTCTCGTCCGCCTTCGGCGTTCCGGCGTTGGCCGCCGCTCCGGCATTGCCCGCTGCGGCATTGTCGCCGCCATTATTGTTATTGCCGCCGCCCGAGCAGCCGGCTACAGCTCCCGCCAGCAAGAGCAGGGCCATGATTCCCATCCGTTTCTTCATGTTCTCATCCCCCGTAAGTATAAGATTATCTATTCAGGGACGCCCGGTACAGAGGGCGGCCGTAAATATTCGTTGGATCGGTTGCTCCCCGGAATCCTGATCGCTCTTCCGCCAATCGGCGCCGGATCAATCGGACATACGTTCCGCTATTTTGATGTTTTGGAGCGATTTTCGGAATTATCGGACATACGTTCCGCTATTTCCTGCTTTCAGCACCTAAATCACCCTTTTTCGGGCAAATAACGGATCTCATGTCCGATAAAAGTCCATTTCCGACCGAATCGGCCAAATAACGGATCGTATGTCCGATAGCGGCCCGGAACCGGCTTGGCGAAGGCAGCCAGCCGGTCGGCGGAGTGCCGAAAGCTTCGCTGCCGATAGCCGGAGCATGGCTGCGGAGCAGCAGCGGCGCGGATTCTTGAGAAGCTGACCTGGCTGCGCGGAAACGGCTGCGGCACGAATCCGTGCGAAGCCGGAGCATGGCTGCGTCAGCAGCTGCGCGGATTCTTGCTGAGCTGACCTGGCTGAGCGGAAACGGCTGCGGCACGAATCCGTAAAGCCAAAGCATGGCTGCTCGGCGACGGCTGCGACACGAATCCGTGAAGCCGAAGATTAGCTGCTTGGCGACGGCGCTGTCTACTAGGCTGAGCCGGATGCCCGGAGCAGGCGGAATGGCCGTGGAGAAGCGTCAGCGTTCGCCTTTGAAGGCCGGATTTCCACCTTGACCTCAACTAATCGAGAAAATCCGGACTTCAACAGCGATCGGAATGGCCATCCGCCTGCGGAGCGGCATCATCCGGTGTTCAGCCTGCCGCGAAGCGGCGTCACGCGGTGTTCAGCCTTGGCCCGCGGAGCGGCCCCACCGGTCTTTTAGCCTTACAGCAGCTTCAGCCTGCCGCGGAGCGGACCCTATCTGCCATCGGCCATCGAGCCGGTCAGTCCTTCACAGCCCCGATCGTCAGCCCCTGGATGAAATACCGCTGGAAGAACGGATAAGCCAGCACGATCGGGCCGGTGGCCAGCACGACCATCGCCATCCGCGACGTCTCCTGCGGCAGCGAGCGGATCATCTCCTTGCTCTGGCCGCTGCTCAGCAGCGACGAGTTCTGGATGATGAACTGCATGCTGTTCTGGATCCGCATCAGCAGCGCCTGCAGCGGAACGAGCTTGTTGGAGTCGATGTAGAGCAGCGCGTTGAACCAGTCGTTCCAGTAGCCCAGCGTGCTGAACAGGGCGATCGTCGCGAGTCCGGGCAGCGAGATCGGCAGCACGAGGCTGAACAGCGCGCGGAACTCCCCCGCTCCGTCGATCTTGCCGGACTCGATGATGGGATCAGGAACCATCGTCTGGAAGAACGTGCGCAGCACGAGAATGTTGAAGGCGTTCATCGCCATCGGCAGGATGAGCGCCCACAGCGTATCCTTGAGATGCAGGAACTGCGTCACGACGATGTACGTCGGCACGAGACCGCCGCTGAACAGCATCGTGAAGAAGGCCAGAAACGAGAAGAAGCCGCGATATTTGAAGCTTTTTCGGGACAATGCGTAGGCATACAGGGTCGTCATCACGACCGTAAGCAACGTTCCCAGCACCGTGATGGCGATCGTGACGAGATAGGATTGCAGCAGCTGGTCACCCGTTTGGAAAATATAGCGGTAAGCGCTGAAGCTCAGGGCATCCGGAATGATCCGGTAGCCCACCTCCAGCAGCGACTGCTCCCTCGTCAGAGAGATGATGACAACAAAGATGAACGGGAACACGCAGGCCAGGGCGAAGCCCCCGGACACGAGATGGAAAACGGTGTTCCAGAACGGCGAGAGGCGGTGGAAGTCGCGGCTGCGGCGGCTTGTTCCGGCCGGCACAGCGGCGGCGTCTGCAGTTTTCGGGATCATGCTCATCAGAACAACGCCTGCTCTTCATTGATTTTTTTGACAATCTTGTTCGTGGTCAGCACGAGGATCAGGCCGACAACGGACTGATACAGGCCGGCCGCGGTGCTCATGCCGAAGTCTCCCAGCACCTTGAGCGAGCGGTAGACGTACGTATCGATGACGTTGGTGACCGGGAACAGCGCTCCGGAATCGCGCGGAATCTGGAAGAACAAGCCGAAGTCCGCCCGGAAGATGCCGCCGACCGCCAGAATCGTGAGAATGATCATCATCGGCCGGATGAGCGGCAGCGTGATGCGCAAGGTCTGCTGCCATTTGCTCGCCCCATCAATCATCGCCGCCTCGTAATAGGTTTTGTCTATGCCCGCGATGGCAGCCAGATAGATGACGCTGGAGTAGCCGACTCCCTTCCACAGGTTCATGAACACGAGGATGTACGGCCAATACTTGGGATCGGAATACCAGTCGATCGGCTGGACCCCGAGCGTGCCGAGCAGCTGGTTGACGACGCCCTTGTCCACGCTCAGGAAGCTGAACGTGAAGTAGCTGACGATGACCCAAGAGAGGAAATAAGGCATGAACATCGCCGTCTGGTACAGCTTGGCGAGCCGCTTCTGCGTCAGCTGGAAGAGCAGCAGCGCCATCGCGACCGAGCAGACGAGGCCAAGGACGATGAACACGAGATTGTAGAGAACTGTGTTTCTCGTAATGATATAAGCGTCATGGGCTTTGAACAGGAATTCGAAGTTTTTGAATCCGACCCATTCCGAGCGGAAGATCGCTCCGAAAAATCCACCGCCAAGATCGACGCGGAACTCCTTGAAAGCGAAGATCGCCCCCGGCATCGGCAGATAGCAGAACAGGATGAACCAGGCGGCGCCCGGCAGCACCATCAGGAGGAACGCGCCGTTCCGCCGAAGGTCCCGGAATGCGGTTGCAAGCCTATTCATGAGTTGTCCCCCTTCCGAAGTTTGCCTCGGTATTACCGGCCCTTCAACTGTAGCACGGCGGATTTGCGCCCTAGTAGAGACGATACTTTAGCTTTGATGTACAGATTAAAGGTAATCCCTCCAAACAGCTTCCTGACGCCTCCGATTCCATTGCCCGCCTATTCCCTTCATGCTATGGTAAGGCTGGCTGCATACTGACGCTGGAGGGAACCGGACTTGGCCAAACTGACCGAAATCTACCATATCTATTTCCGTTCCAAACTGTTCAACGGCATCATCCTCGTTTTTTCCCTCGTCACGATCGTCACCTTCTGCTCGCTCGGAGCGCTTGTGTACAGCTATTCGCGGGACTCCGTGCTGGGCAAGGAGCGCGGGCTGCAGGCCGAGACGGCGGGCAGCGTAAGCCGATACCTGGACCAGAGGCTCGACCAGGCGCAGGACATCATGCTGACTCTCTATCAGAACCAGCCGGTGCTGAGCGATCTGCTCTACTGCCTCCGCTACGACTTTCCTTCCTATATCCAAAACCGGCTGAACCAATATATCGCCTCCGGCGGCTCGGAGGACCGGAACATCGAGACGTATGTCCGGGCCCAGATGAAGAAGAAGGACGACATCCGCCAGATCGCCTTGTACAGCCGCAGCCAGCGTTTCTTCTTCGTGTTCAACAGCAGCAACACGCAAGGAATCAGCTGGATCAGCCGCGACGGCGACGAGGTTCAGCGCGCCATCGACGCCATGAGGGGGAGCCGGACGGCAAGCTCCCGAACGGCCGGGCTGAATGCGGTGCTCGGTCTTGGCAGCGGCGATTATACGTTCACTTTCGATATCAACGATCCCGATACGCTGCAAAATGAAGGCGCCCTGCTCGTCACCTACAGCTCCGAGGGCATTCGAAACCTGCTGCGCAGCGATCCCGGAACCGCCATGGGCTCCCAGCTCGTCCTCTATCCGAACGGGCAGGTGCTGTTCGACTCCTCCGGCAAGTGGCAAGGCAGCTATCCGCACATGCAGCCGCTGCTGGCTTCCCAAGGGTACGCCAAGCTCGACCGGGCCTCCTATACGTCCGCGCTTTGGACGCCTCGAAGCAATCTGTTCGTCGGAGCGATCGTGCCGGAAGCCGAGATGGAGCTGCAGTACAAGGGGCTCAAGCTCAAGCTGCTTACGCTGACCGCTCTCGGCATCCTCATCATGATCGGTCTCGCTTACGGAGCCGTGTACCGGCACGCGCGCCGCACTAGGATTCTCATCCGGGCGATGAAGCAGGCCAAGCAGGGCAATCTCTCGATTCGGGTGCCGGTGGGGAGCCAGGACGAGCTCGGCGAGATTTCCTCGACCTTCAACGGGATGCTGGAGGAGCTGCGCGCCTATATCGATCAGGTCTATGTGTCGGATGCCAGGCAGAAGCAGGCTGAGCTGACGGCTCTGCAGGCGCAGATCAATCCGCATTTTCTCTACAACACGCTGGAAGCTATCCGGATGCGCGCCATGATCCAGGGAGCTGACGACGTCGGCGAAATGACGTTCGTGCTCGCCTCCCTCTTCCGCTATTCCGTGCGGCCCGAGACGATCGTCAAGCTGGAGGACGAGATGGCTTACTGCCGCCAATACCTGGAGCTGCACCGCATCCGCCATCGGGACAAGCTCCACTATTCCATCGAGATCGAGGAAGGACTCCGCGAAGCTCCGCTGCTGAAGCTCTGCCTGCAGCCGCTGGCGGAGAACGCCGTCGTGCACGGGTTCAACCCGAAGTCGCCGGATAACCGGATCGACATCTCCGCCCGGAAGGAAACGGCGAACGGCGAGCCATGCCTGATCATCGAGGTGGAGGACAACGGCAAAGGCATGGAGATCGACCGGCTGCTCGCCATCCAGAAGCTGCTGGAGAGACGAGGTGGCGCCGCGGATTCCTCGCCTGCCGAGGGGGCTTCAACAGCCTCGGCGCCCGCAGGTAGCGGCCCGTCTGCCGGCTCTTCCATCGGTCTGCGCAACGTGAACGAGCGCATCCGGCTTCAATTCGGCGACGCCTACGGCCTCACCCTGACCAGCCAAAAGGGCAGAGGCACGCGGATCACGCTCCGCCTGCCCCTTCATGTAAAGGAGGAAGATGATGTACAACGTCTGGATCGTAGATGACGAGCCGTTCATCCTTGAAGGTCTCGCCCGCCTCGTCGACTGGCCTTCCCTGCAGCTGCGGCTGGCCGGCGAATCCGAGGACGGACTTCTGGCGCTCAAGGACATGGAAGCTTCCGAGGCGGCAGTCGATATTCTGATTACGGATATCTCCATGCCGGAGATGAACGGGCTCGAGCTCATCCGTGCCTGCCGCATCCGGAATCCGGCCCTGAAATGCATCATTCTGAGCGGCTACAGCGAATTCGACTATGTCCGGGAAGGCATGCGCCTAGGCATCGAAAACTATCTGCTCAAGCCGATCGACATGGCGGAGCTGGCTGAAACGCTGCGCGCCACGGTGGAGAAGCTGAACCGCGCCCGGATCGAAGCGCTGACCGGCGAGCAGGTGGAGCTTGTCCGCGACAACATCATGTACCGCTGGATGAACGGCCGCATCAGCGCCGAGCAATGGGAGGCGCGGGCGGAGTTCCTGGGACTCAAGCTGGACAGTCCGTACATCATGGCGGCGGTTGCGGAATGGGACGCTGCTGCCGGGGATGCATCGGCCGCAGGGGATGAAGGCATGATGACAGCCGGTGCCGCAGGCTCGATGCCGGAAGGCTCGTCCGCAGAGATGATCCGCTTCGCCGCATCTGCCTGGTTGAGTCAGACAGGCGCGCCGCATCTGTTGTTTCTCGACGACAACGACCGCCTCGTCGTCCTGCTCGGACTGCCGGATGCAGATGCCGGAGCGTTGGAGCAAGCCCACTCGCTGCTGCTGGCGCTCAGGATTGAATTGGAATCGCCGATCGGCTGCCCGCTGCGAATCGGTGCAGGTACGGCGGAGCACGGTTTTGATCAAGCCCCGAATTCCTACCGCAAGGCTCTGACCTCCCTCGAGTACGCTCTGCTTCACCCGGAGAAGCTGCTTCTGGCGTATGATGAGGTTGCCGCCGCTTCGGAGGAGTCGGCTTCAGTGCCGGCTCGCCCTTCCATGCCGACCGAAACGTATGGCAGGCTGCTGCTGGCGCTGGACGAGGAAGCTTTAATGGAAAAAATCAGCCGGGATCTGGACGATCTCGCCGGAAGCTCCGGCATCCGGCCCGAGGATGTCCGGCTCGCAGCAACGGAGATGGTTCTGGAAATAAAGCGGCAGGTCGGAGACGCGCTTCAGCAGGGGGATCTCCCTCCCTTTCAGGGAGCCGCCGCCGACCTGTACCGTTGCGCCTCCCTCGACGAGCTCAAGGAGCAGGTGCGGCGCATCGCCCGGACCGCCTTGCAGGCGCTAGGGGCCAGGCAGGAGCAGAGTCCGGTCGTACGCCAGATTCTGGCTGAGATCCAGACGTCATATATGCACGATTATTCGCTCAAGACGCTTGGCGCCGCCTACCATGTCAATCCTGTCTACCTCGGTCAGCTCATCCACAAAGAGACCGGCCACAGCTTCTCCGACTGCCTGCACCGGGTACGGATCGACAAGGCGATGGAGCTGCTCCGCGGCACGGGGATGAAAAACCATGACATCGCCAAAGCTGTCGGCTACTGGGATACGGCGCATTTTTACAAGCATTTCAAAAAGCTCGTCGGCGTTTCTCCTTCTCAATTCCGCCGGCTCGTGTAGGATTTCGGCTGCTTGGCGGCGAAAAGGCAGTCGATGGCTGGTTGCAATCGAGGGCTGTTGCTGTCGAGGGCTCGTTGCTGTCGAGAGCTGGTTGCTGTCGAGAGCTGGTTGCTGTCAAGAGCTGGTTGCAGTCGAGAGCTGGAAGCTATTGAAGGCTGGATGCAACTCCGGTCGGCTGCATCCCGTCTAGGGAGTATCGGCTGCTTGCTCTAGCAGAGAGAACCAAACTAGATGCCGAATTCAAATACAATTGAACAGATGCGGGGGATGGCGGTTTGGTCATGCATTCGGATGTCATTTTGCGAAAAATAGAAGACAGGGATCTGTTGCGCATCTGGGAGCTTGCTTACAAGGACGAGGCGCCGGAATGGAAACAATGGGATGCGCCCTACTACGAACATAAGCCGATTCCCTATGAAGAGTTCCTGAACGGGAAGGAAGCCTTCGCGCAAAACCGGTGGGTCATCGAAACGGCGGGAACCGTCATCGGCACGGCCGGCTTCTACTGGGAGCATGAGCCTTCTCTTTGGTCGGAAATGGGAATCGTCATCTACGAGCCTGCATATTGGAGCGGAGGCTACGGCACCGAAGCCGTCCGCCTGCTCATGAGAGAGATGTTCTCGACGATGCCGCTCGTACGCGTCGGGTATACGACCTGGTCCGGCAACATGCGGATGATCCGGGTCGGCGAAAAGCTCGGCATGACGATGGAAGCCAGGCTGCGCAAATGCCGGTACTGGAACGGGGAGTATTACGACTCCATCCGGATGGGCATCCTGCGGGAAGAGTGGGAAGCCATTGAAGCCGCTGCGGGAGAGCGGACTTGAGCGCATGCACCAGAGCCGCTGATTCCAAAAAGCTCGGCCTGTCCGGCGCTGAACGGCAGACAGATCGAAGAACGGACCGAACTCGCCTTTCATCCGCTGCAGCCGGTTCGCCAGCGCTACGGCGCCCTCGGCAACCTGCGGGAGATCGGGCAGCCGATCGCAGGCTTGAAGCCTGTTCCGGCGGATGTCGGCAATGAATGAAGGATCAGAATTATTGCAGGCCCGCGCGGCAAATACGCTGGGTTCATCGTTCAAGAGATTCGAAGGAGGCTGAAGGAATGGAATCTAGTTTGGAGGATTTTTTGAAGCTGGACATCCGCATCGGCACGATCCGGACGGCGGAGCCTTTTCCCGAGGCGCGCAAGCCGGCGATCAAGCTGACTATTGATTTCGGGGAGCTCGGCCTCAAGCAGTCCTCGGCTCAGATCACGAATCGTTACGCTCCGGAGGAGCTGATCGGACGGCAAATCGCCGCTGTCGTGAACTTCCCGCCGCGCCGCATCGCCGGCTTCCAGTCCGAGGTGCTAGTGCTTGGCGGCTGTCCGGAAGAAGGCGACGTCGTGCTGCTTCGTCCCGACAGCGATGTGCCTTGCGGCACTCCGATTGCTTAAAGGCCAGTTATATGAAGCTAATGAAGCGATCATTTTCCGGTTATAGGAAGCTATTAAAGCGATTATTCAAATGAAGCGATCATTCTAATGAAGCGATCACGAAAGCTTCACCAAAACGATGGCAAATGACAATCATAGAAGCTGCCTAATGGCTGGCGAAGCCTGACTCAGCATCCAATACACCACATAAATATAACCCTATTCGGAGGCATATCCGCATGATCAAAGCCTTTTTGTTCGACATGGACGGAGTCATCATCGACAGCGAGCCGCTACATTTTGACGTGGACATCAGGGTGATGGCCTATCTTGGAGCGGAAATTACGCAGACGGAACTCGAACCCTACGTGGGCATGACCAATCCCGCCATGTGGGCGGCAATCAAGGAACAATACGGCTTCACTCATACGACCGAGGAGATCATCGCCTACCAGCTCAAGGACAAGCTTCAGGAGCTGGAGAAGCTGGAGATTGAACCCATCGAAGGCATCCGCGACCTGCTGGATGAGCTCAAGTCCCGCGGCATCGCAATCGGCTTGGCTTCTTCCTCCCCGCGCATTTTCATTGAAGCGGTTCTGGGCAAATTCGGCCTCGCCGATTATTTCGGCTGCATCGTCAGCGGCGAGGAAGTCCCGCAGGGCAAGCCGTCTCCCGACGTCTACCTGGAAGCGGCAGCCGTGCTCGGCGTCCAGCCTGCCGACTGCGTCGTGCTGGAAGACTCGCGCAACGGCGTGAGAGCGGCCAAGGCCGCCGGCATGCGGGCGATCGGGTTCATCAATCCCAACTCGGGCAATCAGGATCTGTCGGAGGCGGATTTCACGGTCGATCGGATCAGCGGCATCAAGCACTCGGAGCTTTAATGGAATCTCCTATGTACCGGACATTGGTTCCGCTATTTTAGCCAATATGGCTTGAAAACAGATTTATCGGACATTGGTTCCGCTATTCATCTGATTTAGCCCTGAATAGCGGATGAACCAGACAAATAACGGATCGTATGTCCGATAAATCGAAAAAACCTGTCCGAGAGACCATTTAACGGATCGTATGTCCGAAAACAGTAGAAATAGGATGTCCCAAGCTGTTGCCAGCAGACGGGACATCATTTTTTTTGATCTCAAGCGGCTCTCGCTCCAAAACGAGCAAGGCGCAGAAATTTGGCTCTTTTGCATAAACCTCTCCAAGCGGGGAAGCAGGCGAAAGAATTGGCCTCAACTCACAAAAATACAGGCTTCCGGCATCGCGCCGCCGCTATCCCCTATTCACGGCGGATCCCAAAGCAGCGCTCCAGAGCCTCCGCGTACTGCTCCTCATCAGCAGGCGTCTCTATCCGCACCGAATCGTGCTCGAAGATGCGGAATTCGCCTCCGAGCAGCGTGTTGCGGCCATGCGGAGTCCGAATCGAAGCCTTGTTCTCCTGGCGGAAGGGAGAGTCGGGGGCATGTTGGCACCAGAACGACGATGCGGCGAAATCCATCGGCAGATGCGGATCCTCCACAAAGCTGTACACCCAGCTCCACTCGCCCCGCTTCCGCTCCCAGAGCATCCAGCCGTAGACCTCGTCCCGTGTGAAGCGGTAAGCTTCCGCGTCCTGCTCCTGCACGGTTCCTTCCTCGATGGTCAAGGGATAGACCGGTGACCCGGCGCCGGCGCCGACATCGCACATGTACCTCCGCCCGTCCAGCGCGACCTGCAGGATATGGTGGCGACGCTTCGGAGGCAGCGGGCTCTCGTCCCGCCAGAACCGGCCGAAGTAATTCGTCACCCGGAAGCCCAGCGCCTGCAGCAGAGCTCCGAACAGCGCGTTCTGCTCGAAGCAGTAGCCGCCCCGCCGGCGCTGGACGATTTTGTCGTACAGATCTTGGATCGACAGAGAGATCGGGATGCCGCCCACGACATCCAGCGTCTCGTAGGGAACCGTGTGGACATGGCATTTCTGAAGGGCAAAGAGCGTCTCGGCGGACGCCTCTCGCGCGCCCTCGTAACCGATGCGCTCCAGATAGGCATCGATCATCGGATCGGACAAGAATTCGGCATCCGGCAAAGGCAATGGCTGCAGGTTCATCGTCGGCACCTCGCTTCGGCGTTTTCCTAGTTGTACCACACCTGGCGAGCTGGAGGAACCCCTCCATGCAAAGCTCTATAATCTATCCAAAAAACGCAGAGTTGTCGGTTTTGGCTTTGCGTTTATCGTTCGATGCGGCCATCTTCCTTTCAACTAGGCGAGCCAGCTTCAAAGCGCCTTGATCGATATATTTCATATAATAATGCGACAACACAAATAAGGGCGCCATGGAAGCCATGAACGTAATTGCATAGGCAAGATTGTAGCTGAAATGATGAATCGCTTTGCTGAACAAAAACGCGGAGAATGTAGTGAGGAAAGTGAAATGAATGAGATAAAGGGAAAATGAAACCTTCCCTAAATAAGCAAGCATTCTCTACCCGAACAAATGCTGCAGCGTCTTTAAACGAAGAAGCGCGAACAAGATCAGGAAATCAAGGAACGCAAAAAAGAACATACGTTGATTCGTATGTTCTTTGCGTCTCCTATTCATGTGGAGCGGCCTTGCCTTTTCCTTCGACCAGGCCTCATTCCTAGAGCATCAGCCGATTCACGCGTCTACCGCCTGGTCTCCCGCTTGAAAGGTCAGACCTTCCGCTGCTCCCCCACCGTGGCGCCGCGCTTCACATCGAGCCGCTCCTTATATTCCACCTGGCCGATCTCGCAGCCCTCTCCGATCGTAATCCGGATGCCCCGCACGATTCCTGCGCGAGTATGCTCAAGATGAATATCGTCGCCTTCGATGACGGAAACCTCAAGGACCGCATCCGACGAGGGACGGAATACGAGGCTGAGCGGACTGATGACGCTTCCGCGAGCGACCTCGATCCTGCCGCCTCCGATTTCCTTGGCGGAAGAGTTCTGATACAGCTTGATGTCGATGTCCCCGGCGTTCAGCAGACCGCCGATCGCGAACATCCCTTTAGGCCGGAACCGCTCCGCTCCGCAATCTCCTGCGACTCTCAAGCTGCCGCGCAGGCTGATGTCTCCGGCCTTGAGAACGCCGCCCACCTCGATATCCCCCGCTCCCGCCAGCTCGCCGATCTCGGCATCCCGTCCGACGATCGCCTTCCCGGTCAGCTTCACCGTTCCGGCGCGCAGAGCTTCCGAGACCCCGTCGCCTACGAGCCGGATGCTCCCCGCTTCGAGACTGCCCTTGATGTCGTAAGTGCCGATGCATCTCATCCCGCTGCATGCGATGCCGCCGCTCACGACGGCATCCCCGACGATCCGGACCTTATCGTAGCTGCCTCCCATCGTGGAGGAAGTCCCCGTCAGCTTCAGATTTCCCTGGTGCGGGCTTGCAGAATCCGTATTCACAGCCAATCCCTCCTTCCGGCGCTACAGCCGGGCATTGCTTCTCACAACGGAGCCGTCCGACAGCTCGAAGCTCTCCTTGTATTCCACCAGGCCGATCTCGCAGCCCGGTCCGATGCGGACGACTGCGCCGCGCACCACTCCGGCCGCCGTGTTCTCCAGGTAGATGACATCGCCTTCGATGACTTGCGCGGTGAGACTGTTCTCCAAGGACACCGGCAGCAGCTTCAGCCACCTTGAGGACGATTTCTCCAGCTCGATGACCTCGATCGTGCCGCCTCCGATCTCGCGGATGTTGCTGCTTCCTTGCAGCATAAGCTTGATCTCGTCCGCATTGAGCGAGTCCATCTGCAGCTTGCCGTTCGAGGCCAGCCTCTCCGCCTCGACGCTCCCGTGGACGGTAACGCTGCCGTTGATCTGGATCGATTCCGCCGCCAGGTTGCCCTCCATCTTGAGCTTGCCTTCAACCGTGCATCCTTCCGTCCGAAGCGGCCCTTCAATCGTCACCATTCCATTGATGACGGTCTTCCGCGCCTCCACGCCGCCCTTCACGGTCGCCTTGCCGTTCACGACGAATTCTTCTTCGCAGGACAGAGCTCCGTTTATCGTGCCCACGCCGTCGATCTGAACCGCTCCGACGTCTCCGCCGGAAGATACGCCGATTCCGGTGATGATCAAATCATTCCTCGTTCCCATTTGAATCCTCCATTCGCCCTTCCTGGGCCGATAGTTTCAGCTTCAGCTCTTCGGTCTTCTTCGCGATCGGAATGCGCAGCACGATCTTGGCATCCTTCTCGGCATAGAATTCCCGGTCCCCGGACAGAAGCAGGACAAGGGACATGCCCATCTTGCGCAGCAGCACCAGCTCGCCCTCATACTCCTCCAGCCGGCCAAGATCATCCAGCAGCACGGCCAGCATGGCCTTGCCCTCTTCCAAATGAATCTGTCCCGTCTGCAGGCTGCAATCGAACACGTACAAAATCAGCAGCTGCTGGAAGCTGTACGTATGCGGCGTCCCCAGATAGGGCTCGCTGTACTCCAGCGCCGTTCGCGAAACAATGTTGCGCGAAAGCAGATCTCCGCGGCTCAGATCCACCTCTGCCGGAGCCGGCGAGAACAGATCCGCCAACTCGTCCAGCGACAGCCCTTCCTTCATGTTCATGATCTGACGGATGCGTCCCAGCACTTGCTGGCGGGGGAAAAAGGTTTCCTGCCCCGTGAACGCGGATCTGCGTATGAACCAATCCTCCGGCAGCAGCTGCTTGCGCTTCCACCGGTACAGCTGGCCATAGGAGATACCGGTCATCTCCAGCAGTTCTTTCTTGGAAATCAAATCTTCCTCCATGAAGCAGCCTCCCTTGTTGCCAATAACGTAACATAACATTGTTACGTTGTAAATCGGTTTCTTGCCGGAGCGGATCTCCTCCTATAGAAGGAGGCAGAGAGGTGTCGACGGAACAGCAAAAAGGCTCCGCTGATCTCTCGGGCGGAGAGATCGGCGGAGCCAGGCTTGAGTTCGTTCAGATCGAACGGCTGATTCCGACTGGAATAGGATTCGTCTTTAAACATGTGGATACTACCCTCCAGACCGATATCAATCAGCTGGAGCGAACCGATTCAGCGCGGCCGATAGCTCACGAAAGCCAGCTGCCGGCTGTCCGGCGACCAGGAGTTGACGTTCATCGTCCCCTGTCCGCCGAACAGCTCGGCCAGCACCCGGGAAGGACCGCCTGCGATCGGCATGAGACGAAGCTCCACCTGCTTGTTCGGAGGATGATCGGCCGGGGCGACATCTCCCTTGCGGTAGGCGATATAGGCAACGGAGCGGCCGTCCGGCGAGACATGGGGAAACCAGTTGTTGCTTTCCTCGTCCGTCATTCTGATCTGCTCCCCGCCGTCCGCGTCCATCCGCCAGATCTGCATCAGGCCGCTGCGGGTGGAGTTGAACCAGATATGCCTGCCGTCCGGCGAATACTCCGGCCCGTCGTCCAGTCCAGGCGCGTCCGTCAGCCTTCTCTCCACCCCGCCATGGACGGGTATCGTGTAGATGTCGTACGCATCGTCCCGCTCGGCGCAGTAGGCCAGCATGCGGCCGTCCGGCGACCAGCCGTGCAGGTAGCTCGGCGCCATCGGCGTCACGAGCACCGGCTGTCCGCCCGCCAGCGGAAGGACGTATATCCGGGATTGCCCGTCCTCCTCGGCATGATGGCTGACGGCGACCTGCGAATTGTCCGGAGAAAGCACATGGTCGTTGTTGCACCAATCGGCGAAGCCGGAGTCGATCTGTGTGCTCGTCCGGCCTGCCAGATCGAACGAATGCAGCAGACCGCCGCTGTTGTAGATCAGCCTTTTGCCGTCGGCCGTCCAGTTCGGCGCTTCGATGAGCTCCTCGAATTCGGCCAGCACGGTACGCTCGCCCGTCCCGATATCCAGCGTCTCGAGGATGCTGACGACGCCGCGGTCTTCCTTCAGGCGGGCTCCCTGCCCTCTTCTTGTTTTCATGGCTTTGCCTCCGCTCTGCAGAGATGATGGATCAGATCGGCATTTCCTTGCCTTCGTAATCGACGAAATGGAACTTCGGCTGCAATTCCGCCTTGCGCTCGATCAAGTCCAGAATGCCCGCCGCGCTGCGGCGAGGATCCGTCGGCGCGCTCTCCCCGCCCATATCCGTCCGCATCCAGCCCGGATGCACGCTGAGCACCTGCACGCCGCCCGCGCCCAGCAGGCTGCGCAGCTGCTCGGTAAACATGTTCAGCGCCGCCTTCGTGATGCCGTACGGGTAGTCGCCGGGATGAGCGTGGGTCAAGCTGCCGGCCTCGGAGGAAATATTGACGATGGAAGCCCGAGGCTGGAGCAGCAGCGGCAGCATATGCTTCACGACGCGCATCGGCCCGTACAGATTGATGTCGAAGGAATGCTCGACATCCTTCATGTCGAGCTCCTCGATAGCCGTGTCGCGAGCCTTCAGCACCGCTGCGTTGTTGACGATGGCGCCGAGATTCACGCCCTTCCGCTTGAGCGAGGCGGCCAGCTCCGCGATTCCCGCTTCGTCTCTCACGTCAAGACGCACGCTTGCCAGCTTGCCGGGAAAATCGTAATGAGAATGTTCATGTCCGTGTTACCTCCTTGGATCGGGCTGGGCTCCTGTCCATCCTTTTGGGCGAGTCCAGATGCTGTCCCGTTAGGCTGAATTCCGCCTGTCCATGCTCCGCTCCGGACGCGGGCAAGTCCATGCTGCCTTGCTCTAGTCGTTCTCCAGCAGCTCCACGAGCACCTTCAGCTGTGGAATCGTGTCGATGTAGGAGTACCGGCCTCCGGTATACTCACCCTTCTGCTGCAGCGGGAATCCCTTGCCCTCCAGCAGCATGATCTTCTCCTTCATCCCTTCGATGACAAAAGCGATATGATGGGGGCCTTCCCCATGCTCATCGAGGTAGTTCCTCCATGTGCTGGGATGCTCGTCCGGCTCGATCAGCTCCAGCTGCAGCGAGCCCATGTCGATGAACGCCAGCTTGGCGCGGGCGGGACTGGGCGCTCCCATGAATTCGGTCTGCGCGGCGTCGGCCGCATCGGTCAGCATCGCCTCCGGCTTCGGAATGCCGAAGAAATCCGCGTAAGCCTGGCTGACCTTGTCGATATCGTGGACGAGAATTCCGATCTGCGTCATGACGTTGTTTCCAAGCAATCCTGCCATAGGGAGCAGCTTCCTTTCCGGTTTGGGAGTGTTGTCTCTCATGAAAATGCCCTTGTCGATGCCTTGCGGTCAAATCCTCCGGCAGGAATCCCGGATGACGAGGCTGCAGTCCTGCCTGATCGAACGGACGAGGACGGCGGCAGGATCATCCTCGTCTCCATCGGACTGTCCTTGCTCGATCTCTCCGATGAGCGCCGAGGTCAGCCTCTGCAGCATCTCCCCCATATCGAAGCGGATCGTCGTGAGCGCAGGGTGATGCCGGCTGCTGAGCGGATGGTCGTCGAAGCCGATGACGGACATCTCCTCCGGCACGGCCAGCCCATGCTCCCGCAGTGCCCGGATAGCGCCGAAGGCTGCGCTGTCATTGGCTGCGATCAGGGCGGTAGGCAGCGGTCCGCCTGCCTGGAGCAGATGCTGCGCGGCCGCATAACCGCCGCTTTCGCTGAAGCTTCCGGGCAGCACCCACTCGGGAGCGACGGTCAGGCCGTTCTTCCGCATGGCGTCCACATAGCCTTCGTATTTCTGCGGACCGGACAGCCGGTTCATATCGCCGTTGATGAGAGCGATATTCCGGTGGCCGAGCTTATGCAAATACGATACCGCCTGCTCCATGCCGAGCGCATTGTTGAACTCCGCCGTCAGCCGGCCCGGCCGCATCAAGCCGTCCTGCACCTGATCCACGATCCCGATCGTGAAGCCCTCCGCCGCCAGCTCGTCCAGGAATGGGTCCCGAATCGCCGCTCCGATGAAGATGCCGCCGTCGATTCGGCGCTGAAAGAAAATTTCCTTGACCCTCCGGAGTGTGACCGTATCGGCCGGATCCCGGATGATATGGGTCAGCACGAAGTACCCGAGGGACGAAGCATGCTCGATGACGCTCACGATGAGCATGTTGGTCAGCGTGTCGCTGGCGACAGTGCCGGGCTCGATCAGGAACAGCCCGATCGTGCGGGAGCTCTTGCCGGCCAGCATCTGCGCGGAAGCGTTCGGGAAATAATTATGTTCCCGGATGACCTCCATGACCTTCTCTCGCGTGTGGGCGGGGACATTGGAGTAATTGTTGATGACCCTGCTCACGGTGCTGCGGGACACCCCGGCCAGCCGCGCGATTTCTACGCTGTTGATATCTGTCTTTTTCATCCGGCTGCCAGCTCCCTTCAGCGTAAACACGCGTTTATGAATACCACTATACGTAAGTTGGAAAGCGCTGTCAACATGGAGCGGGCATAGAGGGAATACGAATGGCGACAAGCTGCCTGCATGTATAAACGCGTGTTTATACTATGCTATAATGAGTATTGAAAGCGCTGGCAAAGCCAAGCCGAAACTGGCAGGCAAGCCGGCAGAACCGACGAAGCGCTCTTGCAAGAGCAGCCGTGTCGGGATGATTGCATGGCGGCGGCAAACCCGCTGCACGATACAAGCAGAGGATGGGATCGCGAATGAGGCTAGGCGGACAAGTGTTGCTGGAGCAGATGAACCCCGAGTCCTGGTCGGAGGCGCTGGCGGAAGCGGGTTTCCGCGCCGCCCCCTTCCCTGTAGAAGGAAACGGCCTCTCCGAGATCGACGAATACGTGAAGGCTGCGCGCAAGCGCGACATCCTCATCTCCGAGGTAGGCGCCTGGAGCAACCCGATCAGCCGGGATGAGGAGACCCGGAGCCGAGCGGCCGCCTATTGCATCGAGCGGCTGAAGCTTGCGGAGCATATCGGCGCGGGCTGCTGCGTCAACATCGCCGGATCGCGGGGCGAGCAATGGGACGGCCCCGATCCGGACAACTTCAGCAGCGAGACGTTCGAGCTGATCGTCGAGACGACCCGCGGCATCATCGACGCCGTGAAGCCGGAGCGGACCGTATTCGCCCTGGAGATGATGCCCTGGGTATTCCCCGACTCCGCGGATTCCTACCTGGATCTGATCCGGGCGATCGACCGTCCCGGATTCGGCGTGCATTTCGATCCGGTCAACATCATCTCCAGCCCTCGCGCCTATTACCGGAACGGGGAGCTGATCCAGGACTTCTTCCGCAAGCTTGGACCTCATATCCGCAATTGCCATGCCAAGGATATCCGGCTCGGCAGCAAGCTGACCGTGCATCTGGACGAGGTTATCCCGTGCACGGGAGCGCTGGACTACCGGATCTTCCTGACGGAGCTGAACAAGCTTCATCCCGATACGACGCTGATCATCGAGCATCTGTCGACCAACGAGGATTATCGGCAGGCAGCCGCCTATATCCGCAGCGTGGCCGCAGAGCTTGGAATCAGGCTCTGAGCAGCATGAATAAACCCGCCTCATTCGGGCGGGTTTTTGACGTATCTGGACGGCCATCACATTGCAGCCGATCAGCCGTTTTTCATGGCGTCGGGATACACGACCGTATTGAACACTTCGCCCGATGCCTGGTCCTGGATATGGACAGTGACCTTCGTCTTGTCCGCATCCGTCCCGGTGTATACCTGATAAAGCATGGACGGCAAGGCGACGCCAAGAGCGGCGAATGCGTCGAAGCTGCCTTCATAGGCGGCCTTGTCGCATGAGGGCAAAATAAAAGAGACCGCCCTGAAAAGGACGATCTCTGCTGCCATTATTCGAATCGGTACGTCCAGAACCTCTCCGTGCCGAAACGTTCCCGAACCTCGCGGGACGGCTTCTTCTCATCCAGCCCCGGAACCTGGAACTGGGAACGGTGCGCCTGGATGGAGCCGATCTTCTGCTTCAAATAATCGCTGACATCGAATTCGGTATCCGGCGTTCCGATCGCCAGCTGATGATCTTTGGCGAAGGCCATGCAGTATACGACCGGACGCTCCTTCTCCGGAAGGCCTCCGATGACGCGGACGACGGCGGCGCCGGTCGCATCGTGATCCGGATGCACGCTGTAGCCCGGATAGAAGGTGAACACGATGTCCGGCTTCAGCTCCTCCAGAATGGCGCCGATACTGCCGTCGAGCAGCTCCCGGTCCTCGAACTCGATCGTCTTGTCGTGGAAGCCGAGCATGCGCAGATCCTGGATGCCGATGATGCGGCAGGAAGCCTCCAGCTCCAGCTTGCGCACCTGGGGCAGCGTGATCCGGTTAGCGAACGGCGGAATGCCCATCGTGCGCGCCATCTCTCCGAGCGTCAGGCAGGCGTAGGTGACTTCGGCGCCTTCCCGGATCATTTTGGCCAGTGTCCCCGACAGGCCGAAGCATTCGTCATCGGGGTGAGGGAGCACGACTACTATGCGTTTGTTCATACCCAACTCTCCTTTCTTCGCCGCCATCAGAACGGCTCCCGGCTCAGCTGCAGCGCCACGACCAGCTTGCCCGCGCTGTCATGGCCGGCCATGATCAGCCGCTCCGGCTCGGTCTCTTCGTAGTGGGTCAATCCTTCGGAATATACCCATCCCCGCTCCATCTTCAGGCCGACGCGGAACGGTCCGACACCCGAAATCGAGCCCTGCGAATATTGAATGGAGGCGTTGCTGATGAACGTAGCCGCCGGGTGCTTAGAGCTATCGTTATGGGACGCGTAGGCGCCCGTCGTCATTTCGAGGTGAAGATAAATGTCCTGATCCTTCAATTGGTCGATGCGGCGCTGCACTTCAAGCGCATTGATGAGCTGCATCCTGGTCCCTCCTATTCCGAAATCAAGCTGGAGTCCCGCTATGAGGCAGGACGGCCATGGCCTGTATGCTAAATCTTCTGTAATAATGAAAGATACGCCCATGTAGAAAAAAATGCAAGTAAGCCGCCTGTATTATATGTATTTAAACTGCCGAATCCTCCGATTCATCCTCTGGCTGCAAGCCTCTGCTTCTACCCTACCACAACTGGGCGGGTTGGGGAAAATGACGTTGCGAAGAAGCATCCGATCGGTTCGGATTATAGACAGCATGCGCAGCCAGCCAAAGCCTGATTGCGACCGATATATTTTCTTTTCCTTCATCATTTCTTCGTCAATTATTAATATGTCGATGATGTTTATGTGATAAATTGGAATCACTTCAACCCGCTAAGGAGGAATTCGTATGAAATCGCCTCAAAAGACGTTCATGAAATCAGCGCTTGCCGGATCGGCAGCCGCAGCTCTTCTGGTTGCAGGCCTCATCACCGTTGCTGGCGGCGAAAAGGCGGACGCGGCCCCCAAGCAGGCCAAAAACGTCATCCTGTTCGTCGGCGACGGAATGGGACTGGCCCAGCGCGAAGCGATCCGGCTCGCTACCGTAGGCCAAAACGGCAAGCTGGCCATGGACGCCATGCCTTACGCAGGTCTGATCCACACCAGCTCCACCAGCCCGATTACCGATTCCGCCGCTTCCGCCACGGCCTACGCCAGCGGAGTCAAAACCTATAACGGCGCCATCGGCATGGACGCCAACAAGAAATCCGTCAAGACCATTCTCGAATATGCCAAGGAAACCGGCCGCTCCACCGGGATCGTGACGACGAGCCAGGTGACCGACGCGACAGGAGCCGCGTTCGCCTCCCATGTCGAGGACCGCTCCGCCCAGAGCGACATCGCCCTTCAATACCTGACCAAGAGCAAGGTCGACGTCATTCTCGGCGGCGGCGAGGACTTCTGGTATCCGGCTGGACAAGCGGGGAAATTCCAGGACGAGCCTGCTGAGGATCCATCGGAGAAGAGCAAGGGAACACAGGGCAACCTCGTCGAGAAAGCCAAAAAGCTCGGCTACAGCTATGTAACGAGCGCGTCCGATCTGCAAAAGGCGAAAGGCGGCAAGCTGCTCGGCCTGTTCGCCAACGAAGAAATGTTCCAACAGCGCGAGGAAGGCGATGGAGACATCTACAATCCGGTCGTTTCGCTGCCGGATATGACGCGCAAGGCGCTCAGCACCCTGTCTTCGAACAAAAAAGGCTTCTTCCTGATGGTGGAGGAAGAAGCGACGGATGAGATGGCGCATGAGAACAACGCCAAGCTGACGATCAAGGCCGGCCAGGAGCTGGACAAGTCGGTCCAGATCGCGAAGGATTTCGCCAAGAAGAATCCGGATACCCTCGTGCTCGTGCTGGCCGACCATGAAACGGGCGGCTTCTCCATCGAAGCCGTGGACGACAAGGACGAGTCCGGCGACGGCATCTCCAAGGAAGACGGTCCGTTCGCGATTGTCGGCTCCAAGGACAGCTTCGTCGTCGACTGGACGACTTCCGGCCATACCGGCGTAGACGTGCCGGTCACTGCGACGGGCCGCGGCTCCGAGCTGTTCAGCGGCGTGTTCCAGAACACGGATGTGTTCCACAAGCTGGCGGAGGCGATGGGGATCAAGGTGAAGAAGTAGGGTACGAATCCAAGCAGCTCCCCCGATCCCTGGGGGAGCTGCTTTTTTTCATGCAAAAATTAAAGACACCCTGTTGATTCCGGCCGGCGCAAGGAACCCCGCCTCTTTCACCTACAGTCCGAACTCCGATTGCAGCACCTCTCGGTAAGCTTCCACCTGAGTACGAATGACAACATGACATAACTAGCCAGGTACTCTAAGGCAACCCGGAAGCAGCGCCTTCAGCCGCTCGGCCAACTGCTTCACGCCTGCTTCTTGCTAGGGAACATCGTCATGCTTAGCGTTGCTAATGAAAGTCAAAAACGGATGATAGTACCCGCTATGGAAACCCGTCCCCCGGCAGACGGAAGCAATACCGGCGGGAAAGCTTCTGTACTTCCAAAGTCTCTAACTTCTAATGGCGCCCGGGCAGCTTCTCCAGCCTGCTTGAGGCTCTGGATCCGTTGATTCAGGCCGGCATGAGGAGGAAGGCCCAGCAGCTTCGAATCACGAGTGAATTCCGCTGTCACCTCCAGGGTGGACGAGCTGATGGAAGAACCGCTGTCTCCGTGCTTATACTCCAGTCCCATGAGCATAACCGGATGGATGCCGGTCTGATGAGGCATGATTTCGAGCTCCACAAGAACGGCTTTATCCTGCTTATGGTAAATATCTCCAGCATGAATGATTTTTTCGCCGAAAATATCCTCCGCATAAAGTCCTGAAATGCCGCTGAATCGGACGTAATCCGAAGGCTGCAGTGTCAGCCTCAATTGGCGGGCGGCAAGCGCAAACTGGCTTTGAAGCTCTTCCCGGAACAAGTCGGAGGCAGTCGTGTCAGAGGCGCCGTTCTCCCTCGCTCCTTCCGAAGCCGCCTGTCCGCTTGCGGCTCCTTGAGCCTCAATGACCAGCTGGATTTTCCCGGTTCCGTCCGCCGGCAAATAGGGACGGCTCCATGCATATGTAAAGCTTACAGTTGGGGTTGGAATCATGGATGATGATACCCTCCTCGAGTATGTGCGAATCCCTGCAAGATTAAAACGCCGCTTGGAGAGAGTTGGTATGCGAACATGTGTTCTAAATAAGAAAAAAAGTCCCGAAACGGGGACTTTTAGTCTAGGTTGATGAAGACTCATTTTCACAAGGGCCGTATTACCCGGGAACACCCGTCTATCGCCGCATATGGAAACCTTTATGAACAGTCAGCGATTGCTTTTCATTCAAGCGGCACGTCATCCGGAGCCTCGCTCGTTCTCTGCCGTTCGGCCGTTCCGTCCTCCAGCCGCAGCCAGGAGTCGAACTCCCGGCTTCCCTCCGTCAGCTGAATGACGCGGGCTCCGCGCTGGAAGCCATCCCGGCCATAGGTAGCATAACCCGAAGCGCGCCCGTAGGAGAGCCGGATGCCGAGCCACTCTCCCGAGAAGTCATTGATATGGTCATGGCCGCAAAAGGTTCCAATCACGTCGCCGGCCTCCGCCATAGCGGCGAAAAAGCCGCTGTTCACCTCGGCGCAGCATACCCGCTCATGCTTGTTGCCCGAGCAGCAGCCGGATTCCCAAGCGGAATTGTACTCCGGCAGAGGAATGTGGAAGAAGGCCAGCGACGGCAAAGGCTCGCCGCCGCCCAGCTTCCGGTACTTCGCCGAGCGGGAGAGGTACCAATCGCACTGGTCCCTGCCGATCCAGCCGTAGCCGGGAATCCGATCGACGCGGGAGTAATCGCCGCTGTCCAGGAAGTACAGCGCGGCAGCTGGCTTGCCGTCGCGGCCGAGCACGGCGTGATCGTAATTGCCCCAGCCGCCGATGCCCGGCGTATGGCCCGTGACGCTGCCGCCGGCATTCTGCAGCTCTCGCAGCAACGCCTCGCGGCTGACGCCGCAGCCTTCCTCGGCGTCATGGTTGCCGAGCACGGCCGCCCATGAGATGCCGCTCTCTGCCGCCGCCGAGACGATCTCGCGCACCGATCCAAGCGGATCGCGGCAATACAGGCTGTAGATCAGATCGCCCGTGAAAACGATGAGATCCGGCTGCTCCGCCTTGATCACCCTTTCCATCAAGGCACGGGTCAACTGATCCTCAGCCTCTCCATTTTGCCAATGCGTATCCGTGAATTGAACGATCTTGAATGTGCCGTCCTTGCGAAACCGCAAGCTTCTGCCCATCTCCGCCAACCTCCTTCATCTCCTCATTCCTATGCTCCATCGCGCTCCGAGTGCACTATTTCGGATCGTATGGGCATAAACAGATCGGCCCGCGAAATCAAGGCAGCTTGCCGTGAAGCTGTCTAAGAGCAAGCCGCCGTAATTGCAGCTTGCAAACCGGCTTTTTCGGCCAGCCCCCGGTGTCACCGGATTTCAACCGCAAAACGGCAAGAATCAGAGGAATACGGGGACAACAGCGATCGGAAGAATGATCCGCGCACGCAGCGGCAACTTTTTCAGTGGCCTCGGTGCAGCAGCGGAGTTGTTCGTACGAATCTCCTCTGTCTATTCCAAGGATGCGGTCGGATCCGCTTAGTAGCGGGATTTGTAGACGGCTAACGCTGCCGCGTATACGATCAGCAGTACGATCAGCGCGCTGATGGCATAGATCATTATCCTCTGCAGCTTGTTTCCTTCATATGGCTTCCTCAAGTAGGCATAAAAACACCAGACGATAATCCCATAGACGGCTCCAATCATCACATGAAAAGTCGCATCTGCAGGAGCATCGGTCGTATTCAAAAAAATTCCCGCCAATAGAAACAGCGCTACAATAGGCGTCAACGGGATGAAGATGACATTGCCTGCAATAAAAACGGCTTTCCGCAGCTTTTCGGTCACGGCTGCCTCCCCTTCCCCTTCGAACGCCATTGTACGGCCGCATGCAAGATCAGCAGGATCAGCAGCGGCGAGACGGCCTGCTCCCAATGAGAAGCAGCAAAAGATAAGGGCCGGATTCTGAGCTCCGTCAATCCATGCTGCGCAAAAAGAGTAAGCAAAAGAACGTAAACGCCCATTAGGACGAATCCTGCCCTCAGACGAACGCTCCGCTCGAGCAAAAGCAGAATCAGCAGGATAAGTGCCGCTCCAGCATAGACGGAGAGCCGATTCCCAGCCAGCAAGGAGAGAATCGTTCCTGCCAGAAGGGAGAAAGGAAGCCAGTGCAGGCGTAGCGTGCCTAGCACACGGCTGAATCCGGCAGCCAGGACAGGATTCGATTCGGGCGCTGAGTGCAGACGCAATAGGGCAATGACGGCCAGCAAAGGCAGCATGATTCCTATTCCCCAATCCGGCAGCTTGTCCACATCGAAGCGGTGGGCGGCAAAATAACCGATTCCTGCAAAAAAAGCGAAGTTCAAATACCGGCTCCAAAAACCTCTGTCTCTCGTTAACAACCATACCGAGCAGAGAAGAATGACAGCGCAAGAGAGCTGATCGTTGACCAGCAGCAGCGCGGCCGACGCAAGCAGCGCAGCCAAAACCGCATCCGGTTCCACTAAGCGTATGACGCGTCCCATCAGGGCTTGTACGCCTCCTTCAAATCTTCCCATAGCTGGACGCCTTTCGTCCACCAGCTGCGAAGGGAATCCGGCACCAGCGGGCCGTAAGCCGTCTCCGAGCTATTGGATCGATTGCCAGTCATTCGCATGGCAAGCAAATGGGCTTGGTCCAGATCGGGAGCGCTGTATGTCAGCGTATAGATATAATCACGTTGCTCGGTCATGATTTGATAGAGCTCCGATAGTTCCTCCGCACTGTATGAATAGGCTGCTTTGCCGGAAGTCTCTGCAGCCAGCTTTTGCAGAACGCCCATATTGGCTTGTCCGAGCGCCAGGATATAGATCGCCGCGTCTGCGTCCTTCGCAGCTTGAATGGCTTGTTCCATCGTCGCGCCGCTCCCGGAGTCCTCTCCGTCCGTCATAAGAAACAGCGTCTTGCGCCCCTTCTCCGCCGAGAGCATGGCCGATCCGGAGACGATCGCGTCATAGAGGCCCGTGCCTCCGGTCAAGTCCGTGAACACGGTTCTGCTGGCCGCCTTGTAGTTGTCCGTAAGTCCGGACAGAACCTTGACATTCTCCGTAAAACCAAGCACGCCAACCTGGGCCGTTGTTTTTCCCTCAAGGTGGAGGATGAATCTTTCGGCGCCATTCATCGAGAGCAGCTTCGGCCTGCCATTCATGCTGCTGGAATAATCCAGCGCCATGAGAATGCTGCTTGCCGATCGAATCGTCTGATTATCGACCGTAAGCTTCGCATCTGCAATCGGCTTGCCATCCAGTCGGAACACAAAGTCCTGACCGGAAAGTCCCGGCAGCGCTTGATCGGTGATCCGGTCCACAATCCGGAATGTCTGCTGAATCCGACCATTCTCCAGCCTGCAATCCAAGGCCTGCAAATAATAAGGGTAGTTGCCTGTGAACGGCTCCCCTCCCTCGGCATCCTCCTCGGCTTCGCGAACGATTCGAATCGAGACGGGATCAGGAGAGACAATCAGGTAATCGCTTATCTTGCTCTCGGGTTTCAAGTTGTACTCTCCGACAAAATCCTGTTCCCCTCTCGCAAGAGCTACGGTCTCCATGACATCCCAGGTTTGGTACTCGTCCCGCTGCGCCACTTTGACGGAAAGAGGCTTGGGCGAGCGGATCTCAATTCGGTACGATTGTCCCCACGATACATTCGTCGGCTGCACGACGAAGAGATTGCCTTGCGAGGAAGTCTGTTCCGAGCCGTCCAGCTTCACAAGGATGCTTTGATCGTCTATGCCGGTCAAGGGATTGTCGTACTCCCGACGAAGCAGCTCCGTTGCCTGCATTTGAGAGCCGTGCGCCACATAACCGGTCCGATTGACCTGCAGGAGGCCCGTATCTTCCTTCAGCTTGCCTGGGTCGGGAATATCCTTGACATTCCGGTCCAGCAGCCTTGCATTTTTGTCCAGTCCTCCACCCAACGTCACACTGCTGATGGGAACTACGGAATCATGCTCCTCATACTTCCAGGAACTTTGATTGATGATGAAGGGGTCAACGGCCAATCTTCCCATCGCATGCCAAGGGTCGTCTACGGTTGCGATCGTAATATACTGCGGCACATAGCGGTTGCTGCTCAATGCCTTGCTGCGGTATTGGGACTCCTCTTGCTCCAAGCGGTGCAGGAACAGATTGGCCACGAACTGCTGCGATTTCATCCTTCCATCCTCATCGACTTGGTACAAAAAGTCGAAGCGCTCCATCATGAGGCGATCCATGACGATATTTTTTGCGCTGGCCTTCTGGCAATCTGTAAACCAGAAGTTGCACCATTTGGTCTCCTTCAACGCAGTGGCTTCATCCAGCTTGCCTCTTTGGGCGAGATGCGAGCCGTCGACATCGTCGAATACAAGCCCTGAGGCTCCCAAAAGTCTCGCCCGGTCATCGAGATAATAGGAACGAGCCGCAGCCAGCTTGGCGTAGTCATCGAATGCCCGGCTGTATCTGTAATCCAGCCCGCCCGGCAAAACATTGGTGCCGACGGACTTAAGGAAGTCGGCATTGCCCGCCTCTGCAAGCTCGTCGCTGCGGAGCTGTTCGACGGGCTTATCCTTGTGCTCGCTGAGCCAGTATTCATAGGGCTGCTTTGGAATCTGCCCCCCAATGTAACGATCAAACATTTCATCCGCATATTGCTCGTAATAGCTGCGGTACTTCCGTACATCCTCGTTCTTGCTCCCCCCGATCCAATAGTCGGACGGGTCGTCGATCATATCCTGCACCCGATTGAGAAAAGCAACAGGAGAACCGTGATTAGGCGTTCCGATCATGATGACTCTTCGGACTCTGCTGCGCAGTTCCTCATTCTGAAGCAAATAGTACCGCGTGAGCAAGCCGCCCATGCTGTGGGCGACGATATCGAATTTACCGTCAGGCAGCTTTTCCAATGCTTCGGCAAATCGATTCTGAACGGCCGTGGATGTGATGTCGTTCCGGTTGTACTCGCTGTAATCCAGACTGATCACTTTGGCGCCGAGTGTCTGGACATAATTATAAAATTCCGATTGCTCCCACGATTCTCCCTTGTCGTTATAACCATGCACGAACAACACCGGCAACGGCTTCACAGCCTTGTAATTGATGATATCCGCATGAACGGGCGGTGGAGGGACGAGCAAGATCAGGAAGCATACGGCAAGAACGAGCGCGACCCCACTCCTCATCCTTGCGCCCCCTCTCCGCTGACAACGTATTTCACCTGTGAAGAATCCCATAAGCCATAGTTGCTCACGACGACTTTGGATCGCACCTTGACGCTGCTGATTTCCTTGCTCTTCACGAAGGACGCGCGCTCTCCAGGCTTCAGCCTCTTGCTTTGTCCGTCAAATTCGATCAGGATCGATCCTTCCTCATCCTCGAGGGTGACCTTCATCGGGATTTCGCCATACAGCCTTGCTTCGTTCAGATAACCGTAGTCCGGGTTCGACTGCGCATCCGGCTGGTTGAATTCAGGAAAATCCAACTGGATCCGGTCCTGGCTTGTCCAGCTCACCTGCTGGGATACGAACCGATCCATGGAGTTCACATCGTGTATGACCGCCAGCCGGTCCTCCTGATCCGGAAGCAGATCTTGCCGATAAAAGTACATCGCCGCCGTATCTGGATTGAGCGACACGTCCCGTTCGGAAAGATCGCCCAGCTTCTTGCCGTAAACCAGATCCGTATTCAGCTCCCCCACATGCACGACGGTCCATTTTTTACGGAAGGTCAGACGGCTTTCGAGCGGCTGCTCTTTCTTCGCCCACCACTCCTCATCCCTCTGCTGCCCTTGCTCCTTGAGTCGAGCTTCCGAAGCCGATGCGGCTATCGAAGCTGCAGGCAGCTTGTCTTGATGCTCGAAATAGACATATAATCCTGCTATCCCCGCTGCGAACAGAGCCAGCATGATGATACGGACCCACATAAAATCGTTCCCCCCAGCCCATCAAGTCCATAAGCGGACACAGGCATAAATAAAAAGAGCTGCAAAAGCAAGACTATACGCCAAAGTCGGCCAGCTTCGAAATGCCGGTGCCGAAGGCTCGCCGGAAATCACGACGGCAGAATTCGCCTTCAGCCGGACCGATTGCCGCACGGAAGGCCCCGCGCTTATGTCCGGAAGCTCCGGCTTCTGTGCTTCCTTATTAAGAGCGGCCGGCTCTTGCGAGTAATTTGCCTGAGCCATCCGAGGGTCTGAAACCTTGGATGGCCCATGAAGGTCAGCTCCGCATTTTCTGCAGAAATTCCCCTTCTCTTCCGAGCCGCAGTCCATACAAATCATGTTGTACCTCCCCCTCCAAAAGCAGCAGACCCCCAATCCGATCGATCTCGGTCTTGGGGGTCATCCGCTACTCGGCTTTATGACCGCAAAGGACGCAGAATCTGGAATCGGCATCGATCATGGAGCCGCAGTTCCCGCAGCTTTTGGACGGCTTCAGCTCTTCCAGCGGTTCTTCCGTCTGTTCGATCGTCCCCTCATGCTGCATAGGCTGACCGCAGCTGTTGCAGAATCGGGAGTCCAGGGAAACCGCCGAGCCGCAAGCGCAGATGCGCTCTCCCTTTACCTTGAACAGCTGAGCCTCCAATTCCGCAATGACGGCTTCAAGCTCGATTACGCTTCGCGACATAGCCAGGATTTGATCCTGTTGATCCGATAATTCTCCGCTCTGAAGCGTCTGATGAACGAATTCTCCCATCCGTTCAAATAAAGCGCTCTTTTCTTTCTTTTTACCTGCAATTTGGGAACTGATGCGGGTTGTTTCTACGGTTTGCTGCGCTTTGTCCTTGACCTGATTCAAGCCCGACTTCATTTTCTTCATGAAGCTCATTTCGCCAACCTCCTCAAATTAGGGATGTACAAAAGCTAAGCACGGCTTGCCAATTCGGAATAAGAGGAACTCGTATACCGGAACAGTGCATATCCGAGCACGATATAAACGGCAGGCGTAATCAGGGATGAAAGGGACATGCCCGTGAAGGGGAACAGATCAATGAAAGCATAAGCCCATAGGCCGTACGGCGTGTACTTTACATTCACCGAAGCGAGCGTCAGCCATATTCCGAGCAGAAATGCGTGATAGGCGATTGCCGAGAGCGGAATCGTATAGAAAAGCGTATTAAGCGTGGTATAGCTGGAGTACGGGAGAATCTGGTAGAGCAAAACCTTGAGCAGCAAAACGCCGAGTCCGCCGAACAGAAGATGCATTTCGAAGGAGCGCAGCAGGGAGTACCACGCAAACGATTCATACCAATTTCTCAGTGCCTTTAAAACCTCGGAAAATTTCTGCATTTAAAACAGCCTCCTTGATTTAAAATCCTAAACTATCTTCCTCTATGTACCATTTCTTTCCGATCCGGACCAAATCAATGGAATCATCCTCAGGCTCGTCCTTCTCCCCGTCACGGCTTATTTGAACCATATATCGAACGGTAGCGCTGCTCTCGCTCTTATTGACGTCCAAGATTTTGAAGCTGACGATTTCAACCTTGTTCTCCTTCAGCCGGTAATTCAGCATTTCCTTGGCCAATTTCAGATCGGCGCCTTCAGGCCTTGCATCGGGCGGGACGAGCTTCATCATGGCATCGAAGTCATGCTTGCCGGCGGCTTTCATAAAACTCTTCACTGTCGCCGAAGGGTTGGATTGGGATGAGCCTCCCCTGAACGAATTCATGCCGATCATAATCAAGGCTATAACGACCAGAACCGCTCCGAATAGGATCGGTTTTCGATACTTTGCCGTTGATGTCATCGCCAGATTGTCCGCTGCCACCGTTGTAGGCATAGCTGCGGCTGGTTTCGGAGCCGATTCGGCAGCAGATGCCGCCGGCGCTATTTGCTCCCCGCATTTGACGCAGAACTTCGCCTGCTCCTCCAGCTCGCTGCCGCAATATTTGCAATACATGGATTCAACCTGTCCTTTCTTCTACTGTTCTTTCACTTCAAGCAATTTCCGCACGCGCGGCTTGCCGTCTATCAGGACGACTTTATAAGAAGACTTGAAGGCCTTTGTTTTCTCGGTACCGTCCTTGTAAGCGATGGCGTATGATTCACTCGTCGAAAGGTTGTAGCTGCCATCCTCCTGGAGTTCGATTCCGTCCACTTCGGCGCTCAGCAGCTGCTCGGTAATTCCTTTCTCTTCCAGATGGAGAATATAGTTCTCCGACTCCTTGTACGAAGGGCCGTCAGGGTCATGCATGGCGGCAACGACTTGGAAATCCCGCGCATTGATCGCTTCGACCGACGCTTCAAGATAGCGGAGAAGGAAAGCACCGATTTCGGATTTGCCGGAATCTGCCGAAGGATTCAAAAGAGCGCTTGGGGATGATTTAAAGGTCTGTGGATGGGAATTCTCCACATATTTCACCCGTTCATTAGTTAATTCGCTGCCGTACAAGCCTCGAACCGAATCGACCATCCAGACTGCGGCCGATTCATCGTATATGAGCGTCATTCCCTGCAGCTCGACTTCCTCTCTCAGCTCTTGCGGAGGCAAGTCATCGGCCCTATAATCCGCCCTCAGACGGTGAACCGCTGTATCGAGCATGCCGTGCCACTGGCCGCCAGCCGATTCCAAACGGAACGAGTCCAGGTCAAAGGCCGCTCCGGTAAAGGATGCGGTCATCAGCCTCCCCTGCAATCCGGCCTCTTCAATGCTGCGGCTTAGCTCGCCTCTCATGGCTTCGGTTCCCGACTTGAGCTTGGCGGCATCCCCTGTCGCCATTCCTTCCAGCCACTCCTGCTGGAATTGGTTCGCCTTCTCGATCAAAGCCGCTTGCAGCGGTTCGGAATCCGCCACATTCACTTCCATATACGAGTCCATTATAGGAAGTTCATTCGATCGGACAGCCCCCCACGGAAAGTCTGCTTCAACTGCCAGATTCAGGGAACCGTCTGTCGTCACAGGTCCGTAAGAACGGTTCTCGAACGGATTCACGCCGACATCCTTGTCATTCAGGTACAATCTGCCTTGCAATCCGTCTCCCTCCAAGCCCGTCCTTATCTCCACCTCATCGCCTTGAAGATCGAGCGTCGCTGAATATTCCCGAACCCCGCCCCATAACTCGGCTTCTTGCACGGAGGACAAATCGACGTAATCGGTTTTCAGCCTGGCTTCCACGGCATAGATTCCCGGCAGGAGCGGACCATCCACGTACGGATCGCCCGGATTTTGGGATTTTGCCACTTCCTTGCCACCTACCAGAAAAGAAGCGCCCTTGTAATTCGTACTCAGCTCGATGAATACCGGAGAGACGGACAGCCGGTAGGAATCCAATACGAGCAGCTTTTTCGACTTGACCAGATGAATGGCTGATTCGCTGTCGGGAGAGATACTTTCTCCCCCTGCCAATAGAAAGCTTTGCTTGCGGAGGCTGCCCGTCAATTCTCCCGCCGCTTCCGGATGCTCTTCAAGATAGGCGAGAAAGCCTTGCACATCTGCCTTTTGGAGGTCCAGACGCTCGTCATCGGTGGTCATCAGGCCAACGATAGCCTGCCCGTCTTTTTGCAGCAAGGCATGCTCAAACCGGCTGACCAAGCGATCGGCGGACAACCAGTATTGACCGAACTTAAAGCCTCCGGCCAGCAGCACGACTGCCATCAGTACTGCCGCTGCCAGGAAGATTGCCGGCTTCCTTTTTTTGCTTGAAGACTGGACCGGTTCAGGCGGATAAGCAATGATCAATGCTTCATCCTCTGCCGATTTTTCCATTGAACCTGTTTCGATCGACATGGTTGCTTTTGTCCCGCATTCTTTGCAAAACAACATGCGTTCATTTAGTCTGGTGCCGCAATTTCCGCAAAAAGACATCTTTCCTTGCATCCCCCAAACGAATCATATTCCAGTAAGTTTATAACTTAGATCGGACGAAAGGCCTGGGTAATTTATACTAGAGGTCAAATATCCCCTCAATTAATTAGGCATCAAAAAGAAGAACCCGATCCATATAGGCTCGGGTTCTTCATCTATCCGTTAAATCGCTTATGACGTGAATAGGCGACAGCAGCTTCAATAACAGGCTGAATTTCCAGCGGCCGCGGCTTAAGGAGTCGGCTCGCCGCCGTTCGCGTTCAGCGTCTCCCCGATGACGTAGCTCGATTCCGGGCTCGCCAGGAACACATACGCCGGCGCCATCTCCGCTGGCTGCCCCGGACGGCCAAGCGGCGTGTTCTCGCCGAACTTCGCCAGCTTGGACTGCGGCTGACCGCCGCTGATCTGCAGCGGAGTCCATACCGGACCCGGCGCGACGGCGTTCACGCGGATGCCCTTGGGAGCGACCTGCTGGGCGAGCGCCTTGGTGAAGGTGTTGTTCGCGCTCTTGGTCGTGGCGTAGTCGAGCAGGATAGGCGAAGGCTTGTACGCCTGAATGGAGCTCGTGTTGATGATCGCGCTGCCCGGAGGCATATGCTTGACAGCTGCCTTGCACAGCCAGAAGAGCGAGTAGACGTTCGTCTTGAACGTGGCGTCGAACTGCTCCGTCGTCAGATCCGCGATATCCTCCACGAACTGCTGCATGCCGGCTACGTTCGCGAGAATGTCGATGCCTCCAAGCTGCTCCACCGCAGCAGTGATAAGCGACTCGCAGTAGGACTCGTCCTTCACGTCGCCGGGCATGGCGACCGCCTTGCGGCCGGCCTCTTCGATCAGCTTCACGACTTCCTTGGCATCCGGCTCCTCCTCGGGCAGATAGGACAGCACGACGTCCGCTCCCTCCCGGGCAAATGCAATCGCAACTGCGCGGCCGATGCCGCTGTCGGCGCCGGTAACGACCGCTTTGCGGCCGCTTAGGCGGCCGGTGCCGCGATACGACTTCTCCCCTGCGTCGGGCTTCGGCGTCATTTCCTTTTCCAGACCAGGCGGGTTCTGCTTCTGCTGAAAATCCGGACCCGCCTTCTGATATTGGGTGGTCGGATCCTGCATCTTGTATTGGTCGCTCATATGCACAGCCTCCTTCAGATTGTTGTCTAATGTGTATATACCCACTTTGAAGCCTTTGAAAGGGTTCACCTTCATTCGAGGCCACTGAAAATGTGTCGCTGCAGACTGAAATCATCTTCCGATCGCTGTTGTCCCCAGATTTCTCTGATTTCTGCCGTTTCTCCAGAACGATTTCGCGCCTTACGCTGCTTTTTCAGTGGCCTCCCTTCATTCTCCCCTCTTTCGGGACAAATAAAATCAGCCCCCATTCGGAAGTACTCCGAACAGAGGCTGCTGTATTCGCTGCTTTCCGATGATAGCCTATTAGCCGCGTTGCAGCTCCTGCAGCATGAACACCTGCTCCAGATTGGACGGCTTGAATCCAAGCTCCGTCAACAGCCGGTGCAGTGCGTCGTCGGAACGAAGCATAGGCACCGTCCGCTTGTACGAGCTCCGCTCGGGCTCGGCAATATGGGCCAGCAGGAAACGAAGCAGAGCATCGTGATCGTCTCTTGCATCCAGCACCCGCAGCTGGCTGATCGTAACGCCGATGCCCGTTCCTGCCGAATCTAAGCTGCGCCGGTATAGAGCGTAGGCGACTGGCTTTCCCCGTTCAAGCACAACCAGAGACTGTCCGTCGCGCCGATAGTTCGGCCACTGGAACTGCCAAGGAAGCATCCTCTCATAAGGCTTCAGGTCCAGCGCGGTGCCAGGCACAGCCGTCAAGCCATCCACGTCCCCCGCGAGATCGGGCAGCTTGGAGTCGCAGGCCAGATAGACCATCTCATCGACAACCTCGTATCCCCTGCTCTTGTACAGGCGAATCGCCCTTTCGTTCTCGCTGATCGCCTCCAGCGTCGCGATGTCCACGCCTTGTTCCCGGTAAAGCTCAAGCGCATGGTCGATCATCGCCTGGCCGATTCCGGTCCCCCTCTCCTCCTGAGCAACCCCTGTCCCCCCGTTCCAGGCGACCTTCCGGCCCTGCACCTCGCGGATTCCGCTCAGGACGATGCCGACAGCACGGTTGTCGCGGCAAGCAAGGAAGGAAAGGGTCGGCGACAGCTCTTCCAGCACCAGGCGGTTCACAAAAGACTCGACAGACATGGAGATGGGAACGGAATACCCGGCAAAGCCTTCATTCCACACGTTGACGGCTTCCTCCAACGTGCATTCGCTCAAACATTTGAATGTGATCAAAGCTTGATCCCTCCGCAAGGAATGATAGAATAGGAGCAGCGTAAATAAAACCGACTGGTCAGTCTTTATTATAGAATGGACATTATATGGATGGCAAGGATAAAACTTACTGGATTTGCTTTCTTCCTCCATCCAGCCTCCATAGGAAGAAATGTATGCTATCATTTCCCTAGCGGACAACATATGACACGCAAACAAAGCCGAAGGAGATCAACGATGGCACCGAAGGTTACCGAGCAGTATCGAAAAGAAAAACGGGCTTCCATTTTGGACGCAGCCCTGGACTGTTTTGTCGAGAAAGGCTTTCTGGCGACATCCGTGGACGATATCGTCCGCAGCTCCGGCATGAGCAAGGGCGCCCTATACGGGTATTTCTCCAGCAAGGAAGAGATGTATATCGAGCTGGCACACAGCCGCATGGATGAAATGACAGAAATGGTGCACGGCCAGTTCCAGCAGCTGGATGGCGCTACGGCTAAAATCCGCAGCCTGTTCACCCGCTTCCGGAGCCAGCCGCTGGCGGATCTGCGGAAATGGCTGACTTTCCACCTGGAATTCATGGTTTATGTCTCCCGCAATCCCGACCTGATCGGCATGCATAATAATTACCGGGACAAGGGACTCGGCATCATCGGAAGGCTGCTGGACGAGGGCAAGGCAAGCGGGGAATTCCGTTCCGACCTCGACGATGCCGCGGCATCCTATATCTTCTGGTCCTTTCGGGACGGGCTGGCTGTCAACTTCATGCTGGACGGGGCTGAAGGCGAATATCGGCGGATTCTGGATCAGATGGAAGAGATGATGCTGACCTACCTCAGGAAGGAACCGATGCGTTGACGTGATCGCTGCCGCCCATGGACGGGCCGTCTTTGTAGAACCTTCATTTCGTTCGAATACTCCGTAAATCTTTCTCATTTAATTTATAGGTGGAAAACGATTCCATTTATTGAAGGGAGAGAGATTTACGTTGAGAACAAAACGGTTGAAAGCCGCGCTTGCGCTGGTCATGGGGGCGGCCTTGGCATTCCCTCAAGCGATTCACGCCGCTCCCGCTCCTCTGCTGCATAAGGAAAATGCATCCGGCCAGTCAGGCAACTGGTATACCGGCGCGGTGCCGTCCCAAGCCTCGTCCGACAAGCCCGTCCTTCTGTTCGTCCAGGGGCTTCATTCCAACTATGAGCGCTGGATCGGGACCGACAGCTACTACGATGCCGCCTACAATGCCGGCTACCGGACGGCGTTCGTGCAGCTGCCCGACGCCGACGGTCCGGGAGGAGACATGTGGAAGAACGGCCCGATTCTCGCCTCCCTGATCCGCAAGGTCGCTGCCTACTACAACGTGCCCAAGCTCAACATCATCGCCCACTCCAAAGGCGGCATCGACACGCAGACGGCGCTCGTCTATTACGGGGCTTCCCCTTACGTGAACGTGGTCCATCAGCTCTCGACGCCCAACCGGGGCTCGGAGCTGGCGGATATGGCCTACAGCACTTGGACCTCCTGGCTCGGCGCGATCATGGGACAGCAGGATGACGCCGTCTACTCGCTGCAAACGTCCTATATGGCGAACTTCCGCGCCCAGACCGACGTCAAGCCGGAAGTGAATGCGACCAAGACCTATATGTCCGGAGGCGAGGGAGACGACGGCATCTTCACCAGCTACTGGTTCGCCCATGCCGTGCTTCCGGGCGAGGACGACGGGGCGGTATCCGTATATTCCGCCATGGGCCTGCCCTACGGCATCCGGAGCTTTACGAAAAACATCTCCCACAGCGCCATGGCGCGCGCTTCCCAGACGTGGAGCCTCGTGCAGCCGAAGCTGAAGCTGGCCACGGCCGCTCTTGCCCCGTCCGGAGCGGCGATGCCGAGCGGGCAGCTGCAGGCATCGCCGGAAGCGGCTCCGTCCGGACAGCTGCAAGCGACACTCGGTTCGCCGTCTCTTGCTGCAAATGCGGGAGAGCAGGATGCCAGCCTGATCCTTCGCGGCGGCCCCGTTGACGGCGCATCGGCCGTCTCGTTCCCGCTCGAGAGCGGGATCGGCAGCGTCGCCCTGGAAGTGATAACGAGCCGGGAGGACACGGCGCTGTCTCTCGTTTCCCCATCCGGCCAAGTCTATCCTTCCGTGGCCGCTTCGGCGGACAGCGATCCGGACGGCATCTTCGGCAAGGCGGTCCGCCGGGTATTCCAGATCATGCAGCCGGAGGCGGGAGAATGGAGCCTGAAGCTGGACGGCAAGAACGACGCCTACTTCGCGATGGCGCAGATCGAGGGCTCAGCCTCCACGAAGCTGAAGGCGAGCCGCAAAGTGGTTCGCAAAGGCGAAGCGTTCCAGCTCTCCGTCGACTTCGGCAAGCCGATCAAAGGCAGCGTCAAGCGTCCCAAGCTGACCAAATCGGTCCCCGGCCGCCCGGCATCCTTATCCTCTACCCGCGAGCTTCCGGACCTGGCCGTCGACGGCAGCCTGAACATGTCCCTGACGGCGCCGGCCGAGCCCGGCATCTACAACATCTCCTTCGACGTGGAGGGCTTGAACGACAAAGGCGAGAAGCTCGTCCGATCGGTGAACTACAACTTTGCGGTTGCGGATGACCAGGGCATGGTGAAATAACCCCACGAATACGGGCAAAAGATAGGCGGGAATTCAATGAGGCCACTGAAATGTGTCGCTGCAGACGGAAATCATTCTTCCGTTTCTCCAGAACGATTTCGCGCCTTACGCTGCTTTTTCAGTGGCCTCGAATTCAATCCCCCTGTCTTTTTTATTTGCTTTCAAATTTCCGACGACAGTCGCATTACTTCCTATCCACTTGCAGCAGCGTCACTTTCTTGACCGAATAGGTGTCCTTCAGGCTGTCTTCCGTTAGAACCTTCAGCTTGATCAGGCTCGCAATCTTGGCCGAATCGGCCTTGGATAGCAGCCGCCACAGCTCGGGGTCGGGCAAAGCCTCATACAGCTTCTTATCGTCGTATTCCTTGCGCTCCTGGGAAATGAGCTTGATCCTGTAACTCCCCGCTTCAAGCTCAGGCGCCGCCAGCTCCAGACAATGATGGATGATTTCACTGCGGAGTTCGGAAAGCTCCTGCTCGATCTCTTTCTGCTTCTGCTTCAACTGGTAAAAACGCTGCGCCATCTTGTCCATATCCTCACACTCCTCACCAGCATGTTTATGCCGGGGGAGGTTTTTTTAGGACTTGCAACATTTTACCGAATAGCCATCGTTAATGGAGGGTGATCAACCAGTCAACGCAAAAAAAACGATTGTTCGGCAGCAGCCGACGATCGTTTTTTTACGTCCTCAAGCCTCTAATTCGAATAGAGAGCTTGACTTAAAGTCAGCTTCGCAAATTCTCGTCGGACGCGTTATGATGAATAAGGCCGTGTACTTATAGAACCAAAGGCGAGTCTCGTGATTCGCGGACGAATCTTTTCCGTTCTACTGAAGAATGTTGGAGCGAAGGCGGGATGCAGCTTGACGTGGTTGATCATTATTGTTGGAGTCATTGCCGTTGTTTATGCAACGTTTTTAATCTATCCGGCGTTAGGCGGACGGGTATCTCGCGAGGAGCGCGTGAAGTTCGCATCAAAAGAAGCTTTATATTCAGGCCGTCGATTCAACAACATCATTGAAACCCCTATGGCTGCCAATCCTGCCACCATGTTGGCCGTGGCGAAGGAATTCCTCAAAGGCGGAAATAATCGCCGGCCTGCAGCGGCACTCTCGGTCGACAGGGTCGATCCGGGCGAATTCACGAGCTCCGAGGAGACGAGCATCATCTGGTTTGGACATTCGACGTTTCTGCTTCGCATAGAGGGGCACACGATCTTGGTCGATCCGATGCTTGGCCGCGCGCCGTCGCCCTTTCCGATATTCGGCGGCAAACGATTCAGCGGGCAGCCGCCGCTGGATGCCGAGCAATTGCCGCCTCTGGACGCCGTATTGATTACCCATGATCACTACGATCATCTCGACTACGGCACTGTCAAACGGATCAAGGATAAGGTCGGCCGCTTTTTCGTACCGCTCGGCGTGCGGGCTCATTTGATCCGATGGGGTGTCGCTCCGGACAAGATCGAGGAGCTTGGCTGGTGGGATGCCGCTGATTTGGGAGAACTGCAGCTTGCTTGCACGCCGGCGCGCCATTTTTCGGGCAGGCGCGGAGTGGATTCGAATGCGACCCTATGGTGCTCCTGGGTTTTGAAGGGCCGGCATACGAGCGTCTTCTGCAGCGGAGACAGCGGATACGGCCCCCACTTCAAGGAAATCGGCGAACGGCATGGACCTTTCGACGTCGCTTTGATGGAATGCGGCCAGTACGATGCAAGCTGGGAGGCCATTCATATGATGCCGGAGCAGACGGTGCAGGCGCATCTTGATGTGCAGGCGAATCTGCTGATTCCGATTCACTGGGGCGCGTTTACGTTAGCGCTGCACCAATGGACCGATCCCATCGAACGTGTCGTTGCAGCTGCACGCCAAGAGGGAGTCGCGATCGCAACCCCTAGGCTCGGACAACCTGTGGTTGTCGGCGCTCCGGAAGAGATGACGTCGGCTTGGTGGAAATAGGCGAGCCGGACGGATGGAGCCACATCAGTATGTGTCGGACTGGCGGTCATTTTGCCGACTGCCGTCAGCCGCCGTCTATACGTTCAGGAAAAGCGGCTTGGACAAGCCGCTTTTTTGGCATTTTCCAGATTGCTCTTGAAACACGACCGCCAATTCCGACTCAAAGGACATGGCTTATCACAGGAGCAAGCAGCGGATTTGGTCGTCTCATGAGGGAACGGGTACAAAAGCTCCAAGCTTGCTCCCAACATCGATGCTTATGAAGTCTCGCCTGCTCATGAAGCATCACTGGGCATAACCAAGCCATGCTTGGCTCGCTTATGAATGACGAGACGGAGCCGGCACAGCGCCCCGACTCGAGCCGTTCATCCGGTTACCTCAAATATTCTTTTTTGATGACAAAAAACGAACCCCGGATTGTTCCAGCCAGCTTGGACTTCTGCCTGGCGAACTTGAATTTCTCTTCCAGCTCCTTGGGTATTTCCATCCCCTCGGACAGCTTGAAACCAACGGCCCGCTTCTTAGGGTCATCAACCGTATACATGACATTGACCGAAAGGCCATCCTCATAAAAGACGTACGTAAATTGGATATTCTCGACTTGAAACTGCGACGTTTCTAGAGGCTTGGCCGCAAACTCAAGTTCACGTTCTTCTTTCAAAATCCGGTTCACATAATCAAGGGCTTCCTGGCTTTCGCCGGCTGGCACGACCACAAACTCATGCTTGTACTTGTTCATAAAATAACGGGCTTCATTCGCGCGCAATCCCGCAAGCGCTTCTGCAACAGGCGAAGACTCCAAACCAACCGTAGATACGTTTTTGAAATCAACGATATCGGACAATTTCATCTCTCCTTTTTTCTCAGTGTTCCCGAAAAAACTTGCCATTACTTATTTATGGCTCAGCGTATCAATCAAACGGCAAAAGAGCCTACTTCATTATCGAACAGAAGATAGGCTGGATACAAGTTTTACAGGTCTTGCCCAAACAAGGAGAAGACCTGCTTTATTTTTTGATTAGAGGGTTCGCCTTCCACTGAACCGTTCGATCGCTTCCTCAGTCACCGGCTCGAAGAGGTTGACAAGATTGCCGTCGGGATCCCGGAACAGAATCGAACGGTTCCCCCATGGCATCGTCGTCGGTTCCTGTACCCATTCATCGACAAATGGCTTCAAGCGCGCGTATTCGGCTTCGACATGGTCGACGCGGAACTCGAGGATGACACTGTGATTATGGGCTGCCGCTACGGAACCAGCGCCGAATAGCTGCGCCGTCTGGGAGTGGCCGATTGCCAGGGTACATGATGGCACAACGAGTTCGGCAAACACAGGCGTAGGGCGCTCCGCCGAAACACCCATGACTTTCTCATAGAACTCGACGAGACGATCTACATCGTTGGTAATGATGCGCACAGAAGCGAAATTCACAAGATATCATCCTTCCTATAATAATTGATAAAGTAACCTGCTTCACCGATTAGCTGTAGCAGTACTCATAACCAAGTGCTTTTTTCCTCTCAAATTTAGGCGGAAGTCACGCCTGCCGTGAATGAGCTTGTGGATATCGATTGGCTGTATCTCCCAACCGATACAAGACGTACTTCACCTTTATCTCACCACTCCTTTACGTTTACATTCCGATTATAAAAAAACGCTGCTGACAGCGTTATGTCAGTAGCGTTTCAACATTTTTGGACTTCCTCACGAATTCTGTCTTGGAAGGATTCAGGTTCCAATACGATTACACCCGCTCCCCAGCCAAGCACCCCTGGCAGCAAATCATCACGTCGACGAACGCGCACTATCACGTCCAATCCATCTTGATGCTCATTCATTTCCTCCATAAATGGATGGCTCGACTCCTTCACTTTATCTACGACGCCAGGATCAAATCGAACGAACTGTCGCACTTAGCTTGACAATCCATCAGATAAAGAAAAAATCATCTATGATAGGGCGATGAATTTCACTGTCGTTCCTCGTAATGACTTGGCAAGATTTGAACCTTCAAATCGAAAACCGACCTCACATTACGAGAGGTCGGTTTTCGATAAAGTTCAATTATTTTGTTTGAGAGATTACGCGTTAACTATTTGAGTTAGTGCCTCGCTAATTGGCGTAACTGGACGACCGAGCAGCTTTTCGAAATCATTACTTTCGATCTCCAGTGCGCCTTCTCGAATGTCTTGCTGGATACTTACGAGAATAGGGATAACGAAGTCGGGTACACCTGCGCCTTTCATGATGTCGGCATAAGTGGCGTCATCGACCTGTTGGACAGGCACTTCCTTGCCTAGTACCGTGCCAAGAGCAGACGCCAGTTCTTCTTGAGTCATCAGTTTACCCGAAAGTTCATAAATTGTATTGTCGTGTCCGTTCCCCGCCAATACTGTTGCAGCCGCCGCCGCGTAATCTTGGCGCAGTGCCCAACCCACTTTGCCAGATCCAGCCGAGGTCACCCAAGGAGCTCCTGCTATCACGCCTTGAATGCTTGAAATTTCATTCTCCAAGTACCAGTTGTTGCGTAAGAAGGAGTAAGGAATGCCAGTTTTGACGATGGCTTCTTCTGTGACACGGTGTACTTCAGCAAGGAATAACTTGCTTTCATTTGCATTCGTTGCACTGGTATATGCAATAAATTTAACTCCAGCACGCTCTGCAGCAGCAACAGCATTTGTGTGCTGCCGAATTCTTGTTTCGTTGTCTCCATCCGCAGAAATAATTAATAAACGATCGATACCTGCAAAAGCAGAATCCAATGTTTCTGGACGGTCAAAATCTCCTTCACGAACTTCTACTCCACGAGCCCGCAATCCTTCCGCTTTCTCTGGATTGCGGACACTGACAGCCAGATGACTCGCTGGTATAGATTTCAATAGCGTCTCTACAACTAAAGTCCCTAAATTCCCTGTCGCTCCTGTGACTAACATTTTCATCTTCTATTCCTCCAAATATGTTTTGTTGTAATTCCCATTGTTATAACAGTATTAGTTACAACAATTCTATAAAATAAAAGCTCTCTTAAAGGAGCTCTCATTTATTTGAACCTTGGTGTGAGTTGGCTCAAAGTCGTTTGTGCCAACCTGTGTTCCATAGCGGATTGAGCCTCATTCAACTCGGATTGGAGAACCAACTCAATGTTCCGCCCGACTGGACATCGCTCATTCGGATCTGCGTGAACACGGAATAATTGGTTGTCTTCAATCACATTTACAGCCCGATAAACATCGAGAAGCGTAATTTCCTCAGGTGCTTTGAGTAGAGAAGCACCTCCAACCCCAGGCCGTACTTCCACTAACCCCATCTTTTTTAACATCCCCATAATTCTCCGGATTATAACGGGATTTGTATTTACGCTGCCCGCAATGAAGTCCCCCGTACATTCGTTTGGGCTGACAGCAATCAGGGAAAGGATATGGACAGCAATAGAAAAGCGAGTACTTATTTGTTTCAAGTGCATCACCACCGTTGTAACCATTATAGTTACTACCGAAAGTTATGTCAATATCCGTGCTATTTTATTACGCATAACTGCCCGTCCCTTGGTTTTAAGGCATCACCTTGTATTACAGGAGTCTGCAGGAAACTGAGCAAGACGGGCCTCAACCCCTTGGACAGGCGTAATGAAAGAATGAGAGGACAATGACCGGTTGAGAAATCCTCCGAGGTGGTGTGGAGAATGCGTGCAGCATCTGGATATGTCTGGGGGCACAACCACCCCCTCTATAAATACATAGGCAAAAATCGCACTACCCATAATAATGGTCATTTTACAACAAATGATTCACACGGCTGAATCCTAATGTTCATTTCCTCTAACAGTTCTCTCTCAAGACATTCCTTGATCGTTTCATTTTTCTCTATCTTACCACCTGGAAACTCCCACAAGCCTTCTTGCGCCTTCCCCTTCTTACTTCTAGCTATTAGAATCTGACCATGTTCGTTTTCAATTATCACTGCAGCCACCTCAATCAACGCCTTCACATCCTATCCAATTGCCTTATTTGCCACTGGCACCAATTCCGGAGACATCTCTTCCTTCAATCTCCAATCGTGCCTTACATACTCGGCTTCTCCTAAGAAGATAAAGGCGAAGTAAAGTTATTCTCCTCCTTATATTCACGGACAAATAAGGCAATTCTATTCCCATGCGTTTATGATGGATATATCGCTTAGCTGTATTCGTTTCTTCCGAAATCCGACTCTGAGTTTGCCAATGAAAGAGACTTTCATTGATGGCGTAATCTTCATAGAGGGTCGACGGAGAAAAGTATAAACTCGTCCTATATTCTCTTATATTTTGGTCTGTAAAACTATATATTGAGGGGGTTTCCCCCATTCAAAATCTCTGTAAATCCAACCATTCAATAAATAACTTAACTTCAGAATTAATCTCAGGCATTTGGTATATTTGCCATCTCTTTAAAGAGAACAAGAAAGTCACCTCACCTTTAGTTAAAATAATACTTGTTGAAAAGCAATTCTCTTAGGGTCAAAAATAGCACCATTAATAATTTAGTGCTGCTTAGTTTACTCAACAGATTGTCTGACTCTAATAGTTCTACAGCGTTTTATAAATTCTTCGAAAAGGAAAACAGTACCTTATTCTTTTAGGTACTATATTGAGACACATATTTTATGCCTCAATGATTAAGTATTTTCCTTACTCTTAACTAGTATCAATAGATTATAGTCCATGACTAGTTAACAGAGAGTAGCTTGGATGACCTATTTGCTATTACCAGATTATCTACTTAACAATCAAAAAAACACCTGACTTCAACATCAGGTGTTACCAAATATTAATCTATTTTTCGTTTCTGTTTCACGCTGCCGCCTCACCTGTACTAATCCTCAAAACCGGTCTACTATTGCTATCTCAGCCCTCTGCACCATTCCTAACCAACAAAGCCACCGATTCTATGCGAACGGTATGCGGAACCAACATATTGGCGGCCATCCGTCATATCCACAGCCATTATAAATACCTGCGTACAACCTATTTCCGAGCCTTCTCCGCCGCTTCTTTAATCTTCTCGCTAAGCACGTCCACGTAGAGATGAACCACTAGCGCTTGCTTCGCCTCCGTATCGGTTTCGTGTAGCGAATAGATGCTGCGCAACCCTCGGAAATCGTGCCTTGGGAACCTTCTCATCGCTTCCCCCCAATCCACGACTGGGAACGGCTGGTCTTTCTTTGATGCTACTAGGGCTTTATATTTCGACCACAAATCATCCGGGTTTTTCGCAAATCCCCAGGTGAGTACGATATGGAAGTAGCAGCGGGTCGTATCGTAACCGAAAATCTTCTGAGTATGGACTTTGATATCAGAAGTGCTGAACCCCCCCAAGTTCAGCGCCTCTCCAATTGCCAATTCGGTGCGCATCCGGTTTTGTATGATGATGTCCCGTTCGCCGATACCACCTCGGTGACCCATCGCTTTTCCAGTGTAACCTCCACGCGACTGCGAAACGGCCGACCATCCAATCGGCAATAACCTTTGGTTAAGCAGGAGTACGAGCAGATCGGTATATCGGTCCTCCTCCGCTTGCTGCGTCGTGGAAGGCGTAATACTTGGCGAGAACTTCAAGACCTCTCTGCAAATGTCCAAGAAGGTTTCTAAGATATAATCCTGTATGGTAACCGAATCGTCGCCTTTCATCGCTTTGACCTGATCTTCGGAGTCAAGCATACTTAAATTGCGAAGCGCGGTAGAGATCGAGGGCCACTGAAGCAGCTCCTGTAACAAACGGTGGGGGGGAATAAGCTGGGCTGTCGCTTGCCTACGTTCCCTAACGGTCTGTACCAGTTCTGTATACGACTCGAATTCCCCATGCCGCTGATGTAGGATCTCGAGCTTCCTCTCCGCCTCCTCCCACTTCTGTTCGTGCAGCAGTATCTGAACCGCATACGTTCCTATTGGGATGGAATGCTGCCGACCGTAGTCCAGATCCCCGTAGATTTGCCAGAAGGCGCTTGAATTGTTCAATACGCTCTCCATAAATAGGCGATTTGTGTCGATATACCCACTAACCGCTTCGATCGTCTCCTTGGGTAATGCCTGAATCCTTGCCAACAGACCATTAGCTTTAGCGACAAAAACCTCGGATGTGCTTTGCTCACCTATCTCTGTTGCTGCCACAGCGGACCTAATATATGCAGCATACAAGTTAACCAAATAGCTTATGTTGCCCGCATCCTCCCGGACAAGAGGTTCCAGGAGCACAACCGCCTGGTCGATGTTCGGTGGGTCCATATCGAGATAAGCGAGCGCTCGGTAGAAGGATAACGTATTGGCTTGATTGCCTGCCACCGGTTGCGCGTTGCAGTTCAGGATTTGATCGTACTCCTTTTTCACCAAATAAATACGCAATTGTTCTCGAAACATCCAGTCCTGAAATTCGGCTTGTACACGTGGAGAGGCTTCAGAACGGAATTTTTCCAAGCATTTACTTGCTAAGCTTGCCAATTCAGCATTCTGGGTATTGAGTAGCTCCGTAATTTTGACTCGCAACTCACTTCCCCAACCGACTCCCTCGGGAAGAAGCTCGTCTTTACGGCCGCTCAATTCACTCAAGATGACCTGCTTGTCCTTGTCTCTCTCGAACTTGCTATAAAGTTGAGCCCATAACCCAGGATCCTGTTGCACTTTTAGTAAATCTTGAATCAGGTGTTCCCTGTGCTCATCTGACAGGACATTTATCGCACTGGAGACTGAGACCACGAGATTCGGTTCATCACGAAAGAACATAGGAGTATAACCGAGCGATGGACCGAAAGGTTGAAACATAACTTCTCCATACTGCTTATGGCTATCCACCAGTAGCGAAGAGAAAGCCGATACAAGCGTGCGGTAACCCGTCGTATCTTGCCGATCCCTTAAATCCGTTACCCATCCCGCCAACCGGTTCAAGTGAATTGCAATTCGATCACTCGTCATGCGATTCCAGCTGTATTGTTTGTCTTCATCTTGGGGGATCTCTTTTTGGAGATCCTCCATTTGGAACGGCCGAAGAAGTTGCAATAACTTATCATCTTCGGACTCCTGCTCCGTTTTTTGCATCGCCCACACTGCGACTAAGTTCCAAGCAGGATGCATCAGGACGTTGGCTATGCGGTCTATCCATATCCAGCCGTCGCGGCAATGCTGATGGGTTTGACTGTAATATTGAATGACACGCCCCATCATTTCCTCGATTTGCTCGACAGGGCCCCCATATTTATTGAGCTCAATAAGCCACAAAAGTTGAGGAAAGGACAGATGAGCTAGAGGATTGTTCTCCCCGTCAAGCACCTTAAGAAGACCGTCTGACCAATGCTGAAGAAGGATTGCTTCATACGAGGCCGCATCCCGTTCCATGAGTTTCTGGCGAAGCCATACTAGCAGGTGTTCCCGCTTCCTTTGAAGCTTGGATGACTGAGCAACGGGGGACTGAAATGAATTCCGCCTAATTCGCTTCTCAAACCAAGTGAGGATCTCTTCAAACCACTTAGCCACAACTCCCTGTTCAACGTGAAGCACTTGGCCCACCGTATGATTAAGGTAGGCAAACGAGTTAAACCAGAGGCGTTCCTCGACCTTCCATGCTTCTTCTCTCGTTTCCCGGCTAAAATAATCTCCGGGGTAGGAGGGCTCCCATAACGCCAATAGAGCTATCCCAACGACCACAAAATCCGGGTGCGTCAGTAGCGTAGGGATGATTATAGCATCGGCATTCCTCAAGTAGTGGTATAAGAAAGGACGATCCTTCCGTTCTGACAGCAATCTCTGAAGCCGAGGGCGATCTGGCCATGGCGTGCCAATGCCCTCTCCTCTCATAACCCAGTGAAACAACTGTTGTAGGAGTTCTCTTGGTCGATGTATGACGATAGCGGCCTCCGATGGCCGATCAAACCAGAACAACTTCTCTAGGTCGTGATCCTCCCTAGGGAGAGAGATTCCGGACACATATTGCTCCATCTGCCCTGAGCCAGATTCAGCCAGAGCCTCAGCCGCCATTCGACGTCTTTCTGCTTCCCAACTGAGCCCATCACGTTCCCTCAACAGTCGATTGAGACATGCATCCAACAAGTCCCCCAGTAACGAAGATGAAATCAAATGGATGATATCTCCGCTATAACCGACCAGCGCCTCATAACGTATCCACCAGTTTAACCTATGATCCGAGTTAGATGGTCCGACCACCCGTTCCATCCATAGCCTCGAAAGAAGAAAGCTCCCGTACAATGCCACGTAATTAGAGCGGTAATTTAGAACGTATCCACCCTCTTTTTCGATTATGATCTCGCACTCAAGGAACCAGGCGAATTCCGGAGTTCCCGGGTAATAGCTTTGATGCTCCTGCAATATCTGGGAAGCATTCTGAAGCAGAATCACGCAAGAGTCGGGGTACGGAACCTCCGAAAGGCGTTTCATAAACCGGAAAAGATGTTCCGACTGTTCATTCACATTTTTTCTATGAAAAATGAAGTTACTCGGCAAATGGTATGTGTCCCATACAATTCGAACCCAACCGTTGGACACCAGTTCCTCTAGACTGAGGTTCGCATCCGAGTTCTCACGATTGTATTCCTTAAGAAGGTAATTAAGATTGCTCACGCTTCTAGGGTCGTCTGATATCGTAGAATACTGCAACCAACGTAACAGCAACGTATCAAGAGCCCATGCCCCGGTGGCCCGATCCATATTTTCTTCGTTCACGAAGTAAATTGCTCGGCGCCCTTTGCTGTAAATATGGAGCTCGTCTTCCATCCTTTGCAAGGCTTCATGAGGGAGATACTGAAGCATGGATTCGATGCTATCACTCATCATCTTATAACTCCTTAATTAAACAGATTATTTCCAATATATTATTCCTTTTCTTTAATTTTTTCAAAAATAAGAGAATCAAGCAATTTGCTTGAATCATTAGTTTCGAATAAGATTTGACTCCTCGCTTCCTAACTGCCGACGCAATGCTTGGAAATTAAAAATGACTATCTCACGAATCATCCGACTTGGACTAATGGCATCCGTGTAAAAAGAACTTCTTAGAGGCCCCAAAATAAATAAAATAAATCATCCAAAATGTTGTTAAAAACACCCGATTTAGAGTCGGGTGTTCACTCTGGTTATTAATTCAATTTCGTCAACAATCAGTCAACTCTACTATTTCCTTGCCTCTGTGTTTCACACTTCCGCTTCGCCTGTACTACTCCCCAAACCCGCTCCACCACTGAAATCTTAGCCCTCTGTACCCATCCCTCACCAACAAAGCCACCGATTCTACGTGTGTCGAGTAGACAGTGAGAACAGGAATTTTCTGAATGGTGTTTGCTCTGAATTTACTGTTATGCCTAAGAGATTAAATGTGGCACTTATTTTTACAGTTCGCTTCTTACTGTTTCTTGTATCATCAAATTATAATACTTATTGAGTTTGCATTTGATTTCCCTAGTATCCAATACTGATAAAGAGTTCTTGCAATCCCTCAAAACGACTACCATACATCGAAAAATAAGATCGAGAGAAAAAGAAGAAATAACGCTTTCTTCATTCTTGTCATCTAACAGCAAGGTAGAAATACCTTGGAGCAATGTTTCTTTATCGCTAATATTTCGTAAGTTTAATTTTCCGGAAACATAGTGAATCTCACTTGAACTGATATTTGATTTCTCAATTATTTTAATTAAACAACCATATACTACAGAGAGTCCATTGAGTTGGAATGTATTATGTGGTCTAATGTGAAAGAACTCTTGTAAGTTGGAAACGAAATCCAATAAAGCTTCTTCATTAGTTAAATTAGGCGTGGAGCTTACATATGTTGTTAAATCAAATCTTTTCTTAAATTCTTCAATAGACTGTCGCTTACGAAACATTTTTTCATTGCCGCTCTCATTCCAAAACATCACTTGTGGGATTAACTCCGTAACTAACCATTGATATGAAAATAAGGGACTCCAACAATCATTGCTCTCAAAATTGGATAGTTTGATATTCCAATAAAATTCATCAGTCCAAACTAACCATACATCATCATCTTTTGCTATCAAAAAATCTTTTTGTTCTACTTGCGGGAAGACAAATAACCTGAACTCCTCTTTTATTTTATCATATACTTTTAGCATTGAACCGCTCGCATCAAATATATGCCAATCAGAATCGCCATTAGCATAATCGAAATGCTTGCAAAATTTCTGGAGTGCAAACCATAATTGTCTTTTTATTTTAAACAAGCGCAAGCGATTTCCTGAACCAGTACTTTCAAAAATATCTCGATTAAATGATTTATATAAAAGCGTTGACTCTTCCATGTATAAATCATAAAAATCGTCAATAATTTCTAATAGTTGTACAACTTCATTCTTTTCAAGGGGGAGCCGAACATTAGCTAAATTTACATAGTAGGTATTTGGTTCAATTTCCTCAGAAAAATTCACAAAGCTTCTGAGTTTGTTTTCTAGCTTACTTTTAGCGCCTTCGAATAATTGATCCATTATCTGTTTGTGATTTAGTGATATCATGCAGTCCCTTAGCCTTAGATTACTAAAAGTTATTAAACAACTTCCCTTCATTTCAGGATAGGTAGGTAAAAATGCTGCTAATCTGATATTCGGAAAACTTCTTTCGTATGTGTAAGAATTCTCATCTTTATTGATTTTCCTTTTCAACTCAAAAGGCTTTTCTTTTGATAAAGCATTATATAATTCTTCCAAGTCCTTCTTATTTTCAGATATATTTAAACGCGCAATTAGTTTTGCTAATTCTTTATCATTCTTATACTCTTTTGATAATTGCTCAATTCTTTTTTTTACACCCTCTACTTTTTTAGCAGCACCATCATAGATACAATGCCCTAGAAATTTATGTGGATACTGATTTTTATTCTTTACTTGATTAACATTAGGAAAACAGGGAACTAAGTTATATAAGCTGTTAATTTTAAAATCGATAGGTAAACCCAGCTCTGAAATGATACCTTGAAGTTCTTCATTGTTTATAGATTCCGGAATAATATGGTCTATGTGCATTTCTTTGAATCTTAGAGGTAAGCCTTCATAAAAACATTTCCCTCCATACTCCAAGTATAAAGCCGCCCTTACTATATCATTATCTTTACTATAAGTGATGTTCATAAATCTCAACCTCATCTTTTGATTTTTTTTCGAATAGGTATCTACGTAATAAATGCTAGTGTGAAAATAAATATCAAAATTTTTGAAAGGCTTCTCAATAATTTTGATATTATACATGTGGAAAGAGATTCCCAAAGCATGAAATAGGTTTTGTTCGAATCAAATTTATTCGGATAAATTTATAATGCAATAATTAACTTTTCTGTTTTAGCCATAACTTCATTACCCTTTAACTCAATGTTGACCCACGGTTAAGCGAACACCTTAATAATAGACTCATTTTCTAAAACCTCTCCTTTAGCGACTTTCTCCTTAACTAGTTTGTTAGCGAGATTTTCACTTATCTGAAGGTTTGTTTGATCCTTTGATTCCGAAACTATATGTCTTTGGTTTGTAATATAGTTTTCAATTACTAGAGCCAAGAATATACTATTGACAGAAGAATTCGATTTAATGTGACATATTTCCTGCCTAGATAAGGCCATACAAAATTGAAGTAATAAAAAAGCATCATTTGCTCCAAACTATGGAGCAAATAGATGCTTAATTCATCATATATTCAGATAAATGAGGCTCTTATAATTACTTTCTGACCAGCGACACACAGCACTCCACATGTACGGTTTGCGCACTGTATACACAAATAGCTAAAAAAAGAAGTCAATGCGTTGGATACTTGCATCTACAGCCACATCAACCCTTTTTACAAAACTGATGAGCAGCTCGGGTGTTAATTTGTCCGCATTTTCAATCATCAACTGTTCTTGTAGCTTCAGTCCTTTACCCGTAATCTGAGTTTGATTACGCAGTCGAAGGATTTGTTCTTGATGATCGGAAAGCGTTTTGTCGATTCTGTCGAGGATCTCATGGTACGCATTCTTGTCGAGATTCCCATCGACAAAGAGATCCTGTGCCCGATTTCTACGGGTAACCAATTCCATTACTTGATCTTCAAGTGAGGCAATTCGTATGTTCGCCTGGCAAGCGCTCTCCGGATCAATGTCAATGTTGGTGTAAACCGCCCTCTTCAATTTTTCCAAGACCTCGGTAGCCAGTTTAGCCTCATTAACGGAACGCCGGGAGCACTTCAAACGTCTCGTCCTTATGTAGCGGCCACATGCATAATGGATATGCCCCCATGTACGTGCGATGCAATACATACTAGCCCCACAATCCCCACAAAACAATACGTTAGTGAACAGTCGCTCCTGCTGGGACTCCCACTGTGCGAACATGGCCCACATGGACAGTTTTGTTGACCAGTCATTCAGATTCGTATCGATTCCTTCAATTTCCGCCACAAAACGAATGTTCAACCGAACCAGTTGTTCTACTTAATGGTGAAGATCCGCTATCTTCCTCCCAAAACGGGTAAGCGACTTAACCCATACTACATCGAACTTCTTTTGTCGGACGTCTTTTACCAAACGAATAAACTCCGTCCGTTTGTCTAACTTCAAACCGCTCTGACGCTCTTTGTAGACATCATAGATGATCCACCCATTGCGGGAGATTGCTTCGAATGCTCCTCCTTCCTGATTATCGAGACTTGTGCTTTGTGACTCGTTGTGGGTACTGACCCGTATATAAACAGCGACCCGCAAAAGAATGATCCTCCTTTTTGCGGGTATACAGACATATATTCATTTTTCCCATTATGCGGCTGCAGCAGACATCGACGGGCTGCATTCAAACTCAATCTTACTTACATTTCCGTTCACGTCGATCCATATTTTACGAATGAGGGCATTCACAAGAATGGATGGTTCCTGACACAGTGCATGAATGTCCTCCAAAGAAAGGGAGGGAACAGTTTTAAGCTGTTCGAGCAATTCCTCGTACTTGTCTTTTTCGGAATGAACCCGTGTCATTTCAAGTTCATATTTATTTGTTAGAAAAGCTGCCCGATCTTCGGAAATCTTATCCTCATATTTGTCATCCTCAATTCGCCAAATTTTATTTTCAATCTTCCGAATTTCCCTATTGTAACTGGTCACCTGACTTTTGTAGCCTTCAATCAAACGTTGTATTGAGCGAAGGTAGGCATTTTAGATTGATGTCAAAGATATTGCTGCCGCAGATCGACTTCCACAATTCATTACTGTTGACAGAGTGCCGCCCTATACATCCATGTCCCAATCTCGCTTTCTGGTGGTGAGTGGAACAGATATAATGAGGTTCGCCCCACGAACGCTCAATTTAATGCATAGATTGTCCGCAATCCACACAGAAAAGTTTGTCTGAAAGAGCATCTTGGTTCGTGGTCAGGAAATCAACAACTTTTCCTTTCTTGCCACGACCACGTTCATCCAAAATGCGCTGTACCAGATCAAATAATTGTCGATCCACAATTGCGGGAATCTGATCCTCCTCAACCTTTTGCAGCTGTGGTCAATTCAATATTTGCTCAAGTGCCTTCACGGCATATGGCTGCATGTTCGGCATAACGTGAGAGTAAAAATCCAGCGTCGCCGTGATCGACGAATAGCCGAGGAGCTCCTCCTTTGGATGAACACCGACGCTGGGCATTAGGGAAACACAAGTATGTCCATTTACCTACACTCCTCAACCTAAAATTCGACATGATGGAGGGATTTCCTTCCCCCAACAGTTTAAATGGAGGCTTCCTCTCCCATGTAGTACAAATTCGATGCTAAGTTCGGATTATCCCTTTATTGACTCAACAAGTATGCGAAAGTCGTGGTCTATGATCACAGACTTTGCTATTCCAACGGATACGATCCATTTGAATACAGCCCAATACTAGGACGGTTTTTTCTCAATCCATTATAAAACAAAATCGACTAACTGACTCCGAAGCAACCCGCTCCTGGTCCAATTCCGGAATTGGACCAGGGCCTTGAGCCTTGGTCGCAAGCCACAAATATAAACGGACACCAGAAGACGAACACATTGAAGTTGCTCACATTATTACTCATTAAATAACACTCCGACAGGCAAAGTCAGGGGGTTTGTTTATTTCAGGACTTCAAAAAATTTTGGTATCATTCCACATCCATTCAAATTGCGCATCCCACTCTTTGGCCATGACCGGATCCGATATTTTCACCAGCACCTCGTCGTTCGTCGTAGTCGCAGCGGCGGAGTAATTATAAGAGCCGGTCGTGAAGACGCTTTGGTCTGCAATCGTCACTTTCAGATGCATGAGGCCTTTATGCGTGTTTTGCTTGATCGGAATCTTATCATTGGCCAGCAGTTCAAAGCTTCTGATTGTGTTTTTCCTGTGGCCTCCGTTCGATCCGTGATGACACGCACAACCACGCCCCGCTTCCTCGCCTCCTTGATAGCCTTCACGATTTCGGGATACGTGATGCTATAAATGGCAATGTGAGAGTTGTTTTCGCTGAATCGCTCACGTCAACCAGGAGCATATCCTGATGTTGGCCAACCTGAGTAAATGCGTATGTGATTGCTGGTTTTTTACTGGAGTCGAGTGCTGGGTCAATTGGAGGCTGCTACCCAGGAGAAACAGATGGTGCTGCACTTATTGGCGTCGGTTGGGTACTGGTTGCTGGTGTACCGCTTGGTGCTTGGCTTACCATTGTTGGATTGGATGAAGAGGTACATCAGGTCATAACGAACACGAATACAAAGAGCAATACGACTGCTTTTCGCATGATTTCCTCCAAATCTGTTTGCATCTATAATAAAACAATAGATCGAGAGATGCTGTAGAAACCTGTCCTAAATATAAAAACCCATGATAAAATGGTAAAAAAGTGTAGATATACATCTCGTCTGCAGCCCAAAGGAGTTGTCGATAAACATGACAGAGCCTTACTCGTCCGACTCACCTATACATTCGCCAGAATTAGATAAATTTGGCCGTTGGCCTTTTGCACAGCGTGTAGCTAGAGTCATTGCGGAAAGGAAGGACCCCAGCAGTATAGTTATTGGTATTTACGGCGCCTGGGGAGAAGGAAAAACAACTGTTTTTAACTTTATTGAAGAAGAATTAAAAAATGATGGAAATACCGTTTGTCTACATTTTAATCCTTGGAGATTCGGCGAAGAAGAGCAGATGTTAAAAACCTTCTTTTTTGATTTAGCCACGGCTGTAGATAGAACAATCATCTCAAAAAAGGAGAAAATAGGTGACTTTATTAGGAAATTTGGTAAACCAACCGCAGAAATTTTTGGAAAAGGCCGAATAGCAGAAGGCGTCTCCTCTTTTTTTTCTGCGGCAGATTTAGTTAAATTACGGCAGCGGATAGAGGATACGTTACAACAAGAAAAACGTCGTGTTGTGGTTTTGGTTGATGATATTGATCGCCTTGATACACATGAAATTCATGCTGTTTTTCGTCTTGTAAAACTAACAGCAGACTTTAAATATACCGCATATGTGCTTGCGTTCGATCATGAAATGGTTGCCTCCGTGCTTCAAGAACGCTACGGAACTGGGAACAAACAGTCGGGAAAAGCTTTTTTGGAGAAGATAATCCAAGTACCTCTCCAACTGCCTGCTGCTGGTGCTATATCTCTACGGAAATTTTGCTTTGATGGAATTGAACATGCATTGACACAATCAGGAATTGAATTAAATGATGAGCAAAAACAAGCTTTCGTAAATCATTTTATTAGAGGAATTGAAAGGCAACTTAAAACCCCAAGGCAAGCGAAACTCTATTCGAACATTCTCACTTTTTCTCTACCTATTTTAAAGAGTGAAGTGAACCCAGTAGATCTTATGCTCATTGAAGCAGTGCGAGTTTTTTATCCTGAGCTTTATGAAATTATTCGTACAAATTCTGATTTGTTTCTAAATGAGCAATCCACTGTATTCAGGAAAAAAGGTGAAGAAGAAAAGGAAAAATTGAAAAACAAAATTAGGTCGTCACTCGTGAACTACTCAGAAGATTCATTTAAAGATGTTCAGGAATTATTAAAGTTCCTATTCCCACGACTTAATGATTCCTCCTATGGCTCATCTTGGGATAAAGTATGGGAAAAGAATCAGCGGATCTGTTCTGATAATTATTTTAACCGGTATTTTTCTTATACGGTTCCTGAAGGTGATATCGCTGATCAAGAAATTTCTAAGCTAATTACAGAGACAGCAAATAAGTCCAAAGAAGATATTCAAAATTCTTTGTTAAATTTACTTAATGAACAAAATGCTGACTCATTTATCATGAAGCTCAGGGGAAGAGTTAAAGATTTCAACAACTCTGCTGCAGAAGTAATGATTAGTGCCTTAGTTCCTTTAGGAGACAATTTTCCACACACCGAAGCCTTGTTTGATTTCAGACTTCCTTTTTCACAAGCTGCAATGTTGATCAATGATCTCATTGATTTAAACGATGATAGGGACGAAAGAATTCGACTATCGACTGAGATGATTAAAAATGCCACTCCACTCTCTTTTGCATCGGAATGCTATCGTTGGTTAAAACGAGATACTGTAGATCGACCTAATCCAAGAGGCTTTTCCGCAGATGAACAAGCGAAGATTGCATCGGAATTAGCATTAAGAATTGCTGAAGAATTAAAACAGCAAGGTGAGGACTTCATAAAAAGAAATGAGAAGAATGTACTTCATTTGTTATTCATTTGGAATAAATTCGGAACTGAGAATGAAGCTAAAAATTTCATCAAAGAATTATTTGAAAAAAAAAACAATCTTTGCTATGGAATTTTTGAGACTATTTTTACCCACCGCTTGGGGTTCAGATGGTATTGGACGTACCGCAGATTTTGAACGGGAACAGTATAATTCAGCTGTTTCTATTATAGATCCAGAAGTCATTCTTTCTGCCCTCCAGTCTATTTATGGTGACCAACTTCAGTCAGATGATTATCCTTATAATGAAGATATGCCAATTGACCTTAGAACAGCTCAACAGTTTTATTTGGTACATAAACATGTCGTAACCGAGAAACAAAATGGAAACACTACTGAAAAATGAAGTTGAGTAACAATGACTCAACAGGGAGGATTCTAATGAACAAGCTAAATGAGTATGTAAGCGATCTCACTACAGCTTCAAGGAATGGGAAACTTGTGTTTTTTGTTGGTGCAGGGCTTTCAGCTCTTTCAAACTACCCGCAATGGCGGGAACTGGTTGACAAATATCATGTAGGACTATATGGAAAATCCAAAGATGACAAATACTCATCAGACGAATATTTGCGTATTCCACAAATCTTCTATGATGTAAAAGGAGAAAACGAATACGACAGAATCCTTGAAGAAGTTTTTTCTGTGGAAAGGCCAACTAACTCGATACATGACAAGATTCTAGCATTAAGCCCTGTTCATATCATAACGACAAACTACGATGACTTAATTGAAAAATCGTGCTGGAAACGAGGTCGGTATTTCAGTGTGATTAGCGCTGACCATGATGTCGCAAAAGCGACTTCCTCCAGATTTTTGCTTAAAGTGCATGGGGATTTCCGACGAGGCTACAAAGGTAAGCACGTTGTATTGAAGGAAAGTGATTATGTCAATTATGAACAAAACTATCCACTGATCAGCAATCTAATGAAAACTATTATGGCTACACACACAATCGTTTTCATTGGATACGGATTAGGAGACTATAACATTAATCTGTTGCTCAACTGGGTGAAAACATTACAGAAAGACGGGTACAACAAGCCATTTTTCATTCGAACCGACCACCAACCTATTGAAGAAAATACTGCCGTATACTATGAGACAAAAGGACTCCGCATCATTGATTCCGCCAATCTTGGGGAGACTGAGGAAATGGACTATGCGATGCGTTACGATACGGTAATGGATCTTCTTATTGAGTCGAGAGAAAACGGTTTAATTTCAAATGATGATGAAGTAGTTGAGTTTATCTATCAAAAGCTGAGTCCACTTTTCGCACTTCAGAACATTCGGAAACTAGATCTTAATACTGTTTTCGAACACGACTATCATTTCGAGGTTAATGGCACAGTTGTGCCACATAAGAACAAGGGTTTTGGATATATGGAGAGATTCTTCGAACTGAAAACAAAAGGTGTAGTTAGTATTTCGGAATTGTTAAAACAGAAATTTGAAGAAGTTTCTATGTTCTTCAATCAGAATGGAATCCTTGGTATGCTAGATGGCGCACAACCCTTAAATTTTTCATTCAGTATTGAAAGTCCAGCATATGATAGTAACTTTGATGAGATGGAAAGACTTATCCAACAACCCTCGACGAGTCTTGAAGAAGATTATCGAAAAGCATTCTACTTATCTTGTCTTGGGAGGTGGGAGGAGGCGTACAACTTTTATTCGGATCTCCTTTTGAGCTCTATAGATGAATCGAGCTGGTGGATACATTATCTTTCGCAGATTAATAGGTATCGCTTGTATCAATCCATCACTCAAACGGCCAAGCGTCTTGGCGGCTTTGGCTTGTTATATTATGGACAGCATTACCGGCCCTTCTCGGATGATTTCCTGACTCGTATAGACAGGGAGATGAAGAATTTTGACATTAATGATATCTTCGGTAGCATGCCGCATGAATTCCAAGATAAATATTCAATCCTAGAATTCCTTAGTGATAATAAGTTTCTGTACGATGATACTGTAAAACTGTTTGAATTAACCAACAAGGTGCGCTCCGAAATTAGCAAAGGCAGCTACTCGATGGGAATGACGGCTGACCTCGAGGTGCAACTGCGTCTTGACGACAATCTAAGGTTTTTATACGGGAACAGCTTGTGGTCGTCTTCCTTTCACGAATTTAAACAGTACATGAGGAACTCACTAATACTTCATTTCGAAAAGGCTGAATATGAGAAAACCAGGGACATCGATGATTTCGGTTTCTCAATGGGAGCAGGTGAATCAGGGTTCTATGTAAACTACTATGACTTTGTTAATGTGGCAAAATCATTCACCATTGATGACATCAAACACATCGAACGGAGTTGTAAAATCGAACAAATTGAATTTCGAGACAACGAAAAAATTGAAAGTTTTCTAATTCGTTTGGCTGAAGAACTGATCAAGCGGTTATCGGGGGATGGTGTGAACATAGTTTTTTATAATCGGATCATTCCAGAAGCCACAGTTGCTTTTTATTTCGCTAGATACGTGAAGCTTTCTACTGCAGCACTTACGACAATTTTTAAAACATTGTTGTTCTACTTTTCTGAACGTGATTTAGATGTAGGACAGCGATATTTATGGACTCAACGACTTACCATCAGTAATGGATTGCCAACTGAAGTTATTGCTGTTATTGAACAATATTTAATTAGTCAGGCAGATCGGCATCAGAACAGCGAGTTTTCTGAACAATCGACGAATAACCTTTATTCAAAACACTTCGTTGGTTTGATTCGGCATTTCAACAAGGACTTTATCTCAATCGATTTATCACAGTATGCATTGAGTCTATTATCAACTATGAAGAATCAAATTGATTACATATACCCTTTATCGCCAATCCTTTCGGCGGATGCTAAAGGACATTTACTCAGGCTCAAGAAGATTGACGATATCAATGGATTAATGGACAGTGTACGAATCGGTATAGTCGAAAACATTACTGATTACGAAGATTTGATCATCAAATATATGGAGGATCGGATGTCAAATACTCTGACGGAAAGAAAAAATGGTGTTATTTCAGTTTATGGTAACAACTATGTTCCAACGTTCGGTGTTTGGTATTTTCTCGGCGACTTCAGAGATCCGAAGATGAAGAACTTTATAGGTTTTAATGACGAGTACGACCTCTTTGTCGAGCCGGAGTCCTTCGACTACAATAAGTTCAAGCCAATCTGGCTAAAGCAATACAGCGAAGTTGTGCTGAAGAACATGGCTGAGAATGAACATATAAGGCCACATCTTATTGAAGTGCTCAAGGAACGCATCAAGAATACAAACGACAAAAATTACCTTGAGATCTTTATGAAGCACTTCGTAAAATAACTCCTCCTTATGTGTCAAAAAAGGAAGCAACGTTACAGGAAAAATTGTCTCGCAGCCGTCTGAGCCAACTACCACAACCATAAATCATTTAAACGAACGGCATCGAGATTGATGCCGTTCTACCTTTTGCAAGATATATCTGGATTAACCTTTTAAAGAATTGCCACATACCTCTAATGCATTAATCTTTTTCTCAACTCCTTAATTTTTTGAACTTGTATATAATGAGCCGCACATAACAGTGAATTGACTTTTTTATGCTTAATCTGAAAACACTTTATTAGTGTTTCACCGTCTAATGTGACATAAATTTATTCATGTATACCTGATGCATGACGCACAGGAACTCGCAGGTTACCCATTTGGTTCGAGAGCTGATACCATTGCTGTCGAATTGCTAAGGAGCAGGTATAAAATTTTCCGCCAACAGACTCCCTTTAGGAGTGGCATAACCAGATCGTGAGGCAACTGATGTCTACGGTGCACCTCTGATACTGTACGTTTGTAACCATTATTGCACTAAGTCGGTCATTTATACCGGAGAGGCCGCCATCCCGCCATACGTGCAGTACCACATTTTACATCAATTTTACATCAACTGCAGACTGAACTGACCTCATCAAACCAGCGATTCTATGGGAGTTCGGCTCCTTTTTTTAAATCACTTGAGAATAATTGCATCGACGAACGCTTTATGTTAACGATTACCTTTCCTTTTTAGACACAAACAGTTTCACTGAACTATTTTAGGAAACTGGAACTCGCCTTTGGATTTAAATTTTTGTGTTTCCCAGAAAGAAAAAGAAAACCACATGGGAGTTGTTGTGGTCAAGACCCCAAGTTGTGGGCATTGAGAAAAACACTATGAAGCCAGCTGACGTCGATACTCAATCGGCGTCAGTTTTTTCAATTTGATTTGGATTCGTTCCTCGATATAAAAACGGATGAATTGCTCTATTCTTCGTTGTGCCTCTGCTTTGGAATGGATATCATGAGGGTAGAGCGCTTCCGCTTTGAGATGCGAGAAGAAACTCTCCATAGCGGCGTTATCTAAACAATTGCCGCGTTGTGACATGCTGATTTGGGCGCCAACCGTAGGCAGCATGTCGTGATAAGCATGGGACGTGTACTGGAAGCCCTGATCGCTATGAACGATCAGATTGGCTATCTTACCAGTCACGTCATTTGCATTTCAATGGCCTTTGTAACCTATCCGGTGCGCTATTTTGGGTGCAAGCGAGAAAGGATGGCAAAAGCGAGCAGCGGCAAAGCACTAAGCAGGCCCGTAATTGTATTAGACAAATGGGTTTGGGAATGAATATATCCAACCAACGGACCCAGTCCAATGATGGGTGCCCTAAGATTCACTGCAATGAATAAAATCCCCAAAATCAGCCAAACTATACTGGCTCGGGAACGTACGGCTACTTCTTTATTAACGTTATCAATAATCAAAGCGAATACCTCCTCCTGTCTTCCGTCGCTAAGTTGTCTTTACGAGGCCGGGATAAGCTTGATTTTGGCTTGCGATTGACCAGATAAATGCTGATTCCAATGAGAACAAGCCCGACCAAAAGGTAGCTGGAAAAAGCTTCGTTCAAAAACAGCACGCCGCTAATAACGGAGATTACCGGGACGAGAAACGTATAAGAAGCAACTTTGCTGGCATCGCCTGTATTCACTAGCGTGAAATAAACAACCCAAGAGGCCGAAATCCCAACAACGATCCCAAATACAAGTCCAAATAAATAATGCCCATTCCACACGATATCCGACCATTTTTCCGTAATCGAACCAACAGAAGTCAGCGCGATTCCCCCGATTGTACATTGAAAGGCCACCAGCCAAATGGAATCTACCCGCGAGCTCACTTTTTTGACATACACCGTGCCGATAGCCCAACTGAATGCCGTAATAAGCGCCAATACGATACCCAGGACAGCTATATGCCCCGATAACCCTCCCGCGCTTACAGCCGCCACGCCAAGGACCCCGATAATCAAGCCCGTTACCTTTAATCCCGTCATCAATTCTCCTAACCATAACCAGGCCAAAATCCCGACAAGGACAGGCTGAAGATAAACGATAACCGAGAACAATCCCGATGGCATATGCATCATCCCGACGGTCTGCAGCCCATAGAACAGAGCGACGTTAAACAGGGATGAAGTCAGATAGACCGGCCAGTTTTCTTTCCAGCGTATTTCTTTCCGTTTGGACCAATAGCCGACGATTAATAATATTCCTCCGATCAACGTGCGCAATCCGGCGAATAGAAGAGGAGGCGTATATTCAAGAGCGATTTTATAAATAGGCCACGATATTCCCCATGCAATAACAAGAAAAGTGACCAGACTTATGGTTTTGGATCGTGATAATTTTTTCATGTTGGCTACCATTCTCCTATCCTCTATTCTAATTAATTATCCTAAAAATCAATCATACGCCCCTTCTTTTTAGGTATCAAATTACTTTTTTAGTTATCCTTTTTTTTAATATATTGGTCAAAGCTTGTTTGAAAAATAGGCCATGAACTCTACTCGCGTAGATATTCATGACCTTCTCCGTGCATCTTTAATATGTTTTACGTACTGAGTTTAGGACAGGAGCGCCCCGCCCTCAATCAGGATAACGGAGCCAGTGGTGAATCCGTTTTTCGCAAGGTAAACATAAGCTTCGGCAATATCTTCCGACTGCGCGATCCGTCCGACAGGCAATTGGCGCGCAATGGCGTTGAACATGGATTTCCGGTCTTCCTCCGGCATACCTGCGTAGACAGGCGTATCTACGATTCCGGGAGAAACCACATTGACCCGAATCGGGGCAAGATCCACCGTCAATCCCCGCATTAAACCCTCCAACGCCGAGTTGATCGCAGCCAGCGTGGATGCCCCCTTCGGAGGCCGTTTGCCGTAAACGCCTGAAGTCAAGGAAATGGAACCTTCTTGGTTCAAATAGGGGATAGCCGCTTTAACGGTGATATACTGGCCCCAGAACTTGCTGTCGAAGGCAGTTTGCGCCTGTTCAACCGGCAATTCGCGGAACTCACCCATCGCGCCTTCGCCAGCGGTGATAACCAAGTGATCAAACTTGCCAACCTTTTCGAAAAATTCCGCGGCTTTCTCTTCACTCCGAAAATCCAGCTCGTAAGCTTCAACATTCCCGCCAAGCGTTTGTTTGGCTTCCGAGAGCTTGGCAGCGGAACGGCTTGCGATAATTACCTTTGCCCCTTCATCCAGAAATGCCTTGGCAGTCGATAATCCAATTCCTGATGTGCCTCCTACAACTATGACTCGCTTCTCTTTCAATGACATTCGGATAGCCTCCCTATTTTCCCATTAATGATAAGCCCGCTCATATTGCTTTGGAATGGTGGTATATTCACTTCTAAGCGATTTAGCAGCATGGATAGTCCAGTAAGGATCTCGAAGCATGCCACGGGCGATCGCCACTAAATCCGCTTCTTCGCTGCAGATGACGGATTGAGCAAGTGCCGGGTCCTCAAGCATGCCTACAGCTACGACGGGAACCCCAAGAGCCTCCCGAATTTTGCGCGCAAAAGGAACTTGATAACCTGGATAGTTGCCAGGCTTTCTTTCTCCTACGGGTCCTTCCCCGCCAGAACTTACATGAAAGACATCTACACCTGCTGCATGGTAAGCTTTAGATAACTTAATGGCATGTTCCATACCATAACCCCCATCCGCGTACTCTACGGCAGTGATTCGGAAAAATAACGGCATATCTGCAGGCATTTCCTTTTTGACCGCCTGGATGACCTCTACCCCGAATTTGGTCAGGTCTTGTCCATACGCATCTTGGCGTTTGTTGGTCAAAGGGGATTGAAACTGATGAATTAAATATCCGTGCGCCCCGTGAAGTTCAATCATATCTACGCCTGCCTGAACAGCCCGGCGGGCTGCATCAGCGTAGAGCTGTACCATCTGATTTACCTCATCGACTGCAAGTGCGCGGGGCATCTTATAGCGGGATCCCGGATATGGAATAGCGGAAGGGGCCACTGGCTCTTTAGCATCTTCCGCTTTTCGGCCAGCATGAGCAATTTGAATCCCAATCTTGGCCCCGTGAGCATGAACCCCATCAATAATTCTGGAAAATGCCGGAATATGGTCATCGGACCAAATCCCTAAATCAAAGTCGGTTATTCGACCATCCGGCTCAACGTCCGTCATTTCCATGATGATCAAGGCTGCACCGCCAATTGCGCGGCTAAGGTAGTGAACGTAATGCCATTCGTTGGGTTTGCCATCCCTAGCGGTTACGGAATATTGGCACATGGGGGCCATGACTACCCGATTTTTCAATTGTAAACCTTTAATTTCATAAGGAGAAAATAAGTGATTGGTCAAGTCAGAACCTCCATTAATGGATCATTTACATAGGTCATATCCTCACCTCTTCGCCTATCGGATATTCCCATAGTCCCAATTTTCCCTTCGCTGGAATATAGGGCTTCAGCAGACGGAAACCCGCTATTTCCCACGCAAAATAACCTGGACTGTAATCGCCTAACAGGAAGTCATCCCCCGTCACGACCTTCCCGCAATCCAGAATGGCTGACGTATCATCAGCGTCGATGACTTGATAACAATTCGTAAGCTCGCAGGTTGCAAGGATAACCCCCGTAGGGAGGTTTTGTTCCGTATAGCCATTCTTGGCGAGTAAAGAACGAATGGGTTCATATTTGCAGGCCTGCTTATCGACTTTCTTGCTTGCATGAATGGCCAACGGTCCGCGATACCGGGTCTTCCAGGATCTTGTTTCATAGAGAGTCTCGCCTTGGACAAGCAGAGTCGCCCACGGTTGAATCATGGATAATACTTTCATTCCTCTACGCTCCATTACTGTTCATAATGAAGTACTATTCCCCAAACATTCTCCAAACTTTCCTTACCCCGCATAAAAAAGACGCAATCGCTCCGGTCGCATTAGACCTTCGGGAACAACCTCTGTTTCACACGCTCAATTAAGCCTGAATTTCGTTTACGATTTGATGTAGACCCTCTTCGAGTGAAGTGGCCGGACGTCCAAGCAGCTTCTGAAGATCATTGCTCTCGACTTCAATGCGCCATCGCAATCGCACTCTGAATTCCAACCAGAATTTCAACATCAACAAAGCTCAAGGACAATAAGAGACGTTCGGGAATTTCCCGAGCGTCTCTCCGTTCTTTTCGGCTCATCTTTTACATCACTTTTACATCAATGCCATTTTTCGACCACTGCATCACAACTTTCAATGTGCTGTACCATATCGAAAAAACCAATAAGGACAAGGGGGCTCGGACTCTGTTTAATCCCTCACCAACAAAGCCACCGATTCCACATGTGTTGAGTGTCCAGTGTGAACAACCCTAATACGATGTGCCCCTAATAATAAGAGCTTGACCGCCAAACTTTTACGGTAGTTTGGCTCTTTGTTTTGAGCTGAATTGGTTTCATCAGCCCATGATCTTAACCGCATTCTCTTTTATCTTTGTAACCATCTCGACAAGCCTTTTTTGCTTCGTGCCATCAAACAGCTTAATAAAACTTTGGGGTTTATCAAAAGGCGGCTTTATGAGTTCAGCCACACTGTCGATATAGCCGTTCTGCACAATATAATCGACAACCTTTTTCACAAATACAATTTGCGCCTGGCTGAGCGACTCGTCGTTAATAAATTCAGAGAACGCGACAATCGCGGCTTCATATTCAAGCTTGGCAATTTTCCGCACCAGCAAGCCGAACGGCGTATCCTGAAATTCGCGTTTATAATCCTCTGCTGTGCCAAGCTCTCCGGTAAAGATCTTCTCCAAGCTCTCATAATCGAGCGCGGTAAGCGGAATGTTATTCCGAAGCTTATATATCGCCAAAGTGTCACGGTTCTGCTCAATATAACGGTTCACCTTCCGCTTATAATCCTCAAAATCATAGGCTTGGTACATGGCTTTACCCTCATTGACCGTGAGAATTTCATCGGCGAGGTTCGTATAAATGGGGGGTCTTTCTACCCCATCCACAATAAACTTGATGAGGCTGCGCAGCTCCATACGCACTTTCTCAAAAATCAATAAATCCGAGCTTTCCCAGAACTCGTCTGTTCCGATCGTTTGGATAAGTGCCAGTTTTTCTTTAACCTGGGGAATGGTAGCACGTTTCAATAGGCTTACAGATACATCGATCAATTGCTTCCTGCCCTTTTTGAATTGCGGCAATCCCTCAATCTGGGCGATCATTAACCCATACATAAAATTGTCAAAGCGCTTGGCGTGCTCGTCCGTATCTACCATATAGACAATCGGCGCAAGGTACGTGATCAAGTCATGTTTATCCAGGTCCGTCAGACAGACAAAAGCATCCGCAGTCTTATACTTCTCAATATATTGCAGCTGCATCTTCACCGATACCAGTTCCGTGTTTAGCGCTTTTATCTGCTGGATGACCGTTTCAATCAGGTCTGTACGGATCGTTTGATAAGACTCATCGATAAAGACGGCCTGCTGCATGTGATGGATCAATCGAATCCGCTTTGCGAAGATGGCTTCGGACAGGCTCTGGGTTTCATTGCCCTGCAGGCCCTCTTTGTGTTGGCGGAAGAACTCAAAATTCCCGAGATAATCAAAGATAACAAAGCGGGTCTTGTCTTCTCCCTCGCCGAACAGGTTCTTGCCCAATCTTGTCCCGCGCCCAATCATTTGCCAGAACTTCGTCTTGGAGCGAATCCGCTTGAAAAACACCAAATTCACAATCTCCGGCACATCAATGCCCGTATCCAGCATATCCACCGAGACGGCGATATGAGGCTCTTTATTCGCAACCTTAAAATCATCGATAAGGCTTTGGGCATAACTGTCATCCGAGACAATCCGCTTGGCAAAAGAACCATTATACTGCGGATACAGCTTATTAAAACGCTCGATAATATATTGGGCGTGTTTTTTATTTTGCGCGAAGATAATCGTCTTCCCCAGCCTGTCGCCACCGGCCACTGTAATGCCCTTGGTCATTAAATCTTCCAGCACTCGATCCACGGTAGATTGGTTAAAAATAAATTCATTCACCGCAGGCGACGGTATAAAATCAGGCATATCGCCATCCTCGTCCGTAAAATCTTCTTCATACCGCGCCTTATCTTCTGCAGAAAGATTATCATAGGTAATCCCCTGCTCCAGGAACTTCGTCGTAATTTCAATGTTATGGTAAGGCACCAGCACGTGGTCAACCTCTACTGCGGTCTCATAGGCATAAGCATAGGTGGGCACGCCGCTCTCCATCTCGAAAAAATCGTACGTATTTCGGTCGACCTCCGTCTTCGGAGTTGCTGTCAAACCCACAATGATTCCGTCAAAATATTCAAATATCGCACGATACTTTTTGAAAATACTTCTATGTGCCTCGTCCACCACAATCAGATCGAAATGGGCGGGAGTAAACAGACGTTTGCCGTCATCCCCTTTGGCACTGTCAATCGCATTAAGCATAGTCGGATACGTTGAAAAAACAATTCGAGCCGTCTTATCATCCTTGTTGCTCAGCAGATTACAGAGGGACATATCCGGCAGGTAATTCTTGAAGTCATCCTTTGCCTGTTTAACCAATGCCGTTCTGTCCGCCAAAAATAAAATGTTCGTTACATATCCGCCCCGTGATAAAACATCCGTCAAACTGGATGCCGTTCTCGTTTTACCTGTACCTGTCGCCATGACGAGCAATGACCGTCTGTGACCGGTCGTTATATTTTCGCAAACCGCCCGGATGGCTTCCTTCTGGTAATAACGGTCCGTGATGTTATCGTCAATGAGCACTTCGTCTAACACTTTGCGTTCGCTGCGGCGGTTCATCAGCTTTTCCAGATCAGCCTTTGAGAATATCCCGCTTACCTTGCGCTGTGGAGAAGTTGCGTCATCCCATAGATAGGTTTCAAAACCGTTGGTGGTAAACATCATGGGACGTCTACCTGTCATTCTCTCTAAACAATCCGCATACAGCTTGGCCTGATGGGTTCCGATCTTCGCATCTTTGGAGGTGCGCTTCGCTTCTATGATGGCAAGTGGCAGTCCGTCCTTGCCGTACAGCACGTAGTCGGCATAGCCCTTCTCCTCATGATTAGGCATACCGATGAGCGGGACTTCTTCCTGAACATCATCGCCGAGCCTCCAGCCAAGCAGTTTCAAGTCCACATCGATATATTTTTTGCGAGTTTGAAATTCTGATATATCCTGCGGCGTGAACTGACGATCTTCCTTGTGCTGGTCTTTGTCAGCGGTAAGCCGGTCGCTCATAGCCGCAATCTTGGCACGGAGGGCCTCAATTTCGGAATCCTTTTGTTCGATTAAGCTGTCTTTCTCTTTGATTTTCGCTTCGTCAAGGACTACCTTTTCAGCTGGAATATGCTCTTCAGTGAAATGGCGTTCTTCATAGTTTGCCCCATAGCAATAATCCAGCCACTGTATAAATTCAAACAGTGCGGAAAGAGAAAGAACAGCATCACTACGGCTGATGGCTTTATCGGTATGTACCGCCAGGTTCCCCAACTTGATGATATAGGGCAGCTTGCCCCATGTCTGGTTCTCCATGGCGAATTTGAAAGAGGGCTCATGAATTAGTGCCTGCAAATTGTCCTTATAGGGCATGGTGATGGTGTTATCCGCAGCGTACACCCATTTGACGGCAAGCTCAAAAGCCTTCCGGCTGCCTACCGCTGCCATCGCAGGAGAGGTGGCAAGCACCCTTTCCGCTTCGATGCTGGCTGTAGCAAACAACACATATTCCGTTTGCCCTTGCAGGAATTCAAAGTTTGCAGCCATTCAGTTCACCTCTCAATTAGAATTTAGTACGTTAGTCAAAATACTCGCTCATCAAGCTGTCAAACAGGTGCTGGGTTTCTTCAATGGCCTTTTTTACGAGAGCTTTTTGCTCTTCAATTTTGGTGACGATGGTGGCGAATTGGTTTTGGAGCTTGATTGGCGGAAGTGGTAGCTGAAACCCTTCTAATTGTTGTTTATTTACTTTTGGAATATTAGTACGCCCACTAAAGTCTAATATATAATTTAAAAAGAACTCCGACCGTAGAATATATGCTAAATAGTATCTGTTTGAGATACCACTAATGGGTAAAATAGGATACGCATCGGCTGAACATAATCCACTAAAAGTAGGCAAGGCAACTTTATTAAGATTAGGACGTATCTTACTGTAAATAATGTGCTTTTCTGAGAACAAATACTTTCCACTAATCAGGTTACTATCTTTAACAAGTTTATATTGAATTATCTTACCTGTATCTTTTTCAATACTATCTATACCTATATGCGGATACATTTCGTATTTCTCAAAATTTTTTGTCATCTTTGTATCTATCGTTGCAACATCTAGCAAACTTTGTATCCTCCACCCCTTTTCATTTTTGAAAAGGTTACCGAACATATCGTAAAAGGTGGATTTGATAAGGTTGTCCAGCTCCGCAAGCTGCTGTTTGCGCATGGCAAGCAGTTCTGAGGCGGTGTCTAACGTTTTGGCAATATGCTTTTGTCTATCAATTGGCGGGAGGGGAATTTCTAAATCCCCAATGTTTTTTAGGGATAGGTTTAATTGTGCTACTCCTTGCTTTTGCTTCTGAAATTGATTGTATACACTTTTTGATTTCAATACATATTGTATATATTGGGGGCATGATTCTTTTGTCGATGATAGCCTGATAATTGCTAATGCTTGGTTCGTGTTCGCTGGTAAAATGTCCTTTGTAACGAGAGCGGTTCTTCCTAATGCACCTGCAATAGAAAACAAAATATCATTCTCAACTAATATGGAGCGTTTCATCTTATCATTGCATTCCTCTGATATATGTTGAAATTTATGAAGTAGAAAGCTGCCAATTTCATTGATACTTTCAATTTTCACAAAATTAATGCCCATATCTTGAAAAGAAAAACCTATCGTCATGGGCGTTGTACCTTTTGTAATAACACTTGTTATCTCTGACAATTTCACCTTACTCACCAATAAGCCCTCTCAATTCCTCCATCTTGGAACCAATTTCAAGGTTCAACTCATCAAGGCGTTCCATGATTGCCGCTGGTGAATCATATTCTACCTTGTCGTAGACCACTTCTTTATATCGATTGATCGACAAATCATACTCATTCGCTTCAATCGCAGCCTTGTCTACCAAAAAGCTCGGTTCGGTTGGTTTGCGGTCAGCTTCACCTTCGAGGTTATGGAAACGAGCAAGGATGTCAGGAATATCATTAGCCGCAACAGGAGCACGTTTATCATCCAAGGAGAAGCCATCAGCTTTCATATCGTAGAACCAAACCTTGTCCGTACCGCCTGCACCTGTTTTAGTAAACAATAGAACGGCTGTGCTGACACCTGCATACGGCTTAAAAACGCCGCTTGGCATAGAGATAACCGCCTGAAGCTGATGATTCTCAACCAGCTCTTTACGCAAAGATTTATGTGCCTTGGTGGAACCAAACAGAACCCCATCCGGCACGATACAGGCGCAGCGTCCGCCTTTCCGGAGAATCCTCAAAAAGAGTGCCACAAACAAAAGCTCAGTCTTTTTGGTATTGCAAACCGTCTTTAGGTTATCGTGAATACTCTCGGCATCAACTGTGCCTGTAAATGGTGGATTGGCAAGGACAATATCATAGGCGGAAGAAGTATTGTTCTGCTTGGAAACACTGTCCACATAATCGATATGGGGCTGGTTAATCGAATGAAGCATAAGGTTCATGGCGGAAAGCCGCAGCATCGTTCGATCCGTATCAAACCCCGAGAACATCTCCCCTGCAAAATGCTCCCACTGCTCGCTCGTCATCTCAGACTCATAGTTTTCTCTGATATATTCAGCAGAAGATACGAGGAAACCCGCTGTACCGCATGCCGGGTCGCAAATCTTATCATTTGGTGTTGGGGCAAGCAGACGAACCATCATATCGCGAATATGCTTCGGCGTTCTAAACTGGCCGTTTTGCCCGGCGGAAGCCAGCTTACCCAGCATATACTCGTACAGATCGCCCTGCATGTCCAAGTCTTTAATATCATGTTCATACAGCTCATCCAGGCCGGTAATCATTTTCTGCAGCACTTGCGGGGTTGGGACCAGGAACATGGCATCCTGCATATATCGCGAAAAGGCAGTCGTATTGGCTCCATTCAAGGCTTTAATAAACGGGAACACTTTCGTGCCAACAATATCGTAGATGATTCGGGAATCTTTTGTTTTAAATTTACTCCAGCGCATGGCCTGTCCATCTTCATCCTGCGGGAAAATCTTCGGCGTCACTTCCCCACTCAATGCATCAAAGCTCTCGTTTTCCAGTTCCTTTTCATCGAGAGAGCGGATAAACATCAAGTAGGTAAGCTGTTCTATAACGGTTAATGGGTTGGTGATACCGCCCGCCCATATATCTGACCATATTTTATCAACCTTGTTGCGAATTTCTCCTGTTAGCATCAGTATTGCTCCCATCTACATCTTAATAATTCGATCTTAACATCGTATTTAATAGTCCATTAGACTTATTCCACAATCAAACTGGTAATTCCTTTATCCATTAGATTTTTTCCATTAATATACATCTTAGCGATAACAATTTGTCAGCAAATATATGTTCGCATGAAAAAAACCTCTTGCTTGAGAGGTGAATGAGTTAATTCATTTTCATAACGTGCTAAACCGTAGCTCATAAAAAAACTGCACACTTGGATGCTTTAACTTCATCTTCTCGGACATGTTTAAGATCCGCTTTTTTCCAATCCTTCTGTCCACCAAGGCTAGGATATTCAATAAGATATCATTGCTATCTAAGCTTTCCTCTATAGAAGTAGATAAAAACTTAGTAGCCACAACGATAAAATTTGATTTACTTAATGAAGCCTGCGCTGACAAAAGCTCTTTTGCATATTCTGAACTTATTCTGCTTCTGGCAATTACTTTTAGACGATCTTCCGGCACGGTCCCTTTGGCAGCTTTTCTAACCGCTTCAATATCGTCATTGTTGATAGGAATTTGAATATGTGAATCATTCTTGATTTCCAGCTCCGTCTGATACCATTTGATGAAGCTGGTTTTATCCATCATATTGAGTACGTTCTTTTTATCTACAGAGATATAACAAATACCTGGTTTATCAGGTAAATAACGGTAACCTGGTGCGCGGTATTCTACCCTTCCTTCTAACGCAGGACAGAGAAAGCTCTCCAGTTGTTGCTTCAATTTGCTCCAGGACATGTAATCCCCTCCATATAAAAACAGAGGAAAGGATTGTTGTCTCTGGGTTTGCCCCGTCTCCATTCATCCGATCCTCAACATCTTCAAGTTTTTTTTCTAATTTCTACGCCGAATTCTCCCTATCGAACTAACCAATCTTTACCCCAATCGTCCGTTGCCTCTCCTAACTTGGCCACTTAATTTCCTTCTTCCTCCGCCCCATCATGCTCCTTATTTGCATATTCATTGAGCAGCGCACGCACTTCAGTTGTTGATTTTGTGTTCATTAAGCTATTTCTTAATTCACTTGCCCCTCGAAATCCACGGACATATATTTTAAAGAATCGGGAAAGCGGTCTGAACGAACGTGGTTCCAGTTCTGAGTATTGAGCATGGAGATCTAGATGCAGCCTTAGCAAATCAAGTAATTCCTCACTGCTGTGATCCTTCGGCTCCTTCTTAAAAGCAAATGGATTATGAAAAATACCGCGCCCAATCATAATACCATCCACACCGTATTGCTCAACGAGCTGCAAGCCGGTCTGACGGTCAGGGATATCTCCGTTAATGGTCAGAAGTGTATCCGGTGCCACCTCATCACGAAGTTTCTTAATCTCCGGAATTAGTTCCCAATGAGCATCTACTTTGCTCATTTCCTCTCTTGTCCGCAGATGAATGGACAGATTAACAATGTCTTGTTTCAAAATATGGCTTAACCAGCCGCGCCATTCGTCTAAGGCACTAAAACCGAGCCTTGTTTTTACACTGACGGGCAATCCCCCGGCTTTTGCGGCCTGGATAATATCCGCTGCGGTTTCTGGACGGCAGATCAGACCGCTACCCTTCCCGTTCTCTGCTACATTCGCTACAGGACAACCCATATTAATATCGATGCCTCTGAATCCTTCTTTCGCCATACCGATGCTCATCTGACGAAAGTATTCCGGCTTATCTCCCCAGATATGGGCCACAATGGGCTGTTCATCCTCTGTAAAAGTCAAGCGCCCGCGAACACTGTGGTTCCCCTCCGGGTGACAGTAACTCTCTGTATTCGCAAACTCTGTAAAAAACACATCCGGTCTGGCAGCTTCACTAACGACATGGCGAAAAACAACATCCGTCACATCTTCCATGGGCGCCAGTATAAAAAAAGGCCGTGGTAAATCACGCCAAAAATTATCTGTCATATCAAAAACCTCTCTATGAATACTAGATTCAAAAAAGAGGGTGCCCCCCCTTTACTATTTCCTCCAATAGATCTCCGTTTTACTTGTCCTTTTGTACTAACAGCGCCACCGACTCCACATGCACCGTATGCGGGAACATATCCACAGGCTGAACCTCAACAGTCCTATACCCTCCGGCCTCCAGCACCTGCAAATCCCTCGCGAGTGTCGCAGGATTGCAAGACACATATACAACCCGCTCCGGCTTCATCTCCAGAATCGTGTCCAGCAGCTGCTCATCGCAGCCTTTGCGAGGCGGATCGACGACGATGACGTCCGGCTTGATGCCTTCCGAGCGCCAGCGCGGAATGACAACCTCTGCAGCTCCCGCTTCAAACGATGCATTTTCAATGCCATTTAATGAAGCGTTCCGCTTGGCGTCCTCGATTGCCTCCGGAACAATCTCAACCCCATACACATGTCCAGCGCGGCGGGCCAGGAACAGCGAGATTGTCCCGATGCCGCAATAGGCGTCGATGACATTCTCGCTGCCGGTCAGGCCGGCATAGTCGACAGCGGATTGATAAAGCCGGAGCGTCTGCACCGGATTGACCTGGTAGAACGACCGTGCTGATATGGCGAAGCGGATCCCGTCGAGCTCGTCGTAAATGACATCGCTGCCCCAGAGGGTGCGCGTCTCGTCTCCGAAGATGACGTTGGTCTGCCGCTTGTTGATGTTCTGTACGATGCTCGTTACCGCGGGCAGAGCTTCGCGAATGCCCTGGATCCAGTCCTCCAGGCGCGGAATGCGTGGACCGTTGGTGACGAGGACGACCATCATCTCGCCGGTGACGAATCCGGTCCGGACGACGACATGGCGGAGGATGCCGCGCCCTGTGGCTTCGTCGTACGCGGAGATGCCGACGCGGTTGCCAATGGCTTTGACCTGCCGCACCGCAGAGTCATTGTTCTCGTGCTGGATCAAGCACGCGTCCATGTCGACGATGCGGTGCGAGCCGCGGGCGTAGAAGCCGCCGATCAGGCTGCCGGCCGCGCCTCCGTCCAGGTCCGCCATCGCCATGCCGATGGGGACCTGCGCCTTGTTGCGGTAGCGCCAAGGCTCGTCCATCCCGATCGTCGGATGGACGACCACGCCTGCGCGCGAGCTATTCTCTTCGGAGGCCGCAGCAGCGCCGGACTCAGCGGTCTCGCGGCCTTCAACCGCCCGCGAGCTGCCTGCCACGGTCAGCTTGCCGATGCGCTCCAGGCTGTCGATGACATGCTGCCTTTTCCAGGCCAGCTGTCCTTCATAGCTCATATGCTGCAACTGGCAGCCGCCGCACTGCTTGTAGATCGGGCACGGAGCCTCGACCCGGTCAGGGCTTGCCTGGAGCAGCTCCAGCTGCTTGGCATAACCATAGGTTTTCTTGGTCTTGAGCACCTTGGCGGTAATTTTCTCGCCCGGCAGCGCTCCCTGAACGAATAAGGTAAAGCCGTCGACGCGGCCAACCCCTTCGCCTTCATGCGTCAGCCCGATGATGTCGAGCGTGACGATATCGTTTTTGCCGACTGGCAAAGCTGGTTTCATCTCTTCGTTTCATCCGTTCTCTTCGTAGTCTAAAAGGTCCGACAGAGGCTCCCAGCCTCTTATGTCGCGGAACGAACGGTTCCGCTCGCGGCCTTGTCCGTCAGTCAAGAATACCATATTTCCGCCTCTTTCGCTCCGTGGCAGAAGTCTCCAAGCCCTTTTGAAAGGGATGCTAACCATAGAGCCTTCCCGATGGTCGGTCTACTGGCGAGCCGAGGCGGTGATCATAATTCTGAACCTGCTGAAAGCAAAGCAGCAGTAAGACAAAGAGCGCCAGGCATAATGATGTCTGGCGCTCTATTCATTAACTTGTGGCGACATCGGCCACCGAAGTGCAGATGTGCCATCCATACGAGCATAAACAGGTTCAGGAAGTGAGACTGGTACCTACAAAAAGTGCAGGATGTAAAGCTGGCCAACGTACAGGTTCATGATGTACATGTGATGACATCGGCCACCGAAGTGCAGATGTACCGTTAAACGAGCATATTAACAGGTGCAGAAAGTGAGGTTGGCACTTTCAAAGAAGTGGGCTAAGGGCGGAAGGTGAGGCCAGTTTCTCCATATAAGTTCATTTCCTACATGTCGCAGGCTTCCATGTGGCGGGCTTCGGCCACCTATGTGCAAATGTACCATCCAAACGAGTTTGGACAGGTGCAGAAAGCACTGCTTGCAACTACGTACAGGTACAGAATGCAAAGCATGCAACTTCATACAGGTGTAGGAATCGAAGCTGGCACCTGCAAGGTGCAGAATGCAAGCTTGCAACTACGTACAGGAGCAGAATGCGAAGCTTAACTACTCAATGGTGCAGGAAGCGTAGCATGCAGCCATGGATAGGCACTTAATCCTTCTAACCGGAGAGGCTGGAATGGTCGTGAAGAAGCGTAAGCGTTCGCCTTTGAAGGCCGGATTTTCCCCATCAATGGGGGTAATCAAATCAAGAAATCCGGACTTCAACAGCGATCGGAACGACCTTGCGGCATTTCGAATGACCTTTCGGCTTCTCGAACGACCTTCCGGCTTCGGAGGCTGCTCTTCAAGAGCTTCTCCAATTGCTAGTAGCTAGCCTTCCCGTCCTGGTCCACAAAGATATTCAGATGCGAAGGAAGCATCGTGAACGTGCAGGGCAGCGTGCCGCCGTACTCGCCGTCGAGATTGAGCTGGACATAGTCCGGCGTCGTGATCTGCATGCGCGGCGTCTTGAAGTGGATCAGATGCGGATCGTTGAAATGCTCGCCGCGCAGGGCGAGCGTGACGATGCGGATGAACTCCGCCAGGTTGCATTTCTTGAGCACGACGACCTCGAACAAGCCGTCGTCCAGCCTCGCGTCGGGGGCCAGCTTCTCGAAGCCGCCGACGGAGTTGCTGTTGCAGATGAGGAACAGCATGATCTCCTCATGGATTTCCGGAATTCCCTCCGCCTGGATGAATACCTCGGTGGCGCGCAGGCGCGTCATCTTCTCCAGGCCCTTCATGTAATAGGCAAGCTGCCCGATCAGCGTCTTGAGCTTGCTCGGAACCTCGTAGGTCAGCTCCGTCATGGAGCCGCCGCCGGCGATATTGATGAAGTATTTCTTGCCCGCGCGGCCGACGTCGATGGGACGGGCATATTGGCGTGTGATGAGCTCGCACGCATATTCCAGGTTGCGCGGAATGCCGAGCGCCCGGGCGAAGTCGTTGGTCGTGCCGACCGGCAGGATGCCGAGCGGCGGGCGGTTCTCCTTCTCGCCGAGGCCGTTGATGACCTCGTAGAGCGTGCCGTCTCCGCCGGCGGCGATGATCATGTCGAAGCCGCGGTCAGCCGCATCGGCCGCCGCGATGGAGGCGTCGCCCTCCCCGGCTGTGGCATGGGTGCTTGTCTCGATGCCCCCGCGCTCCAGCATGGTGAGGATATCGCCCAGCCTTTTCTTCATCTCTTCGCGCCCGGAAGTCGGATTGTAGATCAGACGGGCTCTCTTGTACGTCTTGCTCATGCTTCATCCTCCTGCTTGTTCCAGCCACTGCAGCATCTGCCGCCGCATCCAGCGGACGACCGCTGTATCCGGGAGCATCCCCCGACCATTATATTCATATTCTAACTCACTCAGGCGTGCGGGAATCACCGAGGTTGTGAAATATCCTTGGCTAAGAAAAAGCGGAACGACGATGACGCGCTCCCGAGGGCGCTTGCGCAGCATCGCCGACAGCTTGCATGCCGCCTGATCCGGCAGCAGCATCGCCGTCTCCGCCCGGGCGAAGCCGCCCGCTGCCCTGATCCGCTCCGCCATCCGGCGCATTCCTTGGCGCCAGCGGCCGTGAAACACGGGCTCGCGCGAGCCATGGCCGATCAGCAGCAGCGCCTCCTGAGCGGGATCGCGTGAGAGCTCCCGGATATTCGCGAGCAGCAGCTCCGCGATCTCCGGCTCGTCGTCGATCGGCCGGCCGGGATAGATGCGGGCGCCGCCAACACGGAACATCCCGAGCTCTCCTGCCCGGTTCCCCGCAGGAGGCTGGCCGAACGCCTGCATGATGTCGTCGACATGCGTCGCTCCCGAAGAGACGAACAGCGGCAGCACGAGTATATCCGTGACGCCGCGTCCCAGCAGCTCGTCGACCCCGTCCTGGATCAGACGCCCATCCACGAGCTCCAGGAACGACGAAACGACCGGCACAGGGCCGGCCGGTTGCTGAAGTCGTATCGCTGCCGCCTCGACGGCTTCGTCCACGAGCGCCACCCAGCCCCCGTCGCGGGAGCCGTGGCTGATGACAAGAATGCCGGGACGGACAATAGGGGAGGGAAAAGAGGATGATGGCGTCGCCGACGCTTGCAAGGACCGCCCCCCATCCGGGTTGCCGAGCGGAATAGGATGGCCTGCGGAGCTCATTAGCGGTCCAGGCGGTCGAGGGTCATCTTGTACCCGTCATTGCCGTAGTTCAGGCAGCGCTTGACGCGCGAGATCGTCGCTGTGCTCGCTCCCGTCTCGGCTTCGATCTGGTTATAGGTGCTTCCTTTGCCCAGCATGCGCGCGACTTCCAGACGCTGAGAGAGGGATTGGACCTCGTTGACCGTGCACAGGTCGTCAAAAAACACATAACATTCTTCCACGCTCTTGAGCGTGAGCACCGCTTCGAATAATTGGTCGACTGCTTTATCGTTCAGCTTCTTTAGCTGCATTAATCCTTCACCTCGGTAAGAGTATCGCTGACTTTCTGGCTAGTGTCGCTACCTTTCATTCTAAAGGGATACGGCGAAGAAAACAACCAGTCACCGTATTCACGCTTTAGAGGACAATAGAAAAATGAAAACGCTATCGTAATAAATCGCCAAAAATCCTCTTATTCCTCGGCGTAGCCCTCCTCGGGTAGCCCTGTCTCGTGCTGCTGAACCGCTGCCAAGCGCCCGCTTTCACGCGATTCATATCGACCGTTGCCATAGCCGATGCCCCAGCCGATGTCCCAGCCGGTTGCCTATGAGCAATCAGCGCCGGTCATCGTTATGCACCAATCGATGCCTCTCCGGCCGCAGGACCAGGCGCTCTCCTTTCCATGGAAATCTCCTGCAGGCATCCCCCCATGGGTTTTTCGGCAATAACCGGGCTATCGTCCATACCTTCCGCCCGCCTATTCCATACACTGTAACAAAAGCGGAATAAATCCGCCTTATACCAAGGATGTGATTGCAAGTGAACCCGAATCATTACCCTCCATCCGGCCAGCGCAACACACCTGCCTCCGGACCGCCTTCTCAGGGAGGCATTTTTCCAGGCCTCGGCAATTCGTTTCCTTTTCAGCATATGCCCCAGCAGTCGCTCTTCGCTCCGATGCCGTCTTCGTCCCCTTCCTTGATGCCGTCCGGTCCCGCTACGTCGATCGGACCGCTGGCCACGCTGGAAGCGGCTGCTCCCGCAGCCAAGGGCGGCCTGTTCTCGCTCGACAAGCTGTCGGATATCAAGGGCTTCGTAGACCGGATCGGCGGCCTTGACGGCATTCTCGGCACGATGACCAAAGCCCAGAAGATCATCGGCAGCTTCCAGCAGATGGCTCCGCTGATGAAGGTCATGATGGGATCGTTCGGCAAGAAAGGCTCTGACAAATCCAAGCTGGTGAATCTGGAAGACGACGACTGGAAACCTTCGAAGAAAAGAAGAAAGAACAAGAAACGCCGTCCGTCCGGTTCCCGCAAACGCAAAGGAGGCTCCGCCAAAGGTTCGCGCAGCCGCAACCGCCGGCGCCGGAAAGGGCGCATAACGAAGTTTGATGAATAACTTGTTCAGGCGCAAAAGACAGCCCGCCCGGCCGCATGAAGCGGTCCGGACGGGCTGCTTGCCTTGCAAGATGAACATGAGCCGTCCAATGCGCCTATAGGAAGATCCATTCGATGATCTTGTACATCAAGGCGGACAGGCCCATCGCGATCGGAATCGTGATGATCCACGAGATGACGATGCGTCCCGCCATGCTCCACTTGACGTTGGCGAAGCGCTTCGCGCTCCCGACGCCCAGCAGGGACGACGTGATGACATGCGTCGTGCTGACCGGGAAGTGGATCAGCGTCGCGGTGAAGATGACGGCGGCAGAGCCGAGATCGGCCGCGAAGCCGTTGATCGGCTCGATCTTGAAGATCTTGGTGCCCATCGTCTTGATGATCTTCCAGCCGCCGACCGATGTGCCGAGCGCCATGGCCGTCGCTGCGGACAGCTTGACCCACAGCGGAACCTCCAGGTGGTCCTGGATGCCTGCGGCCACGAGCGCGAAGGTGATGATGCCCATCGCCTTCTGCGCGTCGTTGGTGCCGTGCGTATACGACTGGAATGCAGCCGTGATGATCTGGCCGGTGCGGAAGCCTTTGTTGAGCTGATGCGGGTTGCCGTTGGCGAAGATCAGCTTCAGGATCCACATGAGCGTGAAGCCGATCGCGAAGGCGATGAACGGCGAGAAGATCAGGCCCTTGATGATGTTGGTGAAGCCGCCTGCGTTGATGGCTCCGAAGCCGTCCGCCGCGATGACTGCGCCGGCAAGGCCGCCGATCAGCGCATGGGAGGAGGACGACGGGATGCCGAACCACCAGGTGACCAGATTCCAGATGATGGCGCCGAGCAGCGCCGCGATGACGATCTGCTCGCCGTGGGCGAGCGTGGCCGGGTCGGCGACGCTGCCGCCGATCGTCTTGGCGACGCCGGTGAAGCTGAGCGCGCCGACGAAGTTCATGACGGCGGCCATGATGATGGCTACGCGCGGCTTGAGCGCCCGGGTCGAGACCGAGGTGGCGATGGCGTTGGCCGTGTCGTGGAATCCGTTGATGAAATCGAATGCCAGCGCCAGAAACACCACCGCTATCATGACGACAAATGTTGTATCCATGGGCTGCGGTTAGTCCCCTATCCTATTAACTGTTACGCATGATAATGGTTTCAAGCGTGTTGGCGACGTCCTCGAAGTAATCGGTCGTCTGTTCCAGCATTTCATACAGTTCCTTGCGCTTGATGAGCTCGATCGGGTCCTTGACGTTCGTGAAGAGCGCCTTGATGCAGACGCGCAGCAGATCGTCGGCCTGGTTCTCCAGCTCGTTGATGGCGATATTCGGCTCGCGGATGGCAAGCAGCTTTTTCTGGGACAGCAGGTAGATCGCTTTCTTGACTTGATGCGAGTTGCGGACCAAATTGTCTGCGAAAAGGCGAATGTATTCGTCATGGTCGGTAACCTGGTACATCTCGAAGCGGGAAGAGCAAGCCTCGATCTCGTCCACGACATCGTCGAGAGCCGTCGTCAGCGCCATGATGTCCTCGCGCTCGATCGGCGTAATGAACGTCTTGTTCAGCTCTGTAATGATCGTATGTGTATAGCGGTCGCACTGGCTCTCATAATCTTTCATCACCTTGGCAAACTCGCCGACATTCGTCAAATCCTCGACACCGCGGGCAAAATATTCCACGCATTCGACAATCGTGTCCGCCATCTCTTCCAGCGTCTTGAAGAAAATATTCTTCTTGGCCATGTTCGTCCCCTTTGCTTTCAGGAAATGATTCTGCTTGCCCAATTTGGGCCGAACTAATCTTATCACAGTTGCTCCGCATCTTGTAAAGAATTTGTAAACGAAAACAAGCCGCTTGACACAAAATTGTCGTTTTTTCGACAACATTCGACCTTTTTCGCCTGTTCCCAGTCTTCCCCTTTCTTCCGCTCCTATGCCGAAAAAGGAAGAACGAAGAACGCCGGGCGGGTATATCCGCTCCGGCGTCCAGATGAAACGGGAGATGCTGCCCTCCCGGCTCCTAAACTCGAATGTAATCAGCTGTACGTGACATGGCCCTCAAGCGAAGGATCGAGGGGCATGACATGCCAGAACGTTTTGCCCGGCACGAAGCTCAGCTCCCTCCCGTCCTTCTCGAGGCGGAACGAGCCGTCCGCGCCCCGCTTCCACTGCGCCTCCATGACTTGCCCGCGCTGGATGAGCAGCGCCGGCCCTCCATCCTTCAGTCCGACCTCCAGCCGCCCATAATCGTCGTACGCCCGGTGATTGGCGCCGATGACGACCAGATTGCCGGCGGCGAGCTGCTCCTTGCTCTCCCGGTCCTCATGCGGCTTGCCGTCTATGAAGCGCTTGTACACGTCAGAGCCGGAATCGTACTCATACGACACCTTGTAATTCTGCAGCTGGAACCTCAGCTCCACATGGGTGGCCGCAGGAGAGGCCGCATCGACCGAAGCGTTCGGAGAGAAGGTGTAGGAAGGCCCTCCCGCCGACTTCAGATAGCCCTTGCGGTCGGCGATCTTCGTGATCTTCTCCAGATCGGTGTACAGGTTGTGCGGCGCCTTGCGCGTCTTGTCCCGCCAGTAGTAGCCGCCCGCATTGGAAATCTCGTCGAGATACGGCTTGCCCTGATGCTGCAGGATGTCGTAGGCGTCCGTGCTCGCGCCCGCATGAGTGAGGACGCCGTGGAAAGACTCTCCGATCTCGATCAGATACGGCCGGATGCTGCGGACCGGGCCGATGGCTCCCTTGTAGACGGTGTCGCTCTGGAAGACGGCGATCAGCCTTGTGATTCCGCCTTCGGCGAGCACCTCCCACAGCATGTCCGCATGGGTCAGCCCGCTCTGAGGGCGCGCCGCGGAGAAGTTGTTGACCATGACCGTGTACGGCCTTGCCGTCAGGGCGGCTCCGTCCGCCAGCGGCAGCCCCGTCAGCGGCGCGGCCGGCCCGGCCTGCTCCGCCGGAGCGGAAGGGCTCGGCTCCGGCGACGGGCTCTCCGGGGCAGGCGCCGATGTCGGCGCCGCAGTCGGCTGCACCGAGGCGGGAGAGCCGCATCCGCCGAGCAGCAAGCCGGCGGCCAGCAGCAGCGCTGCCGCTGTCTTGAGATGCCTGGGACGGGTCAGCAAGCCCGGGGTCCGCAGTTCCATGTGCATATCCAGATGTTCCTCCTCCAATATCCATAGGTTGGCAGTTATGTCCATTTAAGCATACTTGCCGCAGCTTGTCTCCCGCGGCCTTCGGATAGAGGAGGAAGAAGAGGATCATACTACCAATTGCCATCATGCCGCTGTTCTGCTTCTGCTTGTGCTGACAGCAGGCTGCTTCAAGAGCGAGATTTCCGCCGACCTGATGTTCGTCAAAGCCGTCGGCATTGACTATGACGAGGAGAGCAAGGACTGCACCGTGTATGTCCAGATGCTCGCGGAGGAAAATTCACCGGGATGCTGACCGAGGAGCAGCTGGAGAGCTGGACCTGGATGAATACCAACATGAAGAGGTTCCACGCCCGCGTCAGCCTCTGTATACCGGAACGCGCTGACGATCGAGGCCGATCGTTTCGGCCTTGAGGAGATCCTGTACCGCAAACATCCCGGACGCTGGAAGCAGACCCGGGATGGCAAGGAGTTTATGCTGAAGGAGGATTCCTTCGATGTGGAAGTTGCCGTGGATCTCCAGACATCGGGGAAATACAAGCCGCTATGAATGATGCCGCGCCGTTTTGAGCCCGCATGCAGACGGCCGCTGCCGAAACCTTCGATGCGCCTGCAAGATCATTTCCTTGAAGCGATGCCGGCGGTTCAGATGCTCCAGTGCTGCCACTCCTGCCGGCGGCCCTCCAGCTTCTCCAGCCAGTCGGCCGTCAGCCGGATCGCCTCCTCCTGATGGGCGCGGGTCGAGTAGGTATGGTCAGCCTGGAAAATGATTTCCTTGTCGCACAGCCCGTCGCCGCGGGTCCAGAAAACCTTCTGGTACAGGAAGCTGTAGTCGGCCGGAATGACATCGTCGCTCGTGCCGTGCACGAGCAGCACGTCGCCGCCGAAGCGGGACGCCGCCTGGAACGGCTGATGCTGCTGCAGCGAGTCGAAGAACACCGGCTCGAGCGTGTAGCCCGCATAATCTGTTGATCCCTTGAGCACGGCTTCGTCATAGCCTCCGCGTCCGACGATGCGGACGATGTCGTTGAACGGATAGCCGACGGAGGACCACATGACCAGCCTCGTCACCCTTTTGTCCTTGACCGCCGTATGCAGGGCGACCGCTCCGCCGAGACTGTGGCCCAGCAGGGTGATCCGCTGCGGATCGACGCAGTCCATCGAGAGGATGTAATCGAGCGCGGTGCGCGTCTGCTCCACCATGGAATCGAAGCCGAGCGAGCCGTAGCTGCCGCCGCTCTCCCCGCAGCCGCCGTAATCGAAGCGCAGTACATAGGAGCCCTGCGCCGCAAGCTGGCGGGCCGTCTTGACGAACAGACGGTCCACCCCGATCCGGCTGCCGACGAAGCCGTGGCAGATCAGGACGGCGGGCTTGCGCTCCTCCCGCTCCGCTCCTCCTCCGGCAGGGTAATGCAAGGTAGCTGTCAGCTCCAGTCCGTCATGCCGCAAAGTCAGCTGTTTTTCCATATGCGCTTCATCCTCTCTATCGGGGTCCGATTCATTCATCCTCATAATTCCGACCGAATTAGTAAGTATTATCTGAAATCAGCTTAGCATCTCCCTCCGCCGTCTGTCAATGGAAGGAGGCTGATGCCCGAATCGCAGCAAAAAAGCCGCTCCGAATGGAACGGCTTGGCCGGTGCAACCCTATGGACGTAACGATATGATCAAGAGACAGGAGAGAAATCCACATGGAACAGCTCATCGAATGGATCGGACGCCACTGGCTGGCCGCATTCCTGGCCGCAGCGCTGCTCGTGGCCGTCGGGTACGTATTCGTCAACCGCAAGTTGCTCTTCTACAAAGAATGAGCTTCCTGCCTCTCGGCTCCGGCGCGGGCCGGCAGCAGAGGCAGAATGAGCTCGGCGGAGGTGCCGGATCCCGGCTCGCTCCGGAGCAGCAGCCGTCCGCCGTGCAGCTCGGCGATTTCCTGGCAGATGGCCAAGCCCAGGCCGCTTCCCGAACGGGATGAGCCTGCCTTGTAGAACTTGTCGGTCACATGCGGCAGGTCCTCCGGCTCGATGCCGACGCCGGTATCCTCGACGCGCAGCACCGCCTCGTCGCCTTCGCGGGAGGACATGACGCGGATCGTTCCGCCGTGAGGGGTGAATTTGAAGGCGTTGTCGATCAGGTTGATCATCACCTGGCGCAGCCGGTTCGGATCGCCGGCGACATAGAGCGGCTGCGGCTCCAGCAGGCTGATCAGGCGCACGCCGGTCTCCTCCTGCCGCACCGCAAGCTGCTGGACGCATTCGCGCACGGGCAGATTGAGGTCGAACTCTTCTTCATGGAGATCCATGCTCTTGGAGCTCAGCTTGGAGAAATCGAGCAGATCCTCGACCAGCCCCGTCAGACGCTCCGTCTCGCGGGAGATGATGGACAGTCCTTCGCGCAGCTCTTCCCTATCCGTATGAGGATCGGCGAGCGTCTCGCTCCAGCCCTTGATCGAGGTGAGCGGCGTTCGGAGCTCATGGGATACGGAGGAAATGAAGTCGTTCTTCAGCTTCTCCCGCTTGTTGAGCTCGACAGCCAGCGTATGGAGCGTGTCCGACAGCTGGCCAATCTCATTGCGCTTGCCGCTGCCGGAGATGCCGAGCGACCAGTCGCCATCCGCCATGCGGCGGGCTCTGCGGGTCAGCTCCCGGAGCGGCCGCACGATCAGGTTGGCCATCAAGACGCTGAGCAGCAGGAAGAGAGCGACGATGGCGGCAGCCGTCAATGCGGTCATCTGGAACAGACGAGCGACCATCGCGTCGACTTCCTTCAGCGAGGCGGAGTAACGGATGATGGCCACGATCCGGCCGTCCCGGTAGAGCGGCGAGGAGGCTGCGGCGATCCGCTCTCCGGTTGCGTCGTCCTTGCCGTACCAGGCCGTCGTATCTCCTGCCGCCGCATGCACGACATCGGGCGTGCGGATCGTCCGGTTGTCGGAGATGCCGTCCGAATCCATGAACATGCGTCCGTCGGCCTGCAGCATCTGGATGCGGGGGTAGCCCTCGGTCATGTTCTGGAGCATGTAATCCGCCCGCTCGTTCGGCGTCATCCACTGCATGGAACGGGCGTGCAGCGTCATCGAGGACTCCACGCGCTGCTTCATCGCGCTGGAGGCGCTGCCGTAGTAATAGTTCCAGATAAGCGTCATGAACATGCCGCCAAGCACGAGCACGACGAGGAAGATGAGCAGGAAATAGCTGAGCACCATCTGGGTTTTGAGGCTTTTCATGCTTCGCCTCGCTTCCAGCGGTAGCCGTAGCCCCACACCGTCTCGATGATCGCCGGCTCGGAAGGATTGCTCTCGATTTTCTGCCGGATGCGGCGGATGTTGACGTCGACGACCTTCAGATCCCCGACGTAATAACGTCCCCACACCTCGCTGAGGATCTCGTCCCGCGAGACGCTCTGGCCGCATCTCTCCATGAGCAGCTTGACGAGCGTCCATTCGGTCGGCGTCAGCACGATCTCGCGTCCGTCCTTCCACAGCTTGTGGAGCCGCTCCGACAAGCGGAACGGACCGGCGGCGAGCATGTCGGCCGCTTCCGGCTCGAAGGATGCAGCCGCCTGCCCCCGGGAGAGAGAGGCCGCTTCTTGAGCGCCGCTGGAAACCAGGTCCGCCGCAGCCTGGCCTGCCGGCCGCAAGGAAGGATCGGCATCTCCGGGCGCCGGCGCCGGGCTGCCCGCCGCGGGAGCGGAAAGACGCAGCCGGCGGGAGAGGGAATGGATTCTCGCCATCAGCTCGCCGGGGCTGAACGGCTTGTGCATATAGTCGTCCGCGCCAAGCTCCAGGCCGCGGATCTTGTCCTCTTCCTGCGCCTTGGCCGTCAGCATGATGATGCCCATCGCCGGATAGGCTTCCCTCAGCGAGGCGCAGACGTCGAATCCGCTCATGCCCGGCAGCATGACATCAAGCAGCGCGATATCGACCGCTCCTTGCGACAGCACCAGCTCCAGCGCCTCTTCTCCGCTGCCGGCCTCCAGCATCTCCATGCCGCTGCGCTTCAGGTTGATGCGGACGAAGCCGCGGATGGCCTCTTCATCTTCCACCAGCAAGATTCTCAAGCTTCCCTCTCCTCCTTTCCGCTTGAAATGGGATCCATTCGTTCCATGACATCGCTAATTTTCCGGGAGCAGCCTGACCGAAGAAGCAAGCTGCTCGTCGGTCAGCCGCATGGAGCGGTACTGGTTCAGCTCCGCCTCCGGCCACTTGCCGTCGGGATCGGGCTCCTGCACGGCGGCGTAGACGAATCCCCCCGCCGTACGGAGGTTGACGACTTTTTTGCGCGGAGCGCCGAGAGCAGCTGACCAGCCGTCCCATTCCTTGACCGGAACGGCGCAGATCGTCCAGAGCGGGGCGATACGGCCCGACTTGGCGTTGTAATAATTGACGGTAATGATGCCGTTCGCGATATCGTCGGGACGTGTCAGCGTGAACTGGCCTCGCCAGCGCGACGGAATCTGCAGCGACAGCCCATGTTGATAGCTGTTGTACTCGATCGACACCGGCGCGAACGGCTCCCTCGGATCATACTTCTCTTCGCCGGGCAGCAGGCCGTTCCACTGCATCCACTCCGTGTAGAACAGCATGTCGGCATGAGGGGTGTCCTGCTTCTGTCCGGCCGCTTCCGTGAGGCGGCTCCATTCGAGAATGCCGTCTCCGTTGATGTCTCCGTTCATGACGCCGCTCGGACTGAAGCCGAGGTCGGGATTGCCGTATGGCGGGTATACCTGCTCGAGGGCTCCTTCATTCCACATGAACATGGCGCTCATGGAGGAATGCGCTCCGACGCTTGCTTCAGCGATGAGGCCGTACCGCTCCTTGGACACTTTGCCTGCGGCAAGCCTGTCGTACAGGTTCACGTCGGGATACAGCGGAAGGGATGCCGCTTCCGTCAAGCGGCCTTCGGCCAAGCGGTATACGCGAAGCGTAGGGAGAGTTCCTTTTTTGTTCCGGTTCACGAGGGAAATCTCGGGCAAGCCGTCGCCGTCCACATCGCCGGTCTCAGCCGTCTCGTAGGCGAGCTCGGCGAGCGGCTTCAGAACGAGTCCGCTGTCCCCTTCCTCGAATTGCGGATTCAGGAACGAGTAGACCTGCAGCATATATTGCTGCCCCGACGTCGAATCGCCGGGCACGCTGACCGCCCAGCCCGCCACGAGCTCGGGCCGCTTGTCGCCGTCGAGATCGACGATGGACAGCCAGTCCAGGCTGGTGCTGGCCGCAGAGCGGATGGTAGCCCACTTCTTCCAGCCGGAAGCCTCCTCCTTGGCGATCATGAGCTGGCAGCCTCCGTAGCTGTCTGTATAGGAGACAAGCGCCTCGGGCTTGCCGTCTCCGTCGAGATCCAGCGTGCGTATGGCTTCCGGCTGCTTCTCCCGCTGCGGCAGGGCGAGCGAGCTTCCCGGAGGCAGCAAAGCACGGACTTCCTGCGTCAGCTTGCCGGACGGCTGGGCCGCCTCCGGCGCCGTGAGCAGGTCGGCGGGCGCAGCCGTATAACGGCAGCCTGCCAGCAGCACAAGGCAAGCCGCTGCGGCCAGGCAGGCCGTGCGGCGTTTCAAGGACGGACGGCGGGCAGTGCCCGCCTCCCGCCGATTGTATTTAAAGCGCATGGTCAAGTCGCCTGCTCCTCCTTCGTGCCGATTCTGCCCACACAGCGATCCCCGCATGGCGGCGGAAATCAGGCTTCAGGCAGCTCGTCGACCGTGACGAACACGTAGCCTTTGTTCTTCAAATCCTTTATGATCAGCGGCAGCAGCTCGGCCGTATGCAGCTTGCTGCCGAAAGAGTGCATGAGAATGACGCTTCCGGGCTTCACGTTGCGATCCACATTGGCTCGCATGGTAGCGACGGATGTGCCGGCCCAGTCCCGCGTATCGACGTTCCAGAGCTCCATGCTCCGGCCGCTGTCCCGCAAGATCTGCTTCAGCTGCGGCGATGTCGAGCCGTATGGAGGGCGGAACAGGCTCGGAATGATTCCGGTTGCCCTTTCGATAAGTGTATCATTATACGCGATTTCTTGCAGGATCTTTGTCCTGCCTGTTTTAGCCAGATCGGCATGATGATAGGTATGATTGCCTAGGGCATGGCCTTCCTTGACGATGCGGGCGACGACGTCGGGATACTGCTTGACCTGCGTGCCGACGACGAAAAAGGTCGCCTTGATGTCATTTTTCTTCAATATATCGAGAATGGCCGGTGTCGTACGGCCGTCCGGCCCGTCGTCGAACGTAAGGGCAACCGCGCGCGTTCCCTTCGCGACCTTCGCCGTATGCTGCCTTCCGTCATTCGGCTTGGCCAGGCCGGCAAGCGACGTCTTTCCTTGGCCGTAGACGCTGTCGGCTACGTTGTTTCCAGGAGCCGGCGCAGGATTCACATGCGGCTTGGGGCTTGGGCTTGCAGCCGGCCTTGGGCTCGAGCTCGGAGAAGCCGGAGGCGCGGACGGATCCGGGCTTCCGGCCGGCATGGGCGAAACAAGGGATGCATCCGTCCCCGGCGAGACGGACGGAATGGGATCCGCCGGAAATCCTCCGGCCGATACGCGGTCTGCCAGATCGCCCGCGGAACAGCCTCCGGCTGCCGCCAAAGCCGCGGCCAGCGGCAGCAGCAGCAGCCTCCGGCCGATCCAAGCCCCCTGCGATCTTCCCCTTCCTGTTGCGGTAAGATGGCGGGACTGCTTCTTGGACGCCGCTCCCGCGTTGATTTCTTCCGAATGCCTGAACGTCAGTCGTGTCATGATGTCGTTTTTCCTTCGTTCTTTCATTTCGCGCAACTTCTCCCCACATGATTGGATGAGACCATCGTAAGGGATCCGGCTCCAGGAGGAGTTACAATCCGGTAACACGGCCCGACAGCCGTCCCCGATATTCGACACGGTCTGTGGTACAATATGTCTATATCATTCGATTCAGACATTTCTGTAAAGGGGGTGGCGGTCCTGAACAAATCATCCGCCCGTTCCAATCCGCTGCGGCTCATCATCCTCGGCATGCTCATGGAGAAAGACCGGCATCCCTATGAAATCTATACGACGATGCTCGAGCGCAGAATCGACCAGCATACGAAGGTCCAGATGGGCTCGCTCTACTATGCGGTCGACCAGCTGGCGGCCAGCCATGACATCGAGCCGGCCCGCACCGTCCTGAATCCGCGCGGCCAGGAGAAGACGGTCTATCGGATCACCGAGCCGGGCAAAATCCTGTTCCATGAGCTGTTCTTGGCCCGGATGAATGAAATCGGCCCGATCTACCATCCTATGCTCGGGGCGCTCGGGTTCGCCCGCTTCATCGATCCCCATGAGCTCGTCTCCAGTCTGGAGAGCCGCATCCGGGAGCAGGAAGAGTTCGTCCGCCACTGGGAGGCTGTGTACGAGGAGCACATATCCGATGTGCCGCGGGCTGCCCTGCACATGATGTCCGGCATGCACGAGCATGCTCTGACGGAGCTGCGCTGGCTGCGCAGGCTGCATGCGGACGCCGCCGCCGGACGCCTCGGGGAGATCGGCGCTCCGCTGGACCCGCTGGAGGATTGATGGCTGCGCAGGCTCCTGCCTGATACGGCAGCTATGGGCTGGAATGGTGTCTTTGCACGCGGCTTGCCGGTATAGAAAAAGAGCTTCGTTCCCGAATGGAACGAAGCTCTTTTCGATTGAACCGAGGCTCTGGCCTGTTGGACCCGACTTTCTTGTTAGCTTGGGTCTCTTGGAGACAAGGCGTTCTGATCGGAACGAAACTGTGGTCTGCTGGACAAGCCCTTCTGATCGGAACGAAACTGTGGTCTGTTGGACAAACCTTCTGATCAACGAAACTGTGGACTGTTGGACAAGACGTTCTCATTAGCACCAAGCTTCAGTCGATTGAATGGAACTCTCTCTTCCAGGAGCTCCCTCATTGGGCAAGCAGCAGGACGATGGAGAACAGTCCGAAGCAGATGTTCAAAAGGTAAAGAAAGGACACGACTTGAACCGGCTTCATCCCGGAGGCAAGCAGCCGGTAATGCACCTGGGACGCGTCCGCCTTGTAGAACGGCACTCCGCTGCGGATGCGGGAGATGACGACGCGCAGGTTGTCGAGAATCGGCACGCCGAGCGACAGGATCGGGATGAACAGCGACAGCAGCGTCGCCTGCTTGAACGCGCCGTCAAGCGCGATGACGCCAAGCATGAAGCCAAGATAGGTCGCACCGGCATCTCCCATGAACACCTTGGCCGGGGGGCGGTTGAAAACGAGATAACCGGCCGAGATGCCGACGGTGATGACGGCCATCATGGCGGAGCCCTGCTGGCCCATGACCAGCGCGACGACGAGCAGCGTGCCCGCCGAGATCGCGGACAGTCCGCCGGCAAGGCCGTCCATGCCGTCCGAGAAGTTGATGACCGTGGTCACGCCGAATATCCAGAGAACCGTGAAAAGGAACGAGAGCCACTCCGGCAGCGAGACGTAGGAGCCGGTGAACGGATTTTCGAAGCCCGCGAATACGATGCCAGAGGCATAGACGAGCACAGCTGCGGACAGCTGGACCGCCATCTTGGGCAGCGCCGGGAACTCCCTGCCATGCGTCTTGTACCAGTCGTCCACGAGACCGATCAGCAGAATGAGCAGCCCTCCCCCGAGAATGGCAAGCGACTGCGTCCACGTATCGCGGACAAAAATCAAGTAGACGGCGGTGAATCCGGCGAAGATCGCAATTCCGGCCGTCAGTGGAATCGGCTCCCGATGTATTTTGCGCTCGCTGTCCGCACGAGGCTTATCCACAAAGCCGATTCGCAGGGCGGCTCTGCGCAGCGGCGGAATCAAGGCGACGACAATGATGAACGATAGCAGAAAAGCGATCACGTAACTCATAACTCACTCCCTTCCAGGTTGTCCATTCGATTTTATCTGGGTAAAAATGGCATTGTCAACGACAGCATCTCCCGGCAGCTCTTCTTAACGGACCTGCTTCGACACCTTTCGAGACAGGCAGAGGAAACGCCGTCCCGGCTGGAGCGGATAAGAAGAGCCTGCAAGGCTCCGGAGGCTGACGCCATGAAAGAGAATCCTTCCGCAAACAGGCTCATTGCCCACTGTAACCGGCGTGCATGAACGCCAGATGAACGTCAGATGAACGCTTCATTAAACGGCCAGACGGAGACTTCCAAAGCAAGGCCATGACAAAAAAGCCCCTTTCTTCCGGAAGGTCCGGAAGAAAGGGGCTTTCACGGTGTTGCTTGACGCGGCATCCTCGCCTTTTGCTCGGCAGCCGCGGTTTCAGCCTATCTGTCGGCTTGCAGCGCCTTCATCGCGATGTCGGAGCGGAGCTGCATGCCCTCGAAGGAAACGACAGCTGCCGCCTCGTAGGCCCGGGAGCGGGCTTCCGCGATATCGCGGCCGCGGCCGACGATGCCGAGCACGCGGCCGCCGCTCGTGACGATCTCGCCGTCCTGCAGCGCCGTACCGGCGTGGAAGACGAGCGCGCCGGCGGCTTTGGCCTCCTCAAGGCCGGAGATGGCGCGGCCCTTCGGATACGAGCCGGGATAACCCTCCGATGCGGCAATGACGCATACGGCCGCCTCGTCGCTCCATGATATCTCGATCTGGTCCAGAGTGCCGTCCATGGCGGCGAGCACGATATCGAGCAGATCCGTCTGCAGCCTAGGCAGCACGACCTGGGTTTCGGGATCGCCCATGCGCGCGTTGAACTCCACCGTCTTGACTCCCTCGGGCGTCAGCATGAGACCGGCGAACAGGACGCCGCGGAACCGGCGGCCTTCGCTGACCATCGCCCGGGCCGTCGGCTCGATGATGGTGCGGAGAGCCTCCTCGACAAGAGCCGGATCCACATGCGGCAGCGGTGAATAAGTGCCCATCCCGCCCGTATTGGGACCGAGATCGCCGTCAAAGATCGGCTTGTGGTCCTGAGCCGGCACCATCGCCCGCACGGTCTCTCCGTCTACGAAGGCAAGGATGCTCATCTCCTGTCCGGTCATGAACTCCTCGATGACGACCTGGCTGCCGGAGGCGCCGAACACGCCGCCCAGCATCATGCCCCGGAGCGCTTCCTCCGCTTCCTCCAGCGTCGCGGCCACAGTCACGCCTTTGCCCGCGGCGAGGCCGTCCGCCTTCACGACAACCGGAAGCGGCTGCAGCCGCAAGTAGGCGAGAGCCTGCTCGAAGTCCGTGAACGATTCATAACGGGCGGTTGGAATGTTGTATTTTCGCAGCAGGTTCTTCATGAAAATTTTGCTGCCTTCGATTTCAGCGGCTTTTTTGTCCGGACCGAACGCCGGAATGCCTGCCGCCTCGAATACGTCTACGATGCCAGCGGCAAGCGGATCGTCGGGACCGACGAACACCAGGTCGATGGCCGCCTCCTTGGCGAAATCAGCCAGCTCCGCGAACTTGTCGGCCGCGATCGGCACGCACTCGGCGACTTCCGCGATGCCCGCGTTGCCCGGCGCGCAGTACAGCTTCTCCACTTTGGCGCTCTTCGCGAGCGACCATGCGATGGCATGCTCGCGGCCGCCGCCGCCGATGATCAGAATACGCATATTCATGCCCCCTGTAGATGATATAGGTCGATCCTTCCGCCTTCCTGATCCCGGCGAACCGGAACTAGAATGACATCGTCATAACCGGCGATGGACAAAACGAGAGGCGCCTTTTAGCGCCTCTCGATGTCGTTCCGTCGTTCAGCGCAAGGCGCCTGCCAGCAGCCGTCGGAAGGCCTTATTTGCTGAAGCTGTCCTCAGTGCTTGAAATGGCGGACGCCGGTGAAGACCATCGCAATGCCGTGCTCGTTGGCCGCCTTGATGGACTCTTCGTCCTTGATGGAGCCGCCAGGCTGGATGATCGCCGTAATGCCGGCAGCAGCGGCCAGCTCGACGGTGTCGCCCATCGGGAAGAAAGCGTCGGATGCAAGCACCGCTCCCTTCGCCTGCCCGCCGGCTTGCTCCACGGCGATGCGAGCCGCGCCGACGCGGTTCATCTGGCCGGCGCCGACGCCGACCGTCATGTCATCCTTGGCCAGCAGAATGGCGTTGGACTTCACATGCTTGACGACCTTCCAGCCGAAGAGAAGCTGCTTCAGCTCTTCCTCGGTCGGCTGGCGGTCGGTCACGACCTTGAGATCAGCTTCCGCGATGCTGTGCACGTCGCTCTCCTGCACGACCATGCCGCCGGCGACGCTTGTGACGACCCAATCGCTCTTGCGCTGTGAAGCAGCGGGAAGCTCGCCGGTTTTCAGCAGGCGGATGTTTTTCTTGCGGGAGAGGATTTCCAGCGCTTCCGGCGTGAAGTCCGGCGCCAGGACGATCTCCAGGAAGATTTCCGACAGCAGCGCCGCCGTATCGGCGCCGATGATCCGGTTCGCTGCGACGATGCCGCCGAAGATCGAGGTCGGGTCGGCCGCATAGGCTTTTTGATACGCCTGATGGATATCGGCGCCGACGCCGACGCCGCAAGGATTCATATGCTTGATTGCTACGACCGCCGGCTCGTCGAATTCCTTGACGATGGCGAGCGCCGCATTCGCGTCGTTGATGTTGTTGTAGCTGAGCTCCTTGCCGTGGATCTGCTCGGCCGTCGTGACGTTGCCTTCCTCGGCCAGAGGCTTCCGGTAGAAGGCCGCGCGCTGATGCGGATTTTCGCCGTAGCGGAGATCCTGCACCTTCTCGTAGGTGACCGTATAGCGCTCCGGCAGCGGCTCGCCGCCGAGCTTGGAGAGGTAGTCGCCGATCAGGGCGTCGTAAGCGCCGGTATGGCGGAACACCTTGGCCGCGAGGCGCTTGCGGGTATCCAGCGCCGTGTCGCCGTCCGCCTTGATTTCCTCCAGCACGGAAGCGTAATCGGCGGCATCCACGACGACGGTGACGAAGGCATGGTTTTTGGCCGCGGAGCGGAGCATGGTCGGACCGCCGATGTCGATGTTCTCGATCGCATCCTCATAGGTGACATCCGGCTTCGCGATCGTAGCGGCGAACGGATACAGGTTCACGACGACGAGATCGATGTAATCCAGCCCGAGCTCCTGGATCGCCTTGCGGTGCTCCTCATTGTCGCGTACGGCAAGCAGGCCGCTGTGAACGGCGGGATGGAGCGTCTTGACGCGTCCGTCCATGATTTCCGGGAAGCCCGTCACGTCGGAGATGCCGATGACCGGGACGCCTTCCTTTTCGAGGAGGCTGTGGGTGCCCCCTGTGGAAATGATCTGTACGCCCTGAGCCGCAAGCTCGCGGGCAAATTCGACGATGCCGGTCTTGTCCGATACGCTGATTAACGCCCTGCGGATAGCCAATTTGTCCCCTCCTGATCGGTTGTATTAAATGAATTTCATAATGGCGGATTAAATGTCGCTGACTATTTATCCTCCGAATCGTTCTCCGGCACGATGCTGTCCGGAAGCCGGACCCGGCGGCCCTCCAGCGTGATGAGGCCTGCGGCGAACTGCCTCACGACCCAAGGATAAAGGACGTTTTCCGCCGCATGCATGCGCTCCGCGAGGGAAGCCTCCGTCTCGTCCTCGCCGATCTCGATCGCGCGCTGGGCGATGATCGGACCGCTGTCGAGGCCTCCGTCGACGAAATGCACGGTGACTCCCGTCACCTTGGAGCCGTGCTCCAGCGCCTGGCGGATCGCATGCATGCCCGGAAATGCCGGCAGCAGCGACGGATGGATGTTGATGATTTTGCCTTCAAATGCTTCGACAAGGATCGGCGTCAAAATACGCATATAACCCGCCAGCATGACGAGGCCGACGCCTCGCTGCCGCAGCTCGGCCAAAATCTCGCTCTCATATTGTTCGCGGGAAGCATAATCCTTGGGGGCAAAGGTCCAGGCGTCGATGCCTGCAGCCTGCGCCTTGGCGACGACGGGGGCCGACGGCCTGTCGCAGACAAGCAGCTCCACCGACGCGCCGGCCAGACGGCCGCCGGATGCCGCCGCGGCCAGCGCCGCGAAGTTGCTGCCCTCGCCAGAGGCGAAAACCGCTATGCGCAATGGCGCCATTAGACGTCGGCTCCGCGGAACGTGACGATGCGGCTGCCCTCCGTGACCGTGCCGATGCGGAAAGCCCGCTCGCCCAGCTCGTTCGCCGCGGCGACGGCCGCCTCTGCCTGATCGGCAGGCACGACGACGACGAGGCCGATGCCCATGTTGAACGTCGTGAACATGTCGCGATGCGTGATGGCGCCTTTTTCCTGCATGAGCGAGAAAATCGGCTGGATCGGCCAGCTGCCGTATTGAATCTCCACATTCACGCCTTCCGGCAGCACGCGCGGGATGTTCTCGATGAAGCCGCCGCCGGTAATATGGGCCATGCCCTTCACCTCGACGCGGTTGATCAGCTCCAGAGCCGGCTTGACGTAGATTTTCGTCGGCTCGAGGAGGACGTGGCCCAGCTTCTTGCCGCCGAGCTCCTGGAGCTCATCCTGCAGGCCGTAGCCCGTCTGCTCCAGCAGCAGCCGGCGCACGAGCGAGTAGCCGTTGCTGTGGATGCCGCTCGAGGCCAGGCCGATGACAGCGTCTCCCGGCGCGATCGTCGTGCCGTCGATGATCTTCTTGCGGTCGACGACGCCGACCGTGAAGCCGCCGATATCGTATTCCTCCGGCGTGTACATGCCCGGCATCTCGGCTGTCTCGCCCCCGATCAGGGCGCAGCCTGCCTGCACGCAGCCTTCGGCGATGCCGGCGACGATCGCCTCGATCTTGGACGGCTCCACCTTGCCTGTCGCCAGGTAGTCGAGGAAGAACAGCGGCTCGGCGCCCTGCACGATGATGTCGTTCACGCACATGGCGACGGCGTCGATGCCGATCGTGTCATGCTTGTCCATGGCAAAAGCGAGCATCAGCTTCGTGCCGACGCCGTCGGTGCCGGAGACGAGCACCGGCTCCTCATACTTGTCCTTGTCGAGGCCGAACATGCCTCCGAAGCCGCCCAGGCCGCCCAGCACCTCGGGGCGGAGCGTTCTTTTCACATGCTTCTTCATCCGTTCGACCGCTTCGTTGCCCGCCGCGATGTCGACTCCGGCCTGCTTGTATGCCTCTGCCACTGAACGTTCACTCCTTTGGTATGAAAAACATGGACTGGCTGAAATGGCTTCGCCTGATGGAAGTCAAATGCTGGCTCCGCCCGACCGCCCGATCCTCCGATCGCTGTTGAAGCCGGATGGCCTGAATGTACGATTACAAGGAAGCCATCCGTCTTCAAATGCGAACGCTAAAGCTTCTACGGATTCGAGCGGTCAGGCTGCGCCGATCTTGAATGCCAACGCTGCCTCGTTGGAAAGGCCAAAAGCTCGCCAACGAGCGGCAATGCCTTCGTCAACACGCTTTTTTAGGGATGGTCTCGCCACTCGCGCAACCGCGCTTGAGGGCGGCAAGTCCTACTTGCAGGCCCTGCGCTGGCGGGCCTGGATGGCCGGGCGGATGAACCCGCCGGCAAGAGCATGCCTGTGCGGTCTAGCACCGCTCCAGGCTCATTCTCGGCCGCTCGCCGAATGCACGGCGAGCGGCTGTTCTTGCTGCCGGGACAGCTGCGGCTGGTCCTCGTCACTTCAGGTTGCTTAGCCTGCCAGTACCGGGCAGCGCGAAGCCTGTTCGAGCGGCACCGCCGTAGCCGCCAGCTCTGAACTCGCGGGATGCGAGTGTGCGAGCCCTGTGGGCTGGCCGTAGCTGCTACCCCGGCGAAGCTTCCGCGACGGAAGGCGGAGCGGCTGCTTTTGGCTGCGCCGGCGAGCTGCGATGCCGGGCTTCCCCCTCTCTTTCCTCGGCTGGAGGGAAGGAATTGGCTGGAGCGGTTAGGGGGAAAGCGGAGAAGGCGGACGGATTCCGGAGAAGCGCCAGCGCTCGCATTTGAAGCCGGATTCCATCCCTGACTAAAACTTCAATCGAGGAATCCGGGTTCAACAGCGATCGGAGGAACCGTCCGCTTTCGCAGCGGCAATCACCAAAACGCCCCTAGCAGCTACAGCTCTTGTCCGAGCTCTCGTCGATCGGAGTCGGGTACTCATTCGTGAAGCAGGCGAGGCAGAGGCCGCCGCCCTTGGAGTCGCCCGGAACGGAAGCCGCCTCGATCAAGCCCTCGGCGCTGAGGAAATACAGCGAGTCGGCGTTGATCGCCTGACGGATCTCCTCGACCGTCTTCGACGAGGCGATCAGCTCGCGCCGGTCCGGCGTGTCGATGCCGTAATAGCAAGGGTTGGCGAACGGCGGAGAGCTGATCCGCACATGCACTTCCTTCGCTCCGGCCTCGCGGAGCATGTTGACGATCCGCAGGGACGTCGTGCCGCGAACGATGGAGTCGTCGATCATGACGACGCGCTTGCCCTCGACGATTTTGCGGACGGCGGACAGCTTCATCTTGACGCCCTTCTCGCGCAGCTCCTGCGACGGCTGGATGAACGTGCGGCCGGTGTATTTGTTTTTGATGAGGCCCATCTCATACGGAATGCCTGTCTGCTCCGCATAGCCGATGGCGGCGGAAATGCTGGAATCCGGCACGCCCGTGACGATGTCGGCGTCGACAAACGCCTCCACCGCGAGGCGGCGGCCCATCTGCTTGCGGGCGGTATGGATGTTGACCTCGTTGATGTCGCTGTCGGGGCGCGCGAAGTAGATGTACTCCATCGCGCAGGATGCCCGGCGCTGCTCCTGCTCGAAGCGGTCGGCACGCAGACCGTCCTTGTCGAGGATCAGCAGCTCTCCCGGCTGGACGTCGCGGACGTACGTCGCGCCGATCGTCTCGAACGCGCAGGTTTCCGAGGCGAAGACGTAGCCCTCGCCAAGACGGCCCATGACAAGCGGACGCAGGCCGTTCGGATCGGAGGCGACGAGCAGCAGATCATTGGTCATGATCAGGAAGGCGAAGCCGCCGATGATCCGCTGAAGCGCGTCCTTGGCGGCTTCGACGAAGTCCTTGGACGAGCGTGCGATAAGATGCGCGATGACCTCGGTGTCGCTCGTCGTCTGGAAGATCGAGCCCTGCGCCTCCAGCTCGCGGCGGATCGACGGCGCGTTGACGATGTTGCCATTGGTCGCCACGGCGAGGTCGCCGCCCCGGTACTTGAATACCAGAGGCTGAGCATTGCCGAGCTGGCTGCCCCCGGAGGTGGAATAACGGACATGGCCGATCGCGCGGTCGCCCGGCAGCGAGGCCAGGATGTCCGTCGTGAACACTTCTTTCACGAGTCCCATGCCGCGATGGTAAGCGAAGCTGCCGTCCGAGCTGTCCACGGTACAGACGCCGGAGCTTTCCTCGCCGCGATGCTGCAGCGCATGCAGGCCGTAATAGGCCAGAGATGAAGCGTCAGGGGTATTGAATACCCCGAATACGCCGCATTCTTCCTTGAGCTTGTCGAAAATGTCGTCGCGGCCGATGCCCGCATTGTAATGGGCATTTTCCCATGTGCGGGACACAGCTTGGAGCTCCTCGGATTTGGAGCCGGAAAGTCGGCGGGCGGGTACTGTGGTGTCGGCAGGCTGAACCTCGGGTACTGAACCGCCTATAGGCAAGCCCCCGGGAGCCGGCAGCTCCGGCGCCGAACCCGTCAGCGCTATGCCGTCACCGTCCAGCTCGGGAGCGGCGGATGAAACGTCCTCTCCCCAGCGGGAGCCGAGCTGGACCGCTATGCTTACTTCATCAGACATGGAATCGCATCCTTCCAGACTTTCCGGAGCTCGCCTACCGGGGCCTGCACGCCGGGCTTGCCGTTCACCTTGATGAGGAGCTCGTCTCCGCCGACCGTGCCGATCTCCGCATGCGGAACGCCGCGCTCCGCGAGCAGCGCCAGCAGCGCCGCCTTGTTGTCCTGCGATGCGCTCAGCAGGATGCGCGACTGCGATTCGCTGAACAGCGCGTGGTCCGGACGAAGGTCCGTCGCCACGTTCACTTCGGCGCCGAGTCCGCGGCCAAAAGCGGATTCCGCCAGAGCGACAGCCAGGCCGCCCTCGGACAGGTCGTGAGCCGAGGCGACGAGACCGCCACGGATGGCAGTCAGGACGGCTTCGAGCAGCTTCTTCTCCACAGAGAGATCGAGGCCCGGAGGACGTCCTTCCGTCTTGCCTTCCAGCACATGCTGCAGCTCGCTGCCGCCAAGCTCGGCCTTCGTTTCCCCGAGCAGGATGATGGAGTCGCCGGCATTCTTGAATTCCTGCGTCGTAATATGGCTGATATCCTCCACGAGGCCGACCATGCCGATGACCGGCGTCGGGTAGATGGCGCCCTTGGCGTTCTCGTTGTACAGGCTGACGTTGCCGCCGATGACCGGCGTCTCCAGCACGCGGCAGGCTTCGCTCATGCCGTCTGCGGATTTCTCCAGCTGCCAGAATACTTCCGGCTTCTCCGGGTTGCCGAAGTTCAGGTTGTCCGTGATCGCCAGCGGCTCGGCGCCCGAGCAGACGATGTTGCGCGCCGCTTCGGCGACCGCAATCGCGCCGCCGACCTCGGGATCGAGATAGACGTAGCGGCCGTTGCAGTCAGTCGTCATCGCCAGCGCCTTGCGCGTGCCGGGAATCGTCACGACCGCCGCGTCGGAGCCCGGCGGAACCGCCGTGCTGGTGCGGACCATATGGTCGTACTGCTTGTACACCCATTCCTTGCTTGCAACCGTCGGGGAGGCAAGAACCTTTTCCAGAGCGGCGTTCAGGTCGGCGGCTTCGCCATAGGCAGCCGTATCTACGCTTGCGTTCGCCGCATAATAGGCCGGCTCCTTGGATGGCTTGTCGTACACCGGGCATTCGTCGACGAGCGCGGTGACCGGCATGTCGGCGACTTCCTCGCCTTGATGGAACAGGCGCAGGCGGCCGTCGTCGGTCACCTTGCCGACCTTGGCGCAGATGACGCCCCAACGGTCGAAGATTTCACGCGCCTGAGCTTCGTTCTCCGGCGTGACGACGAACAGCATGCGCTCCTGCGACTCGGACAGCATCATCTCGTAGGGCGTCATGCCTTCCTCGCGCTGCGGCACCTCGTCGAGGTACAGCTCGAGGCCGTTGCCGGCCTTGGACGCCATCTCGGCGCTGGAGCAGGTGAGGCCGGCCGCGCCCATGTCCTGGATGCCGAGCACGATGCCGGAATTGATCAGCTCAAGCGTCGCTTCCATGACGAGCTTCTCCATGAACGGATCGCCGACCTGGACGGCAGTGCGCTTCTCTTCGGATTCTTCCGATAATTCGACGGAAGCGAAGGTCGCGCCGTGGATGCCGTCGCGGCCCGTGGCGGGACCGACGTAGAACACCGGGTTGCCGACGCCTTTGGCGACGCCGCGCTGGATTTTGTCATGGTCGATGAGGCCGACGCACATCGCGTTGACGAGCGGATTGCCCTCGTAGCTCTCGTCGAACATCACCTCGCCCGCGACGGTCGGAATGCCGATGCAGTTGCCGTAGCCGGCAATGCCGCTGACGACATGCTCGAAGAGGTATTTGACGCGGTCATTTTCCAGCTTGCCGAAGCGAAGGCTGTTCAGCAGCGCCACCGGGCGCGCGCCCATGGAGAAGATGTCGCGGATGATGCCGCCGACGCCGGTCGCGGCGCCCTGATAAGGCTCGACTGCGGACGGATGGTTATGCGATTCGATTTTGAACACGACCGCCTGATTGTCACCGATATCGACGATGCCCGCGCCTTCGCCCGGACCCATGAGCACCTTCGGTCCCGTCACCGGGAACTTCCTCAGAATCGGCTTGGAATTCTTGTAGGAGCAGTGCTCCGACCACATGACGCTGAATACGCCGATCTCGGTGTAGTTCGGCAGGCGGCCCATGAAACCGCAGATAAGCTCATACTCATGATCGGTTACGCCGAACTGCTGGTAGATCTTCTGCTCGGCAATCTGCTCCGCCGTCGGTTCCTTAGCTGTTAACTGCTGCGTCATGCTGTTCCCTCCATGCGTTCAAAATCGATGTAAACATCCGCTTGCCGTCTTCGGAGCCGAGAATCTGATCTACCGCGCGCTCCGGATGCGGCATCATGCCGACGACGTTGCCGCGCTCGTTGGAGACGCCGGCGATGTCATAGACGGAGCCGTTCGGATTGCCGCCGTTCGCGTAGCGGAAGACGATCTGGTTGTTCGCCCGGAGGCGTTCAAGCGTCTCGTCGTCGCAGTAGTAGTTGCCTTCGCCGTGGGCGATCGGGATCGAGATGACCTCGCCCTGCGCGTATTGGTTCGTAAAAGGAGTCGCCGCGTTGACGACCTCGAGAGGCGACTGGTGGCAAAGGAACTTCAGGTCCCGGTTGCGCAGCAGCGCTCCCGGCAGCAGTCCCGCCTCGGTCAGAATCTGGAAGCCGTTGCAGATGCCGAGCACGTATTTGCCAGCCTCAGCCGCCTTGACGACCTCGTTCATGACCGGGGCAAAACGAGCGATCGCGCCGCAGCGCAGGTAATCCCCGTAAGAGAAGCCGCCCGGCACGAGAATCGCGTCGTACGCCGAGAGGTCGGTTGCCGTGTGCCAGACATAGTCGACGGACTGTCCGATCGTTTCTTCAACGGCCTTGTAGCAGTCGATGTCGCAGTTGGAGCCCGGGAAAACGATGACCGCAAACTTCATCGGCTCAGCCCTCCAGCTCGAAGCGATAGTCTTCGACGACGGTGTTCGCCAGCAGCTTCTCGCACATGGCGCGCACCCGCTGCTCCGCTTCGGCACGGTCTTCGGTGTCCAGTGTCAGCTCCAGGTATTTGCCGATGCGCACTTTGTCCACTTCCGCAAAGCCCATGCTGTGAAGCGCTCCCTGCACGGCTGTTCCCTGCGGGTCCAGCACGTTCTGCTTGATCGTCACGTATACCGTTGCTTTCATTATGGCAACTCCTCTTATGGGGGAATGTGATTTCGTTGTAGATGAAGAAGGACGAAGAGCTAGATTGGCTTGCCAGCTGCACAGTCCGAAATCCGCTGCGCGCAAGGGGCCGATCCTCCGATGCTGTTGGACCGGGAATCGTCCTGATGGCCGAATTAGACGAATTCTTCGGCTAATTCTGCTCCGGGATCGTCCTGACGGCCGAATTAGACGACTTTTTCGGCTAATTCTGCTCCGGGATCGTCCTGACGGCCGAATTAGACGACTTTTTCGGCTAATTTTGCTCCGGGATCGTCCTGGCAGCCGAATAGACGACTTTTTCGGCTAATTCTGCTCCGGGATCGTCCTGACGGCCCAATTAGACGAATTCTTCGGCTAATTCTGCGCCTGCCTGTAATGGCCCTATACCAGCTCCGCGCCGGTCAGAAGGCGATAGATCTCCCGGTAACGCTCCGTCGTCTTCGAGACGACAGCCTCGGGCAGAGGAGCCGGCTTGCTGTCCTGGTCCCAGTCGGTCCCGAGCAGGTAGTCGCGGACGATCTGCTTGTCCATGCTGTCGATGTCGGCGTCCAGCACGTACTTGTCCTCCGCCCAGAAGCGGGAGGAATCCGGCGTGAAGATCTCATCGATCAGGATGATCTCGCCGTCGATCAGGCCGAACTCGAACTTGCAATCGGCAAGGATGATGCCGCGCTCCGCGCAGTATCCGCGGGCAAATTCATACAGCCGGATGCTGCGGTCCCGCAATTGGGCCGCGATATCGGCGCCGACGAGTTCTTCCATCCGGGAGAACGGGATGTCCTCGTCATGGCCGACATCGTTTTTGGCGGCGGGAGTGAAGATCGGCTCCGGGAACCGCTCGTTTTTGCGCAGCCCTTCCGGCAGCTTGATGCCGTTGATCTCGCCGTTCTGCCGGTATTGCTTCCAGCCTCCGCCCGTGATGTATCCGCGCACGACGCATTCGATATCGATGCGCTCAGCCTTGCGGGTCACCATGATGCGGTTGCGCAATGCCTCCTTGTCGGTGACAATGCCGCCAAGCCGCTCCACGTCTGTATGGACGACATGGCCCGCCTGGATGCCGGCCGTCTGCTCGAACCAGAAGGCGCTCAGCCGGTTCAGCACATTGCCCTTGTCCGGCACGGCCGGGTCAAGCATGTAATCAAACGCGCTGATGCGGTCCGTCACGACGATAAGATAATGCTCGCCAAGATCGTACAGCTCCCGCACCTTGCCCTTGTAGAGCAGCGGCGCCTGGATAAGATCCGCTGCCGTGGACAGCGCTTCGGACGTTGCGGCCATGATTTTCTCCCCTGCCTCAATTAGAAATAAATGAATGGATCTTGCTCCGGAAATAAGGCGGCTGCAATGCTGCCTAGATAAGCTCCAGCCGGCGGAATATGGTATCGACATGCTTCAAATGCCAGCTCGGGTTGAACGCGTCGTCGAGCTCTTCCGCGCTCAGCACCGCTGTGATCTCCGGCGTCGAGCCGATGATGTCGCGGAACTGGCGCTGCTCCTCCCAGGCTTGCATCGCGCGGGGCTGGACGGTGTCGTACGCCTGCTCGCGGCTGAAGCCCTTGTCGATGAGCTTGGTCATGACGCGGCCGGAGAACGGCACGCCGAACGTGCGGCCCATGTTGCGCTTCATGTTTTCCGGGAATACCTGCAGGTTCTTCAGAATATTGCCCAGACGGTTCAGCATGTAGTTCAGCAGCATCGTCGCATCCGGCAGGATGACGCGCTCCACCGAGGAGTGGCTGATGTCGCGCTCATGCCAGAGCGGCACGTTCTCGTAGGCGCTGATCATATGGCCGCGGATGACGCGGGCAAGGCCGGAGATGTTCTCGCAGCCGATCGGATTGCGCTTGTGCGGCATCGCGGATGATCCCTTCTGCCCCTTGGCGAAAGGCTCCTCCACCTCGCGGAACTCGCTCTTCTGAAGAGCGCGGATCTCGGTCGCGAACTTGTCGAGCGACGTCGCGATCAGGGCAAGCGTCGCCATATACTCCGCATGGCGGTCGCGCTGCAGCGTCTGCGTGCTGATCGGCGCCGGCTTCGTGCCCAGCTTGCGGCAGACGAACTCTTCCACGAACGGGTCGATGTTCGCGTAGGTGCCTACAGCGCCGGAGATTTTGCCGAACTGCACGCCGTCGGCCGCATGGCGGAAGCGGTCCAGGTTGCGCTTCATTTCCTCGTACCAGAGAGCGAGCTTCAGACCGAACGTCGTCGGCTCCGCGTGGACGCCATGGGTGCGGCCCATCATCACGGTGTCCTTGTACGTTACGGCTTGTCCGCGCAGTATTTCGATGAAATGGGTCAGATCCTTCTCCAGAATCTCATTGGCCTGACGGAGGATGTATCCCATCGCCGTATCCACGACGTCGGTGGAGGTGAGGCCGTAATGAACCCATTTGCGCTCGGCTCCGAGCGTCTCCGAGACGGCGCGGGTGAAGGCGATGACGTCATGGCGCGTCTCCAGCTCGATCTCGTTGATCCGGTCGATGTCGAAGCCGGCTTTCTCGCGGATCGCGGCTACATCCTCGCGCGGGATGACTCCAAGCTCGGACCATGCCTCGCAAGCGCAGATCTCGACCTCCAGCCACGCCTTGAATTTGTTCTCTTCCGTCCAAACCGCCCTCATCTCGGGCCTGCTGTAACGCTCAAGCATGCATTCATCCACCTTTGTCTGATTTATTCGAAGCCGCTTGCTTCAGTCGGCCGATCCTTATGACGGCCGGCCGGTTCAGCTCCAGATTCCCGTTCCGCGGATCCACTCCAGCGCCGCGGCCGTGTCCGGAGCGAGCACGTTGACATGGCCCATCTTGCGGTTAGGCTTCGCCTCCGCCTTGCCGTACAGATGCAGCTTCGGGACGGCGCCAAGCCTGGCGGCTTCTCCATCGCGCTGCGACAGATGCCGCACCAGCGGCTCCACATGCTGGCCGAGCACGTTCACCATGACGACGGGGCTCATGAGGCCCACATCCCCGAGCGGCAAGCCGCATATCGCGCGGACATGCTGCTCGAACTGCGAAGTGCGGCAGGCTTCCATCGTATAATGGCCGCTGTTGTGGGGACGCGGGGCCAGCTCGTTGACGAACAGCTCCCCTTCCTCGGTCAGGAACAGCTCCACCGCGATCAGGCCGACGACTTCAAGCCCTTCCGCGATCCGGACCGCCAGCCGCTCGGCTTCCTCCAGAACGGCGGCGGGGACGCGGGGCGGAACGACGGATAGATGGAGAATGTTGTCGATGTGGATATTTTCCGCAGCCGGAAACGTCTTCACCTCGCCCAGAGAGCTCCGGGCGGCGATGACGCTCAGCTCCATCCGGAAGGAAACGAACTGCTCCAGCACCAGCTCCGCTCCGGATCGGCTCAGCTCCGCATAGGCTGCCGGAATCTCCGCCTCGCTGCGGATGACCCATTGCCCTTTGCCGTCGTAGCCGCCGGTCGCCGTCTTCAGCACCGCCGGCAAGCCAAGACGGCCGCAAGCCTCGCGCAAGCCTTCCTCGCTTGGAATCTCCTCGTACGGAGCGACGCGCGCTCCCGCCGCCTCGATCGCCCGCTTCTCCCGCAGCCGGTGCTGCGTCGTATAGAGTAGCTCGCTTCCTTGCGGCACGTAGGATTGCTCCGCCAGCATGGCGGCGACTCCCGCATCCACGTTCTCGAACTCGTACGTGATGACGTCCGCGCGCGACGCCAGCTCCCGAGCCGCCTCCCGATCGTCGTAGCCCGCAGCGATGCTCTCGGCAACCTGAGCGCAAGGCCCGTCATCCGCAGGATCAAGCGCCACGAAGCGGTAGCCCATCGCGCTGCCGGCCAGCGCCATCATGCGGCCGAGCTGCCCGCCCCCAAGGATGCCTACCGTCGATCCCGGCGGTATGACGAGCGCTTGATCGGTCGGTACAGCTCCGCTGCCGCTTCCTGTCGCCCTGCCGGAATTCAGCATAGCTCTTCGCCGCTTTCCAGCACCTGCAGCTTGATGGCTTCGCGCCGCTCTTCGATGAGCCGCCTGATCTCCGGATCGAATGCTCCGAGAATCTGCGCGGCCAGCAGTCCTGCGTTGCTTGCTCCTGCATGGCCGATCGCCACCGTGGCGACGGGAACGCCGGCCGGCATCTGCACGATAGACAGAAGCGAATCGAGTCCGCTCAGGCTCGACGATTTGACGGGAACGCCAATAACCGGAAGCGCCGTTTTCGCGGCTACCATTCCGGGCAAGTGAGCCGCTCCGCCGGCTCCGGCGATAATGACCTTCAGCCCTCGCTCGACAGCGGTCTCGGCATATTGGAACATCAGATCAGGGGTCCGGTGAGCGGATACGACCTTCTTCTCATAAGGAATTCCAAGCTCATCCAGAATGCCGCAGGCAAGCTTCATCGTTTCCCAGTCGGATTTGCTGCCCATAATGACGCCCACGATAGCAGTCATGATTGTTCATCCCGCCTTTGTCTATATTCCTTGTGCGAAAAATCCGATCGGATGCCGGAAACAAAAAAAACCGCATGCCGGCCAGCCGGCGGAATCTCCGGGTAGGGAGAATCCGGCACGGGCGACTCGAAAGCCTGCGGGATGTAAGTACGCTGAAAAAGCGCAGCCGAAGCCAAACAGCTCGCTCTCCAGTCGTGGACAGCCAGCCTGCTTCCGGCATCCCGTAGTCCGTCGATTAAGGTCGCCGGGTAGAAACTTTCGGGCCGATTCCCGAAGATATACGAGTTGCTTGAAAATAATATGCGGAGCAAGGTAATGCGGCCTCCTACAAGATTCGACAATCTCAGGATAATTCAAACCGCTCCCCGCCCGCTCTGCCTTCCTAGTTTACCAACCTGAGCAGAGCCTGTCAACTCAAAAACACGAACATTAATGAAAAATAATGCTATTAAAGTTCGCTTTTGATAAAGCCGCCTTCAAATGAAAAATGCAGTTGGCTCCGCAACGCCAATTCCATGCATGGCCTCGATCTTCCTCGTTGTCCTGCAAGCCGAAACGCTTCAGCGGCAGGCTCATTTCCTTCATCGACGACAGCAAAAATCGAGGTTCAATCCGGCTTTTCTCAAGGAAACGATTCCTCGGACACCTTTCGCTATTCAGGTCGCCAATTCCATGACAGCTATTATGCCATATCTCCAAATCCGAACAACCCTTCTTCATTCGGCGTCAAGAATACTGACATAATAATTTCTTTTCCCACTCAAGAATCTCTCTAAATCCGAACTTTATTCCACATTCTCGGATATCCCTTCCGGATCTTTTTTAAGGACCAAAAAGAAAAAACCCTCGACAAGAGGGTTTTCATAGGGATGAGCGGGCAGGCAAGCTCCACGCCCGGTCAAGGAATCAGTTGATCCAGAACGTCTTGTCTTTAGCCGAAATGCGACGGCCTTCCGGCGCTGTCATATCGGGGTAGCCGATATAGATAAGACCGACCAGCTCTTCCTTGTCCTTGAGACCGAAAGCCGACTTCATGGCTGGATGATGCATCGGATCGCCGCTGCGCCATACCGCTCCAAGCCCTTCTTCATAAGCGCTGAGCAGAAGGTTCTGAACGGCGGCATGCACGGCGGCGAGCTCTTCCGAACGAATGACGCGCGGGTTGTCTGAAGGCGAGCAGGCTGCTGCAATGACGACAGGAGCCCTCATCGCTTTGGCTTCTTCCTTCGACAGCTTCCGCTCCCTTTCCTCCGGCTCCAGTCCGGCAAGCGCGTCGGAGGCGGCATTGGCATAAGCTCTTCCGAGCACCCGGCGTCCATCCCCCGTCATGACAAAAAATTTCCAAGGCTCGGTGTGGTGATGGTTGGGCGCCCAGACAGCGGCCTCCAGGATCCGTTCGATCTTCTCCTTCTCGACCGGCCTGCCCTCGACCTTCCCGATGCTGCGGCGCTGACGGATTGCTTGCTGTAGCTCCATTCCTGTCCCTCCTTGAGCGAATGAGATGAATAGTCCAAGATTGCCTGAGATTATTATACCTGTGAAATGCTCGCCCAGGAAAGGCGGGGCACCGGAACCATCGTGTCCATCCGCAGCGCGGGCACAAAAACGGCCTTTCATTCGGCGGTCGGCCGCGCCTTTATTTGCGCAAGAAAAACCGGAGCCATCAGGCTCCGGTTTCGATCATTCAACGGTAAAACGAGCTGTTTCCGCTTTCCGTGAGGATGAAGTCAAAAGCGCTCTCTAGGCTGAGGTTCAGGCCGAAGCCGAGCGTGCTCGGCTTTTCGCTTCTCCTAATTTTCTCTGCACTCGTTTCCTTCTATTTTTCTCTTGCCGAAGCGTCTTTAAGAAAAGCTTCGAATGACGCCATATGAGAAAAGCGGTTGATTTCGACTCCTTTGCTCCGAAGATGGCTTTCCAGAGCAGCGCCCAATCGTTCCGCGCCTGCCTGCAGCCGCGTCAGGTCGTGCGGATCAAGCAGCGGAACAAGCTCGGGCAGCCCCGCCTGCCGGTAGAGGGCGTGATGATCGGCGTTGAGCGTCAAGTCGCTTGGCCACTGTCCGGTCTCCGCATAGCAGAGAAAGGCGGCAATATTATCCTGCGCCTTCACAGCATGAAAGTAAGCCGTATCATAATCGTTTCTTTCGCAGGCCGATTGGATTTTGTCCAATATTCCTTTTTCCTCTTCATAAAACCCCTTCATGCGATCCCCGAAGGAAGGGGTTCCTTTCAAGCGCTCTTTCCGAGCTGATATCAGCTCAACGGTGTCTTCCGTCAGCCGCTCGCAAGCATGGAGGATATCCGCCGCATGGTCCCCATGCATAATGGCATGCATATAGGAATCCAGCAGCGCCGGTTTCAATGGGAGCCGATGTATTTGATCCTTGTTTTGGCCAAAACCTCTCGAGAAGTAGGATTGGTTCAGCAATGCCAGCCCTTGCAGGACTCCCTCCAGAATTCCAGACGCCTCCGTCCGGCTATAGACGCCGCTGCCCGAATCCCCTGCGCGGATCAGCTTGTAGAGCCTGGCATAGACCTGGCTCAGCTCTGCTTCCGCTTTCTCCACAAACTCGCGTTCATGCTCCGGACTCTGAAGGCCGACAATCCTTTCCTGCAGCCGCAAAAGTCGGCTGCGGTCCTCATCCGAACGCGCATAGAGCAGCTTGCAATCGGCGATGATCGAGGTTTTCTCCTCCTGAAAGGCCGCCATCCTCTCCGCCCGTTCCCAACTGATGGGCCAGAAGTCAAAGCTGATGTCAGCCAGGATGAATTGCAGGCTCGCCTCATAACCTCTGGCGGTGGCCGGAATGAAAAAGAAATCCAAGTCCGAGCGCTTCGTCGCGGTCCCTTGAGCGTAAGAGCCATAATAGGCTGCAAGCGCGACATCATCGGGATAATTGGCCTTGATGTGATCCACAAGCTTATCGGCAACCTCGAACACGTCCGGCATGGTGAGACCCCCCCTTTTCTCCTCATCCTAACCTTTATTTCCCCAGCTTCAAGGTAATGGTTGGATATAACCGAAATGTCCGCAGCTTCCAGAAAGGAGAGAGCGGGTTAATACCTTCTGCAGGGAGCGATCGGACAAGCCTTTACAGCTCATGCTTCGGACATTGCGGACAAAAGAAAAAACCTCCGGAACCGAGGTTCCGAAGGTTTTCGAATGCGCGGAACCGTTCAGCCGGCCGCGCCGAGGTAAACGTAGCGGGCGACGATCAGTACCGCAAGAATCACCATAAGCGGATGAATCTTGTATTTCTCCTTGCCTTCGGGGAGGCGTCCCGCCGCATTGGCGAAGAAGGCAAGCACGACGTAGAACACGATGCCGAAGGAAACGCCGTTGGCGATGTTGTACGTGAACGGCATCAGGATGATGGTGAAGAAGGCCGGAACGGCATAAACCATATCCTTGAAGTCGATGTCGGTGACGGACTGCATCATGAGCAGGCCGACGAGAATGAGCGCCGCCGCCGTCGCGGAGCCTGGAATCAGGGCGATCAGCGGAGCCAGGAACAGCGAGAGCAGGAAGCAGATGCCGGTCGTGACCGCGGTCAGGCCGGTGCGGCCGCCTTGGGCGATGCCCGCGGAGCTCTCGATATAGGTCGTTACGGTGCTCGTACCGAGAACGGCGCCGCCGCCGACGCCAATCGCGTCCACGAACATCGCTTTGCCGACGCGTTTTTTGCCTTCTTCCGGATTTTTCATGAAGCCGGCGCGGTTGGCCGTGCCGACGAGCGTGCCGAATGTATCGAACAGCTCGACGAACGTGAACGTCAGGATGACCGTGACGATGCCGACATGCATGATGCCCGCGAAGTCGAAGTGCCAGAAGTTCAGCTCAGAAAACTGCGGAGCCCAGCTTTTGCCGCTGAGTCCGGCTTGAATGTCGAGGTTGCCCGTAATCCAGGCCACGACCGTCGTGCCGAGAATTCCCCACAGGAATGCGGCCGGTATGCGCAGCACGAGCAGCAGGCTGATGAGGATCAGGCCGATGATCGTCAGGTAGACCGACGGGTCCTTGAGGTCGCCGAAATGGATGACCGATTCGAAGCTGAGCAGGTCCACGTATTGATGCTTCTGCACGTCAGTGACAGCCGTTTCGGCGGCGATCGTCATGATGCCGCTGTTCTTCAGGCCGACGATGGCGATGAACAGGCCGATGCCGACGGTGATCGCATGCTTGAGGCTGTCCGGCACCGCGCTGATCAGCATTTGCCGAACCTGGGTTACGGTCAGGATGATGAAGATGATGCCGGAAATAAACACGGCGGTAAGGCCCATCGCAGGCGAGATCGGCTTGTCCGTCCCCTGGGAGGCCACGATCGTAGCCGCGAAGTAGGCGTTGAGGCCCATGCCCGGAGCGAGCGCGACCGGGAAGTTGACGAACAGTCCCATCGCGATCGTGAAGATGCCGCCGGCCAGCGCCGTCGCCAAAAACACCGAGTTCCAGCTGAGGCCGGAAGCCGAAAGTATGCTCGGGTTGACGGCGAGGATATAGGCCATCGTCATGAACGTCGTGATGCCCGCCATAATTTCCGTGCGGATGTTGGTTCCGTTCTCTTTGAGCTTGAAGAAGCGCTCCATGATGCAAGTTCCCCCCGAAATGCGTTATTTTCCTTGCGCGGAATCCGAAAAAGCAAAAACCCGGCAGAGACGGAATTCGAAGCCGGCATGCCGGCATTGCGATGGCGTCTCTCCCGGGTCCAGGTCGGCTGTCCAAGAAAGCAATCGGAGGCCGTTGCAAGGCCGGTCCGATGGAATGGAAGCTGCAGACGCCCGCCCGAAGATGCTTTCGTGGTGGACGCCCCCTGAATTTTCGTAGCCTGGTCATTACGGTGACCGAGTAGAGACTTCCGGGCCGATTCCCGGAATTATACGAAGGTTGGTTGGTTATCATTGCGGAACGTAACTAATATTACTGAATTTACGACAAATGTCAACAATCAAATGACTGGAATTCGTGTTATTCCCGAACATTAAAGAAAAAATAATTGTTTTCATCAGGAAGTAAGGGTTTTTCCGCTGCCGGCCTCGCGGGAAGTCCTTCCTCCTCTGGTTATCATGCCCATAATCGCATAAATTAAAAAAGCGCCGCCGAGCAAATAGAACAGGCTGCTCTCCGACAGGTAGCGAAGGCCGTATCCGCTCAGGACGGGACCGGCGATGCTGCCGACGGAGAAGTGGATGGACGCGAGAACATTGGCGCCGGGAAGCAGGTTCCTCGGAAGCATGTCGGCCGCATAGGCGAGGCCGAGCGAGAAGAACGAGCCGACCAGCCCTCCGGCCGCGACCATCAGCGCCGCCATCGTCCATACGGACGATCCGGCCAGCGGAATGGCCAGGAACAGCAGGCCGCCCCCGGCTCCGCAGAAGATCAGCACGGGCAGGCGGCCGATGCGGTCGCTCCACATGCCGAGCGGCAGCTGCAGCAGCAGGCCGCCGATGCCGATAGCCGGCAGCAGGCCGCTGATCGCCGCGCGATCCAGGCCGATGCCGATGCCGTACAGCGGGAAGCCGGTATTCATGGATGCTTCCATGATGCCGTAGAGCATGGCCGGCAGCAGCGCGTACCAGGCGACGCGGTAGATCGACTTGTAGCGGCTGAAGCCGGCAGCCTCGCCCTGCTCCCTCGGCTCCGGACGATCGGCGGGCAGCTTCAGCACGAGCAGCAGGACGAGCGCATAAAGCATGGCGCTGATCAGGAACGGAGCCTGGTCTCCGAAATGCAGCAGATTGATGCCGAGCGGACCGATGCTGAAGCCGACTCCGTACGACATTCCGTACAGGGAGATGAATTTTCCGCGTTGCCGTGCCGGCGCCCGGCTGACGATCCAAAGCTGTGTCGCGAAGTGAAGTCCGCTGTCTCCGATGCCGACAAGGATGCGAAGCGCGAACCAGACGGCGAACGAGCCCGCCGTCAGCGGAAACAGCAGCGTCGCCGCGATAATCATGACGATGCCGGCGAGGATGACGATCCGGAAGCCGAAGCGGCGCACCGGCCTTTCGATGAAGAACATGGTCGAGAACGTGCCGATGTACAGAGCCATGGAATTGAGGCCGTTGATATGTTCCGGAACGCCGCCGCGCTCGAGCAGAATCGTAAGCAGCGGCAGCAGCAGGCCTTGGCTTGCTCCGGCGGTAATGACGACCAGCAGCAGGACGATGAGTCGGTAGCTGAAGATCGGCTCTTCGGCGTGCAGCAGGCCGCCTTCTTGCTTGAGTGGCATGACGGGTCGAGCTCCTTTGGTCAATTGTTCATGGATGGGGGCTGAGAGGGCCGGGAGATCCCGGCCGCCGGCTCGGACGGACGGATGAAGACGGATGACGAATGATACAAATACGGACACGGACACGGATGGTACGGACACGGATGAAGACGCGGCTCTCCGACCGGCTCCGCCGCCGCATCGCCGCAAAGCTTCGGCAGCGCATCGCTACAGCGCCGGAGCGGTGAAAAAAACAAACACCGGAACCCTGTCATGACAGGGCTCCGGTGAGAAACGCACTGGGCTGCACGCCGCTGAGGCGGCAGCCGGAAGGTCATTTAAGACTCGCTTATTCCCACTCGATGGTCGCTGGCGGCTTGGAGGTGATGTCGTACACGACGCGGTTGACGTTGTCGACCTCGTTGACGATGCGCACCGAGATTTTCTCCAGCACATCCCAAGGGATGCGCGCCCAGTCGGCCGTCATGCCGTCGATGGAAGTGACGGCGCGGATGCCGACGGTGTAGGAATACGTGCGGGCGTCGCCCATGACGCCTACGCTCTTCATGCCCGGAAGGGCGGTGAAGTACTGCCAGATCTCGCGGTCCAGGCCGGCCTTCGCGATTTCGTCGCGCAAGATGGCGTCGGATTCGCGCACGATTTCCAGCTTGTCCTCCGTCACTTCGCCAAGTACGCGAATCGCGAGCCCCGGACCCGGGAAAGGCTGGCGCCAGACGATCGCATCAGGCAATCCGCACTCGGAGCCGACCTTGCGGACCTCGTCCTTGAACAGCGCGCTCAGCGGCTCGACCAGCTTGAACTTGATGTCCTCCGGCAGCCCGCCTACGTTGTGGTGGGATTTGATCGTCTGCGCCGTCGCCGTGCCGCTCTCTACGATATCTGTGTAGAGGGTGCCTTGCGCCAGGAACTCGAAGTTCGCCAGCTTTTCGGACTCCTCCTGGAACAGGTAGATGAACTCGTTGCCGATGATCTTGCGCTTCTTCTCGGGATCGTCCACGCCCTTCAGCTTGCCGAGGAACCGCTCGCTGGCGTCGATCTTGATCACTTCAATGCCGAATTTGCCGACAAAAGTCTCCATCACGCTGTCCGCTTCGCCCTTGCGCAGAAGGCCATGGTCGATGAACATGCAGGTCAGGCGGTCTCCGATCGCTTTGTGGACCAGCATGGCGACAACGGAGGAATCGACGCCTCCGGACAGGGCGCAGAGCACGCGTCCGGTCTCTCCCACCTTCTCCTGGATGTCGCGCACGGCGTCCTCGATGAAGGTTTCCATGCTCCATGTGCCTTCGCATTTGCAGATCGTGTACAGGAAGTTGCGGATCATATCGTTGCCGTACACGGAGTGGCGAACCTCGGGATGGAACTGGACGGCGTAGAAATTCTTCTCCGGATGGCTCATGGCCGCGATCGGCGCATGCTCCGTACCCGCATCCAAGCGGAAGCCTTCCGGCATTTCGACAACCAGATCCGTATGGCTCATCCATACCGTCTGCGTGTTCTCCAGGCCGAGCGCGAGCGCGGCTCCGTTCTCGAAGGTCACGTCCGCGCGGCCGTATTCCCGCTTGCCCGCACGTTGAACCTTTCCCTTGAGCTGATGGCTCATCAGCTGCATGCCGTAGCAAATACCGAAAATCGGCAGCCCCAGCTCGTAGATCTCCGGATCGACCATCGGGGAATTTTCCTCATATACGCTCGCCGGCCCGCCGGAGAACACGATGCCCTTGGGCGCGAGTTCCCGGATCCGCTCTGCCGACGTGTTGTATGGCAGCAGCTCGCTGTAGACGCCCAAATCCCGGATGCGACGCGCGATCAGCTGGTTGTATTGTCCCCCGAAGTCGAGAACTACGATCATTTCATTTGGCTTGTTCACTGCCGAACCTCCCTCAATCAATTGGACTCATTATATCCAAGCCCTCTCCGGGCAGTCAAGGCGCATGGCAAGCCGTCTCCGCAGGTAAAATCCCCCCGGAAAACCAGCGGCGCGCGGGCCGGGGCTTCCCCATCCAGAAGGGGAGACCGGCTCGCCGAGGAAGCCCGGCAGCGGGATACGGCGCCGCTCAGGCGGTCCAAATTCGGGAAGTCCAGGGAGCATGCTCCGCTTGCGGACGCCGGATGGCCCGGAATACGGCCGGGCTTCGGCAGGCTGCGAGCCCTGCGCCGGGGGCAGACTGCGAGCGCTGGTCTTCAAAGCGCCTGGCGAGCCGGCGCCGGACTTCGGCAGACTGCGAGCGCTGCGCTTCAGGCGCCTGACGAGCCGGCGCCGGCGGCTGGACGAGCCAGCAGCAGCGCAGCCGCAGCCGCAAGCTCGCCCGGCGCGGGGCCGCTCCAGGCCGCCGCCGGCGGGCCGAAGCGGGCGGCCTCCTCCCAGGCCGCAAGCCGCTGCAGAGCAGCCGCTGCCTGCGGCTCGAGCGCCGGCGCCAGCGCGGCGGCACGCTCGCGGGCGCTGCCTGCGGCCA
>NZ_JBKFAO010000008.1:0-274860 GCF_053345695.1 Paenibacillus sp. D51F | reverse complement strand
CGGCCGGCCGCCGGGCGCCTACAGGCGCGGCAGGCGAAGCCGCCCGCCGCGGCGAGCCGGGCTTCGCCGCGGCGGAAGCGCCGGGCGGCCTTCTGCTCGCGCTTGCGTATCCCGACCGCATCGCCCAGCGGAGGCCGGACGGCCGCTTCCTGATGTCCGGCGGCCGGGGGGCGGCGCTGCCGAATCCGCAGCCGCTCTCGCAATGCCAATATCTCGTCGTCTGCGAGCTGGATGATTCCGGCACGGAAGGCCGGATCGACCTTGCTGCATCCGTCGAGCTCGAGGAGCTGGAGACGCATTTGCCGGAGCTGTTTGAAACCGAGGAGCTGGTCCTCTGGGACGATGGAGCGCAAGCCGTCCGCAGCCGCAAGAAGCTGAAGCTCGGCGCGATCACGGTCCGCGAGGCGCAGCTTCAGCAGCCGGATCCCGTCAAGGTATCAGCCGCGCTGATGGACGGAATCCGCAAGCTTGGCCTGCGCATCCTTCCGTGGAACCGCGCGTCGAGGCAGCTCCAAGCCCGCATGAGGCTGATGCATGCGATGCGTCCGGACTGGCCGGACGCTTCCGACGAGGCGCTGCTGGAGAGCCTGGAGCACTGGCTCGCGCCCTATGCGGGCGGCATCCGCAGCGCCGCAGGCCTGCAGAAGCTGGAGCTGACGGCCGCTCTGGACGCGCTGCTCGGCTGGGAAAAGCGCCGTCAGCTGGACGACTATGCCCCGACTCATCTCTCTGTGCCCAGCGGCTCCCGGATACCGGTCGATTACAGCGATCCGGAGGCCCCTTTCCTGGCGGTTCGGCTCCAGGAGCTGTTCGGCATGAAGCATTCGCCGAAGGTCGGCGGCGGACGGCTTCCTGTCGTCCTCCATCTGCTCTCCCCGGCCCAGCGTCCCGTGCAGGTCACCCGCGATCTGGAGAGCTTCTGGTCGTCGGCTTATTTCGAGGTGCGCAAGGAGCTCAAGGTGCGGTATCCGAAGCATTACTGGCCCGAAGACCCGCTGCAGGCGCAGGCGACCAGCCGCGCCAAGCCTCGAGGCACCTGATCGGAGCGTCTTCCGCTTTCCCGGAATGCAGTCCTTTTCGCAAGATGGATCTTCGCTCTTCCCAACAACGCGATCAATGCCTTCCATTCGACAAGCGCGGTTGGCTTCACAGCCTGAGCTTGCATCTCTCATGAGTTCCTGAAAGGAGTGGACCCCCTATGACATATGCATTCCTGGCCATCTATCTGCTGCTGGCCAACCTGCTGGCTTTCGCCATGTTCGGCATCGACAAGTCAGCCGCGAGAGCGGGCAGGCGGCGCATCCCCGAGAAGAGGCTGTTCGCCGTCAGCCTGCTGGGCGGCGCTCCCGGCGCATGGGCGGGCATGAAGACATGGAGGCATAAGACGCTCCATAATTCCTTTCGGCTGGGCATTCCCTTGCTCATCGTCGTGGACGCCATCTGGGTGTATGCCCTATTGAAATGGCTATAGCAGCACTGATTCCGGGCCTATGGCCCGGTTATTTCATTCCGCCTCGCAGAAAATGAAAGCGGAGGCATATTTTCCGATTGCTGCTAGATTGCCTTCTGTGCTATAGTTACCTTTCGATTTTTCCAAAAACCAACCCTTAGGAGGTAACTGGCATGAATGCTCAAAGTGCCTATCAAGAGGAAGAAACGCGGCTCGAAAGTGCCGTGAAGGACATCGAAGTCCAGCTGAAGGGCATCGGCCCCCGCTATACCGGCGACGATTTCACCGAGCAGATGCTCGATCTGCAGCGGGAGGAGCGGGAGAGAAAGCTGGAGCTGGCCCGCAAGGAAGCCTACTTCGGCAGGATCGACTTTCAGGAGGAAGGCAAGGCCGATCCCAACTCTCTATACATCGGCAAGGCCGGAGTGGCCCGTTCCGGATCGGATGAGCTGCTCGTCATCGATTGGCGGGCTCCGGTCGCGAGCCTGTTCTATTCGTTCAGCGGCGGGGAAGCCCCGGTCAACTACCAATCGCCGGATGGGGAAATCGAAGGCACGGTCCATCTGAAGCGCAACCTGATGGTGCGCAGGGAAGAGCTGCTGCGGCTGGTCGACAGCTTCGTGCGCGGCCAGGAGGACGATGCCGTGACGGACGAGTTCCTGCTCTACCGGCTCGGCGAGAGCAAGGACAACAAGCTTCGCGACATCGTCTCGACGATCCAGCAGGAGCAGGACAAGATCATCCGCGCGGACAAAAATCTCGCCCTGTTCATCCAGGGAGTGGCCGGTTCGGGAAAAACGACGGTAGCGCTGCATCGCCTCGCCTTCCTGCTGTATCAGTACGCCGGACGCATCCGCTCGGAACGGATGATCATCTTCGCTCCCAACCGGATGTTCCTCGATTACATATCGGGCGTGCTGCCGGAGCTCGGCGTCGGCGACATCGTCCAGACGACGTTCTCCGAATGGGCGGTCGAGCTGCTGCAGAACGAGGTGTCGCTGCGCTCTGCGGCGGATACGATGGAATATTGGTTCGAACGTCCCCACACGGCCGAGGAGTGGCGGGAGGCTTCCGGCTTGCTGAAGGGAAGCCTTGCCTTCAAGGATGCGCTTGAGGCGAAGCTGGAGGAGCTCGAAGCCGGCATGGTGCCGACGGAGCCGTTCGAGCCGCTGCCCGGCTTCCGCCTCATGCCCGAGCAGATGAGTCAATGGTTCCATACCGATTACGGCGAGGAATCCATCATGCGCCGGCGCGACCGGCTCGCGAGCCGGATCAGCCGCTGGCTGGAAGGCGAGCTCAAAAGCCGCGGCGTGACGGACAAAAAGATCCGCTCCAAAGCGCTCGCGAAACTGGCTTCCTTCACCAAGAAAATACCGTCCTACTCCGCGCCTGCCCTATACCGCGCTCTGCTGGACGGCAAGACGGCTGCCGGCGCGCTGCCCAAGGCGCTTGCCAAGGCGACCGCGCAGCGGATCAAGGCCGGAGAAGCGGAGCAGGAGGATCTCGCTCCGCTCGTCTATCTTCATATCCGCCTGCATGGACTCGGCCTGCCGCATTATGACCACATCGTCATCGACGAGGCGCAGGACTACTCTCCGTTCCAGATCGAAGCCCTCAAGCTGTGCCAGCGCCAGCCGTCGATGACGGTGCTCGGCGATCTGCAGCAGGGCATCCACGCTTATGCGGGAATCGGCAGCTGGAGCCAGCATCGGGAGCTGTTCGCGGCCGAGCAGACCGGTTATTACGAGCTGGACCGAAGCTACCGTTCCACGATGGAAATCATCGATTTCGCCAACCGCGTGCTTGCCGGCATGTCGGGCGAGGTGAAGCCTGCCGTCCCGGTGTTCCGCAGCGGCGATCCGGTTGAGGAAGTGGCCTGCGGCGGCGGAGACTGGGCCATGCGGCTCGCGGACACGGTGCGGGAGTGGCAAGAAGAGAAATTGTTCCAGACGATCGCCGTCATCGGGAGGACAGAGGCCGAATGCGCCGAAATCCACCGGATCCTCACGGAAGCCGGCCTCGATGCGGCGCTCGTCCATTCCCGCCAGCCGGCGTACGGCGGCGGCCTCACGGTCGTGCCGGTCTATTTGTCCAAAGGCCTTGAGTTCGACGCCGTGCTCATTGCCGATGCGGGCGAAGCGGCCTACGGCCCGACCGACGCGAAGCTTCTGTATGTAGGCTGCACGCGGGCTCTGCACCGTCTGCGGGTTCTGTATCAGGGCCGGCTGACCGGCTTGCTGGCCTAAGGGCGCTCTCCTCAGCCGCTAGGGGGAGCCATTCGAGCCGACAGGATTCCACTTTGAGCGATGAGCGCATCCGTTCAGCGTCAGCCATCGACACGCTATGTCTCTTGCCTGGGAATCCGCAGGCTTGAGGCATGGCTTTTTCGCTTCCGCAGCTTGCCGCATGGATTGCCAGGCTTGTTTCCGGGTAAAAAAAGCGTAACCGCAACCTGGATGACGGCTCCTCCGTAGTTGGGAGAGCGGGACGCGCCGGCATGTCCGCCGGTGATCCGTCCGCAGCAGGCAAGCGTTGCACATAAGGAGGATTGGCTCTGATGTCCATTCATGCGGGAGGCGGCCTCGAGACGGCTGCACAATTGAAATCGGCCTTGGCTGAAGTGGAGAAATGGGAAAAGGACCAAAAAAATCTGATGATCTGGGACCGGCTGTCGCGGCTGCCGTTCAAGATGCTCGACAAGATCACCCCCAGGATCATTCATGAGAAGCTGGGCGTTGCGCTGGACGAGCTCGGCGGATATATACAGAACGGCGGAAAGTATCTGGTCGCCGGCCGCAAGGTCGGGCAGCTGCTGGCATCATCGAATGCGAAGCGCGGGGACCCGGAGACAGGCCCATATTCGCTGGCGGTTATGGACGAGACTGCCCGGAAGCTTGCCGGCGAGCGGACGCTGTTCGCGACGGCGCAGGGCGCGACGACCGGCATCGGAGGAATCTTCACGCTTGCCGTGGATATTCCGGCCGTGCTCGGCCTTTCGCTCAAGGCGATCCAGGAAATAGGCCTGTCGTACGGCTTTGACCCGACGCTCAAGGAAGAGCGGATCTTCACGGTCAAGGTCATGCAATTCGCATCCTCGGATATTGTCGGAAAACGTGCTATTCTGGAAGAGATCAGCCGACAGGCATCGGCCGGGGAGGAAGCCGCCCAAGCCGCGATTTCCCGCATCCAAGGATGGAGGGAGGTCATCAGCGTGTACCGCGACAACTGGGGCTTGAAAAAGCTGCTTCAGGCGATTCCCGTCGCGGGCATCTTTTTCGGAGCCTATACGAACCGGGGGATGCTGAAGGACGTGACCGAAGCGGCGGAAATGCTGTACCGGAAGCGGAGAATTCTGGCCAGACTGGCCGAAAGCGGGGAATAGACAGCATGAGCAGCATGGAGGGCATGGACACGTTATGCCGGCAGGCGGAATCATTTCTGCGCCGGTATTTCGGGGAGAGGGACAAGCCGCCTGCGGAGGCGGAGGAGCGGATCCGGGAGGTCCTCTCCGCCATACGCCGGACAGGCAGTTATGCCCATACGGCGGAGGAGCTGGCCTATGGCGGCAAGACGGCCTGGCGCAACAACAGCCGCTGCATCGGCCGCTTGTTCTGGAATTCCCTTGAAGTCATCGATGCCCGCCATGCATCCACAGAGGATGAGGTGGCCGAGTGCCTGTTCCGCCATCTGGAGAGGGCGGGGGCGGAAGGCAGGATCCGACCGCTCATGACGGTGTTCCGCAGCCGCTCGGAAGGCTCGGAAGAGATATCCATCTGGAACCACCAGCTCATCCGATATGCGGGTTATCCTTCGCCGGACGGCTCTTCGCCGCGCCGCGGCGATCCGGCATCCGATGAGTTTACGTCCATATGCCAGCGGCTCGGATGGAAAGGAAGCGGAGGCGACTACGACGTGCTGCCGCTCGTCATCGGCATCGGAGCCAGGGAGCCGAAGCTGTATGAGATTCCGCCGCATCTGGTTCAGGAAATCGAGATCCGTCACCCCGAGACGTCTGCTTTGGATCATCTGGGGCTTCGGTGGTATGCTGTGCCGGTCATATCCGACATGAGCCTCGAGATCGGCGGCATCCACTATCCCGCGGCTCCGTTCAACGGCTGGTATATGGAGACGGAGATCGGCGCCCGCAATTTCGCTGACGCCGGCCGGTACGACAGGCTTGCCGACGTTGCCGGCGCCCTCGGCCTCGACCGCAGCAGCAACACGACGTTGTGGAAGGACCGGGCGCTGGTGGAGCTGAACCTGGCCGTCCTCCATTCCTTCAAGCGGGACGGCGTCAGCATCGTGGACCATCATACGGCGGCGGATCAATTCATGCGCTTCCAGCAGCAGGAACGGGAGCAGGGCAGAGACGTGTCCGCGCGCTGGAGCTGGCTCATCCCGCCGATATCGCCTGCGGCTACTGCGGTATGGCATGACAGCGCCATGCAGGAATACGATCTCAGCCCAAGCCTGAACTATCAGCCTGCAGCCTGGGCACGCGCAGGCTGTGCGGCTGCCCGCCCGGCTCAACCGGAATCTTCCGGAGGAGCGCAGCGGCCCCTCTACGCCGAGGCGGCAGGAGGCAGGAGCGGCTGTCCCTTTCACGTCAGCGGCGGCAGCTAGACGCCGGCATGCAAGCAAAAGCCGACCCCAAAATTCGGGTCGGCTTTTTGCCGTGCTTTTATATATGGAAGCCGCGGCTCGCGTCGAACTGCTTGCCGGTAACCCAGCGGCTTTTCTTTGGTAATCTCTTCCAACGCAACGCTCTGGCCGATCCCGGCATTGTTGACGAGGATGTCGAATTCCGCCTCTCTTTTGCGGCTCCTCGTTTTTGTCTCACTTCTTTTTACCATGGGCTGGAATTCGATAGGTTGCTTTCTAATCCGCATAGGAGCGCTTCGCTTCAGGTCTTGCCATTGTCTCCGACTCAGTATCCGGAAGATGGGAATAAAAAGGACATCCAAAGCAGATGTTATCTTTATCCAGTCGGCCAAAATTTGCAGGCAAGTTCGAGAAGGCTTGCCAACCAGGGGTTGAAGCGAAGTGAAAGGATGGGCCAAGTTAAAAAAATATGTCGTCGCGGATCTGTCGAACGAGTCTTCGAACTCCTTCTCTCTAGGGAGCTGGGAGACGGACGGCGATTCGCAGGCAGAGCCTTCGCCTTCTGCAGCTCCGCTTCCCCATGTCCCGCCGCTGTTGGATAAGGAAGGAAATCCGCTGCTTCTTCATGACAAGCTGGAGGAGAATATCGCGTGGCTGAAGAGGCATTTTTCCTATCCGCTCAACAGCGGAATCATCTTCCGTTCGATTTCATTGGGCAAGCAGTTAAGACCGGGCATGGTCGTTTACCTCGACAGCCTGGTTGAATGGCAGCATCTGAGCTGGACGGTCATATCGCCGCTGGTGAAAGCCGATCTTCCGGAAGACAAGCTGGAAATATCGGATCTGGCCGCTTCCGTTTTTACGAACGGGGAAATGGAGTCCTCCCGCCAAATGGGAGATATCGCGAACGCCATCGTCGTCGGATCGGCGGTCGTGCTCATCGACGGCGTCGACTCGGCGGGAATCCTGGATGTCGAGGGCATGGAGAAGCGGGCGCTGGAGGCTCCTAAAACCGAAAATGTCGTGCTTGGCTCCCATGTGGGCTTCACGGAGGATATCAGCACGAACATATCCTTGATCCGGCGCCGGCTGAGCACGCCTGACCTCATCGTTGAGTCCGGGGTGGTCGGTAACCTTTCTAGAACGCGGATCTCCTTCGTCTACTTGAAATCGATCGCAAACGAGGATCTCGTAAGCGAGGTTCGCCGGCGCATAGCCGCTATCCGCATGGACTACATCGGCGACAGCGGCATGGTGGAGCAATTGATCGAGGACCATCCCAATTCCATTTATCCCGGCATTCTCAGCACGGAGAGGCCCGACCGGACGGCGGCTCAGCTGGCCGACGGCTTCGTCGGCATCCTGGTGGACAATTCTCCGTTCGCGCTGATCGTTCCTGCCCAGTTCCCGTTGTTTCTGCAGACGGCCGAAGATGCCTATCTGCGCTGGCATTACAGCACCTTTCTGCGGATCATCCGGACGGTCGGCTTTTTCATGTCCCTCTACTTGCCGGCTCTCTATGTGGCCATCGCCAATTATCACCATGAAATGATTCCGACGACACTCGTGCTCGCCATTGCGGGCACCCGCGAATCCGTGCCGCTTCCCGTGTCGGCGGAAGCTTTCCTGCTGGAGTCGATGTTCGAGCTGATCAGGGAAGCAGGCGTCCGCATCCCGAGCGTCATCGGTCCGACCATCGGCATCGTCGGAGCGCTGATCCTTGGCCAAGCGGCCGTTCAAGCCAATATCGTCAGTCCGATCATGGTCATCATCACTTCGGCCACGGCGCTCGCATCGTACACGATTCCCAATTACAACATGCAGTTCACGACGCGCATCCTGAGATTCGTTTATTTGGCCTGCGCCTCGTTCCTCGGCCTGATCGGCGTCATCCTGTTGTCCCTCATGTTATGGACGTACTGGATGGCGGGCAACCGGTTCGGCGTGCCGAGCCTTTCTCCTCTATCCCCCCGCCGCCCGAGCAAGGATACGTTGATCCGGGCTCCCTTGAAACAGCAGGCGAAGCGGCCTATCTCGGTTCATCCGCAAAACATGAATAAAATCACGGATGAAAGCAGCGGAGACGGGAGCAAGGAAGCTGCTCCCGATAAAGGAGGGGATTCCGCTTGAATACGCATCATATCGGCGTGCGCGAAGCCGCCTCCATCGGGATTATCTTCGTAATTGCCAAGATTTTCCTGCCGTTTCAAAGATCGCTGGCGGAATCCGGCGGGACGGCGGGCTGGATCATCGCGCTCGTCGCAGCCTTGCTTTGTCCACTCACCTGGTGGGCGATCCGGGGCGTCCTGCTCCATGCTTCGGGAGGCTCGACGCTGATCGAGGCAACGGAGGAGATATGGGGGCCGTGGCTGGGGACGGTATGGAATCTCGTCTATTTCAGCTTTTTCTTTGCCATTACGTTTCTCGTGCTCCGAGAGTTCTCGGAATTGCTGGCCTCGGATATCCTGCCGCGCACGCCGATGAACATCATCATGATCGCCATGCTGATTCCGATCGCTGTCGTTGCTTACGCGGGGCTCGAAGGGATAGGCCGTTTCTGCTGGTCGGTTGCAGGCTTGATCGTCGCAAGCGTCGTCCTCGTGCTCATCGGCGGCTTGATGACCCATTTCGAACCGAACGCCTTGCAGCCTTTCTGGGGAACGGGACGTACGAGGGTTCTGTCCCAAGGACTGGTGAAGAGCTCCTTGTTCTCGGAAATGCTCGTTTTCGGCTTTCTCCTTCCGCGGCTGCGAAAGACGAGGCAATGGGGAAAGGCGGCCTGGTGGTGCATGGGGGTATCCGCTTTCACGATCTTCATCACCACAATCGTGTACTTGTTCGTCTTTCCTTACCCGACAGCCATTCGGCTGAACGTGCCGATGTTCGAGCTCAGCCGGCTCGTCATCTTCGGCAGATGGATCCAGAGGCTGGAAAGCGTATTCCTCATCGTTTGGCTGATCTGCGCCGTCATGAAGCTGGCCATCGGGTTGTACTGCTCGGCGGCAACTCTATCCCAGGTGATGAAGCTGCCCAAAATCCAGCCGGTCATATTCCCGCTGGCGCTTCTCGTCTATGCCTGCTCGATCATTCCCGGCAGCGAGATGGAGGCGGTCGCATGGGACGGGGAATTCCTGAGGACGTACGGCTCGCTCGTCTCGATCGGAATTCCGATGCTGACTTGGTTTCTCGGCATGGTTAAAAGCAAGCTCAAGGGGAGGCAGGCATGAAGCGCTTCCTGCGGGCGTTCCTGGGACTGCCGATTGTATGCCTGCCCCTGATGTCCGGGTGCTGGGATCGGCTTGATCCCGAGAACAGGGCGTTCATCATGGCTATCGGGGTCGATCCGGGGCCGAGCAACGATTTCATTTATACGTTTGCGGTCGCCATGCCGAAGTCGAGCAATGGCGCGGCAGGCGGAGACACAAGCGGCGGCGGCAGCGAGCAGATCGTCGACGTCTTTTCGCAAGAAGCATCCAATCTTACCGCGGCGCTCATGACAAGCCAGAGCTATGTCGCCCGCAGGCTGACCCTGATCCATTCCAAAGTGTTCGTTCTCGGAGAAAGCCTTGCCCGCAAAGGAATCATGCCGGTCATGGGCGAGGTCGTTCGCAACAATGAGTTCAGGAGAACCGTCAACGTCATTACGACAAAAGGAAGAGCGGATACGTTCATTCATTCCATCAAGCCCACGATGGAGAAAGACATCAATCTCTGGTTCGAGCTCGAGTTGGATCCTCATAATATCGGGGCTGTGACTCCTAAACACTCCCGGTTCCATGATTTCATCGTCGACATGGAGCAACCTGGTACGGGCGCGACGACGATCTTATCGGCAGCGCGTTCCGATATCGAGAAGGGGACAGCCCGAATTCCGAATGGCAGCTCGGACAGGGAGTCTCCGCAGCCGATCTCGGAAGACGAGTATGCAGGGACGCTTCACAGGTCGGGTGAGACGCCGATCGACTTTTTCGGAAGCGCGGTATACCGAGGGGAGAAGATGGCTGGTTTCCTTTCGGCCTACGAAACGATCATGATGAACATGCTTCGCGGCGAGTTCGAGAAGACGACGCTGGAATTCCGCGATCCGTCCGAAGAGAAGCTTACGATGAGCATCATTATAAACGAGCAGAAAAGGCCCGACATAGACATCAAGAGGAACGGCGATGAAGTTCAGGTGTTCTTCAAGGTGCGGATGGAGGGAGATTTGATCGGCTCGTTCTCGAAGCTCGATTATACGCTTCCGCATAATCAGGCGATGCTTGAAGCTTCCGTGGAGGAGCAGCTGAAGGAGCGCGCGTCCAAGATGCTGGAAAAGACGTTGCATCAATGGAGCACGGATTGCTTCCATATCGGCAATCGCGTCCGTACAACCTTCCCCACGCTGAAGGAATGGTATGCCTATAAATGGAGGGACCATATCAAGGACGCCAAATACCGGCTGGATATCCGGTTTCAGATGCGCAGGCATGGAGACCAGGTCGGACCTGCCGTGGAAGGAGACAAATTGAATTTGAAATGACACAGAACATCAAGATCACATTCATTGTGCTGTTGTCGGTATGGGCATGTGTATTTGTCGGAAGCTTGATGCCATCGCTGTGGAGGCAAAAAAACTACAGGGGAGCGGTAATGACCGCGCTTCTGGCCGCATCGGCTTTGATATTGCCGGTGGCTATTACGTTGTTCAAGGAAGGCTGACGAGACAGTTTCATAGCGGGCTGGCAGAAGCCCGCTCATGACACTGCCGGCTACGCGCCCCGCTGCTCCTCTGTGGATAGGAATAAGCCCGCTTGACAAATCGATTGCCCGGACGGTAAACTAAACAGAATTGTTACTCTTTTCACCTAATCGCATACGTGTTTTTTCGGAGGAGCCTGCCATCAGCGGGCTCTTTTTGCGTTTTTTCGGGTATGTAACAAGAAATGCAATTAGTTTGGCCTGCGATTGGGAACCATTGGTAGAGAACGAAGTCCGCAAGAGGAGGTAAGCAGTTGATCTTTATCGTCGTCTTTTTCCCTTTCCTGCTGGCCGCCTTGCTTCCGCTGCTGTCCCGCCTGTTCGGACGCGTCCATGCCGGCTGGCTTGCGCTGCCTGCGCCAGCGCTGCTGCTGATCTATTTTGCTTCGCTGCTCCCTGAAGTGAGCGGTGGGACAGCCGTCGAGGCATCCATGCCATGGATTCCTTCGCTGGATATCCGCTTCGATCTGGCGGTCGACGGCCTCGGGATGCTGTTCGCGCTTCTCATCGGGGGCATCGGAGTGCTCGTCACTTTGTATTCGGTGTTTTATCTCGACAGGAACAAGGAGGCGGTAACCCGCTTCTATGTCTGCCTGCTGCTGTTCATGGGGGCCATGCTCGGCGTCGTGCTGTCCGATCATCTCATCGCGCTGTATGCGTTCTGGGAATTGACCAGCGTATCGTCGTTCCTGCTCATCGCCTTCTGGCATCATCGGCCGCAGTCCCGCGACGGGGCGATGAAATCCATGCTGATCACCGTGCTGGGCGGATTGTCCATGCTGGCCGGCTTCCTGCTGCTGTACCTGCAGACGGGCACGTTCAGCATCCGGGAAATCGCCGCTCTCGCTCCAGAGCTTCCGGGACATTCCCTGTTCGTCCCGGCCATGCTGCTCATCCTGCTCGGCGCGTTCACCAAATCGGCCCAGTTCCCCTTCCATATCTGGCTGCCGGATGCCATGGAAGCTCCGACTCCGGTAAGCGCCTATCTGCACTCCGCGACGATGGTCAAGGCGGGCTTGTATCTCGCTGCCCGCATGACGCCGATTTTCGCCGGGCAGGCGCTCTGGTATTCCATGCTGATCGGCGCCGGCCTGATCACGCTCTTTTACGGCTCGTTCCGCGCGTTCAAGCAGACCGATCTCAAGGCATTGCTCGCCTACTCGACGATCAGCCAGCTCGGCCTCATCATGGCCTTGCTCGGGCTTGGCTCCGTCCATTCCGGATCGGAAGGAGGGCTGGAATCCATGCTCTCCGCAGCGGCTCTTGCCGCCGCTATCCTGCATCTGGTCAACCATGCCGCCTTCAAGGGAACGCTGTTCATGGCTGTCGGCATCGTCGACCACGAGACGGGAACGAGGGATATCCGCAAGCTGGGGGGACTGATGGCTCTGATGCCGGTCACCTTCACGATATCGCTGCTGGGGGCGCTGTCCATGGCTGGCGTGCCGCCATTCGGCGGTTATATCAGCAAGGAGCTGTTTTTCGCCTCCGTGCTGGACGCCTGGAGGCATGGCCTGCCGCTGCGGTCTCCGGTCGTTCTCGTGCCGCTCGTCGCCTGGCTCGGCAGCGTGTTCACGTTCGCCTACAGCCTGCGGTTCATTCTCGGCACCTTCGGCGGACGGGAGAGCGGCGGCCTTGACCGGCGGCCCCATGAAGCTCCTGCCGGCTTGCTGCTGCCACCTGCCGTACTGGGGGCGGCAGCCTTGCTGCTGGGCCTGGCCCCAGGCTTGACGGCGTCGCCTCTCGTCGCTCCGGCTCTCGCGTCGATCCATCCCGCGGGTGCGGAAGCGGAAATGCATTTCACGCTCTGGCATGGCCTTACGACAGAAGTATGGATGACCGCCGGCGTCTTCGCGCTTGGCACGGGAATCTTCTTCCTGCAGCGCAAAGCGGCGCTGCTCCGCGAGCCGCTGCCGGCGCCTGTCACCCTGAACGGATTGTATGGGGGAGTTCTCGGAGGAATGGACCGGGCAGGGCGCCGACTGACATCGCTCTATATGACCGGCTCGCTCCGCCATTACACGATGTACTTGTTCGGGTTCCTCATCCTGGCTCTGGCCGCCACAGCCGTCGCGACGGGAGGAATCGCGATTTCCTTGCAGGGGCTGGCGCCGGTAACGGTCTATGAAGCCGTCACCCTGACTGCTCTCATCGCCGCCGCCGCTGCCGTGCCGTTCGCCAGATCGAGGCTGATGGCGATCATCCTGACCGGCGCGGTCGGCTATATGGTCGTCCTGTTCTTTGTCGTCTTCCGCGCTCCGGATCTCGCCCTCACTCAGATCATCGTCGAGACGGTATCGGTCACGCTGTTCCTGCTCTGCTTCTATCATCTTCCGGCCTTGAAGAGGGACCGGGAGTCGCTGCGGTTCCGGCTGCCCAACTTCATCATCGCGCTTGGAGTCGGGGCCGTCATGACGCTGATCGCCCTCGCGGCGTTCAGCGGGCGCTCCTTCGACTCGATCTCGGACTATTACCTCAAGGAAAGCTACCGGCTGGCCGGGGGCAAAAACGTCGTCAACGTCATCCTGGTCGACTTCCGGGGCTTCGATACGATGCTGGAGATCGTCGTGCTCGGCGTGGCCGCTTTCGCGATCTACGCCTTGATCCGCCTGCGCCTGCCCCAGGAAGAGCAGCAGGAGGGAGCGGGCGTCAGGGAGAAGGAATTCCGCCTCGTCTACGAGGACGCGCGCAGCAATGACGTCATCCTGCGCACGCTGGCCAAGGTCATCATCTTCATCATCCTGACCTTCTCGCTCTATCTGCTGTTCGCAGGCCATCATGAGCCTGGAGGGGGCTTCATCGGAGCGCTGATGACGTCGTCCGCGCTTGTGCTGCTGTCCATGGCGTTCGGAATCAAGACGGTCCGCGATGCGATGCCGGTCGACTTCCGCCTGCTGGCGGCGGCCGGCATCGGAGTGGCCGTCCTCACCGGCGTCGGCTCGATCGTGCTCGGCGTTCCGTTCCTGAGCCATGCATTCGGCTATGTAGACCTGCCCGTCTTCGGCAAAAACGAGCTGGCAACGGCTGTAATCTTCGATCTTGGCGTCTACATGACCGTCGTCGGCATCACCATGACCATCATCCTAGCCATCGGGAGGGACAAGTAAATGGAACTGTTCATGTCTCTAGCCGTCGGTATCCTGTTCGCCGTAGGCGTCTATCTCATCTTGTCCAAAAGCCTGCTGCGCATCGTGCTCGGAACCTCGCTGCTTACGCACGGAGTGCATCTGCTGCTGCTGACGATGTCCCGGCTCAAGACGGGCTCAGCCCCTCTGCTGGGGGAAGGAGCGGAGCGGTATACCGATCCGCTGCCGCAGGCGCTCATCCTGACCTCGATCGTCATCAGCTTCGGGGTGACATCCTTGTTTTTTGTCCTTGCCTATCAGGCCTACAAGAAGCTCGGGACCGACGATATGGAACAGCTGAGGGGGCAGGAGCATGAATAACCTCGTCGTCCTGCCGCTGCTGTTCCCTTTATGCACGGCCATCATTCTCTTCTTCTTCAAGGAGAAGGTCAGACTCCAGCGGGCCGCCGCCGCAGCCGGCATGGGAGCGACGCTGCTTGCTTGCGGCCTGCTCCTGACCGAGGTGCTGCGCAGCGGCACGCAGACGCTGAACATGGGAGGCTGGATGCCGCCCTACGGCATCGTCTTCGTCGCCGATCCCTTCGCCGCGCTGCTTGCGGCAGCGGCGACGCTGGTGTCCTCGTTCTGCCTGCTGTACGCCTTCGGCACGGTAGGGAAGGAGCGGGAGAGATTTTACTTCTATCCGTTCTTCCATCTGCTTCTTGCCGGAGTCAACGGCTCGTTCCTGACCGGGGATCTGTTCAATCTGTTCGTCTGCTTCGAGGTGATGCTCATCTCCTCCTATGCGCTCATCGTGCTCGGCGGAACGAAGCTCCAGCTTCGGGAGACGATCAAATACGTTCTCGTCAACATCATCTCCTCGACGCTGTTCGTGGCGGCGGTCGCTTATCTGTACGGAGTGGCGGGAACGCTCAACATGGCGGATCTGTCGGTGAAGGTCGCGGCTGCCGGACAGGGCGGGATTCTGAATGTCATCGCCGTCTTTTTCCTCGTCGTCTTCTCGCTGAAGGCGGGCCTGTTCCTGTTCTTCTGGCTGCCCGGCTCCTACAGCGCGCCGCCGATGGCCGTCGCGGCGCTGTTCGGCGCCCTGCTCACCAAGGTCGGGCTGTACGCGCTCGTGCGCACGTTCACGCTTATATTCCCGAACGATCCGGCCATTACCCATGCCTGGATCGGCTGGATGGCAGGAGCGACGATGGTGCTCGGCGCCGCCGGCGCCCTGGCCTACCGGAGGGTGCTGTCGGTGCTCAACTACAACATCGTCATCAGCATCGGCTTCATCGCCTTCGGGCTAGCGGTGTCGAACCGGTCTTCTCTCGAGGGCGTCGTATTCTACACGCTTCATGACATGGCTGCCAAAGCGCTGCTCTTCCTGCTGGCCGGCCTCATCCTCCAGGCGCGGGGAACCGACCAGGCGGCAAGGCTGGGAGGGTTCATCCGCAGCCAGCCCTGGATCGGCTGGATGTTCTTCACGGCCGCGCTCGCGATTGCCGGGATACCGCCGCTCAGCGGCTTCGGAGGCAAGCTGCTGCTTGTCAAAGGCGGGCTGCAGGGGGAAAGCTTCGTGCTGACAGCCATCTCGCTGGCCTCAAGCCTGATCGTCCTGTACACGCTGATCCGCTTGTTCATGGATGTGTTTTTCGGAGAAGCCAAGGAAGAAACGGCTGCCGGGGCATCCGCCCCGATGCGCGGCCATGTCGTCCTGGCAGGAGCGCTCTGCGCAATCGTCGTGCTGATGGGGTTGGGGGCGGAGTGGATCTATCAAGCCGCCAGCGCCGCCGCCGGCACGCTGTCCGATCCATCGAAATATATTGAAGCCGTATTGAAGGAGCCGGTCTGATGGCATCCCAATTCCTGATCAACCTCATCATTGCATTCCTCTGGATGTTTCTGTACAACGACTTGACCTTTCCGAGGTTTCTGGCGGGTTACGGCCTCGGCCTGCTGTTCATCGCCGTCCTGAACCGTTTCCTCAAGAAGGAATTCTATCTGCGCAAGGTGCTGGCCGTCATCAGGCTGCTCGGCATCTTCATCCGCGAGCTGTTCTCCTCCAGCTTCAAGGTGCTCTACCAGATCGTGAAGCCGCGTCTGGACATGCGTCCGGGCATCGTCGCCATCGATACGGAGCTGAGGTCGAGCTGGGAGCTGACTCTGCTCGCCTGCCTCATCTGCCTGACGCCGGGCACGCTGACGCTGGACGTATCGGATGACAACCGGGTGCTGTATATCCACGCCATCGACATCGGCGATGCCGAGCAGCTGAAGGAGCAGATCCGCAGCACCTTTGAGAAAGCGATCATGGAGGTGACGAGAACATGATGAACCCTATGCTTGAGATATCGCTGGCGCTGCTGTCCCTGGCCGCGGCCGGCTGCATGTACCGGCTGCTCAAGGGACCGTCGATATCGGACCGGATCGCCGCGCTGGATACGATCGGCATCCTGCTGCTGTCGATGATCGCCGTGCTCGGGATGCTGGAGGGAACGTCGGCCTACTTCGACATCATTCTGGTCATCGGAATCGTCACCTTCATCGGCACGACGGCTTTTGCGAGATACATCGAGAGAGGGGCGGTGATGGAGGATGAATGACTTCTGGTCCGCAGCATCGGGCCTGATGGTGCTGTTCGGTTCCATCATCAGCCTGTTCAGCGCCTTCGGCCTCATCCGCCTGCCGGATGTATACCTCCGATCGCATGCGGCTACCAAAAGCGCCACGCTCGGCGTCCTGTTCATTCTGACCGGCGCTTTCCTGTATTTCGCCGCCGTGCAAGGGCAGTTCAGCGTCAAGCTGCTGCTCGGCATCGTGTTTGTCTTCCTCACCGGACCGGTGGCGGGCCATTTGAATGCCCGCGCCGCATACCGGACGGGTGTGGGCATGTGGGACAGGAGCGTGCGCGACGATCTCAAGGCCGCCTTGAAAAAGGAGCGCAAGGAAGCCGAATCGAAGAGGTCGGATCTCATCCGCCGCTCGGAGGCGGACTGAAGGATTTCCTTGCCACATCAGCAGCGGAAGCTGCCTGTCAACCGAAGCCGACTGCCGCAGTCGGCTTTTTTCATTTGTCTGCTTGATAGGGGTAAGACCAGGAGGTTCGGCTCTTTTCATTCTGACGTTCAAGGAAGAAATCAATCCTCTCCCGCGTCGGGGATGGAAGACTTTCCCTCCTGGTCCAGTTATGGTAGAGTGGGAAAAAACTTGAGGGGGATTCGGGGAATGGAATCCGAAGCGCTGATTAGCATCCGCGACGCGAAGCCGGGCGATGGGGCTGGAATAGCCGCCGTTCAGGTCGGCAGCTGGCAGACGACGTATAAGAACATCGTCGATCCGGCCTATTTGCAGGCGATGGAGACCGGGCCGAGACAAGCGATGTGGGAAAGGGCTCTGGCCGCTCCGGATTCAGGCTCCTGCACGCTCGTGCTGGAGAACAGCGAAGGAAGGATCGTCGGATTCCTCAAAGCCGGCAGGAGCCGGGACGTGGCGGAGGAAGGCAGCGCGGAGCTGTACGTGCTCTATTTGCTGGAGGCGTACCAGGGAGCGGGATGGGGAACGGAGCTGTTCCGCACGATGCGGGGAAGGCTGCAGGATCTGGGCTATCTCACTCTGCATGCATGGGTTTTGGAAGGAAACCCGGCGCGTTTCTTTTATGAAAAGATGGGTGCGAGGGATTACGGCATGCAGGAAACGGTCGAGATCGGATCGAGGACGCATATCGAGCGCTCCATGGAATGGAAGACCATTTTCTGATTAAAAAGAAGCATGCATAGAGAAACAATAGCAGGTATGGTAAAATATACCTCATTGCTGCCTGTTGTAGTGATGGGAGAGTTGAATGGATGATAGCGCTCTTCGGGCGTGTAGCGGTATTGCTATGCACATATGTTCTGATTTTGCTTGGCCCGTTCGGCTTTTATTTGGGAGGCCTGTTCCTGCTGCTGCTGGGCATCCACCTCGGCTGGATGTATATCGATGAAATCGATAACCGGCCCCATATCAAATACGGCCGCAAATGGAAGCTTTGAACGGCCGGAGCCTCTCCGGCCGGAGCCGGAATGCGGCTCTCCCGCGCAAGAAGCCCGCTTGCGGACCGGATGGTCCGACAAGCGGGCTTTTTGCGTGAGGATTCATGCCTGCTGCTTATATGAATCTCAAGGCCTCGCTGTCATTCGAAAGAAACCCCTATCCCTTCCGAATCGAGACCTGAACGATCTTACATCGCCTGATAGCGGGCGAGATCCTCGCGGATGAGATCGGCCGTCAGCTGTCCGCTCAGCGTGACCATCGGCACGCCGCCGCCCGGATGGGTCGAGCCGCCGACGAAATACAGGCCCTCGAGCACCGAGCTGCGGCTCGGAATCTTGAATCCTCCGTTCAGCTTGCGGTCGGTCACCGTGCCGTAGATGGAGCCGCCGTTCGCTCCGTACAGGCTGCGCAGGTCATCGGGGATGAACTGCTCTTCGTAGACGATATGCCCGCGCAGGCCTTCGGCGCCCATCCGCTCCAGCTTGTCGAGCACGAGGCTGCGATAGCGCTCGCGATGCTGCTCCCAGCTCTCTCCTTCGGCAATGGGCGGCACATGCGTCAGCACGAACCAGTTCTCGCAGCCTTCCGGAGCCTGGCTGGAATCCGACTTGGAGGATATTCCGACGTAGACGGTCGGATCGTCCGTCGGCATCCTGTCGACGAACATGTCGCGGAATTCCCGCTCGGGATCGCGGGAGAAGAAGAAGTTGTGATGCTTGAACGCCTCGTAGCTGCGGTCCACGCCGAGCAGCAGCACATGGCCGGATACGGACGGCTCGTATTTGACGAGCTTCTCGGCGGCGCGCCGGCTGCCGGGAGCTTGCGCCAGCAGGGAGCTGTGCGCCGGGATGACTTCCAGATTGCAGACGACGAGATCGGCCTCGAGCGTTTCTCCGCCGGCCAGCTCCACTCCGGCCGCCCGTCCGTTGGAATCGAGGATGCGGACGACTTCCGCTCCGGTGCGCACTTCGGCTCCAAGCTCGCTGAGCAGCTTGAGCTCGGCCTGCGCGATTCCGTACATGCCGCCTGTGACGAAGTAGATGCCGAGGCCCATCTGCACGTAGACGAGCTGCGAAAGGACGGCAGGCGCCGCATAAGGGGAAGAGCCGACGTACATCGCGAAGAATTGGAAGATTTGCCGCAGATGCGGATGCTTCAAGTAACTCTCCGTGACCTGCGCCATCGATTTCATCGGATCCATCGCCAGCAGCTCCTTGAGGGAATGCTGCTGCCTGAGATCGGACAGACCGCTCAGGGAGCGGCTGTAGAAGCTTTTCATGCTGAGATCGTACTGCTTTCTCGAGTAATCGAGGAACGAAAGGAAGCTTTCACGGTCCTGCGGGGACAGCTCCGCGATGCCGTCCATCAGCGAAGGCAGATCGCCGACGAGATCCAGCACCTTGCCGTCCTCGTATATTCCGCGCCACTGGGGCTCGATTCGCTGGATGTCGATATAATCATGAAGCTTGCGCCCGGCAGAAGCGAACAGCTTCTCAAGCGTCCAGGGCATCGTCAGGATGGATGGTCCGGTATCGAAGGAATACCCTTGTCCGGAACGGACATTCAGCTTGCCGCCCGCGCGCTCGTTCTTCTCCAGCACCGTAACCTTATGGCCGTCAGCGCTCAGCCGGATCGCTGCCGACAGTCCGGCGAGGCCGCCTCCGACGACGATGATGTCTTTGCTCATTTGTTCTTTCCTCCTTGGATTAGGGATGCCGAAACCGTCGATACTGGTTAACATCCTGCGGTTATTCCATTTTTAACCATTGTGGACCGTATTCTCTCTCTCGATACGGGGGAGCTTTCAAAGATTTCGAGAATGCCGGCAAGGACAAGGAGGAGATCTTCATGTGGATGGAATGGATCTGGCAGGGGCTGCTCATCGGATGCGGCCTGCTGCTTTTCGGCTGGGGAAGGGGAGGCAGGAACAGCTTGGACCATTTCGGGAGAAAAACCTTTGCAGGCGCTGGCTCGTCAACCGGAATGGAGATCAGCGTCATCGTGCCTGCTCGTGATGAGGAAGCCAACCTGAAAGAGCTGCTTCCGCTGCTGCAGTCGATGGTACCGGCTCCAAAGGAAATCATCGTGGTCGATGACGGATCATCCGATGGGACACGGCAGAGCGCCGTCTCACGCGGCGTCACTTTGATCGAAGCCGGCCGTCTGCCGGCCGGCTGGCAGGGCAAAGCCTGGGCATGCGCTCAGGGAGCGGACGCGGCCACGGGAAGCTTCCTGCTGTTCCTGGATGCGGATGTCCGCCCTGCGCCCGATCTGCTGCGGTTGTTGACGGAAGCCGCAGGTGAAGGCGGCTGCGCAACCGTGCAGCCGTACCACCGGATCGGGAGTCCTGCAGAGCAGCTGTCCGCCTTTTTCAATGCGGCCGTGCTGGCCGGCTCCGGACGATTCTCGCCGATCGCGAGGCGTGGCCGGGAAGGCTCGTTCGGGCCTTGCCTGTTCTGCAGCCGGGAAGATTACCGGATGGCCGGAGGCCACGCGGCCATTCGCGGCGAGGTGCTGGAAAATGACCGCCTTGCGGCGCGTTTCCGGTCGGCAGGAATGGCTTGCCGGGCCTATGCGGGCGGGAGCAGGCTGTCTTTCCGCATGTATGACGGCGGCATGAAGGCGATTGCGGCGGGCTGGGCCAAGAGCATCGCGCTTGGCGCGGCGTCCGCGCAGCTGCGCATGCTGGCGCTGACGATCCTATGGATATCCGGGTTGTCAGGCGCCGCGATCGGAGCCTTGTCGGCCGCTGCGAAGGCTGTCTCCGGACAGCCGCAAGCCGCTGAGCTGGCGGTCTTTCTCGTGCTTTACGCCTTTGCCGCATGGACTTGCCGCAGGGCGTTCCGGCTGTCGGGATCGTTCGGCGCCTGGACGTATGCGCTCTATCCGCTCGGCTTGGCCTACTTCTGCGGCGTATTCGCGTACGGACTCTATCGTTCCTGCATTAGGCGGCGCGTATCGTGGAAAGGCAGGGATATCGATGTGGCTTGAACCCGGAACGACGGCTACGATCATGCTGGACGCAGGCGTCCTGGTGCTGCTGCATGCCTTCTCCGTGGCTTCCGCGCTGAGGCGTCCCTGGCAGCGATACGACAAGGATGCCGGCGTGACGCGGCTGCTGCCGTTCGAGAAGGATGGACGCTGGTATGAGAGGAAGCTCGGCATCCACAAATGGAAGGACAGGCTTCCGGACGGAGGAGGCTGGATCCGGAGCGGCTTCGCCAAGAAGCGGCTGCTGTCCGCCGATCCGGACTATCTCCGGCGCTTCGCTGCCGAGACGCGGCGCGGAGAGCTCACGCATTGGCTGATGATCCTGCCGCTTCCTCTGTTCGCCGTCTGGAACAATGGACTCGGCATGGCGATCATGGCGGCCTATGCGCTCGCGGCCAATCTCCCTTGCATTCTCGTGCAGCGCTACAACCGGGCCAGGCTGCTGAAAGTCATGTCGCGCCGGGAAAGGTTGTGCTATCCTAATAGGACAGACCAATACAGCGCGAAGGAGCTGCCCGGAGACCATGGAATTTGATGTGCAGTTTTTGAGCTTCTTCGTCATTCAGACTGATGGGGAGAGCACGGACAGCGGCAAGCGGTTCAAGCATTTCCAGACGATGGACGGAGAAGATTACGAGGACAGTCCGCTCAAGGATTTCCTCAGCGGCGAATTCGCCAGGATCGTCAAGCGCAAGGCGGAGCGCAACCCCGCTTCGGAATCGGTGCCGACCAAGATCGGCCGCTTCCGCGTCGAGCCGGGGTATGAGCTGGACAGCAATCCCGACTACAATCTGCTGCAGCGGCTGCGCAGCGCCGAGGATGCCGAGCGGTTCCACAGCATAGCCGACGAGCTCGTCCGCATATATATGGATACGTCGGCAGTCCGGGGCGGCGCGCTCATCGCGGTGCAGGCGACGCTGTCCAAGCTGTTCGACCAGCCGTTCCTGTTCATCCTGAAATGCGATTTCGAACCGAAAATAGCCCGCATCGCGGACGAGAGAAGCCTGATCTCCACCGTGGAGATGGCCATCAGCGCGCGCAGCATGAAATCGATCCTCTATCCGCATATGCCGGAGGAGGGAATGATGGATTCCTGGGAGGTCAAGCTTCACCAGGCCTCGCATGCGAGATACTTCGAGGATTTCCTGAAGTTCGTCAGCTATGAGCGTCCGCTTCCCGAGGTGATGGGCGAGCAGGTGCTCGAAATGGTGCAGCAATACATGGAGGACAAGTGGCAGGACGATCAGGGCCATCTGCGCAAGGAAGAGGAAGAGGCCGTCGAGATCTGGGCCGCGTCGGACAAGCGCGAGCTGCTGGAGAGATGGACGCCGGAGCAGGTATTCGCCGCTTCGGCCGTTCTCGTGGAGCAGAAGGAGGATCTGGCGCTCAGCTTCAAGCTTGGCGGAGTCCAGGTCAAGGGACTGCTGTCCGATTTCGGCAAATCGCTGCATTTCGCCCGACACAACGGCCGTTACGTGGCCGTCCTGGAAGGAGACTTCTTCCAGTTCGAGCGCGGCATTTCGCCCGTCGAGCTCATCCATCCGCCGGAGCTTGAGGAAGTGATGAAAGTGATCGGCACGGAGGAGAGCGGGACTGCCGTTCCTCAAGGCGATGGCGCGGCCGGACAGGCTGAGGCCGCCGCCTCGGCGGAGGACGACGACGTCCCCTGGTAAGCTTCGGCCAGCTCCATTAGCTTCAGGAAGCTCCATAAGCTTCAGGAAGCTCCGTAAGCTTCGTAAGCCTCAAGCTACAGGAACCTCCGTAAGCTTCAGGCAAGCAGGGGTGTGAGCATATCGGGCAGCGATTCGGAACCACATTGGGAGGAGTGAATTCATGCGGCAAGTAATGTTCATCGAGCTCGGCATGGGGACGGATCTGCATGGACAGAACGTGACCAAGGCTGCGGTAAGGGCTGTGCAGGATGCGATCCACCGCAATTCCATGCCCGGCATCCGCACCGTGCTGCCGGACGGCAAGCTGGAGAATATGAAGGTGAGGGTGCGGCTGGCCGTGCCTTGCGACGAAGAGAACCTGGATCTGGAAGCCGTCCGCGCGGAGCTTCCCTACGGGGAGGTTTCCATCGAGGTCGTGGCCGGAGGCATGCTCACGTCGAGCGGCATCGTGCTGGAAGACAAGCAGGACGTGAGCGATTTGATCTATGTCGTGCTTGCGTCCGTAGAGGCCGGATACTGAAGGCAGCGGCGGCAGCCCGAGCCTGGCGCTGCCTGCCGAGCCCAACCATAGGAAGTTAGGGGAGCGGATATTTTGGATTATATCAAAGCAATCATATTGGGCATTATCGAAGGCTTGACGGAATTTATTCCCGTATCGTCGACCGGCCACATGATTCTGGCCGCCAAGCTGCTCGATTTCGTCGGCGACCGGGCCACGGTGTTCGAGGTCGTCGTCCAGCTTGGAGCCGTTTTAGCCGTTTTCGTTCTTTATTTCAAGCGTTTCGTCGGGTTTCTCAAATTCGATTTCTCCAAAAATTCCGGCCTTAATCTGATCCACATCATTCTGGGCATGATTCCGGCAGGCATACTTGGCGTCCTGCTGCACGGCTTCATCAAGGATTACCTGTTCAACTTCAAATCGGTTCTGGTCGCCTTGATCGTGGGAGGCATTCTCATGATTTTCGCCGAGCAGTATCAGAAGGGCCGCTTGCCATCCGCCGAGACGGTGGATGACATCACGTACAAGCAGGCGTTCGGAATCGGCATCTTCCAAATTCTCGCTCTGTGGTCCGGCTTCTCCAGGTCCGGATCCACGATTTCCGGCGGCATCTTCATGGGCACGAGCCAAAAGGCGGCAGCCGACTTCACCTTCATCCTGTCTGTTCCGATGATGATCGGCGCTACCGGCGTCGACCTCATCAAGAGCCGCGACCTGCTCGTGCCGGAGGATTACGGCCTGTTCGCAGTCGGCCTGGTCGTCTCTTTCATTGTCGGCCTCATCGCGGTGACCACGTTCATCAACCTGATCAAGAAGCTCAAGCTCAGCTGGTTCGCTTATTATCGCTTTGCTCTTGCAGCGGTCTTCTTCCTGTTCGTCGTCCTGTAAGACTTCGCGGGACTGGACAGCATCACCGGGCCGCATCTATCTGCTCGGCCGGTTCCTCTTCGGGACCGGTCTTTTTGTCGTGGAATAAATGGAAACGAGGAAGGGTGACTAGAGCCGATCGGAGCTCAAGCGATAAGGAGAACGGACTGTTGTCCAAGCTCGGACCCACACGGAAAAACAGCCGGCCATCGCAATGGATGAGCCGGCTGCCTGTGCGCTGGAATCATTTGGTCGTTTCGTTTAGAGGCTTGGCCGTTCCCGTTGCTGCAGGACGGCTGCCCGCACCTCCGGAAGCCAATGATTTGACGGTGCGGAACAATTTGTCTCGGGCCGGCTTGTTGCGCATCAAGTACGTGACTCCGGCGCCGACGGCTGTAGCAAGCAGTTTTTTATTCATCGTTATTCCTCCTTGATCTCGGTTGGACATGTGCTCCATTAACCCATCTTGCAAGGCGGGAAACGAAAGAACTGAACCTCTTGCAGCTGAACGATCACCGCTACGCCAGGGGATGCCCGGCATGAATCGGGGCAAGACGGACGTTATTCATAGGGCTCCATGGGGTAAAAAGAACAATAGGCACCCGTCCATAGGCCGCGTCTTGCGTGAAAAAAAGCAGAGAGTGTCCGGTAGGAGATGCAACTTGTCGGCCTTGAAGCACGTTATCAACGATGTCAGGCGCAGCCTGTTCGGGATGGAAATGCCCGCCGGAATCTGCGCAAGCCTGGAAATCATAGCTCATCAACCACACCCTGAGGACAGGGTTGCCACAAGGAGAGGTCACTCAGTCATGAAATCAATTCAACGCTCTTTCATTGTTTCAGCAGTCCTTCTCGGCGTTCTTCTGGCTTCGGCCGGTCCTATCGGCAGCTTGAGCAAGCCCGGCTTGGCCGAAGCGGCGGCTCCGGGCTGCACGGACGGAGACCATGGCATTTTCGCCGGCGAGCCTGCAGGAGGCGGGAGCTTCCGCTTCTCGACTCTCGACTTCCTGAATCCGTCGACCGGAAGGGCTGCCGGCAACGGCTTTCTGATCGGCACCTCCGACGGCGGATGCAACTGGCAGTCGATCTATCAAGGGACCTGGCAGTTCTCGCAGATGGATTTCGTATCCAATACGACCGGATGGGGGCTGGCCCGATCCGCGGCGTCCGGACCGAACGCGCTGATCAAGACGGCCGACGGCGGATCCACATGGGAGAAGCTCAAGCCGGGAACGGCTGATCTGGAGCGGATACGGTTCCTGGACGCTTCGCGCGGATTCGGGTACAGCCGCGCCTTTTCCTACTATACGTCGGACGGAGGGGCCAGCTGGAGCAGGATTCCGACGCCTCCGAACACGCGTGGAGCCGAGTTCTCCAGCCGCAACACCGGCTGGGCGATCGTCGTCGATCCATCCAAGGGATACCGGCTGCAGCAGACGCTGGACGGGGGCAAGAGCTGGACCGCGAAGCTGTCGGTCCCGTCGGACGAGGCCAGCGGAGGCGTCGTGCGCGTATCCGGGCAAGCCGTGTGGGCGATGCTCATGGGAGGAGCGGGCATGTCGCAGCAATCGTACTCGCTGTACGCTTCCTCGGATTCGGGATCGACATGGATCCGGACGATCGGGCAAAATACGGCCGGAGGCGGACACGCCCCCGGCGAAGGAGAAGCTGTCACCGGCATGGGGCCGGCTTCTCCGGGAGGGCATCCCGGCGAGCTGGAGCTGATCGGCAGCACGGCCATTCTGTCCGGCTACTCGCCTGCGGCCGGCAAGGTCGCCATCGGCAGCTCCTCGGATGGAGGCAGGACATGGAGCAGCGGCGGCATGCTGCCGGGATTCGGGGGCGCGGCGATCAGCTTCGCAAGCCCCTCCATCGGCTGGATCACCGTCGGCGGCAGCAGCGAGACGGCAGTCTATTCCACCAAGGACAGCGGCAAAAGCTGGACCAAAACGATTGGAGTGGCGGCAAAGCCTTCCTCGTAGGAAAAGGGCCGGAAGCCTGGAGTAATGTCATAGCCTGAAGCATTCGCGATAGAGAACATATTGTCCTGAATGCCAGGCAGCTCGAAGCACTAAAGGACGAAAAGCCTGAAGCCCCTTTCCAGAGGGCTTCAGGCTTTTGTCATTCAACGGGCTTCAAGAAAGGCCTTAGAGCAGGAAGATCGCTACGACCGTCGTCACGGCGAGTCCGATCAGCACCGGCTTCAGATTGCGGCGGGCGAGCTCGAACGGGCTGACGCCGCAAATCGCCGCCGCCGGAATGAGCGCCCACGGCACGAGCGTGCCGCCGCCGACCCAGATGGCCGCGATCTGCCCCAGCGCGGTCAGCGTGCCGGTTCCCGAACCGATCGCCGTGCCGAACAGATGGGCGATCGAGCCGGCCAGCGAGATGCCGGAGAACCCTGAGCCGTCGAGGCCGGTTATGGCTCCGGCCGCCGTCAGCGTTGCGGCTGCGACGGCTCCGTTGACCGGTACCGCGTGGGCCAGCGCGACGCCCAGATCGTTGACGATGCCGTGGGATCCGGCGGGGAGGGCGGCTTCGCCGAACAAGGACGGCAAGGCGGAGTCGCCGAGGTAGAAGAATGCCGCGATCGGGATGACCGGACCGAACACTTTGAAGCCGAACAGAAAGCCGTCCACGAGGTAGGAGGTCGATTTCTCCAGTCCTGTGCCGCGGTGGGCAAGCATGGACAGAACGACCGTGATCAACGCGGCGGTGCCTCCGATGAGAGCGGTCGCGTCCCCTCCCTGGAGCTTGAGGGCGAACATGACCGCGACGTCGGCGGCGAACAGGAGCGGGATCAGGATGGCGAGCGCTCTCTTGGTGCCGATGCCAAGGCCGGCGGACTGTGCGGACGGCCGGGCATGCGGAACCCCTCCGAAAATCGAATCTGCGGAGCCGGAGCCGACGAGACCGTCGCGCCAAGCGCCGGACTTCTGATCGCGTCTCATGAACCAGTAGGCCGTTAGAGTCGTGACGACTCCCATGACGATGACGAGCGGCACGCTGGCTTCCATCACCTGGGAGACCGGCAGGCCGGCCGCGTCGGCCGTCAGCTTGGGGGCGCCCTGGATGATATAATCTCCCGACAGCGCGATGCCGTGGCCGAACAGGTTCATCGCCATGGCCGCCCCGAGAGCCGGAAGTCCGACCCGCAGGGCGACCGGCAGCAGAACGGCTCCGATCAGCGCGACGGCTGGAGAAGGCCAGAAGAAGAACGATACGACCATCATGATGAGGCCGATTCCCCAGAAGGCCATCCCTTGAGAGCGGATCAATCCCGTGAACGGCCGGATCATCACCTCGTTCACGCCGGTTTCCATGAGCAGCCGGCTCATGGCGACGATAATGGAAATGATGAGGATGGTTCCGGACAATTCCTTGATCGCATAGATAAGGCTGTTGAACGTTCCGCTGACCGCGCCGCTCAGCGTGCCGCTCGCCAGCAAGCCGATGATGCCGGTGCCGAGCACGCAGACGACTGTCGTATCTCGGCGCATGGCCATGAAGGCGACGATGACGCCGATCAGCAGCAGGTAAACCCAATGGATGGCTGTGAGCGTGAGCTCCATGAATCCATCTTCCTCTCCTGACAGGATATCTGTCTATGACATCCTATGCGGAAGCGGAACTAGGCGTTCATCCGGGCCGCGCGTTCACTTTTTCGAAGTCAGGGAAGGCTCAAGCCTATAGGTTCCTTCCGCCGCCTCGAGGATGAAGCGGCTTGGCTCGCCTGGGCTGAACAGGAGCAGGCGGTGCATTGCTCTCGTGCAAGCCGTGTAGAACAGCTTGCGCAGCCGTTCTTCGCCGTAGGCTTCGGCCGAAGCGTCATGGATGAGAACGGAGTCGAATTCGACGCCCTTGGCCAGGTAAGCGGGAATGACCATAAGGCCGCTCTGGAATGTGGCGGTATCCTTCGTGACGAGGCGAAGGTCCTCCAAACCCGGATAGGAGCGCAGCGCTTCCCATGCCGCCTTGCTTTCGGCCGCCGTTTTGCAGATGACCGCTGCGGAGCCGGAGCCGGCTTGCCGCAGCTCCAGCAGGCTGGCGGCAAGAAGGCGGTCCCGATCCGCCGTGCCGGCGGAGGCGATCACCTCGGGAAGTTCCCCGGGACGGTCGAACGGAATGATGGCATCGCCTCCCGGAAGCATCGAGCGGGTGAATTCGACGATCGGGCGGGTGGAGCGGTAGCTGCGGCTGAGCACGATCGTTTCCGTTTCCTCGGCTCCGTACAGACCGGCCAGCAGGGCATTTCCTTCGAGTTCCGTGGAGTGGGCGAAGATGGCTTGGTTGAAGTCGCCGAGCGCCGTCATCTTGGCGAATGGAAACAGCCTTTTGAGGAACTGGAACTGGAACGGGGAATAGTCCTGGGCTTCGTCGACGAGCACGTACCGGATGCCGGTATTGGTGCGGAAGCCCTGGACCAGCTCCGTCAAATACAGCATGGGCGAGGCGTCCTCGTAGGGAAGACAGCGTTCGGCAAGCCGTTCGCGAGTGAAGCGGCAAATATCCGCCCATGACGTCGGGAGGCCGGAGCCGGCTGCATCTTCCCGGAACAGCTGCAGATAAAGGTTGTGCATGTCGATCCACGCCAGCCTTGCGGCCATCCGGCGCAGCGGCTTGTAAGCCTCGCGAACGAGCTGCTCCCGCAGCAGCCTTTCCTCCAGCGCGCTCTCGTCAAGCTCCTCGCCGCTCTTGCCCCGCTGCTTGCGCATTTGTTTGTAGATGCTCTGGTAACGGTCATTATCGAGATATTCGATTTCGTTGCGCACCCATTCCTCGGCGCATTCCTCTTGCTCCAGCCTCGCCAGCTCCTCCAGGAGCCAGTCGCGCAGCAGCTCGATGCGGTTCGGCAGCCGGATATGGGCTTCGCAGCCGTAGAAGCGGGCGCTGATGTCTTCGCGGCTGATGAGCAGCTTGCCTCTGAACTTGAAGCCGCGGAATTTCATGCCGGACTGAAGCAGGCTGTCCGCGAACGATTGGATCCGCTCCAGAAAGTCCGCTGAGTTTTTGTAGCGGATGGCGTCGAGGCGGAGGCTGCGCCGGGCGGCGTCGCCGGATTCGTCCAATATCGCTTCGAGCTGGTCATTGATGTCCTCGATGTCGTACCGGCGGCCCAGACGCGACTCCACGTACTGCTGGAATGTCGTTTGCCGGATATTCTCCTCGCCAAGCTCAGGCAGCACCGAGGAAATATAGCTGTTGAACATCGGATTGGGGGAGAACAGCACCATCTGGTCCGCGCCTATCCGCGTACGGTGCTTATACAGCAGGTAGGCTACCCTCTGCAGAGCGGCGGATGTCTTGCCGCTGCCGGCAGCGCCCTGGACGATCAGCAGCCTGGAGAGGTCGTTGCGGATGATGGCGTTCTGCTCCCGCTGGATGGTCCCGACGATGGATTGCATCTGGGAGGTCGAGCTGCGGCTGAGAGCTTCCTGCAGCAGCTCGTCGCCGATTGTCATCCCTGTGTCGAACATGGCCTTGATGACGCCATCGCGAATGGTGAACTGCCGCTTCAGCGTCATTTCGCCTTCGATGAGGCCCCCCGGTGTGTCATAGGAAGCGGGGCCGGGACCGTAATCGTAATAAAGGCTGGCGACAGGCGTCCTCCAGTCGTAGACGAGGAAGCTCTCTCCGTCTTCAGTGAGGAAGGAGGCGGTGCCGATATAGACCGGATCGATGCTGCCGGCGCCTTCATTTTCTTGAAAATCGATGCGGCCGAAGTAGGGAGACGGCAGCAGGCGGCGCATTTTCGTCAATCCTTCCCGCAGAAGGCGGTGGCTGCGCTCGCGCTCGGAAAGGATTTCCGCCTGCTGTTTCATGCTTATCGCCGTCTCCAGCCGATCGTCGCCAGCCGTCAGGTTGACGGTCACGTCATCCCAGAAGTCGGTGCGGATATCAACGACCTGCGTTTTGAGATCCGATACGAGCGGCTCGTCGCGAGCGATCCTCGTTTGCAGCTCCCCGCGCACGGCATCGACGCGGTCCTGCTCCTGCTTCCATAACTCGCGGTTTGCCATGGGGCACTTCCTTTCCTTGGTTCGTATTGCCCGGTCATCAGCCTGCCGAAAAAAAGATTGACGGCAGAGGATAATGGGCGTATAATATGATTGAGATAAATGTGATTTAACTCATTTCATTTAACCATCTAATGGATCATATCATTTATTGGTTTCTATTTCAATATCGACAGGTCGGATCCTTTGATCCGGCCTTTATTTATGTTCGCCCTTGATTTCGATTATCCTCCGTCATGCTCGGGAATATAACGGCCTCCACTCGGATATGTATGAGCAAGAATGGAGGGGGGATGACCGGTGATCCGGTTCAATTCGGTCTGGATAACGACTCCCGCTCAGGCTGAGCGCTACAGCCGGCAGCTGGCTCTTCCGGCAGGCAGGCAGGATGAAGACTTCCCGCGGATGCGTCTGCTGCTCTCCCGCAAGCTCATTCCTTTTTTCGCCTACGGGCAGCTCACGCTTGGAGACAAGGAAGCAGTCTTCGAGCCGCTCAATCCGACCTTCTCCTCCGTGGCTGTGTATCAGTTCTACAACCTGAACAGGCGTCTTGCTTTCAGCTACGAATACGGGGACTTGATCGTGGGGAAATTTCCGCAGCCGGTGCCGAATCCGCTTCCCGTCTATGGAGATTGGGTGTCGATCGCCAGCCGGTCCAACAGCGTGGAATACTGGCTGGCATCTTCCAGTCCCGGCGCTCAGCTGTATCCTTGGCTGGTCAAGAGCGGAAAAAAACGGTAAGTCCGATTCAACGGCGTCCTCCTGGAGTAAGTACTGGGTAGAATGTACGCGGGAGGAAGGCGAAGACGATGACGATCCAGATCAATTCCACGCTGCTCGAGACGGTCCAGGGGGATATTGCCCGCATAGAAGCCGATATCATTGTCAATGCCGCCAATGCAAGCCTTTCCGGGGGCGCGGGCGTAGACGGGGCGATCATGCAGGCTGGCGGCATCGCCATACATGACGAGCTGATGCTGATCCGCAATGACAAGGGAGGCTGTTCTACCGGAGACGCGGTCATTACGACGGCGGGCAAGCTTCCGGCCGCCTATGTCATCCATGCGGTCGGGCCGGTCTGGCAAGGCGGAGGCCACGGAGAGAAGCGGCTGCTCGCCAGCTGCTATCGCAGAGCGCTGGAGATCGCCGACGCCAGCAAGGCTTCGAGCATCGCTTTTCCGGCAATCAGCACCGGCATATACGGGTACCCCAAGGAAGAAGCGGCTGCGATCGCTTTTGCCGAGGTGAAGGCGTATATCAAAAGTCGCGAGGACACTTCCATCAAAAGAGTCACTTTCGTCTGCAAGGACGAGGAAAATTGCCGCTATTACGGCATGCAGATGAAGCAAGCCTATCTCAGCTCCGGCTAGCGATGGACTGAAGGGGCAGCCCCAAAAGCCTTTGGCTTTTGGGGCTGCCCCTTTTTTCCGTTTGCTCGCCTGGGAATCGTCTGGCTGCTCTTTCATCGATTAGTGGCTTTTGAGTCCGTTGTACAGGAGGATCCGCTATGCTTTTCCAGCAATTTATCCGATATAATGGCAGTATGAGCTGACAAAGGGGTGGATCCGTGCTTTATTATTTCGCGGCGCTGACATCAGCGGGGGCGGCGGCTTGGCTGGCCCGGCCGCGAGAAGCGGTCAACCGCTGGGCCGCCATCTTTTTGCTGACGGCGGCTTCGGGAGGATTGACGGAGCAGCTCCGGCAGCGGGGGCTTTCAGGCTTCGCGGAGGCAGCCGGATTGTTCAATGCATGCCTGACTCCTTATGCGGTCCTGATTTTCTGCCTGATTTATGGCGGCTTCCTGCCGTCAAGCAGGCAGCGGCGGGCCGCCAAGCTCCTGCTGCTGCTGGCCCCGGCTGCATCCGCCGCAGACGCTTGGCTGCTGTCGCCCGCACATGCCCCGAACTACGGCATGCTGCTGTTATGGGCGGGACCCTATTACGCCGCTGCCTGCGCATGCCTCCTGGTGTCGCTGCACAGGGAGCGGCATGCCGCCAGCCGCAGGAGCAGGCTGGCCTTGACGGCCGTGATGGTGCCGACGCTTCTCGGCGTCCTGGGCTTTATCAACGTCGGGCGCGCGCTGCGGCCTCAGTATGATTTCTTTCCCTATGTGGCCATGTTCATCGCCTATTCGATGGGAGCCGCCTTGGTCGCCATCTTTCTTTACGGCGTTCTCGGCATCAGGCTCCGTGTGGAGCGTGATCCCGTCGAGAGCGCGATGCGGACGGCAGGCATGGGCGCTTCGATGCTGAGCCATTCCTTGAAAAACGAAATCGGCAAAATCAAGATCGGAGCCGATCTGCTGGATCGGGAGCTGAAAACGGCCAGGCCTCAGCGGGCGGCAGAAGGTGGCGCGGCGGAAAGCCTGGGCGAACAGCTGGAGCTGATCCGGGAATCCGCAGACCGCATGCTGGATACGGTGACGAGGATACACGGCCAGACGAGGGAGATGGATTGGCGGGAGCAGCATTGCCGACTGGACGAGCTGCTGCTGCGATCCGTTGCCCGATGCAGCGCCGCCGCCGCTCTCCGTGGCGTCTCTCTAGCTGCAGGCAATGTCCAGGTCCCTGCGGAAGTGAGATGCGATCCGTTCCATCTCGAGGAAGCGCTCGTGAACGTCATCTCCAACGGAGTCGAAGCGGCTGCTCCGGGAGGGACCGTCTCCGCAAGCCTGCTCCGGGAGCGGAGAAAGCTTGTCGTTCGGATCGCCGACGACGGGCCCGGCATTGCCGCGGTCCATCTGCCTTATCTGTTCCTGCCCTTCTACAGCACGAAGCAGGGGCGGAGCAATTATGGAATCGGCCTGTCGTATGTGTACCAGGTCATGAAGCGAGCCGGAGGCCGGGTCGACGTCAAGACCGTTGAAGGAGCCGGCACGACGCTGGAGCTGACGATGGCGCCAAGCCGTTTACCTGATGGAAAAAGGGAGGCTGGACCAAGGAATGGGAAATGAGCATGACGATCGGCTGATCCGGATCCTGATGGTGGAAGACGACCCGGACTGGATCCGCGCGATGAGCCGCTTTCTGAGCTCCGAGCCTGATATGCTCCTGGCAGCTTCCGCGCGTGGGCCGGAAGAGGCCCTTAAGGTGGCCGCCGCATTGGAATATGATGTCGTCCTGATGGACATCCAGCTCGGCGAAGGTGTCCGGGACGGAATAAGCGCAGCCGCCGACTTGCTGGAGCTGAGGAATTCGCCGGTCATCATGCTGACCTCCGTGGGCGAGGAGCGGGCGATGACCCGGGCATTCGGTTCCGGTGCAGTGCAGTACATCGAGAAGACGGACTACCGGGAGCTGCCGGCTGCGATCCGCAAGGCCGTCCATCAGCCGGCGCCCATGCAGGCGCTGCTGAAGGAGTTCCGCAGGCTCAAGCGGGAGGAGCAGCTTCAGCCGCTAACTCCATCCGAGCGGGAGGTGTATGAGCTGATCGAGCGAGGCAACACCCAGGCCGAGATCGGCAGAAGGCTCTACAAGAGCGAGAGCACGCTGAAAAACCAGGTGAACCGGATCCTCAAGAAGCTCGGCGCGCGCAGCAGCCGCGAAGCGGTGCGGAAAATCAAGAGAGGCGACGGAGACGGCGCCGGAATAGAGCGGGATTGAGCCGAGCGCGGCGGCATATGCATGGCAAAGAGGGCCTACGAACCGTAGGCCCTCTTTGCTGTTCCCTCCTCTCCTTTTGAGGCCTGATGCTGTCCGCGCAGCCGCGGTACGATAGAAGCATCAGGATAAGGCGATTGAAAGGGAGGGCTGTACAATGAAACGATCTGTCGCACTCGTTGACGGGAACTGCGCGCTCTGCGGAGCGTTGACGCGATTCGCCGCCAATCGCGATCCGGAGGACAGGCTGCGCTTCGCGGCGCTGCAATCCGAGGCGGCTCGCGTCATTCTGGAGCGGCACGGGCTGCAGGCGTCGGCACGGAACAGTTTCGTCCTGGTGACGGAAGAGAAAGTGTACACGAAAGGAACGGCTGCCATGCTCCTGCTGTCCATGCTCCGAGGCGGCCGGGTGCCCGCCGCTCTGCTGCAGGCGCTGCCTTCCGGCATCCGGGATGCCGGCTATGAAGCACTGGCCAAGCTCCGGCACCGGTTGGCGCCGCAAGGAAGCTGCAGCCTGCTGGATGCGGAACGAATCCGCGGCAAGCAGGTGGAAAGCGCCGAAGAGGCTCTCCGGCTGCTGGATGAGCCGGAGGAGGCGGGGATATGAGCCGGTCCAGGAGCGACCATGTTCAGGGAAAAGCGTCTCTCCCCCCGATCTACGTCGAAATGAGAATGCGCTGCGGCATTGAGGAGCTTTGGCGGCTGACTCAGCAGCCCAAGCTGCATGAACGCTGGGATCTTCGGTTTACGTCCATCGATTTTCTGCCGCAAGCGGAGGGACGGGAAGGAAGGCTGTTCAGCTACCGGACGCGGATCGGCTTCGGAGCGGCTGTCGAAGGCTTCGGTGAAACGAAGACGCGGCCGGACACCGCTGCCGGCCGGAGGATGTCGACTTTACGGTTCTCCTCCTCCCAAAAATGGTCCTTGCTCCGGTCTGGAGCGGGTTACTGGCAGTATGAGCAGACGGAGGAAGGGCTGCGGTTCATGACCCGCTACACGTACTCGACCCGGTTTGGAATCGCCGGGAAGCTGGCGGACCGATATTTGTTCCGGCCACTCATGGGTTGGGCGACAGCGTGGAGCTTCGATCGCCTCCGGATGTGGGCCGAGAAGGGGTGGCAGCCGGAGCTGGTCATCGCCATGGCGGCCATCCATCTGTTGTCTATAACCGCTCTTGCGGGCATGTGGCTCTACGAAGGTGTCGTGCCGAAGCTGCTCCACGACTCCGGCACGGAGCTCGGCATGCTGGCGGGGCTTGGCCTGGCATCCCCAGCGCAATCATTCGCCCTTCATCTGCTCGGCGGGGCGGAAGCTGCCGCGGCCGTCCTTCTAGTGGCCTGCAGGCATTCCCGAGCGGTCATTGCCATCCAGGCCGCCTGCCTGCTGCTGCTGTCCGCATGCGGAGCCTCGCTCCGTCCGGAGCTGCTGTCCGAGCCGTTCAATCCGCTGACGACAACGATTCCGCTGCTCGCGCTGTCGGCGACGGCGGCGATTGCGGTCCCTTATTGCCCCCGGGCTTCAAGATGCCTGCGCAAGCAGCCGAGGGCAGAAGGGAAGCGGCGTCTATGAATAGGAAGGAGACCGACGTTATGAACAGGAGCCAAGGAACAAGCAGGAACGCCGGCAAGTCGATCTACCAGCTTGCGCTCGGAAGTGAGTTCAGCAAGCTGCATCCCCGAATCCAGGAGCGATTTTCCTTGCATAGCGGCTCCGCAGCCGCGGCAGTCGGCAGCGGCTGCATGGATGTCGTCTGGCACAACCGTCTGGCCAAGCTTCCGCTCCATATCGGCACCCGGCGCCATATCCTGTTTCCGGAGAGCGGCGCGGCCGTTCCGTTCACGGTGGAGAATTACAGCTACAAGGACCGGTTCGGGAGGGAGACCGTCACCTGGATCCGCACTTTCCGCTTCCCGAAGCGGATCCGCCGCTTCGACGCGACGATGGTTTTCAGCCGCAGCCGCGGCTGCATCGTCGATTATCTTGGGAATAAGCAGCATTTGGCGGTCGATCTGGATATCGAGCCGACAGCGGCGGGCGGCATCCGGCTGCGCTCGGGAGCGCAGCGGTTCTACGAGGGCTGGGCGGGATTCCGCTTTCCGGATGCTTTCACCGGCCAAGCGGACGTAGAGGAATGGTTCGACGACGAGGCGGGTCTGTTCCGGATCCGTGTCGGGGTGAAAAGCCCGCTTCTAGGCGATGTATTCCGCTACGAGGGCCGTTTCGAGAACAGGATGGAACGGGCCGCAGCCGCCGTGCCTCGGCATGCGCTTCCGATCCGCACGGAGCGCCGGGAGTGAAACAGCCCCTGGATGCGGGAAGAGACTGCCTTCCCGAAACTGCGGGAGGCGCCGGAGCTGCTGGAGCCTTTGCAGGCGCCCCCCGGAGCAGCGGCGGCATGGCGGCTGCAAGCCGGTTCAGCTCGGCCGCGATCGCCGCGCTCGAGATCGCCGGCGATCCGGCAATGACCCGAGGCAGAAGCATCGCGTCGGAGGTGCGGCTTGCGAGCCCGGGAGCGGTCGTGAAGGCGTATTTGATTCCTTGCTCGCGCAGCAGGGAAACCGCCTCCGGCGTATACAGGCCGTAGGGGGAAGCGAACGAATCAACCGGATGGGAGTTGAGCGGCCGCAAGGCGGACAGGCATTTGATCGTGTCGGCTGTTATTCTGGCCCGGTAATCGGCATCGCTTTCGAGCATGCCGGCACGGAGAAGGCAGCCTGTGAGCAAGTCATGGCGGCGGTCGATTTTGACATGCAGCGCGTCGGTATGCGCCTGGACCTCCATCACGGAATCGTCGGCTTCCGTCCCGTCGCCGAGGCTGGCGCAATGCCGCTGGAAATCCGGGGCGAGGTTAAGTATGATAAGGTCATGAACGACGAGGGGGAAGCAGCAGGTGAAGTGGGAAATCATCCATGCCGAGATGACGGTCGCCGAAGACGGCGGTTATGTCGGACAAGTTCAATTCAAGGTCGAAGGACATAAGCAGGCATATGAAATCGCGCTGCAGAGCAACAAGAGAGGCAAGGACTGGGCATACGGCTTGTTCTTCAAGGACGAGGCAGGGCCGGAAACGGAGATCGAAGCGGTGGAGGAGGAGCTCGAGGACAACGACGAGTTCTACGACGCCTTGATCGCAGCCGCCAAGGACGCGCTCAAGCAAGACTGACTTGCCCTGACTGAAAACCCGCATGCGAGGGCGACTCTGCATGCGGGTTTTTGGCGTTCTCTGCCTGATCGATCCCATTTTTTGCATTGCGGGGAAGGAGGGCGGCAGGGGAGTCAATGAAAAGATAGAATGGCGCTGTTCCGAAATGGAAAATTATGCGAGAATCAGTGAACGGCGAATTCCTGAAGTCAATTCGTCCCTCCGCCAGGAATCTAGCTCAGCTCCTTGCTCATCCTGACATGCGGAATTCCTGCATCGAGGAAAATGTCGGGCGACACAGGCTTGTACCCGAGCTTGGCGTAGAACGGCTCCGCCTGGCATTGGGCGTCAAGCACGGCGCGGCCGTACCCTGCTTCCCGAGCGGCTTGCTCCATCGCCTGCACGATGGCGGAGCCGGCGCCGCGGCCGCGCATGGAGGCCAGGACAGCGATCCGCTGCAGCTTGGCGCTGTTTCCTTCGAATGCCTTGACCCGGCCGGTTCCGACAGGAGCGGCGTCTTCGCTCAGGAGAACGTGGATGCACGACTCCGGAGACTCGTCGTAATGGTCGAGCTCCTCTTCGATGGAAACTCCCTGCTCCCGGACGAACACTTCCCTGCGGATATGGAGGCATTGCTCCAGCTGTTCTTTCGTTTGGACTATGGTTGCAGACAACATTTGTCATCATCCCTTCCGCTGATTGCTTCCGGTGTATTGTAGCAAACCGGCGCCGGCAACCGCAATCAAGAGGGCGACAACAAGGAGGGCTCCTACAATGGATAGGATTCGAACGATCGCCATCAGCGACATTCACGGCTGCAGCCGGGAGCTTGGAGAGCTTCTGCAGAAAGTAGGCTATCGCCCCGGCGAGGACAGACTGATCCTGCTCGGCGATTACGTGGACCGAGGACCGAACAGCTGCGGCGTCATCAACGCCGTCATGGCTCTGCTGCGGGAAGGCGGGGGCCGGGCGACCGCTCTGAGAGGCAATCATGACCAGCGCTTCCTGCAATGTCTGCGCCATCCTGAGCCTGAGCTGCTTGACAAGTTTCTCGGGCAAGGGGGGCATGAAACGCTGCGGAGCTACGCTCGCGCCGCCGGAACGGAATACCGCGGGGCGGCAGACGCCTCCGCCGTGCTCCGGCTGATCCGCAGCGATTTCGAAGAGCATGTCGAGCTGCTGGACAGCCTCGATCTGTATGCGGAGGATGAGGCCTTCATTTATGTCCATGCGGGGATCGATCCGGCTGCCGGGGCGAGCTGGAAGGACCAGCCCAGAGAGCTGTTCATGTGGATAAGGGAGCCGTTCCACCACGCTCCGGTGACGGCGGGCAAAACCGTCGTGTTCGGCCATACGCGGACGATCAAATTCCAGAAGGGGCCGTCGGTCTGGTTCGGGGGAGACAAGATCGGAATCGACGGCGGCTGCTCGGCGGGAGGCCGTCTCAACGCCCTCCTGATCGACGCCGCCGGCGGCGTAAGCGAGGACGCCGTCATCGCTGGAGAATCCCCGGCAGGCTGCTGAGGCATTCGGGCCGTTCCGCTGGAGACGCTTGCTTCATTTGTCGCATCCTAAGGGTATAGGTAGCTATAGAACGAATTGCTTAGGAGGAGACATCATGAAACATCTCAAGCCATCCCAGCTGGACTTTCTGAAGAACAGCCTGCTGCAGGAGAAGAAGGAGCTGGAGGCCCACTTCGACCTCAATCGGGAAACCGATCTGGAAGGCGCGCCTCTGACGGCGACGGACTCCGACGGGGAGCTGTCCAGCTACGACAATCATCCGGCCGATTCCGGGACCGTCACGTTCGAGAAAGAGCGCGACATGGCGCTCGACGAAAAGCTCGGCAAGAAGCTCGCTCAGGTGAACCGCGCGCTGAGCTTGATGGAGGAAGGCAAATACGGCCTGGACGCTTCCACCGGAGAGCCGATTCCTTACGAGCGGCTCGAAGCGATTCCCTCGACCCAGCATACGGTCGACAACGTGCCCGATCAGGAGGTTGGGGACTACCGTCCCGTCGAAGAAGAGGTCATGACGCTGCCGCCGACAGGAGCCGGCGAGAGCAGGCAAGCCCATGCCGGCCGCTTCGACGACGCGGATGCATGGAAGACGCTGGAGGAATACGGCAACGCCTCCGACACGGTCGCCGCCCAGCCGGAAGGCGCCGAGGCCGCGAATGAAATGGAGAAGCTTCGCTAGGCGAAGCATTCCTGTCGCTGCCATAGCCAAACCTGAAATCGGACCGTTCCGCGGTCCGGTTTTTTTTCGGATTGACACCGGGAGGGGGAGACGGAATGGATCCATTATTCGGGCAAATTGCGCTCAAGCTGCTGATCGCCCTTGTCAGCCTCATGATCATGACCAAAGTGCTGGGCAAAAAGGAGATCTCGCAACTGACCGCATTCGACTTCGTTTCTTCGCTCATGCTCAGCGAGCTGGTCGGCAATACGATCTACGACAGGGAGGTCGGATACGGCCATCTCGTGTTCGCCTTGGCTGTCTGGACGCTGCTGTCCTACGGCACGGAGAAGCTGCTGAATCGGATTCCCTGGCTGGCCAGGCGGGTGACGGGTTCGCCGGATCTGGTCATCCGGGAAGGAATCATCGACCGCGATGCGATGAAGAGGAACAATCTGGACTTCGGCCAATTGAGCATGCTGCTGCGCGAGAACGGCGTCTTCTCCGTGCGCGATGTCGCTTATGCGCTGTTCGAGACCAACGGCAGCATCAGCGTCCTGAGCAAGCCGGCCGCAGGCGGCAATCAAAAGGAGGAGCCGGACAGCCCTTCCTTGCCGGAGAGCGTAATCGAGGACGGAGACATCGTCGACAGGGCGCTGGACCGGCTCGGCAGGGACCGCCAGTGGCTGCTCGGATTGCTCGCGCATATCGGCATACAGGAAGAAAGACAGATCCTCTATGCGGAATGGTCTGACGCCAGCGGCTTGTTCTATCAGCTTCGTTCGCAGCGGCCTCCCGAGCCTGCAGCCGAGAAGCTTCGGAACATGGAATGGACGGCTGAAAAAGCTGGAGGAGACCGTGTTTGACAGGAGATTTCAGCGAAGATTAAGATGAGTAGGAATGAATTGGTTTAGAAGTAAAATAAGGAGGGGAAGCCTTGTTCAAGCTGTTTCGGCTGCTGAAGCCATTCCGGCTCCAGATTGCGGCCGTATTGGCGCTCGTCTTTTGCCAATCGTTGTCCGACCTGTATCTTCCGACGCTGCTGTCGGACATCGTGGACAAGGGCATTTTGAAGGGCGACGTGCCTTATATCTGGAGGATCGGCGGCTTCATGCTGCTCGTGTCCGCAGCAGGAGCGGCCTGCATCATCGCTTCCAGCTACATGTCGTCCCGTGTCGCCTCCGGCTTCGGCCGCAGCGCCCGCTCGAAGCTGTTCGGACATGCGGAGAAGTTCTCGCTGCCCGAGTTCGACCGGATCGGGACGGCTTCGATGATCAACAGGACGACGAACGATGTCAATCAGGTGCAGCAGGTTCTGATCATGATGATGAGGATGATGGTCAGCGCGCCGATGATGTGCATCGGCGGGCTGATCATGGCCTTCTCCAAGGATGCGAAGCTTTCCCTGCTCCTTGTTGCGGTCATTCCGGTCATCGGCCTTACGATATTCGCCGTCATGCGCAAGGCGATTCCGCTATTCAGGGCGATGCAGGTCAAGCTCGACAAGCTGAACCTCGTCCTGCGCGAAGGCTTGACCGGCATCCGGGTCATCCGCTCCTTCAATCGCGAGGATTACGAGCAGGGAAGATTCGACACGGCCAGCCGCGATCTGGCCGATACGGCGCTGCGCGTCAACCGGATGATGGCGATCCTGATGCCGACGATGATGCTGATCATGAACCTGACGACCGTGCTCATCGTCTGGTTCGGAGCCAAGCGGATCGATGCGGGAGACATGAATATCGGCAGCCTGATCGCGTTCATCCAGTATGCCAGCCAGATCATGTTCTCGCTCGTCATGATGTCCATGATGTTCGCCATGGTGCCGCGCGCAACGACTTCGGCAGCCCGGATCAACGAGATGCTGGACATCGCTCCGACGATTACCGACGGGCAAGCCGCGAAGCCGTCGTCCGCAGCTTCGCCGAGCGCAGGAGCAGCTCGCGGGGAGGTTGAATTCCGCGAAGTGAGCTTCCATTATCCCGGGGCCGAGAGGCCGGCGCTGGACCGGGTCAGCTTCATGGCCAAGGCGGGAGAGACGACCGCAGTCATCGGCGGCACCGGCTCCGGCAAGACGACCTTGCTGAACCTGATCATGCGGTTTTACGATGCGGGAGAAGGCGAGGTGCTGGTCGGGGGCAGAGATGTCAGAAGCTTGTCCCAGGGGGAGCTTCGCGCAGCAATCGGCCTCGTGCCGCAAAAGGCGCTGCTGTTCTCCGGCTCGGTCAGCGACAACATCCGCTACGGCAAGGAGGATGCGACGGATGCCGAAGTGCGCCATGCCGCCGAGGTCGCGCAGGCAGCCGGCTTCGTCGAAGCGATGCCGGAAGGCTTCTCGACGGCCATCGCCCAAGGCGGAGCCAACCTGTCGGGAGGGCAGAAGCAGCGGCTGTCGATCGCGAGGGCGCTTGTGCGCCGTCCCGCGCTGTATCTGTTCGACGACAGCTTCTCGGCTCTCGACGCGTCGACGGAAGCCAGGCTTCGCGCTGCTCTGGCGGAAGAGACGGGAGGGGCCGCCGTGCTGGTGGTCGCCCAGCGGGTGAGCTCGGTCATGGCTGCGGACCGCATCCTGGTGCTTGAAGAAGGGCGGCTGGCCGGCGACGGAACCCATGCGGAGCTGCTGGAGTCTTGCGGCGTATACCGCGAGATCGTGGAATCCCAGCTCCGGACAGAGGAGGAATCGGCATGAGTCAGGAACGGCGGATGCCGCCGGGACGCCATCCCGGCGCCATGCCGCGGATGGGCGGAGGGCCGGGTCCCGGAGCGATGATGCCCGGGGAGAAACCCAAGGAATTCAAGAAAACGATGCTGCGCCTGCTCCGCTTCCTGAAGCTGTACCGGCTGCGGCTGCTGCTTGTGCTGGCAAGCGCGATCGCCGCTTCGGTGTTCTCCATCGTCGGTCCCAAGCTGCTCGGGCACGGGACCGACATCATTGTGAAAGGCGTCGTGGCGAGGATGAATGGAGCTGCCGGCGCCGCGTTCGATTATGCCGGCTTGCTGCATGTGCTGGGATGGCTGGCAGGCTTGTATGCCCTCAGCTTCCTGTTCGGGTACATCCAGCAATATCTGATGGCCGGCGTTACCCAAGGAGCGGTATACCAGCTGAGGAAGGAAGTGGACGATAAGCTGCAAAGGCTCCCTCTGCAATTCTACGACGCCAAGTCGCACGGCGATATATTGAGCCGGGTCGTCAACGATGTGGACAACATCAGCGGCACGCTGCAGCAAAGCTTGACTCAGCTCATCACCTCGGCCGTCACGCTGGTCGGCGTCATCGTCATGATGCTGACGATCAGCCCCTTGCTGACGCTGATCGTCTTTGTCACGCTGCCGCTCAGCTTCCTGGTCACCAAGGCGGTTGCCAAGCGGTCGCAAAAGCATTTTGCCGGCCAGCAGCGGTCGATCGGCGAGCTGAACGGCCATGTCGAGGAAATGTTCACCGGACACCGGATCGTCAAAGCCTTCGGCCGGGAGAAGGAATCGCTGGAGCGCTTCGAGGCCATCAACGGCAAGCTGTACCAATCCGCCTGGCGCGCCCAGTTCATCAGCGGCACGCTGATGCCGCTCATGTCCTTCGTCGGCAATCTGGGCTACGTGCTGATCAGCGTCGTCGGCGGACTGATGGTGACCCGGGGCGGCGTCTCGATCGGGGATATCCAGGCGTTCATCCAATATGCGAGGCAGTTCACGATGCCGATCACGCAGCTGGCGAACATCGCCAACATCATCCAATCGACTGCGGCTTCGGCGGAGAGGGTGTTCGAGCTGCTGGACGAAAAGGAAGAAGAGCCGGACGGCACGATGGAAGCCGGACGCGGCATCCGGGGAGATGTCGCCTTCGAATCCGTAGATTTCGGCTACAAGCCGGACGTTCCTTTGATGAAGGGGCTGTCGATCGAAGTGAAGAGCGGGCAGACGGCGGCGATCGTTGGTCCGACGGGAGCGGGCAAGACGACTCTCGTGAACCTGCTCCTCCGTTTCTACGAGCTGGACGGCGGCAGGATCACGATTGACGGCCGGGATATCCGCCAGCTCGCCAGAGGGAGCCTGCGCAGCCTGTTCGGCATGGTGCTGCAGGATACGTGGCTGTACAAAGGAACGATCCGGGACAATATCGCCTACGGCCGCAGAGAGGCGACCGACGCCGATATCGAGGATGCAGCCCGTTCGGCGCATGCGGATTTCTTCATCCGCACGCTTCCGGAAGGGTATGAGACCGTACTCAACGAGGACGCCAGCAACTTGTCCCAAGGCCAAAGGCAGCTGATCACGATCGCGAGGGCGCTGCTCGCCGACCCGGCTATTCTGATTCTCGACGAGGCGACGAGCAGCGTGGATACGCGCACGGAAGTGCAGATCCGGCATGCGATGAAGGAGCTCATGAGGGGCCGGACGAGTTTCGTCATTGCCCACAGGCTCTCAACGATCCGGGACGCGGATGTCATTCTCGTCATGGACAAAGGCTCCGTTGCGGAGCAGGGAACGCATGAGGAGCTTATCGCCCGGGGAGGCATCTATGCGGAGCTATATCGGAGCCAATTTTCTGGAAATGAAGCCTCTTAATATGAGAATCGTTAGAGGTTCATGAGAGAACCTTAACCTCCTATGCCCCCTGAAGTCCTGTACACTGGGACGAAGGGTTTGGTATTGGAGGGAATCATCATGTATACAAAGAGATGTTTGTTTTGCGATGCGATCGTGCCGGTGAAGGCCGGTCCGGAGCAGGAAGAGCGCTTTATCGGCTGCGACTGCGCGCCGGGGGCGGAATATGCGCTGGCCGCAGGAACGTACGACCAGCTGGGCATGCTTCCTTATCCGCGGCAGCGCGAGCTGTTCCCGCTGGCGTCGGCATATATACGGGAAATGGCGGACTGCGGCAAGGAGGTCCGGCTTGGCCGCGAGGAGGTCGAGACGCTGCCGGCATCTCCGCAGGTGCCCGCGACGGTCGAAGCGAAAGCCGACAGGCTGCTGGCCTTCTTGCACAGGAACAGCGAGTCGCCAGGAGACCCTGTCGTCATCCACCGCTTGTCGCGCAGCTATAACCTGACCTATTCCCAGAACCTGCAGGAGATGGTCTACGTCATCGAGATGCTGCGCGAGCAGGAGCTCATCGAACGGACGGGATCGACGTTCAGCTTGACGGAAGGCGGATGGAGCCGCGCGGAACTGGCCGTATCCGGACGGACGGCGAAAACCTGCGCGCTGGTATTCGCCGACAGGGGCGGAGAGCTGCCGGAGTGGGCGGGCCATGTGCTGCCGCTGCTGCAGCAGTGCGGCTATATCCCGCGCATCCTGACCCGGGATGAAGGAGACGGGCGCAGCTTGCTGCAGCAGGCTGCGGATTCCGACCTGCTGCTGGCCGACTTGACCGGCAATCCGCCGGAAGCCTATCTGGCGACAGGCAGCGCCGCGGCTTCGGGCGTGCCCGTCATCTGGACGGTGCAGGACGGCAGCACGGAGAGACAGCCTCTTCTGGAAGGGCTGACTCCGATCGTCTGGAGCCGGCCGGAGGAGCTGTCGGCTATTCTGCTGCAGCGTCTGGGCAGCGGCATCCAGCTGCGGCAGACGGGCTGATCGGCTGACGAGCATCGGCTGATGGAGCCGAGGGAACGACGAAAGGCTTCGCGCTTCGATATCGAGGCGTGAAGCCTTTTTTTGTTTTTCCGCCGGGAAGAGCCGTGAGCCGTTGATGGATGGCTTGCGCGGCTGGATGCATATCCTGACATCCCGTCCATCTTTTTGACTTGGATCGGCCTGACTGATTCAATGAAGGAGAAGACGTGTATTGGAATCCATTCGAATAAGCCGGAGCATCCGGCATCATTCTACTAGCAGGGATCGATAAGGGGGTGTCCATCGTGACGACAACAGCATCGTCCCGATGCGGTTCGGCCATCATGCTGACGGACAAGCAGGCCATGCAATTGGACAGCTGGAAAATCAAAGGCATTTATGCGGAGCAAGGCGGCAAGGGACTGCTGGAGTGGACGGCCGGAGGACCGGATCGTCCGGCTTCCATCTATTCCTGCACGAAGAGCGTGCTGTCGGCCTTGATCGGAATCGCGGTCGGACAGGGACTGATAGGCAGCGTCGCAGACCCGGTCTTCTCTTATTTGGACATGGAAGAGGAAGGGACCGCCAAGGCGATCAAAGACGATCCCCGCAAGCGGGACATTACGATCGAGCATCTCCTCACGATGACGAGCGGCCTCGATTGGCCGGATTTCGACAAGCCGTATTGGGAGATGAAGAAGGCCGCTTCACCGGCCGCGTTCGTCATGGGGAGAGAGCTCGCGCATGAGCCGGGAACGACGTTTACGTATAATACGGGAGGCTCCCAGCTGCTCTCCATCATTCTGACCCGAACCGCGCAGGAAAGCTTGCCCTCGTTCGCCCGCAACTATCTGTTCCGTCCGGCCGGCATCGGCAGCGCCAGATGGAACCGGCTGGGAGAAGGGCATGAGGCGGGCGCGGGACTGTCGATGGGAATGAAGGATCTGTCCCGGTTCGGAAGACTTTATCTTCAGCAAGGAATGTGGAACGGCGAGCAGATCATTCCTCAAAAATGGATTGTGGACTCGCAGATGCCTCATCATAAAGGACTCCTTCACTACGAGCCGTCGATATACGGCAGCTACGGATACCACTGGTGGGTGTCGCCCGAGGGCAAGCAGGACGGCCCCGATTACTTTTTCGCCTTAGGCTACGGGGGGCAATACCTGTTCGTCATTCCGTCGCTGGACATGACGGTCGTTGTCCGCAAAAGCCTGGACGGACGGAGCAAGTCGATCTATTCCCGCCGAGTTCTGACGGAACTGGTCATCCCGGCCGTCACTGGACATACTTGGTGAGAAAGCGGGCATCCTAAGGATATCCAGGCAGCAGCCCCATTAGGAGGAATCAGAGATGAACATGAATGGACAGCAGGGAGCTTCCGGCTCGGAGGAGATCAACAGCCTGACGATGAGCTATGAGCAATTCCAGGAGCAGGTGCGCATGAAGCGCATCCAGGATCAGGAGGCCGGAAAGGCTGCCCTGCACCGTGCGGGAGCGGACAGCAGCGGAGAGAAAATCCGCGGACTGGTGAACACGATGCAGGAGCTCGTCCACGAGCTGAGCATGATGGAAAATCAGATCCAGGTGCAGGCAGATGCGCAGCTGAGGCAGATCCGCAAGCTGAAGGAACGGGTGAGCGCGGCGGAGCAGGAAGTCCGGAGCAGCATTTCCGGCGGACAGCAAACGCATTAGACGTCACCATAAGGCAACGGAACCGCCTTTCATTCGGAACCGCAGCGCCAGCTGGCATCCGGCCTCTGCCGGTCCCTCGCAGGCGCTGTTTGGCATGGAGCCGGACTTTGGCCGATGGCGCCGGTTTATGATATGCTGGTATTTAACCGAAAGGAGGCAGCGCCCTTGAATTCCGATTTCATTCCCGTTCGCGAGCTGGAGGGAACTCTGCTCTTATCGATCAAAAAGCCGGATTTCGGCATGACTATTACCACTTCCGAACTTATCTATCATAAGCCTCATGCCAACTATCATCTGAAGCTGGAGGACATGGTGAGCATCGTGCCGTTCGCCAATCCCAAGAAGCCTGCGGCTCCATTGCGCGCCTATCAGGATCAGACGGCCGAATATGCGGTCAGCTTTACGGAGGGGCCTTCTTACCGCATCCAAGTCGCCTCGGCGGCCATGCACAACCGGAGCGGACGCTTTCCGCTGGGCGCGATGCAGTTCGTGCTGCCGCTCCCGCACCGCATGCTGCAGCTGATCGGAACCTACAGCGGCATGAAGCTGATCTGAACGCTATCCTCCGGGGATGTCTCCCGGAGGATTTTTTTACGATTAAAATCGGGTCCGGATGGTTATATTCAAGCATGTACAAATGAACCGAAAGCGAGGAGATGCAACATGGATGCACTCTATACAGCAGAGGTGACGGCCCGCGGGGGCCGTCAGGGCAGCGTCAGATCATCGGATGGCGTTCTGGATTTGCCGCTGGCGATGCCCAAGGGGCTGGGCGGCAGCGGCGCCGAAGCGACCAATCCGGAGCAGCTGTTCGCGGCCGGCTACGCGGCTTGCTTCGAAAGCGCTCTTCAGCTCGCTGCCCGCAAGCAAGGGATCGAAGCCGGCGGAGCCGAGGTGACCGGACATGTATCGATCTTCAAGGAAGGGGAAAGCTTCGCTCTGGCGGTAAGGCTGGATATCTCCATTCCGGGAGCGGAGCTGGAGCAGACCCGCAAGCTGGCTGAAAAAGCCCATGAGCTATGCCCCTATTCCAAGGCGACCAGAGGCAACATCGAAGTAGAGCTCAATGTGCTGAAGAGTCAATCCGCGCAGGCCTGAAGAGTTCATATCCCGCGCAGGCATGAAGAGACATCGGTCATAGGCATCCTTCCCTCCGGGGAAGGATTTTTTTTGTCGTAACCCAAGACCGCAGTCATAGGAAAAAGAAAATTGAATAAAAATAAATAATAAAGTATATTTATACTTATGAGATTCAGTCAGATTCGGAGGGACTCCATTGAAAGCATACTATGAAGTTGAAGAGGCGGCGCTCAACAGCTGGCCGGCTCTGCAGACAAGAAGCCTGGGCGGATGGCTCGTCAAAGCCAATCAAGGCTATACGAAGAGATCCAATTCGGTTCAACCGCTGCATCATTTCGGTCCCATGGAACAGGACCTGGAACATAAAATCAGCCGCTGCGAGCAGTTTTACCGGGAGAGCGGCCAGCCTGCCATCTTCAAGATCACGCCGTTCACGGAGCCGGATCATCTCGATTCCGTGCTTGCGCGCCGCGGGTACCGGATCGCGGATCCATCGACGGTGATGGTGACGCCGATTCCGGCCGCCGTGCCGGCAGGGTCGGGCGAGCTTGTGCTGGAGGAGCAGCCGAGATCCTATTGGCTGTCCCTGCTTGTCGAGTGGAACGGACTCAAGGCGAACGATGGGAAAACCTTCGTCTCCATGTTCGATTCCTCGCCGCTGCCTCGCGTCTTCGCTGTCTTGTATGCGCAAGGCCGTCCGGTCGCGCTCGGAGTCGGAGTGCTTGACGGGGATTACCTGGGGCTCTATGACATCGTGACGGCACCTGACTGCAGGGGACGCGGCCATGCGGCGGAGCTGATCCGCGGCTTGTACCGCTGGGCGGCGCAGCGCGGAGTGCGGCAGAGCTATCTTCAGGTCGTAACCGGCAACAAGCCGGCAGAAGCATTGTACGCCAAGCTTGGATACCGCGAGGCTTATCCGTATTGGTACCGGGTGCAGCCGGAATAGCTGTCAAGTCTTTACTTTGCGAGGGACAGAGGTGTATAGTAGTCAGGCTGTCTCTGCGACGGGACGGCGTCAACAGACTGACCCGACATAAGAAAGGAATGCACCCTCTTGACGACTTCCGAAGATACGAAACCCGAACTGATCCCGACGAAAATATGGAAATGCCGCAACGCCGACTGCAAGGCATGGGTCCGCGACGAATTCGCGGCCGAGTCGCAGTTGTGCCCGATCTGCAAAGGCCCGATGCTGCGCAGCATGAGGCATCTGCCTGCCGTACAGAATAAAATCAAGCGCAAGCCGAAGCCGAAGGACGAGTACGGCTTGTAATCCGGCAGCATACATGATTTCGCCCCCGGCCGATGGCATGCCGGGGGCGAATTTTTGTTTGGGAGCCGGCCGGACAGACATGTTCCGTACGGTGCGGTATGGTACAATAAGACGAGCAAAACAGCTGGAGACGGGCAGCGGCTGCGCCTATGTTTCAGCGCCATGACGTCTCTCTGCGCTTGATCGGGCCGCCCGGCCGGCAGGTGTTCGAAGACGCGGTCAAGCGATGAACGATAGAAACTTTTCGCTGCTCATGTTCGTCTCCAATTCAGGACGCCCTGGCCTTCGCGTCGGCTATTCTCCATGACAGCCAGGATATTCCCCAGGATAGGGCGAACAAGGCTGCAAGCATATAACCGAGCTCGGAAAATTCCAGTCCGGCGACTGCCCTCATGAACGGGGACTGCCAGTGCAAGTAGCCGTCCAGCATCTGAAGAATTTCGACGCCTCCGATGAACAGGGCGCTCGCCACGGAGAGGAAAGTCACGGTCAAGTTGTAGCGAAGATGCCGCACTGGAGACTGCACAGCCCATTTATAGGCTCGCGTCATGAAGATTCCGTCCGCTGTATCGAGCATGCTCATGCCCGCGGCGAACAGGATCGGGAGCGACAGGATGCCGAAGACCGGCAGCTCGCTCGCAGCCGCTGTAGCCGATATGGCGAGAAGCCCGATTTCGGTCGCCGTGTCGAAGCCGAGTCCGAACAGGATTCCGAGCGGATAGACATGCCAGCTTTTGCTGACGAAGGCTGTCAGCGGCTTGACGAGCCTGGCGATCCAGCCGCGCGACTCCAGCAGCCGGGCAAGCTCTTCCCGATGCTCGGCTTCCCGATATATTCGGCTCAGCTTGATGAGCTGGATGAGGACGGCCAGATTGGCCAGGCCGATGAGGAGCAGGAAAGTGCCGGAGACGGCGATGCCGATCCGGCCTCCGATTTCCTGCATGGCCGGCAGGCGCTCCTGGGCCCATTGCAAGGACAGGGCGACGGCGAGCACCATGAGGAATACGACGCTGGAATGGCCGAGGGAGAAATAGAAGCCTACCCCCAGAGGACTGCGCCGGAGCTCGACGAGCTTGCGCACCGTATTGTCGATCGCGGCGATATGGTCCGCATCGAAGGCATGCCGGAGTCCGAGCGTATACGCCAGAATTCCGAGTCCCCAGAAGGCGGGATGATGGCTCGCAGCCATGAACAGGCCGACTAGCCCGGCTGCATGGAGAAGCAGGACGACAGCCGCGTATGCGGCCCACGAACGGTCTTTGCGGATGGATGTCGGCGCAGATGAGGATAAAGGCATGGACATGTTAGGTTTCATCCCTTCGAGGCGGCTTTCACCGCGTATGATCGCTGCGTATCGCTAAAAGTTTTAGAAAATGTACCATCCCATTTTGATGCGGTCAATGATGATGTCAGCTTTTATTTCATGGATAGATGCAGTCATTCAATTATTTTCATGCTTGGTCATAGAAGGAGCGCGAGATGGAACATCTTTTTACACTTCAAGCCCAATGGCAGGGGGGAAGAGGGGGAGAGGGCGCGATTGCAGCCGGCGGGCTGAATGCGGCTATCTCCATTCCCGCCGTCATGGACGGTCCGGGCATCGGAACGAATCCGGACGAGATGCTGCTCGGAGCGGCATCGACCTGTTATCTGATCACGCTCGCCGCCATGCTGGAGCGTTCCGGCATCGAGCCGGAGAGGCTGTCCCTGCGGTCCGAAGCCGTCGTCGATACGACTAGCGGCGTGTATACGTACGTGTCGATCACGCACAAGCCTTTCATCCTGCTGCATGCTTCAGCTTCTGCCCGCCAAGGTGATACGGCGAGGAAGCTGGCGGAGAAGGCCGAGCAGACCTGCATGATATCCAAAGCCTTGCGGGGAAATGTCGCCGTATCGGCCGTTCCTGAAATCATGATCGGGCAAGAGAAAGGAGGCCATGCATGAAGGGGAGCAACGGCAAGCCTCCGCAGATCGTCGGCAGGGATGAAGAGAAGGATTATGTCATCCGCAGGCAGTTCATGTTTCGGCTCAATGCGTTCTTTTTTGCCGCGTTCGTCCTTTTCGGCATTCTGATCGTCCGCCTGGCAGTGCTGCAGTTCGTGGAAGGACCGACCTTGAAGGCGCAGCGGGAATGGCAGGGCACAAGCAAGGTCGCCATTCCTCCGTTCCGGGGGGACATCCTCGACTCCGACAAGAAGCCGATCGCCTTCTCGACGTCGACCCAGACGCTTACGTATACCATCGAGGACGAGCGCAAGCCGGAGATCGCCATCGAGATGAGCAAAAGGCTGGCCGAGGTGTTCGCGAGGCTGACGGACAAGGATGATCCGGAAGGCAAGCTCACAGCCGAGGAGATCCAGAAGAAGATGGATCTTAATTTCCGGACGAATACGATCTCCGTTCCGCGGAAGATCAAGTCGGATCTCAACAATAAGGAAATCGCTTATTTCCTGGAGAACAAGGAGCAGTTCAAGGGCGTCGACATCGTCGAGGAAAATGTGCGCAACTACGACACCGACAATGTCGCGGTGCAGCTCGTCGGTTATTTGCGCAGCTACCGCACCGCCCCCGAGACGCTGACCAAGTACAACGCGATCAAGGAGATAACCGACCCGACGGAAAAATACTCGCCGGAGGAAACGGTCGGTTATGACGGGCTCGAGTACTTGTACCAGGAGCAGCTGCGCGGCAAGAACGGCATCAAGACGTTCCCGGTCGACCGCCTGCAGCGGATCATCGGCCCGCCTGAGGTCGAGGCGCCTACCCGCGGCAACGACCTCGTCCTCACGATCAACCGCTCCGTGCAGCTGACGGCGCAGAAGGCGATGACACAGCAGATCGACAAGCTGCGCCATTCGACGACGAAGCCGGAAAACGCCGGCAACAAGGCGAAGATCGGCTTTGCCGTGGCGATGGAGGTCGATACCGGCAAGGTTGTCGCCATGGCCAGCATGCCGGACTACGATCCGAACCAGTGGAAGGACGGAACGCCTTCCAAGGAAGAGCTGTTCTATTTTACGAGGAACGGCACGATCCGCTCTGTGTCTCCTCCGTATGATACGGACAAGGAGCAGACGAAGCATACGCCTTCTCTCGTCTACCTGGGATCGACGCAGAAGCCGCTCTCCATCCTGATCGGATTGAATGAGGGCTTGTTCTCGGCCACGGAAGAGTACCATGATATCGGCTACTACAAATTCGGTTCCACAGGGTCCGAGAGGACGATCCGGAATGCGAGCAACAAAGCGAACGGATACATCAACGCTTCCGAAGCGATCGCCCATTCCTCCAATGCGTTCATGTCCGCCATGGTCGGCGAACGGCTGCTGAAAAAATACGGCAAGGATGCTGTCGGCGTATGGGATAAATACATGAAGGAATTCGGCCTCGGCGTTTCGACGGAAAGCGGTCTGCTCGGCGAGCAGAAGGGCGTAGAGGACTATACGCATGACGCGAAGGAGTCCAGCAATATTTCGGCGCTGGTGGGATCCTCCTTCGGGCAGCTCGGCAAATATACGACGCTGCAGCTGGCTCAGTACGCTTCCATGCTCGCCAACAAAGGCAAGCGCATGAAGCCGCAATTCGTGAACGAGATTCTCGATCCATCGGGCAACGTCGTCCAATCGTATAAGCCCGAGGTGCTCAACCAGGTGAGCTTCCCGGATTCCTATTGGAATACGATCTACAAAGGGATGGCTAAAGTAAGCGTGCAAGGCTTCGAGGGAGTCAGCTATTCGTTCCTCCGCAAGACGGGAACGTCGCAGCAGACCGTTGCCGGCGGCGTGAAGGTGGAAAATTCCGTGTTCATCGCCTTCGCTCCGGCCGATAAGCCCAAGCTGGCCGTCGCGATCGTCATTCCCGAGGGCGGATACGGCGGCTGGGGAGCCGCGCCGGTCGCCCGTCAAATCTTCGACGCCTACGACGAGGCGGTCGGGCTGAGCGGCGTACCGAAAAAAAAGGAAGCATCAACCAATCCTTGATCGGGCAAGCTGATGGAAATGTCCATGAAGGAGCTTGACGCCATGTCAATGGAGACCGGAACGGCGCAGGGCCGCTGCGAGCTGTGCGGGAGATCCGGAGTCGGCTTGACCGAGCATCATCTGACGCCGCGGGAGCAGGGAGGGACTTTTAAAGGCACAGTTCTTCTCTGCCCTCCCTGCCATCGCCAGATTCACGCGCTTTACACCAATGCAGACCTCGTGCAGCGGGAGCTGACGACAATCGAGGCTCTGCGGGCGGACGAAGCGATCGCCACTTTTATCCGTTACATCCGCAAGCAGCCTCCATCCTCCATGCCCAAGCTCCGCAAATCAGCGCGCGTCCGCAGTAAGCATTGAGACCAGGATATTCCGCTCAGGAACAAAAACCGCCATTTGGGCGGTTTTTGTTTTTTGTTCTAGACGGAAGAAATTACAGAGGAAATTCATGAATGAAGGGAAGCGGCATCGATACAGAGCTTGGCGCCCGTTCATGCGAAGCATTCCTGCGTTATGATATACTGATACGGTGAAAAAAGGCTGTACGCCTCAACCAGGAAGAAGGATTCGATATATGATGAAATCTGTTGGAGCCGGCTCCCGCTCGCAAGGCCGCAATCTATTCTATTATTTGTTCGTTCTGATGCTGGCCAAGCTGGAGTGGATGCGGTTCAACCTGTTCGGCGGATTGGAGCCGCTTGCCGTCGTCGCCGACTTTACGTCCCTGCTCGTGCTGGCGGGGCTGCTGGAGCTGCTTACCCCGCGCCGCGGCAAAGGTCCCGCCTACTGGGGATTCAATCTGGTTTATTCTCTCGTCTTGTTTGCGATCACGTTGTATTTCAGCCATTTCGGCTCCGTGGCCACCTATACCGCGCTCGGAAACCTCAACCAGGTGTATGGGATCCGCGAGAGCGTGGATGCGACCATCCAGCCGATGGACTACATCTACTTTGCAGACGTCATCCTGATTGCCGTGATATGGATGCTGCGACGGACGCGAGGAAGGAAAATCGAGGGACGCAAAGGAATATGGAAGCCGGCGGCGGCCCTGCTGACGATTGCCGGACTCGCCGGCAGCTTCTGGTTCATCCGCGATGCGGAGGCGACCCAGAGCGAGCTGGCGCAGGCCGAGAGCGTCGGCGTCTTCAATTATCAGGTCGTCAGCGCGATCAAGATCCACGAGGAGAACAAGGAGATTGCGTCCGGCGATATCGGCAAGACGATCCAGGAGATCGGGGAGCTTCAGGCTTCTTATCCGTACCGCCAGGACGAATCGGCGCCGCTTCAGCAGTTCGGAGCAGCGAAGGGAACGAATCTGGTCATCATCCAGATGGAAGCGTTCCAGAATTTCCCGATCCATCTGAAGCTGCAAGGCCAGGAATTGACCCCGAACCTGAACAAGCTTGCGGACGAGGGATATTACTTCCCTCACTTCTTCCAGCAGATCGGGCAGGGGAACACGTCGGATGCGGAGTTCATGACGAATACGTCCATCTACCCGACGGGCACGATCGCCATGTCCACCGGCTACGGGAACCGCAAGCTTCCGAGCCTGCCGCGCCTTCTTCAAGGCCAAGGGTACGAGGCGAATACGTTCCATATCAACAACGTGGGCTTCTGGGATCGGAACAAGCTGTATCCGGCGCTCAACTTCGACAAGTATTATGACAAGCCGTTCTACAACAACGACCATTTCAACAGCTTCGGCGCATCGGATGAGGAGCTGTACCGGGTCGCCGCAGAAAAAATGGCGGAGCTCAGCGAAAAAGGGAAGCCGTTTTATGCCCATCTGATCACGACATCGAGCCATTTTCCGTTCCAGATCCCGAAGGACAAGCAGACTCTGAAAGAAGATGAATCCCTGTCCGGCTCGCAGCTCGGCGATTATCTGCAGGCGATCCATTACACGGACGATGCCATTGGGAAGCTGGTGGACAGGCTGAAGGCCGAGGGATTATGGGAGAAAACGACTCTCGTCATTTACGGAGACCACTTCGGCCTGCAGCCTCAGAGCAACGATCCGGCCTTCATCCAGCAGGAGCTCGGAATTCCTTATCACAATCAGATTTCCCGGTTCAACATTCCGCTCATCATCCGAGTTCCGGGACAGCAGGGCAAGGTGGTCGAAGGAATCGGAGGGCAGCTCGACATTCTTCCGACCGTCGCCAACCTGATGGGAATCTCGCTTGAAAAAGAAGGCTTCACTGCATTCGGACGGGACTTGCTGAATACCGACCGCAATGTTCTTGGAGAACGTTATTACTTGCCATCGGGCTCGTTCATCAACGAAGAGATTCTGTTCGTGCCGGGCAAAGGCTTCGAGGACGGGAAAGCGGTCTCCTTGAAGACGCTGCAGCCGGTCGCCGACTTCTCCAAGTATCGAAGCGATTATGATTACGCGATCAAGCTGCTCGGGCTGTCGGATACGTATGTGAAGCTTTTGCCCAAGCGGTAGCTGCTGCCGGCATGGGGAAGCACATAATGACTTGAAGGACATGAAGCGCAAATAGACATGAAGGACAGGAAGGATGGTTGAATCATGGACCCATTGTATGTATTCGTCGGCTCCTATGCGGAACCGGATGGAAGCGGCTTGTACGCCTACCGCTGGAATGAAGAAGAGCTCAGCCTGGATCTGCTGGCGGAGGCGGACGGGCTCAAAAATCCGACCTTCCTGAACGTTGATCCAGCCGGCCGTTTTGTGTACGCCATTTCCGAGGGAAAGTCGCCGGAAGGGGGCAAAACAGGCACCGCCGTCTCGTTCCGTTTCGATCCGCTGGAGAAATCGCTGGAAAGGCTGAGCGAAGCCGCTACCACGGATGGACCGACTTGCCATATTCAGAGAGATCCGGACAACCGCCATCTCGTCGTCGTCAGTTATCATGGCGGCATGGTGGGATTGATGGAGCTGGACGCGGACGGGAAGATCGGTCCGAGGCTCGACCAGCAGCAGCATGCGGGCCATAGCGTGAACGAAGAACGGCAGGACCGCCCGCATCCGCATTCCTCGCAGTTCAGCCCGGATGGCCGGTATGTGTTCGTCCAGGATCTTGGACTTGATCTGATCCGTACCTATGCCATTGAAGAAGGCGTTTTGAAGCCCGTGCGGGACAATGACATCCATGCAGGAGCCGGACCTCGCCATTTGGCGTTCCATCCGGACGGCAATATCGCTTATGTCATCAACGAAGTGGACTCAACGGTCAGCGTGCTGGAGTATGATGCTGAGACAGGCGGCTTGACGGAGCTCCATTATATTCCGACGCTGCCGGAGGGTTATGAAGGGGAGAACACATGCGCCGAGATTGCCGTCTCCAAGGATGGGCGCTTCGTCTATGGCTCGAACCGGGGGCATGACAGCATCGTCGTCTATGAGGGATCGGATGGGGGCCGATGGCTGGAGCCGATTCAGCATATTCATACCGAGGGAGAGCATCCAAGGCATTTCGCCCTGACGCCGGACGGGAACTGGCTGTTCGCTGCGAATAAAGATACGAACAACATTGCTCTCTTCCGTGTCGACCGCCAGTCCGGCAAGCTCCAGTATACAGAGCGGAGCTTTGAAGTCTCGCAACCGGTCTGCGTCATGCCTATCAGCCTTTAGGCCCTCGTGAAATTACTTCCGAAGCTCCTGCGACGCCGACGGTAGTGCCGGTCCTGCAAGGAAGCACATGTCATAGCCATCCTGTCTACCGCTGATCGGGCGATTCATCCGTTATCGGGATGATTAAGTATCCTATAGATGAATGGAAGCCATTCTAAAAAGAGGATACATAAATCGAAAGGATGATGAAGAATGACCGTCAGCCGGCTGCTGGAAGGGAAAGTGGCGATTGTTACAGGAGGAGGCTCCGGCATCGGGAGAGCCGCCGCGCTTGATTTTGCCCGGCATGGAGCGAAAGTCGGTTTCCTGGACCGCACTCCAGACGATGCCGAGAAAGTCAGAGATGAGATCGAAAGCGAAGGCGGAGAGGCCATCGTGACGGCGACCGACGTCAGCGACGCCGCTGCGGTCGAGGCCGGAATCTCTTCCGTTTACGAGCGTTTCGGGCGGATCGACGTCGTGTTCGCGAACGCCGGCATCAACGGGGTGTGGACGACGATCGAGGATCTGGATGTGGACGATTGGGACGAGACGCTTGGCATCAATCTGCGAGGCACATTCCTCACGGTGAAGTACAGCATCCCGCATCTCAAGAAAAACGGCGGCAGCATCATCATTACGAGCTCCATCAACGGCAACCGGATCTTCAACAATACGGGCGCGAGCGCATACAGCTCCTCCAAAGCCGGGCAGGTCGCCTTCATGAAGATGGCCGCGCTTGAGCTCGCCCCGCACAAGATCAGGGTGAACGCCGTCTGTCCGGGTGCGATCAAGACCCATATCGACGACAGCACGATCAAGACCAAGGAAGCCGAGGAAGCCGCGATACCGGTTGTATATCCCGAGGGCTCCCATCCTCTCGCCGGCAAGCCAGGAAAGGCTGCCCAGGTCGCGGATCTCGTCACCTATCTGGCATCCGATCTGTCCTCCCACGTAACCGGCACCGATATTTACGTGGATGGAGCGGAGTCGCTGCTGTAAGCCAAAAAACGCATGGCGCCTTGAGCGCCATGCGTTTTTTATGGCACGACTTTTTGAATAAGATTACGGACGAGGGCTCCTGCGGAGAGTGGTCAGCCAAACTCCGGGAACGATCTCGAGCCGGCCGCTCTCCTCGAAGCCGATGCGGAGATAGAGCTGCACAGCGGGATCGTTGGCCGTGCCTGTCGACACCCGGTATTCGGATTCCGGGTACAGGCCGAGCGCAAAGAGGACCAGGGAGCGCCCTATTCCACGCCTGAAAAAATCGGGATGGACGACGAGGCGGGCGATCGTGACGATGCCCGAAGGCTCGCGCTCGACCGCGACGGCGCCGGCCAGCCTGCCGTCGAGACGGCAGCCGTAGAAGACGGCAGGGGAAGTCAGCAGAGCTTCATGGGTTTCTCCGATCTGAGGAATGCCGTCGAAGCCGATCAGGCGGGCCTCTTCCCGATAGGCGTCCGTCTGCAAGGCGCGCAGTTGTTCCGATACGGCTGCATCGGTTACATCAAGACGTTCAGCATGAAATTTGAATGCGTTCATTTTTCATCCTTCTTTCGTCTGCTCGTTGTTGAGGCGGTTTTGGCCCGTTCGCGGAAGCGCCGGACCTTCATCAGATTGCCGCAGCATTTATCGTCGCAGTAGCGCTTCGAGCGATTGCGCGTCGTATCGTAATAAATCCAGCGGCAGTCGGGATTGTCGCATATTCGGAACCGTTCCGGCTCGCCATGGGCAAGGGAGTCCGCGTAAGAAGCGGCTATTTTCGCCATGATGCCTTGCCAGCCTGATTCCGAGGGAATCTCGCTGAGAGAGAGAGCTCCATTTCCAACTCGCAGCTTTTTGGTATAGGGACTGGAGACAAGTGCGGAGTTGAGCCAGGCAAAATCGGTATCGGATAAAGGAGGAGCATCCTCGACCCGGACAGAGTCGCTGATTCGGGAAGTCAGCTCCCTGAGGCTGCCGCGGAGCGTCCGCATCGCTTGAAGCTCCTCGGGCGTCGGCGGACCGGGATCGTCGAGACCATGCTCGGACAAAAATTGAGATCTCCAGCCGGGGAGGTCGAGCCGGTCCTCGCTCGCGCCGCTTCCTCTCCAGTCGTACCACTGGCTGTTCAAGTAATCTTCCCAGATCATGATGCCCGTCCTCCATGCCCTTTCAGTATGTAACGTTCTAAATAAAAATAGATTGTTACATCGAGAGCGGTTTCGGGTATACTATCGTCAGCACCACGTAACCGGCTATACGATATTATATCGTTACATCCCATTCTCTACAAGGAGGACGACACCCAATGGCCCGAATCAAAACGGAGTTGCTGCAGACAGGCTGGGAGCATGCTTACGACAAGGAGGATTGGCAGCCGCCGCTCGGCATGGCGCTGGACGGCGTAACGGAGGAGCAGGCCGACTGGCGTCCGCAAGGCGAGGCAGGGAACACGATTCGCGAGAACGTGCACCATCTGATCTTCTACAAAGAGCGTTTTCTGAACAAGTGGAACGGTGTCGAAGCTTCGGCTCAGCCGCGGATCAGCAACACCGATACGTTCCAGCCGGCTGCGAACGGAGCGGAAGGCGAAGCATGGGAGGCGACGAAGAAACGTCTGGCCGACGTCCATGCGAAAATCGGATCCATCATTGAAGCGATGGATGATGCCGTTTACGACAAGGAAGTCGACAAGGATAGTCCGGCTGGACCTTGGCTTACAAGCCTGTACGTGCATGACGCATATCACTGCGGCCAGATCATCCTCATCCGCAAGCTTCAGGGCTCCTGGTCTCCTACCCGGTCGTTCGACTAAATGCATGCCTTGAAAAAGCCGCCGGCTGCGAAAAAGACGCAGCCGGCGGCTTTTTGTCATCGGAAAGGAGCGTTCACGAGCGCATCGAGCTCGGGGTCGGCAGCCAGCGCGGCTGGCGACAGCTCGAACGACTCGCAGCCCAGATAACGGCGGAAGGAGGCGAAGCCTTGCCTTACGCTGTCGCGGATTTCTTCGTTCCACTCGACGCCCGGCTCCGGCCACCAGCCGAGAATGATCCGGCGATCCTTGCTTCCCTTGATCCGGCTGGGCTCGAAACGGGCGACCATGCGGTCCCCGCACAGGACAGGCAGCACATAGTAGCCATACAGCCTCGACGCGGCAGGCTTGTACACTTCCCATACATAATGGAAGCCGAACAGCTCCTTGACCAACCTGCGGTCCCAGAGCAGATTGTCGAGCGGGGCCAGCACGCTTGTCCGCGGCGGGTGGCTGGACCAGCGCGATGCCGGCGAAGAAGAGCTCCAGCGCTCCCAGTCCTCGGTGCGGACATAATGAGGGGCGGTCAGTCCTTCGGCTTCGATCTGCACGAGCAGTCCGTCTTCCAGCAGCTCCAGGAATCCCCGCTTACGGTCGGCCGTGTTCATGAAGAGCGTGCCGACCCATGCATCGGAGGCGCGGTAAGGCAGCAGTCCGACGCCTCCGATCCGGCGCATCAGCCTCCATTTTCGGTAGTCCTGCTCGGAAGGATTCGGATCGGGCGCTTGCAGGAGCGCTTCCGGAAAATGCTTTTCGGCCAAGTCATAGACTTTCTGGTTGCGCTGCTTGTGATGGACGATCAGCTCTCCCCATAGATTCATGCTTTCCATAACGGCTCTCGATACCCTTGCCGGAGCCCAGGCCCAGTCCATCTTCTCCTTGTGCTCCAAATCCCGGGACAACAGCGGCCCCCGATCCCGGAAGGCTTGGCGGATGGAAGGAAGCAGCTCACGGATCTCCTTGATATCGGCGTAACGGTCATGCGCCTGCCGGCGCCCCCGGGAGAAATAGGGCCAATCGCCGCTGCTGTAGATGCTCATGACCTTGTCCCAGCCATCCAGCAGCAGCCTGTCGTCATATAGAAGCTCCTCCAGCATCGCGGGGCTGAAGCCTGGAATCCTCGACTGCAGGACAAGCTCGGCATTGCGTCCGGCTTGGTCCAGGGGATCGAACTGGATGCAGCCGACGCGCGAGATGAACGAGAGAATGCCTTCCTTGCCCCCGAATTCCGGCGCCGGTCCCAGGCCTTGATGGTCCAGCATGAAGCGGCGCGCTTCGGTTGAGGATAGTTGAACGATATTTGTTCCCATGGTTCAAGCCTCGCTTTCCTGTATCCGTTCGCGGCCGGGCTTCCTATCGCTCGGAAACGGGGAACGGATGTTCCTGATTTGGATTATACCGGAATGTCTTCGATACCGAAAGGCCATTCCAGCATTATTTTTCCAGCTTTTCTGCGTCAGCTTCATGTCCGCTTCAAGCACATCGCGGCACCTGCTGAGCCGTTTCTTTTGACAGGATGACCTATCGGGATTGACCGATCTGTCTAATGCTTTTGGGAGAGCGCCGAAGTACGATTAGGTGGATGGCAGCAATCGGAACATGAAGCTGACGCAGAAGAATAACGTCCACGAGGGGGCTGGGATCGGGATGGAAGCGGGTTCGGCGGTTGCAGCGGAGATCGAAATGAAGGGGATCGGAATGGACTACGGCGGAGGAGGGCAGTCTCCGGCCGTACGGGACGTAAGCATGACCATTCGCAAGGGAGAATTCGTCACGCTGCTCGGACCGTCAGGCTGCGGCAAGACGACTCTGCTGCGGATGATCGCGGATCTGCTGGAGCCTTCGTCGGGAGAGGTGAGAATCGCCGGGTCGGATCCGCGCGAAGCCAGGCTGGCCGGCAAGCTCGGGATGGTGTTCCAGACGCCGGCTTTGTTCGAATGGAGGAGCGTGCGGGCGAACGTAGAACTGCCGCTTGAGCTGGCGGGCGTTCCTCGGACAGACCGCAGGGAACGGTCCGAGTCGCTGCTGAAGCTCGTCGGTCTGGAAGGCTTCGGCCTCCGCTACCCTTGGCAGCTCAGCGGCGGAATGCAGCAGCGCGCTTCAATTGCCCGAGCTTTGGCGATGAAGCCGGATATCCTGCTCATGGATGAGCCTTTCTCGGCACTCGACGAATTCACGAGAGAGAAGCTGAACGAGGAGCTCTTATCTCTGTGGGGCCATACAGGATGCACCGTTGTCTTCGTCACGCACAGCATCGCCGAGGCCGTCTTCCTGTCGGATCGGGTGTTCGTCCTTTCCCCTCGACCCGGCAGATTGGCGGCAGCTGTGGAGATTCCGCTGCCGAGGCCCAGGGATGCGTCGACGAGGGCGCTCCAGAGCTTTCACAAGCTCGTGGACGGCATCAGGGGACGGTTCCGCGAGGCGTCGGCGTGAAGGCGGCGGCCGCAGTCAGGATGATGCCGGCTCTTGCCTGGGCCGCCGCAGCGCTGGCTCTGTGGCAATCCGGCGCTTGGCTGCTGCAGCATAGGGGAGTGACGCTGGCTTCGTCCAAGCTTCCTTATCCGCATCTTGTCGCCGAAGCGCTGTTCCGCAACGCCGGGAGCTTGCTTGCGGAGTCGGCTGTGACGATGCTCAACGCATGCGAGGGCTTTCTGCTGGGGGCGGCTGCGGGAGTGGCGCTGGCGCTGCTCATGAGCCTGTCGGCGACGATGGAAAGGATCGCCGCTCCGTATGCGGTCGCCTCCCAGATGGTGCCGATACTGGGGCTGGCGCCGATTGTATACGCCATTTTCCGGGACGAGAATACGGCGAGAGTGCTCATTGCCGGCTATATCTCCTTTTTCCCGGTCGCGCTCCACACGCTTCGCGGGCTGCAGTCGGCCCGTCAAGAAGATCGGGATCTGCTTCATGTCCTTGCATGCGGACGAGCGGCCTCATACCGGGTGCTGCGGCTGCCTGCGGCTCTGCCGGGATTGTTCACGGGCCTGAAGGCGGCTGCCCCGCTCGCTGTGACCGGTGCGATACTCGTGGAGCTGATGGGCGCTCAGCACGGCATCGGGGTGCTCATGCTGCGTCATCTTTACTACGGTCCGTCCCATGCGGCTCTGTTCTGGTGCACCGTGCTGCTGGCGGCAGCTCTTGGCATCGCGGCATACGGATTCACGGAGGCGCTCGAGAACATGCTGCTGCCATGGAGCCGAACGTCGGGAAGCCGTCCGGTGCAAGGGAGGGGGCCTCGATGAACATGCCCTCCTCGACGGCGAGCGCAAGGAGCAAGAATGAAGCATCCAAGAATGTCGAAGCCGAGCGGGACGCCGGCGTTTCGGAGGAGCTTGCTGACGTCGCCACGGGAGAGGAGACTGCTGCAGCTCCAGCGAAAAAGGGACGATTCCTGCAATCGGGAACGGCCGCATGGGCTCTGCCGCTTGGCGCGGGCCTTGCCCTCGCTGCGATATGGCAGGCCGGGCTGATCCATGCCGTTCTCGGCCTGGCGGCTTATCAGCTGCCGCTGCCCTCGGCGATATTCCGGGCGGCAGCTGACAACGCCGGCCTGCTGCTCCGCTCCGCCGGCTACACGCTGCTTGAGGCGGCGGCGGGCATCGCCGCCGGAACGCTGCTCGGCTGGCTGGCGGCGGCAATGGCCGCCGCCATGCCGAGATGGGGGGGCGGCGCGCTGCTGCTGGCCGCTTCGCTGGGCGCGGTTCCGATCGTAGCGCTCGCCCCGATCATGAACCTGTGGCTCGGCGACGGCCTCGCCTCCAGAGCCGCCGTCGTCGCCGCAGCGACGCTGGCGGCGATGGCGATCGGCAGCTACCGCGGCCTGACATCGCCCGATTCCGCCTCGCTGGATCTGATGATCGTTCTCGGGGCGGGGGCTTTGCCGACTTTTCTCAAGCTCAGGCTGCCGTCTTCGCTGCCGGCAATGCTGACAGCGTTCAAGATCAGCACGGCCGGCGGCCTGATCGCGGCGATGGTGAGCGAATTTTTCTACTCCTCGCGCGGTCTTGGCTATCTGCTGTCCAATTCGGTGAAGATCGCCCGCATGCCTCTTGGATGGGCATGCATCGGAACGGCGGCAGCCGCGGGGATCGGCATGTATATGCTTCTGCAAGCGGCCGAAAAACGTTTGCTGCGCTGGCACCCGGAATTTAGGAGGCGCCGGAGCTGGAAAGCCTGACGGAAAATCATGTACGCATCATGCGGACGGGAATGAAGAGGAGGATGCGGATGAAGAGGCCAACAAGCTGGAACTGCCGGCTGGCGGCGGCCGGACTCGCCGTGCTGATGGCCGGAGTGCTGACTGCCTGCAGCTCGGGCAGCGGCGAGAAAGCTTCCGACGCCGGCGCAGCTGCGATCAAGCTGCAGTTGAAATGGGTGCCCCAAGCCCAGTTCGCCGGTTACTACGTAGCGCTGGAAAAAGGCTACTACAAAGACGAAGGACTCAGTGTGACGATCGTACCGGGCGGACCGGACATCGTTCCGGAGCAGCAGGTCGCCAACGGCTCGGCCGATATCGGCGTGGATTGGGTCGCGAGCCTGCTGGCGCATCAGGAGCAGGGACTTCCGCTCGTCGAGATCGCGCAGGTGTACCAGAAGAGCGGACTCGTGCTTGTATCCAAGAAATCGGCGGGCATCGCCGGACCGTCCGACCTGAAGGGCAAAAAAGTCGGCAACTGGATGGGCGGCAACGAATTCGAGCTGCTGGCGCTGTTCGACAAATACAAGCTGGACCCTTCCAAGGATCTGCAGTTCGCCAAGCAAGGCTTCACGATGGACCAGTTCCTGAGCGGCGAGCTCGACGCGGCTTCGGCCATGACGTACAACGAGTACCAGGTCGCGCTGGAGCAGGGCATTCCCGAGGCGGAGCTGTCGGTCATCGACATGAACAAGGAAGGCGTCGCGATGCTGGAGGACAATCTGTTCGCCAACAAGGACTGGCTGGCGAACAACAAGGAGACGGCCGCCAAATTCCTGCGGGCGTCGCTCAAGGGCTGGAAGGACGCCGTCGAAGATCAAGAGGCTGCGGTCGATATCGTGATGAAATCCGCGGATGCGGCGAGCACCTCGCGCGACCATCAGCTGAAGATGATGAAGGAGGTCGCCAAGCTGGTTGCTCCGGACGGCTTCGATATCGGCAAGCTCGGCATGATCGACGAGGAGGCTTTCCGGCAGACCGCCGAAATCGCGTTGAAGTTCGGCGTCATCAAGAAGGCGGCGGATGCGGGAACCGCCTATACGACGGAAATCTACGGCATGGCGGCCAAATAGACGGGAGGCTGAGGCATGGGGATGGATGGCGCGAGCATGGATACGGTCAAAATCGGCTTGATCCAGGCAAGCCATGAGGTGGACGGCGATGAGGACGTCGCGGTCCACAAGCGCGCCGCGATCGAGAAGCATATCCGGCTCATCCGTGAAGCGGCCGGGCGCGGAGCCCGGATCGTCGGGCTGCAGGAAATTTTCTTCGGTCCGTATTTCTGCGCGGAGCAGATTCCCAAATGGTACGGGGCGGCTGAGGAGGTGCCTGCCGGGCCGACCGTGCGATTGTTCGCGGAGCTGGCGCGGGAACTCGGCATCGTGCTTGTCCTTCCTGTCTATGAGCGGGAAGGGATCGCCAGCTATTACAATACGGCCGCGGTCATCGATGCCGACGGAACGGTGCTGGGCAAATACCGCAAGCATCATATTCCCCAGGTCGGAGCGGGCGGGGGGAGCTGCGGCTTCTGGGAGAAGTATTATTTCAAGCCCGGAAATCTTGGCTATCCCGTCTTCGACACGGCCTATGGCAAAGTAGGCGTCTATATTTGCTACGACCGGCACTTTCCGGAGGGAGCGAGGATGCTCGGCCTTGGCGGGGCGGAGATCGTCTTCAATCCGTCGGCGACGGTGGCCGGCACGTCGGAGTATTTGTGGAAGCTGGAGCAGCCGGCCCACGCGGTCGCCAACGGGTACTACGTGGCCGCGATCAATCGGGTAGGGACGGAAGCTCCCTGGAACATGGGGGAGTTCTACGGCCAGTCCTATCTGGTCGATCCCCGCGGCAGGATTGTGGCGGAAGGTTGCAGGGACCGGGACGAGGTCGTCATCGGGGAGATGGACCGTGCGGTCATCCGCGAGGCTCGGGAGGCGTGGCAGTTCTATCGCGACCGGCGGCCGGAGACATACGGCGAGCTGGCGCATCTGTGAGGAGGAAGCGGAGATGACGGAGACGGCAGCGGGGCCGCGCAAGCTGGGCAACTGGATCGGAGGCTCGTGGAAGGAGGCCGCGGCCGGGACCGGGCAGGCGGAAGTGAGAAATCCGGCAACGGGAGAGGTGCTGGCCGTCGTGCCGATGTCCGGCGTCGCCGAGGTGGAGGAGGCCGCCGCCGCCGCGCTGCTGGCGTTCCGGGATTGGCGCAAGGTGCCGGTCCCGGTCAGGGCAAGGCTGTTGTTCCGCTATCGGGAGCTGCTTCATGAGTACCGGGCGGAGCTTGCGGCGATCATTACAGCCGAGAACGGCAAATGCCTGCAGGAGGCTCTGGGCGAAGTGCAGCGGGGAATCGAATGCGTGGAATTCGCAGCCGGGGCGCCGACGCTGATGATGGGCAGCCAGCTGCCTGATATCGCGGCCGGCATCGAATCCGGCATGTACCGCTATCCGCTCGGCGTCGTCGCGGGCATAACCCCGTTCAATTTTCCGATGATGGTGCCTTGCTGGATGTTTCCGCTGGCTGTCGCCTGCGGCAATACGTTTCTATTGAAGCCGTCGGAGAAAACGCCTCTGCTCAGCTGCCGGCTTGCCGAGCTGTTCGCGGAAGCGGGCTTTCCTCCCGGCGTGCTCAATGTCGTGAACGGCTCGAAGGAGGCGGTCGACGCGCTCTTGGAGCATCACGATATCGCCGCGGTCAGCTTCGTCGGCTCGCAGCCTGCGGCTGCGGCCGTCCATGCCCGCGCGGCAGCGGCGGGCAAGCGCGTCCAGGCGCTGGCCGGAGCGAAAAACCACTCCATCGTACTCGCGGATGCCGATCTCAAGGCCGCCGCGAGCCAGATCGCCGCGGCTGCATTCGGCTCCGCCGGCCAGCGCTGCATGGCCTGCTCCGTCGTCGCCGTGCAGGAGTCGGCCGCAGAGGCGTTCATGCCGCTGCTCCAAGACGCCGCAGAAGCTTTGATCGTCGGGGACGGAGCCGAACCGGGAACCGATATCGGTCCCCTCATCGCCTGCAGCAGCCGCGACCGGGCGCTGGAGCTGCTGGAGCTCGGGATCCGGGACGGCGCGAAGCTGCTCATGGACGGCCGGAGGGAAGGATGGGACTGTGATGGGGCTGCTTATCTCGGGCCGACGATCGCAGTAGAGGTCATGCCGGATATGGCGATTTGGCAGGAGGAGCTGTTCGCGCCGATCCTATGCGTGCTGACCGTGCCGGACCTTGAGGCTGGAATCGCGCTCGCGAACCGGTCGAGGTTCGCGAACGGCGCTTGCCTGTTCACCGACAGCGCGGCTGCTGTACGGGAATTCCGCGAGGAAATGGACGCCGGCATGCTGGGCGTGAACCTCGGCGTACCGGCTCCGATGGCTTTCTTTCCTTTTTCCGGCGCGAAAAGCTCCTTCTACGGCGATCTTCATGCGAACGGTCGGGACGGAGTCGAGTTCTACACCCGCAAAAAAATGGTGACGGCGCGGTATTGACCGGCGCCGGCGCTCAAAAGGAGCGAGTCATATGATTGAAGCCGGCCGTACAGCTGCGGATCCGATTGCGGCAGACCGCCGCATCGTCTGGCACAGCATGCGTCCTTTCAAGGAAAACGATGTGCCGCTGCTGATTACGGAAGCGCACGGGTCTTGGATTACCGATTACGAAGGCAACCGGTATCTGGACGGCATGTCCGGCCTCTGGTGCGTCAATGCGGGCTATGGACGGCAGGAGCTGGCCGATGCGGCATACCGGCAGCTGTCCTCCATGCCTTATTACCCGCTCACCCAAAGTCATCTGCCGGCGATCCGGCTTGCGGAGAAGCTTGGCGAATGGCTTGAAGGCGATTACGTCGTGTTCTTTTCCAACAGCGGCTCGGAGGCGAACGAAGCGGCGTTCAAGATGGCGCGGCAATATCAGCAGCAGACCGGGCAGCCGTACCGGCACAAGTTCATTGCGCGCTACCGCGGCTATCACGGCAGCTCGATGGGAGCTCTCTCCGCGACAGGGCAGGCCGTCCGCAAGCTCAAGTACGAGCCGCTTGCGCCGGGATTCCTGCATGTCCGCCCGCCGGACAGCTACCGGAGACCGGAGGGCATGAGCCGGGAAGCCCATCAGCTCCAATGCGCGAGGGAAATCGAAGAGACGATCGTATGGGAGGGCGCGGATACGGTAGCCGGCGTCATCCTGGAGCCGGCCATCACCGGAGGCGGCATCATCGTGCCCGACAAGGCGTACATGGAAGAGGTCAGGCGGATCTGCACGCAGCACGGAGTGCTGATGATCGTCGACGAGGTCATCTGCGGCTTCGGCCGTTCGGGCCGCAGCTTCGGCCACCACAACTTCGGCGTCTCCCCGGACATCGTCACGATGGCCAAAGGGATTACGAGCGGTTATCTGCCGCTGGCGGCGACCGCCGTCAAGCGTGAAATCTATCAGGCCTTCTGCCAAAAAGGGGATTACGATCATCTGCGCCATGTCAACACATTCGGAGGCCATCCGGCCTCCTGCGCGGTCGCGCTTGCCAATCTGGAGCTGATGGAAAGGGAGAAGCTCAGGGAACGCTCTTCCCTGCTGGGCGCAAGGCTCCTCGAGGAGCTCGGAGCGGCGCTGGCCGGACATCCTCTGGCGGGCGATGTCCGCGGCTTCGGGTTCATGGCGGGAATCGAGCTGGTGGAAGACAGGCAGAGCCGCAAGCCTGCCGCTCCCAACGTCGTGCAAGGGATCATAGACGGCTGCCGGCGCCGGGGGCTCATCATCGGGAAGAACGGAGATACCGTCGCCGGCTACAACAACGTGCTTACGCTGGCGCCGCCGCTGTCGAGCACGGACGAGGACTTGGATTTCCTGCTGGCGGCGCTTCTTGAAGCGTTGGAGGAAGCGTCTCCGGGGTGACGGGCGTCCGGCGCTTGCAGCTCAGGCTCCCGCAGCGAGCCCGGGTTCAGCAGCATGTAGGCGCGCAGCGCGACTTGCACGGCCAGTCTCCTTTCCGGCATGAGCCATAGAGCTCCAAGCAGCTCGCCGATGCGCTCCAGCCGGTAATAGAGCGACTGGCGCACGATGTACAGCCTGCGGGCAGCCTCCTGCTTGTTTCCCTCCGCGTCGAGATACACCTTCAGCGTCAGCAGCAGCTCGCTGCCTTTGAGGCGATCGGCCAGAAGCAGCGGCCCCAGATGCCTGTCGACAAACGCTTCCAGCCTGTTCCCGTCGTTGAGGGCGGGCAGCAGCTGCAGCACTCCGAGCTCCTCGTAGAACAGGCAAGGAGACTTGCCGCGGCTGGCTGCGCCGGCGAGATCGAGAGCGAGCTGCGCCTGCCGGCGGCTCTCGGCCGCTCCTTGGCGTCCGGACAGCGCTTCGCCTGCGCCAGCAGCCTGCGGCTGCCATTCGGCCAGCCGCAGCAGCGCGTTTTCGAGAATGGGGCGGCAAGTCTCGGCAGGCGAGGCATCGGCGATGACGAGAGTGATGATCGCGCCGTCGCCGTCTGCAAGACAATGCGAGCCGCTCCGTTCCAGCTCGAGCTTCAGCATGTAGGCAGCCTCGGTGATGCGTGCAGAAGCTCCGGAGAGCAGAGCGGCCGTATCTAGCCGGCGGCCGGAGCCCGCTCCGAGCTGCAGCAGCACCGTGCGGCATGGCAGCCGCTCGAAAGGCTGCAGCAGCGGATCGCGGCGCCACGCCTCGGAACCTAGATCGTACTCTTTGGCTTCCAGCAGCCAGCCGATCCTCTCTTTGTCCGGACGCTCGCGGGCTTGCGGCGGCTGCCTGCGGCTGCCGCTCTGATGCCCGAGGATGAGGCGATGAAGATCATGAGTGATATCGACGTAGCGCACCTTGCCGGAAAAGACGATGAGCGGGAAGCCGGCTTCTTCGGCTTGGAAGATCCATTCCTCGGGAAGGCATGCCATATAAGCGCCCAGCTCGATGCACAGGCAGGCGGCTCCGCGGCGGATCAGCGCAGTCAGGAAGCGGCGGCGTTCGGCCGCCTCGCCGCGAAAGCCGACGCCGGTCGTCAGAATCATCTCTCCGCCGTGCAGAAGCTCATCGGCTTCGGTTGTTTCCAGAATGTGGACCCAGCGAATCTCGCGATCCAGGCCGCTGGAGCCGGCTGCCACCGAGGCTTGGGCAAAGTGGGGGTTGTCTAGCGTGTCGCGGACGGTAAGAGGGCGTTGGACCGGCATGAGCATCCTCCTTATTCCTTATGGGAATATAAGCTTCCGATCTGTGGCTGTCTCTGATCTGGGAAACTCGCATGTCGGCATGGATGATGGGGAGAGGAAAGGGTTCAAGTAAGCTTATTTTACATCAAAAGATAAAAATGGAAAATAAAAGTTCAAAAAATTCAGAAAATTGAATAAGATACGTTATGTAACCTTACATTACGCTTCGAGGGAGGAAGCCCAATGAAGGAAGCCGGAGCAGCCGTATCGATCGAACGCCTCCGTTCGAGAATTGCCAGGCTGGGACAGATCGGACGGATCGGCGACACCTCGGCCAGCCGGCCGGCGATGAGCGCTCTTGATGCGGAGGCGCGGGAAACCGTGCGGAGCTGGATGGAGGAGGCGGGGATGAAAGCACGGCTCGACGCCTTCGGGAACTTGATCGGGAGGATGGAGGGCAAGGAGGACGGCCCTGTCCTCATGCTGGGATCGCATATCGATACGCAGCCGAATGCGGGGCTTTATGACGGCGTCGCAGGGGTGGTCGGCGCGATCGAAGCGGTGCGGCTCCTGCGCGATTCGGGAGAGCTACCTCAAGGTCCCGTCGAGGTGGCCGTCTTTTCCGACGAGGAAGGATGCAGGTTCGGCAAGGGCTTGTTCGGATCGCGAGGACTGGCCGGCAGGCTGGAGGAGGGGGAGCTTGAACGTACGGACGCTCAGGGTGTCACGAGGAGCGAGGCGCTGCTGAGTTTTGGCGGGGACCCCGGCCGCTTCGCGGAAGATGCCTGCTCTCCGGGCGCCGTCAAGGCCTATCTGGAGCTGCATATCGAGCAGGGACCTCTGCTGGAGTCGCTGAACGCATCCTGCGGGCTCGTCACCGGCATCTCGGGCCCGCTCTGGTGGACCGTCGAGTTGCGGGGATTCGCCGGCCACGCGGGCTCTGTGCCGATGGCGATGCGCCGGGACGCGCTGGCGGGAGCGGCGGCGGTCATTGCCGGGCTGCAGGAGCTCGTACGCGGCGAGGAGGGCTCTCCGGCAGTCGGCACGGTCGGCTCGCTCCATGTCTATCCGAATTCGCGCAACGTCATTCCGGAGAGGGTTCGGTTCACAGTCGACCTGAGGGATATGGACATGTCGAGGCGCGGCAGGCTGGAGCGTCTGCTCCGCCTTCTCATCGCGGAGAAGGCGGCCGACAACGGCTTGGAATGGGACATTGTCGTCGATACGGACAGCGAACCCCGCTACTGCGATCCGGACTTGATGGCTGCCGTCAGGGAAGCGGCGGCGGAAGCGGGCTTGGCGCTGCCGGAGCTGATGAGCGGTCCGTTCCACGACGCGCTTGCGATGTCTCATGTATGCCCGTACGCCATGATCTTTATCCGCTCGCGCGATGGAATCAGCCATAATCCGCTTGAATATTCGAGCCCGGAGGATATCGCGGCAGGCACGGAGCTGCTGGCCCGGACGCTCATGCGTCTGGCGGCTCGGCCGCCGCAACGGGAAAGGAGGACGGAGCAATGGGAATCGAAAAGCTGAGAAGCTTCGAGGAGGCGGGCAGCCCTTTTGCGGAGCTGATGCCGCCGCTGAGCCGCGCCGCCGCTATGGAGGAATCCAACCGCTGCCTGTACTGCTATGATGCGCCCTGCATCCGCGCCTGTCCGACCGGCATCGACGTTCCAGCCTTCATCAAGCGCATCGCCACGGGCAATACGGCTGGCGCCGCCTACGCGATCTTGGACGCCAATCCGTTGGGAGCGAGCTGTGCGCGCGTCTGTCCGACGGAGCTGCTCTGCGAAGGGGCCTGCGTCCTTGGCGGCCCGTCCACGCCGATCATGATCGGCAGGCTGCAGCGCTACGCCACGGATGATGCCGCTGCGAGCGGACGCCAGCTGTTCCAGGCCGGCAAGCCGAATGGACGCAGCGTCGCTGTCGTCGGCAGCGGCCCGGCGGGTCTGTCGGCTGCCCGCGAGCTCGCGAGAGGAGGCTTCAAGGTTGTCGTCTATGAAGCCAAGTCCGAGCCGGGAGGGCTCGGGCATTCCGGAATCGTCTCCTTCCGCCTCCCGCCTCATGTGCCTCGCTGGGAAATTTCCCAGATCGAGGGGCTTGGCGTCGAGATCCGCACCGGTGTCCGCATCGGCAGCTCGGTGAGCGCGCAAGAGCTGCTGGGCGGGTACGACGCGGTTCTGCTCGCCGCAGGCATGGGAAATGTGCCGCCGCTCGGACTGCCGGGAGAGGAGCTGGATGGCGTCTACGACGCGATCCGCCTCATCGAGACGACGAAATCGGGCCGCATCCCCTCGAGGCTGGAAGGAGCGCGGGTAGCCGTCATCGGAGCCGGCAATACGGCCGTCGATGCGGCGACGAGCGCGCTGAGGCTCGGCGCGGCTTCCGTCCGCATCGTCTATCGGCGGACCGAAGCGGAGATGACGGCTTATCCGTTCGAATATGAGTTCGCCAAGCGGGAGGGAGTCGAATTCCGCTGGCTCACCCTCCCGGTCGGCATTGCCGGCGACGGTGCGGGAGGAGTCGCCGGACTGGATTGCGTGCGGCTGGAGCTGACCGGGGAGCGGGGAAGGGACGGCCGGAAAATTCCGGTTCGGCTTCCTTCCTCGGAGTTCCGGATGGCAGCGGATGCCGTCATTTTGGCTACGGGACAGCAAAGGCTGATCTCTTTATCGGAGCAGTTCGGCCTTCGCCATGAACGCGGGATTCCGGAGGTCGACCTCCTCACCATGAGGACTTCACATCCGCGGGTCTATGCGGCGGGGGATATGATCCACGGCTCCGGAGCCGGAGAAGCGACCGTCGTCTCGGCGGCGGAGCAGGGCAAACGGGCCGCGGCCGCGATTTCCTCCGCTCTGGCGAGCGGGACGGAAGCTGCGGCCGGATGACAGCAAGGCCGGCAAAGGACAGCAAGGCCGGCAGATGACTAGGGACCGTCCCAGGTCCACCGACAGGAGGCGAAGGCATGGCCGATTTATCGATTTCCATGGCGGGAATCACATCGCCGAACCCGTTCTGGCTGGCGTCCGCGCCGCCTACCAACACAGGATACCAGGTGCAGAGAGCGTTCGAGGCCGGCTGGGGAGGTGCGGTCTGGAAAACGCTCGGCGAGCCGATCATCAATACTTCCTCCCGCTTCGGGGCCGTCCACTACGGCGGGCGCCGCGTGGCCGGCTTCAACAATATCGAGCTGATCTCCGACAGGCCGCTGGAAGTGAATCTACGGGAAATCAGGGAAACGAAAAGGCTTTATCCGAAGCACGCTCTGGTCGCCTCGCTGATGGTCGAGCCGAAGCGGGAGAAATGGCATGAGATCGTGAAGCGTGTCGAGGATGCGGGAGTCGACGGACTGGAGCTCAACTTCGGCTGTCCGCACGGAATGGCGGAGCGCGGCATGGGCGCGGCGTCGGGGCAGCAGCCCGATCTCGTCGAGATGCAGACGCTGTGGGCCAAGGAAGCCGCCTCGACGCCTGTCATCGTGAAGCTGACTCCGAACATTACGGACGTCAGGATAACGGCCCGCCATGCGGTGCTGGGCGGCGCGGATGCGATCAGCCTGATCAATACGATCAACAGCTTGGCCGGAGTCGACCTCGATACGTGGAACACCGTTCCCCATGTCGGCGGCCTGGGAGCGCATGGAGGCTACTGCGGTCCCGCCGTCAAGCCGATCGCCTTGAACATGGTGGCGGAATGCGCCCGGGATGCCGCGATAGGCGTGCCGATCTCCGGCATCGGCGGGATTTCCTCCTGGCAGGATGCGGCCGAGTTCATGCTGATGGGAGCTTCAGGCGTGCAGGTATGCACGGCGGCGATGCATCACGGCTTCCGGATCGTCGGGGATATGATCGACGGCCTGAACCGGTATCTGGACGACAAAGGACTGGCGACGGCGAGCGAGCTGACCGGCCGCAGCGTCGGCCGCTACGGAGACTGGGGCGATTTGGATCTCAACTACAGAGTCGTCGCGCGGATCAATACGGCGACCTGCATCAACTGCAACAAATGCCATATCGCCTGCGAGGACACTTCGCATCAATGCATCGACATGCTGACAGGAAGCGGCGGCAAGCCGATCCTGCAGGTGAGGGAGGAGGATTGCGTCGGCTGCAACCTCTGCTCGATCGTCTGCCCCGTCGACGGCGCGATCGACATGGTCGAGCTGCCGGGAGCCGCGCCCCTTACCTGGAATGAGCGCCAGCGGGCGCTTGAGAAGCTGAATGCGGATTCGGCCGAGATGGAGGCGGTATGAGGATGAGCTCATCGAAAGTGATTGTCGGCGGGACGATTGTGACCGCAAGCGATATGTATCAGGCCGATATTCGGATTGAAGATGGAATTGTGGCCGCCATCGGCAGCCGCCTCGATGCTTCCGGAGCCGAAATCATCGATGCGGCAGGCTTGTATGTATTTCCGGGAGGCATAGATCCTCACACCCATCTGGACATGCCGTTCGGCGGCACCGTGACCGCGGACGACTTCGAGAGCGGCACGGTTGCGGCCGCATTCGGAGGCACGACGACGGTGCTCGATTTTTGCCTGACCAGACGGGGCGAACCGCTGTCCGATGCGGTGCGGACCTGGCATGCCAAAGCAGCCGGCAAAGCGGCCGTCGATTACGGCTTCCATCTCATGGTGGCGGATGCCGGGGAGCAAACGCTCAGGGAACTGCCCGAGATTATAGAGAGGGAAGGCATTACCTCTCTCAAGGTGTTCATGGCCTACAAGGACGTCTTTCAGGTGGATGACGGAACGATGTTCCGAACTTTGCAGCTTGCCAGGGAGGAAGGGGCGCTCGTCATGGTCCATGCCGAGAACGGAGACGTCATCGACTTTCTCGTCGAAGAGGCGCTGGCACGGGGCGACACGGATCCGATCCATCATGCCCTTACCCGTCCTCCCGAGCTGGAAGGAGAGGCGACCGGGCGGGCCGCGGAGCTGGCCGGACTGGCGGGAGCTCCCCTCTATGTCGTCCATGTCACCTGCGCGCAGGCGGTCGAGCGCATCAGGGAGGCAAGGGCGAGGGGGATGGCGGTATATGGGGAGACCTGTCCCCAGTATTTGACTCTGGACATCACCAGCTTGGAAAAGCCGGATTTCGAAGGGGCCAAATACGTCTGGTCTCCGCCGCTGCGGGAACGGGAGCATCAGCAGGTTTTGTGGGACGCCTTGTCCAGCGGGACGCTGCAGACGATCGGGTCGGATCAATGCTCCTTTCATTTCAAGGGGCAGAAGGAGCTGGGACGCGGCGATTTCTCCAAAATACCGAACGGCGGCCCTACGATCGAGGACCGGTTCACTCTTCTCTATTCCGAAGGCGTGGCGAAGGGGAGAATTACGATCCATCAGTTCGTCGACCTGGTGTCGACGGCAAGCGCCAAGCTGTTCGGACTGTTTCCGCGCAAAGGCACGATAGCTGTAGGGAGCGATGCCGATCTCGTCCTGTTCGACCCGTCGGCCAAGCGGATTCTATCGGCGGATTCCCATCATCTTAAAGTCGATTACAGCGCTTTTGAAGGGATGGAGGCGACTGGCGAGCCGGTGTCGGTACTTCTGCGCGGACAGTTCGTCGTCCGCGACGGCGAGTTTGTCGGTCAAGCCGGCTGCGGACGGTACGTGCCGAGAGCCAGATTCGGCGCAAGGACGCCAGTATCCGTTCCGCAAGCTTCTGCGGGGGGGAGGGGTGGATGACCGCCTGCGAATCCGCATGGGAAGAGAAGTCGCTGCTGGACCGGCTGCTGGAGGAAGGCCGGAGCATTCTGGACGTCCGCGAGGATCTGGACGGGACTCTCGTCCGCTTCTCCGCTCCCGGCGTCCGATCCGGCAGGCACGCTCCAGTCCCTTGCCTCATCCGGCTAGAGTCGGCCGATGCCCGCAAATACGTCGCCAATCTGGTCATCCTCCAGATTCATGATGCCGAGGCATCAAGCGGCTAGGGGCAGTCGATTAGGGAAATGGGGCGGCCGCGTCGGCTTGCAAGCTGCGGCGGCCTACCGGGCAATCGGAATCCGCATGGAGAGAAGCTGGAAGCAGTGGAGAAGCCTGCCGAATAATCGGCAGGCTTTTTATGGCATTCTAGGAATAGGAAACCGGTTGAACAAATGCTTATCTATCGTTTTACAATTGTTCAAAGCGGTGATATGATGAAGGCAGCATGCATAATTAGGGGATGATGAGCACATGGAGCATAAGCAATTGGCAGGCATGATCGACCACACGCTGCTTCGCGCGGACGCGGTCAAGGAAGAGATCGTCAAGCTGACGGAGGAGGCGAAGCAATACGGCTTCGCTTCGGTCTGCGTGAACCCGGCATGGGTAGAGCTTGCGGCGGCGCAGCTTGGCGGAACGGACGTGAAGGTATGCACGGTGATCGGCTTCCCGCTCGGGGCGTCGACGAAGGAGACGAAGGCTTTTGAAACGTCGGATGCGATCGCCAAAGGCGCCGGCGAAATCGACATGGTCATCAATATCGGCGCTCTCAAAGGCGGAGAGGACGCGCTTGTAGAGGCCGATATCCGCGCTGTCGTCGAGGCGGCTTCAGGCAAAGCTGTCGTCAAGGTCATCATCGAGACTTGCCTGCTGACGGACGAGGAGAAGGTCCGCGCCTGCGAGGCTGCCGTGCGCGCCGGAGCCGGTTTCGTGAAGACCTCAACGGGCTTCTCCACGGGCGGCGCCACTCCGGAGGACGTGGCGTTGATGCGCCGCACGGTCGGGCCGGACCTGGGCGTCAAGGCATCGGGCGGCGTCCGCAGCCTCGAGGATATGCAGCGGATGGTATCCGCAGGCGCGACCCGCATCGGAGCAAGCTCCGGCGTCAAGATCATGCAGGGCGGCCAATCCACCGCTGCTTACTGAGGAGCTTGATTTGACGCAAGGCTTCCATGAAGCCGGAAGAACCGGAAGGTTTTTCCGGCTTTTGATTTTGCGCGCGGAGCGGCTTCGCGGCGGCATTTGCCGCGAAGCCTGCCTCGGGCTATGATGGAAGAAGCGGCCGCCGGGACGCGGCGCCTGCCGGCCATTCCTGCCGGCCGCTCCTGCAGGATCCGGTTCAATCGTCCGCTTACTTATGGAACTAAGAAAGGAAGGGCCAAGATGCAGCCATTCAAACGCATACATGTCGTCGTCATGGACTCCGTCGGCATCGGAGAAGCTCCGGATTCAGCCGATTTCGGAGATCATGGCGTCAACACTTTGGGACATATAGCGAATCATATGGGCGGGCTTTCGATGCCCAACATGGAGAAGCTGGGGTTGTCCAACATCGCTCCTATTCTCGGAATCGAGCCGTCGCCGGCGCCGCAGGCGTATTACGGCCTCATGCAGGAAGCCTCCAGCGGCAAGGATACGATGACGGGCCACTGGGAGATGATGGGGCTGCGCATCGATACGCCTTTCCGCGTATTCGAGCATGGATTCCCGCAGGAGCTGATCCAACGGATCGAGGAGCATACCGGCCGCAAGGTCATCGGCAACAAGCCGGCCAGCGGAACGGAAATCATCGACGAGCTGGGCGAGGAGCATATGCGCACCGGAGCGTTGATCGTATATACATCGGCGGACTCGGTGCTGCAGATCGCGGCGCACGAGGAGATCGTGCCGCTGAAGGAGCTGTACGACATCTGCGAATTCTGCCGTGAAATCACGCTCGAGGATCCTTATATGCTCGGACGGATCATCGCCCGCCCGTTCATCGGCCAGCCGGGGACGTTCAAGAGAACGGCCGGACGGCATGACTATGCGCTTAAGCCTTTCCAGCCGACAGTGATGAACTCGCTCAAGGAGGCGGAGCTTGAAGTCGTCGCAATCGGCAAGATCTCCGATATTTTCGACGGCGAAGGCGTAACCCGCTCTATCCGCACGGCGAGCAATATGGAAGGCATGGACAGGCTGGCCGAAGTATGCGGCGAGGATTTCACCGGCATGAGCTTCCTCAACCTCGTCGATTTCGATGCCCTGTACGGGCACAGGCGCGACCCGCAGGGGTATGGAGAGGCGCTGCAGGAGTACGATGCGCGCCTGCCTGAAGTGATCGGGAAGCTCGGCGAGGACGATCTGCTCGTCATTACGGCGGATCACGGGAATGATCCGACGTATGCCGGCACCGACCATACCCGCGAATACGTGCCGCTGCTTGTCTATTCTCCGCGTTTCCAAGGGCGCGCCGGCGCTCTGCCGCTCAGGACGACATTTGCGGACGTAGGGGCTACGATCGCCGACAACTTCAAGGTGAAAGCTCCCGAGCACGGCCGAAGCTTTCTGGGGGAGCTGCAGTAGCTCTCCCGCTTCCGTTCCTAAGACCGACATTGCAAAGGAGAAATGAGCATGAGCGTACATATCGGAGCCAAGGAAGGCCAGATCGCGGAGACGGTGCTTCTGCCCGGAGACCCGCTGAGAGCCAAATACATCGCTGAAACATACTTGTCCGAAGTGGAGCTGTACAATGAAGTTCGCGGGATGCTGGGCTATACGGGCATGTACAAAGGACAGCGCGTCTCCGTGCAGGGTTCGGGCATGGGGCTGCCGTCCATAAGCATCTACGCCCAGGAGCTGATCCGCAGCTACGGCGTCAAAAACCTGATCCGCGTCGGCACCTGCGGAGCGATGCAGCAGCATGTCCGGGTGAGGGACGTCATTCTCGCTCAGGCATCATGCACCGACTCCAGCATGAACCGCAATCAGTTCCTCGGCTACGACTATGCCCCGATCGCGGACTTCCAGCTGCTCAGAAAAGCGTACGAGCTGGCATCGGCAGCCGGCATGAATGTCCATGTCGGCAACATCTTCAGCACCGATGTCTTCTACAAGGAAGACACCGCCGCGGTCCAGCGCCTGATGGATCATGGCGTGCTCGGAGTGGAGATGGAGACGACGGCGCTGTACACGATCGCGGCCCGCCATGGCGTCAAGGCGCTCACCGTGCTTACGGTCAGCGACCATCTGCTTACCGGAGAGGAAACGACGGCAGAAGAGCGCCAATCGACTTTCAACGACATGATGGCGGCCGCTCTCGATACCGCCGTGTCGATCGATCCGAAGTAGCTGTCGGCCGCATGATTGATGCCGTTAATTTTCGACAGGATTCTCCGGATTGCGAAGGAATCAATTAACGTCATAAATATCGGGCGAGAAGCCTCTGCACGGACATGGGATTAGGGTTAATTCGGTTTATTATTTATGACATTAATTAATGAAGGGATGGTCTTCGTTCATGAGAATGGTGGACTTGATCGAGAAAAAGCGCGACGGGCATGAATTGAGCGAAGAGGAAATCGCCTTCATCATCCAAGGCTATACGAACGGAGATATTCCCGATTATCAGATCAGCGCCTGGGCGATGGCGATCTTCTTCCGCGACATGTCCAGACGCGAGAGGGCGGATCTGACGATGGCGATGGTCCGTTCCGGAGATTCCATCGACCTGTCCGACATCGAGGGCATCAAGGTGGACAAGCATTCGACCGGCGGAGTCGGCGATACGACGACCTTGGTGCTCGCTCCGCTGGTCGCCGCGGCAGGAGTCCCGGTGGCCAAGATGTCGGGGCGCGGTCTCGGCCATACGGGCGGCACGATCGACAAGCTGGAGGCGGTGGAAGGCTTCCATGTGGAGCTGACCAAGGAAGACTTCACCCGTCTCGTCAACGAGCATGGCATCGCCATCATCGGCCAGAGCGGCAATCTGACGCCGGCCGACAAGAAGCTGTACGCTCTCAGGGACGTCACGGCTACGGTCGATTCCATTCCGCTGATCGCGAGCTCCATCATGAGCAAGAAGATCGCGGCCGGAGCCGATGCGATCGTGCTCGACGTGAAGACCGGCGCGGGCGCGTTCATGAAGGATGAGAAGGATGCCAGGGAGCTGGCGGAAGCGATGGTCGCCATCGGCAACGAAGTCGGCCGCAAGACGATGGCTGTCATCTCCGACATGAGCCAGCCGCTCGGCCTTGCGATCGGCAACGCGCTTGAAGTGAAGGAAGCGATCGATACGCTGCGCGGGGAAGGGCCGGCCGATCTGCTCGACCTGTGCCTCGCGCTCGGCCGCCAGATGGTCTATCTCGGCGGCAAGGCGGCATCGCTGCAGGAAGCGGAGGACAAGCTGCGCGGCCTTATCGCGAGCGGCGCGGCGCTGGACAAGTTCAAGGAGTTCATCGCCAACCAAGGCGGAAATCCTGCCGTCGCCGACAATCCGGAGCTTCTGCCGCAGGCGCCGTACCGCATCGAGCTGCCGTCCAAGGAAGATGGATTCGTCGCCGAGATTACGGCTGACGCCGTCGGCACGGCCGCGATGATTCTTGGAGCCGGCCGCGCGACGAAGGAATCCGAGATCGATCTGTCGGTTGGCCTCGTCCTGAACAAAAAAGTCGGCGACGCCGTCAAAGCGGGCGATTCCCTCGTCACGATCCATGCTTCCAGCGAGGACGTCGCAGAGGTCAAGGAGCGGTTGTACAAAGCGATCCGCGTTGCGGGCAGCGCCGAGGCGCCTGTGCTGGTCAGGGGAATCGTAACCGAATAAGCGATTCCGGAGTCAAGACGCAGGCTGCGCCGACAAGCCGCGGCCGTCATGTCCCTTTCTGTCAGCCTGCTTGGACGGCTGGCCGGAAGGGGCTTTTTCCGTGCTCGCCCGCAGCCGCCTCGGACGGCGGTCCGGCCGAGCAAAGTATGGTACAATGTCGAAGGAAATCAGGATGACGAAGCTTATTTGGAGAGGGGAATGTCGGAATGGCTGTTCTGAAGGAGAAGCTTGATCGAGCGTACATTCTTGATTTTTTGCAGAAGCTTCTGGAGACGCCCAGCCCGAGCGGCTTCTGCATGAATATTATGTCGCTGGTCCAGCGGGAGGCGGAGCGTCTCGGCTACAAGATGGAATTGACGCCTAAAGGGAACGGCATCTTGACCGTTCAGGGGACGGGCAGCAAGGCCCCGCTGCTGCTGTCCGCGCATGTCGATACGCTTGGCGCGATGGTCCGCTCCGTCAAGGGCAACGGCATGCTCCGCATGACGCCGATCGGCGGTTATGATATGCATACGGTCGAAGGGGAGTATTGCCAGGTGCATACCCGCAGCGGCCGGGTTTACGAAGGTACCGTGCTGTCGACGGCGACTTCCGTGCATGTGTATCCGGATGCCCGCAGCCAGAAGCGCGAAGAGGCGACGATGGAAGTCAGGCTCGACGAGTCGGTATTCAGCAAGGAGGACACGCTTGCGCTCGGAATCGCGCCAGGCGACTTCATATCGTGGGACCCGCGAGTGCGCATCTTCGACAACGGCTGGGTCAAGTCCCGTCATCTGGACGACAAGGCCAGCGTCGCAGCGCTGTTCGGCATTCTCGAAGCGTTGAAGCGGGAAGGGCTCCAGCCGTCAGGCAGCGTTACCTTCCTCATCTCGACCTACGAGGAGGTCGGTCACGGAAGCGCCCATATCCCGGCCGACATCGTCGAGATGATTGCGGTCGACATGGGCGCGCTCGGCGACGATCTGTCCGCAACGGAGCTCGATGTATCCATTTGCGCCAAGGATTCCTCCGGACCTTACGATTACGGCATGACTTCCAAGCTGATCGAGCTCGCCCAGCGCGAGGAGCTTCCGCATGCGGTGGACATTTATCCGTTTTACGGCTCCGATGCCTCGGCCGCTCTGCGCGGCGGAGCGAACATCAGGGCGGCGCTGATCGGTCCCGGCGTCCATGCCTCCCACGGGATGGAGCGCACGCATGCGGATGCGATACTCCATACAGGCGCGCTGCTGCTCGCTTATATGATGGAATAGAAAGCTGCCGCCCGGCAGCGCGGAAGGATCGATTGAAGAGGGGGAAGCCGTTTTGGCCCAGCTGTACTACAAATACGGGACGATGAACAGCGGCAAGTCCTTCGAGATCATCAAGGTTGCCCATAATTACGAGGAGCAGGGAAAAGCCGTCCTGATCTTCTCTCCGGCCATGGATACGCGCAGCGGAGAAGAGCAGGTCGGGTCCCGCGTCGGCTTCACGCGCAAGGCGCTCCCGGTCCGCGAAGAAACCGATCTCTACGAGGAGGTGCTGCGGCATCAGCCCGCGGGCGCGCCGAAGGCGATCTACTGCGTGCTCATCGACGAGGCGCAGTTCCTGAAGAAGGAGCATATCCTGCAGCTGACTCGGGTCGTGGACGAGCTGAACGTGCCGGTGATGGCATTCGGGCTCAAAAACGATTTTCGCAACCAGCTGTTCGAGGGCAGCTACTATCTCCTTGCGCAGGCGGACAAGATCGAGGAGATCAAGACGATCTGCTGGTATTGCGACCGCAAGGCGACGATGGTGATCCGCTTCATGGACGGAGTTCCCGTGAATGAAGGGAATCAGATTCAAATCGGAGGCAACGACGACTACAAGCCCGTCTGCCGCAAATGCTACAACGCGGCTTTCTCGGCAAAGTTGGAAATACAACCCGATAAATGAGTGAAGCCGGCCTCTTCAACGCCATTTCCAGGCGTTGAAGGGGCCGGCTTTCGTTTCGGATCCGCGTTTGAGCTGCCGCTTGTCTTGTCAGCGGCTTTTCCTTTTCGCTTTTCTGCTCAGCCAGTATATCCACCCGCCGACGCCGATTACGACGGCAGCGGCGAGGATGTAGAACAACACGGCATACATCCTGTCCTCGAATGGGGACATCATCATCACAATCGCCTCCCGTATGTTGTTATTCTTTACCCATCCGCGGGGGATTTAAGACATGCCGAAGCAATTAGGGACGAATGCAGCCTTTGACTCGGAAGGCATTTCATTTTTTGATGAATGCGCTTCAAGCAGGAACCCGGCTGAAAATTTCGAATATAACGTACACATGCGGTGATTCGATCTTATCCCGAGGAAAAGAAGGTCAATGGATGCGAGTTCATGAATTTGTGATTGCTGCCTATTTTACCCGCGAGGATCTTGCCCGGCTGTCCTCGGAATCCGCCCGCTTCCGCTCGGACATCAAGCTTGAGTTCGCTCACGGAGACGGCATCAATATCGTGGACGTTAAAAGCCTGCTCGGCATGCTTCTGCTGCCGATCCGTTCCGGCACGCGCGTCTTGCTGCGCGTCAAAGGGAAGGATGAGGAGGAGGCTTTCCTCCATATGCTGGAGCTGCTGGAGAAGGAATGAGCATGAGGACGGGCGGAAGCGCAGTCGGATAAAAGACAGGCCAGCCCGAGATCGGGCCACTGAAAAAGTAGCGTAAGGCGCGAAATCGTTCTAGAGAAACGGATGTGGTCGCCTTTGTCCCCGGATTCCAACCGCTAAAAGCGGCCGAAATCAGAGAAATCTGGGGACAACAGCGATCGGAAGAATGATTTCCGTCTGCAGCGACACCATTTCAGTGGCCTCGCCCGAGATCGGGCTGTTCGGCATGGAAGGAAATCAACCTCAGGAAACGGCGCCGCTCGGCGCGTCGAGAGCAGGATCTCCTTGCTTGGCGGCCGAAGGGCGTTCCTCCGACTTGAGGTAAAGGATGAAGCCGGCGATCATGAAGACGCCGCCGATCAGCTGGAAGCCTGTGATCAGCTCGCCGAACAGCAGGAGACCGAGCAGGCTCGCGCCGATCGGCTCCGCCAGCACGGCCATGGAGATCGTCGTCGCCTTGACCGATTGCAGCAGCCAGTTGAAGATCATATGGCCGAAGACGGTCGGGATGATGGCGAGCAGCAGGAACAGGCCCCATTCCTTCGGCTCGTAACCGCTCATCGGTATGCCGCCCGCGACGTTGTAGACGGCGAAGCAGAGCGCGGTGATGCCGAATACGATCAAGCTGTAGACATAGGACGGAATCCGCTCCATGAGCTGTTTGGCCAGAATCATGTTCACGGCAACGGCAACCGTCCCGAGAAGGGACAGCGTATCTCCGTAAAAAGCGCTTCGCGACAAGCCGAAGTCGCCCGAGCTGACGAGAATGGCTCCGGCAATCGAGACCGACATGCCGATGACGGCGGAGCGGCGCAGCCTTTCCTTGAAGACGAGGTAAGCGCCTATCGCTACAAAGACCGGCTCCAGGGTGAGCAGAATCGTGGAGCTGGCGATCGACGTATAGGATAAGGAAGCCATCCAGAGCAGGAAGTGCAGCGCCAGGAAAAAGCCGGCGACGGTCAGCTTGACCCAGTCCCGCATGCTGATCGTGCGGAAGGCATGGCGGTATTTCCAGCCGAAGGGAAGCATCATCAGAAACGTGAAGAGCATCCGGTAAAACCCTTGGACGGATACGGGCGCACCGGAATAACGGACAAGTATGGGGGCGCAGGAAATGGCGGCCATACCGACGGCAAGAGGCAATAGGATCGACAAAGTTGATTTCCGCTGCAAAGTATTCATCCGAATATTTTAATCGTTCCGAGGCTTTGCTGCAATTCCTTTTTTATTGACAATGAGAATTATTATCAATTATGATGGATTACAGGAACTGTACGATTGAAAGGAGACAAGCCGCATGCTCGTCATTCAACGCCGAATCAAAGTCAAGGAAGGTTTCTCCGGACAAGTCGTGGAGCGGTTCAGCAAGCCGGGACCGGTACAGGAAATGGACGGATTCGTCGATATGAGCGTCCTTGTGAAGGCTGTGCGCCGGGGCGAGGAGGAGGTCATCGTCCAGATCCGCTGGGAGTCTGAAGAGGCCTGGAAGGGCTGGGAGAAAAGCGATGTCCATATCCAAGGCCACCGCGAGAGCCGCGGCAAGACGCCTCCGGATTATGTGCTGGAAACGGAAGTTTCCCGATATGAGGTTGCGGCGGTGAAGGGCCCTATTGCCCGCTGATTGTCACATTTATAGCCCGAAAGAGTCATACGCATGCTCCGGCTCCAAGCTAAGCTAAAGGTGGAAGGAGCTGCTGCCCATGCATGTCGGCGAGGATACATCCTTGACGGACTCGCTTTACTTGATCTTCTTTGGACTTCTCATGATCGGGACGATTATTTTGTTCGTGTACGGCTTCAAAAAGATGGACGATTCCGGCGATGACGAGGAAGAGGCAACGCCTGTCTCTGCGCCGCCTCAGCGTCCCCAGGACAGCCAGACCCAGGATTAGGCTGGCATCCGCAACATCCATAGACCATAATGAAATGCCGAAAAAACCGCCGGGAGGCGGTTTTTTTTATGCGCTCCATGCCGCTTCAGGAGGCGCGGCTCGGATCACAAGGCTGCCATAGCTCGAGCCAGCCTGCCATTTCGCCGATGGACTGTATCGTACCGCTTGGCTGGAGAGATGGAGAAGGGGAGGATTGGCGCAGAGCCAAGCCTTGGCGGACCCATAGGGCATGCATGCCGACCTGGCGCGCGGGAATGATGTCGTTGTCGATGCGGTCTCCTACCATTAAAGCTTTGCAGGGAGAACAGCCCGTCGTTTCGAGCGCATGCTCATACAGGCGTAGATCCGGCTTCACCAGGCCGGTCTCCGCGGAGGAGAATACGGCTTCAATATGCTCCATGAGCCCGTAAGACTCCAGCCGATGGACGGTTCCTGCGCTCTGATTCGCGATGACTCCGATCCGGTAGCTGGCGCTGAGCGTCTGCAGGAGGTTCTTGGCATCCGGGAACGGCTTGTCAAGCTCCTTGCGGTATTTCATTTCCATCCAGATCGCTTGGCGAAGCGCGTCATCGGGGAACAGCAGCAGCAGGATGTCGGCCATCGGAAACGGAGAGAACCGTTCATGGGCTTGGACCCAGGCTTCCCGGATGTCCCGCTCGCATACCGCGATGCACCGGCGCCCGGCAGCGCGGATGAGCTGCGAGATAATGTCGGCGATCGGCGCGGATTCATCCACGAGTGTCTCGCCGACGTCGAAAAAGATCCATTCCACCGGATTGCTCTTCACTTGTTTTCTTCCTTCCCGTTGCTTGCAGTCGATTTCTATATCGTACCATGACGGAAAGCGGGCCTCAAGAACGGAGGCAGCGGTTTCAATTTGCTCCGGCACTAAACTATATCAACGCATCTTCCGATAAAGACAAGATTAGGTTAACAATGGCAAGGAGATGGGGACATGATTGCCGTTACGGCAGATAGAGAAGCCCAGCTACAATTCATCGGGTTGAAGCAAGAGGACCTGAACCTGCTTCAGGGCAGCAGGGCCGTATTCGAGAAAATCGTGGACAGGCTCGTGGACTCGCTGTACGGGCAGATCGCGGCGAAGCCCGAGCTGAAGACGATCATTGAAGCCCACAGTACGCTTGAGAGGCTGAAAGCGACGCAGAAGACATACTTCCTTTCGATGACGGATGGAACGATCGACGAAGCCTATTTCAACAACCGCCTCCTGGTAGGCAAGATCCACTCCAGAATCGGGCTGACGACCCAGTGGTATCTGGGAGCTTATATGATTTATCTGGATCTCGCCGCTGCCCATCTGGCAGCCGAGCTTCCGGGACAGTGGACGCCGGTGCTGCATTCCTTGACGAAGATGTTCAACCTCGATTCGCAGCTCGTGCTCGAAGCCTATGAGAAGGACGAGAAGGCCAAGCTGGAGAGAGTGCTGGACAGCCAGTCCCATATTCTGACGGGCGTCAGTGAAGCGATCCGCCAGCTGGCAGCGGGAATGGAGCAGGTAAGCCGCAGCACGGCGGCCGTCAACAGGCTGGCCCGCGCGACGGTGCTGTCGCAGGAGCAGACCGACGCCGAGCTCGGCTTGCTCGGCGAGCAGATCGGCTCCATCGAATCCATGGGCGCGCTCATGGGTGACATTTCCGACCGGACGCATCTCCTCGGCCTCAACGCCGCTATCGAGGCGGCGCGGGCCGGCGAGCAGGGAAGAGGATTCGAGGTCGTCGCGGGGGAAGTGCGCAAGCTTGCCCGACATTCCAAGGAATCGCTTGAGCTGATTCAGGAGAAGGTTGAATCGATCGGCGAGGTGCTTCACAAAGTGCAGGCGATGTCGAGGGACACGGCTCAAGCAGCCGGAGAACAAGCCGCAAGCTCGGAGGAGCTCGCTCTGTTCATCCGGATCATCGAGAAAGTGTCGGTGGAGCTGGAGCAATTGAAAAGCCAGGTGGAACAATCCGCCGCTGATGGAGTCGGGACGGACGGTTAAAGACGACAGCAATATGGATAGGCAAAAAGGAAGGCAGACCGGATTTCCGGTCTGCCTTTTTTGATCTGGTTCTCAGGACAGCGCAGCTGCCGGAGCGGAGGCCGTACCGATCCGCTCCAGCATGGAGCGGGCGATCCAGACGCCTGCGGCGCCAGCCTGAGCCAGTCCGCGCGTAATGCCGGCTCCGTCGCCACCGCAGTACAAGCCGCGGATTTCCGTCTCAAGCCTCGTATCGAGCTTCGGCCGGGCGGAGTAGAACTTGGCTTCGACACCGTAGAACAGCGTGTGCTCCGAAGCAATGCCGGGTGTTACTTTCTCGAGCGCTTCGACCATCTCGATCAGGCTGCGCATCGTGTTGTAAGGCAGCACGAGTCCGAGATCGCCGGGAACGGCTTCCTTCAAGGTCGGCTCCAGAAACCCTTCGGCGATGCGGCTTGGCGTCGAGCGGCGGCCGCGGATGATATCTCCGTATTTCTGGACGATGACGCCGCCGCTTGAGAGATCGTTCGCACGCTTGCATATTTCCCGCGCATATTCATTCGGCTTGTCGAACGGCTCCGTGAACGTATGGGAGACGAGCAGCGCGAAGTTGGTATTCGGGGATCCGAGGCTCGGGTCCTTGTAGGAATGGCCGTTGGCGGCCATGACGCCGCTGTGGTTCTCGACGACGACATGTCCGGAAGGGTTGCTGCAGAACGTGCGCACCCGGGTGCCGACCGATGTGTTGAAGACGAATTTGCCTTCATACAGATGCTCGTTGATTTCCCGCATGACGACATCGGAGGTTTCCACCCTGACCCCGACATCGACCTGGTTGTTGTACATTTTGAGCCTGCGGCGCTTGAGCACCGACGTCAGCCAGGACGATCCGTCGCGGCCAGGAGCGATCATGACAAGCTCCGCTTCGTGCGTGACCCCGTTTTTGAGCGAGATCCCCGTGACGCGATGCAATCCGTCCTGCTTCTCGGTCACGATGTCCTCGACTTCGGTCTTGAACGACATCTCGATGCGCGTTTTCAAATATTCATAAATGGACTTGAGGATGTCCAGGTTCTGCTCGGTGCCCAGATGCCGGACTTCTGCACGCAGCAGCTTGAGTCCGGCGGCATAGCCGCGCTGCTCGATGCTTCGGATCGTATCCGTCGTAGGATCGGTGATGGCGGTTGTCGCTCCGTGCTGCAGGTTGATGCGGTCCACATAGCGGATCAGCTCCAGAACTTTGGAGGGGGCGAGGTAATCTGTCAGCCAGCCTCCGAATTCGGTCGTAATGTTGAATTTGCCGTCGCTGTAAGCGCCTGCGCCGCCGAAGCCGGCGGTTATGGAGCAAGCCGGCAGACAACCGGCGAAGTCTTTTTTGCCTGCCGCTGGCGGGCAAAGCTGGATCTTTTCTTCCAGTATGGGACAGCTGCGGCGATAAATATCATGGCCTTTGTCCACAATCAGAACTTTCAGTCCCGGATGCTGCAGCGTCAGCTCATAGCTGGCAAAAATGCCGGCGGGTCCGGCGCCAACGACAATCACGTCATATTTTCCCATCCTAATCATCCTCCCGGCTTCATCAAAAAATCCCGGCTGCAAACGGGTATGCGAAAGCATCCCGTTCGTAGCCAGGAATTTGAGGTTCCTTGTAGAGACCCCCGAACCTTATTATCGGGGATATACGAACGCGCCGGGTAAGGCGACAAATGAAATGGTAACCGAGAAGAACGTATGTGTCAACGTTTCCGTATAAAATTATTCGCGAATGAGTCGTAATGTTACCCACAGTAGTGTATTTTGTGAAATTATATGATCAAAACACGAACGTTCCTGAAACGACGAGGGGTATTCACGCCTATTGCAAAATAAGCAAGGACAGGAACCGAGCGGTCATTCTGTCGATAAGCATCTCTATCAATCGATGGCATTATATGCTATAATGGCGACGTCCAAGTTCAAATCGTTTCTGATACTAGCTAAAAGGATGACTATAGGTTGGAGAACCGTGCCGCTCTGTCCCAATTGACCAGCCAAATGGGCAAATTGCTCCGAGACCGCTTCGGCAAAGGTCCGGAATCGATTTTCGTTTCAAGCAATGAAGTTTGCGTGACCATGCATTTCCGCCAGTTCGTCAGCGTGGTCGAGAAGATCATGCTGCAGCAGAACAAGGACGAGGCTGTCAGGGAAATGCGCCAGCTCGTAATGGATCTCCTCCTGCCGGATTTCAAGGCTCTCGTTCAGGAGTCGCTGGCACTGGAGATTACGGATGTGTATTACGACTGGAACCTGGACAACCACTCCGGAATCATGGTCGGTTTGGTCGACAGCTCCAAATTCGAAGCGCATCAGGAGAAGTACAGAGGCAAGCCGTACATACACGAATCGGTGAGAAGGATATCGGAAGAAGCAGAGAAGCTTCCTGACAAGCTTTACTCGTTCTGGACGAATCCCCGGACGTTGATCGTGTTCCGGTCCGGCATTCTGATCAAGCTGGAGAAGGAATTGCTCCGGGCCGGCTACGAGCCGGCGCTTCGCGTAGCGAAGCGCTCGCTGGAAAAATCCATGCTGCTCACGGAAGTCGACTTGAACCGCGCGGTGGGCCGCACCCCCGACGGTCTGTACCTCGACTGGAAGTTCGACAAGGATCAAAGCATTATCGTCTATACGTTTCCAAACGAATAACGGACTTTATGACCAGATATTACGATACGCTGTTCATGAGCCAAGAACCGGCGCCAGGAAGGCGCCTATTCTTGGCTTTTATTTTTTTTCGGGGTGGGCGTGGATGCGATGAAGGAATTAACACATGATCATTCGGCGGAAGAAGAAAATGTCCGCTTGCCGATGGACGCGCTGTTGACGGGAATCTCGAAGCTGATCGATGCCGACGCCTACTTCGTTTCCGAACGTCAAGGGAACGAGGAGCATGTCGCGCACTTGCATCATAAGGGGGAGCCGATCCTGCACTGCGGTCTGAAGGTCGATGAACCGGAAGCGGGAGCCGAAGGGGATACCTGGCTCGGGTTTCATTACTGCGGGCTGCAGGTGAGCCCCGGCGGCAAGGCATCGACGGGGACGCTGGGACTGCTGCGGAGAGAAGCGGCGTTCACCGAGATGGAGAAGGCCGTCCTGCAGATGGCGGCGGCCAGATGGATCCTTCACAAGGAATCCGGACTCGCGGAGGAGAGCCAGGAAGACAAGCGCCGCCTTGAAGCGATGAGTTCCGCCAACGCCGGGCTGGAAAAGGATAAGGATCAGCTCTACGAACTTGGACTTGAGATGATCACTCCTATGACCGGCATTTCCGGCATGGCGGAGCTTCTGGCGGAAACGGAATTGACCGACGAGCAGAGAAGCTACGTCGATACGATTATTGGAAGCAGCGGCTATCTCATTCAGCTGATCCAGCATATGATGGCCAACTCGCGCATGGCCGCCGGTTCCGTCGATCGCCGGATAACGCCGTTCTCGCTTCATGTTCTGCTGGCAGAGCTTGCCGCTGGACTTCATGACGGGCTCAGCCAGCAGCTGCAGCTGAGCTGCTGGCTGGATCCCGAGCTTCCGGTCCGGGTGGTCGGGGACGAGGAGCTGCTTCGCGAGACGCTGATCATCCTTCTCTCGGCAGCCGCCTTCAACGCAGAGCCGGGGACGGTCGGCGCCCGTGTTCATGTGAATTCCCGAAGCATCGGCAACGATATGCTTGATCTGCTCTTCACGATCTGGCATCCCCATGAAGTCGAGAGCCGCATTCAGCCTATATCCGGCGTCAGGGACCGGATCGAGGCGATGGGCGGCGAGCTGTGGTTCGAGCATGACGGCGGAGGCTGCCGCATCCGCTTCACCATCCAGGTAAGGGAAGGCTTGGCAGAAGGCGAGGAAATCGTCTAGAACATGCTCCAGTCGAATTCCCTGGACAGGGAACGAAGCAGATGAACCCCGGCCAGACTGTTGCCATGCGGGTTGAGCGCGGGACCGATGACTCCGATTCCGGCCACGCCCGGCACGAGCGCCAGAATGCCGCCCGATACGCCGGACTTGGCGGGCAAGCCGACATCGATGGCGAATTGTCCGGAGCCGTTGTACATGCCGCAGGTGACCATGAACGTTTTGGCGATCTGCACGTAGCGTCTTGGAATCAAGGCTTGTCCCGTAACGGGATCGATGCCGTCGTTCGCCAGAATGACGGCCATCCTCGCGAGATCGCTGCATGTCACCGAGATGGAGCAATGCCGGAAATAGACTTCCAGAACTTCCTCGACTCCGCCTCGGAGGACACCGTTATCGGTCAGGAAATACGCCATGGACCGGTTCAAGTTGCCGGTTGCGGATTCGGAATAATAGGTGGCATCGTCTACCGACAGATCCGTATTGCCTGCAAGTCCGGAGATGAAATCCAGGATGCGCCCCGCCTTCTCGGCGGGGCTGTTTCCGTTGATCAAGGAAGAGATGACGATGGCCCCGGCGTTGATAAGCGGATTGAAGGGAATTCCAGGCTGCACGAGCTCCAGCTTGAGCATTGAATTGAAATTGTCGCCGGTCGGCTCCATGCCGACTTTGCTGAATACAGCTTCCTCGCCGTTGTCCATGAGAGCGAGTATAAGCGTGAATACCTTGGATATGCTTTGCATGGTGAATCTGGTCCCGCAATCGCCTGCCGAGACGGATCCGCCGTTCATGTCGGCGATATGGATGCCGAGAGTGTCCGGATCCGCCTTGCTGAGCTCGGGAATATAGGATGCGGTCTTGCCGTCTGCCGTGCGGGTGCGGCTATTTTCCAGCCATTGCGGCAGGCCGGCCTGCAGGGCGTTCCAGGTTGCGATATCCATAGGCTGAATCGATCTCCTTGGTGAGCCGGCACCGGTCGGGTCGGCATGTATGGTAGCGAACTCCTTCATTGTATCGGCATTCGCCGGGTCTGTAAAACGACGGATCGGATGCCCGCATTGAATGTATGGCTCCCTCTTGTGTATCCTATTAGAGAAGGAAGACAATGGAAAGTCACACGCAGTCATTTGGGGAGGACGAGGAAATGGGGAAAAGCTCCCGCTGGTACGTGGCATCCCTGATCGCCGCCGCGGTTGTTTCAGTTTCTGGAGAACTGATCTGGCTCGGGGATCCATTGCGGCTGGGCAGCTATTATTGGATGGATCTGATCCAGATCCTGTCCCGCATCGCTGCGGTCATCCCTCTGATGTGGGCAGCCGGCGCTTATTCCTCCTGGCTTCAGAGGGGAAGGAGCTGGCTTGGCGTCATTAATCTCCTCGCCGTTGCCGGAGGCATCCTGACAGGGCTGCTTATTCTTACGCGGCCGGATCGCTTCGCGGCTGCCGCTGCCGCTGCGGCGGCTACCGGCGCTCTCATCCTCATCGACGCTCTTGTGAGCGAGCGCGCAAGACGGGGAGGCTTCCCATGGAGATCGTTGACGACCGCTTTGGCAGCGGCGGCGATCGGAGCGTTTCTTTTTTACCCGACCTCATATGGCGTCACCACTCCGGGATTCACGATGAACATGAACCGGTATGCCCATATCCAAGGCGGAACGGACAAAGGGAGCCTGGAAGGGGTGCTCGTCATCGAGCGTCCGGCTTTTCCGGTGGACTGGATCTACGCCAGGATCTTCCCCCATCTGCATATTGAAAAGAGGGATACGAGCATTTCGCTGGGAGAGATCCAAAGGCAGGTGTTCATCCAGCGGGCAGGCGCCAACGACGTTGGAACCGCTGTCGCGCTCAAGAAGCTTGGACTCGGCCAAGGAGTGGTTCCGACCGGGGTCCAGGTGCTCGCCTTGCTCAAGGAAAGTCCGGCGCAAGGGCGGCTTGAGCCCGGCGATGTGCTGACCAGCCTGAACGGCAAGGAGGTCGGCACGACGGCCATGCTGGCGAAGGTCATGGGCTCCGTGAAGCCGGGCGATACGGTCCGGGTGGGGCTGAAACGGGGCAATGAGGAGGTGTGGGCGGATATCGAGACGAAGGCGAATCCCGAGCAGCCGGGACGCGCGGCATTCGGCATCCAGGTGCAGGACCGGACGCGGGCGGATTTGACGAGAGCGGCCGACTATCGCTCCTATCTCGTGTACCAGGGGGGTCCGTCGCATGGGGCCATGCTGGCTTTGACGGTCATCGATCAGCTGACTCCGGGAGGCATTACGTACGGCAACCGGGTGGCCGGCACCGGCACGCTGGACGGGGAAGGGAACGTAGGGGAAATCGGCGGCATCGAGCAGAAGGCATATACGGTTGCCCGAGCAGGCGCGGATGTGTTCTTCGTCCCGCAAGGCCAGGAGCAGGATGCCCGCAAAGGCAGCGCAACGCTGGAGATCGTTCCCGTCCGCACTCTCGACGACATGCTGTCTTGGCTCAAAGCTCATCCGAGGAAATAAACCGAAAAAGGCCGTCTCCGGGAGACGGCCTTTTGGCATGATTCGGCTATAGGAAGAAGGAGCCGATGATGCCGCTCAGCACGCCGGCGGCGACGACCGACCCGAAGACAAGCCATAATACTTTGGCCGGGAATGCACGGCGGATCATCAGGAGCGACGGCAGGCTGACGGCAGGCAGCGTGATGAGCAGTGCGCCGGCTGCGCTGGCGCCGAAGCCGAGCGAGGTGAAAGCCTGCACGATCGGAATCTCGGCTGCAGTCGGAATGACGAACAGCGTGCCTGCGACAGCGAACAGAAGCAGCGTCAGGATCGTCATGCTTGTCCCTTCGCCGAGGCTCGGGAACAGCCAGGCGCGGGCGGCGCCGAGCAGCAGAACGGCGATGATGTATGCCGGAACGACGTTCAGCAGCATTTGGCCGAGGCTTCGCAGCCAGCGCAGCCAGAACGGACGGTCGTCGTCAGCCGGCACGGCGGAGAGGACCTGATCCTCCGGGATGGCGGCGTCCTTGACGAAGCGGTTCGCGAAGTAGCTCACGCCGAAGGTGATGGCGATGCCGAACAACAGGCGCAGCAGCGTGAACTTCCACGTGAGCACGAACGTCATGAAGATGAGCGTCGCCGGATTCAGCAGCGGATTGCCGAGCCAGAAGGCGAGGGCGGCGCCGGCGGAGACGTTTTTCTTGCGCAGGCCGACAGCGATCGGAGCGGCGCAGCAGGAGCACATCATGCCGGGCAGCGAGGCCAGGCCGCCGATGGCGGTGCTCTTGAAGCTGCGCCCGCCGAGAACGCGGAGCAGCCAGCCTGACGGAATCAGCACCTGGACGAGGGAACCGAGCAGAATGCCGAGCACGGCTGCTTTCCAGACGGCTTTATAATAAGCTTGGGCATAGTCCCATGCGGACTGCCAGGACGGAGACGGAATGCTTTCCGAGCCGCCGGTCAGGATCGAGCTGCCGATCGTATGCTCCGTGATGGCTTTCAACGCTTTTCCGTAATAAGGCCACCATTTTACATATGTCAGACCGGCGACGGCTATCAGGATGAATACGACAGCAAGCCAGACGGCTTTTTTGCCGTTCATCGCCGGACGCGGAAGAGTTCCTTGGGAAGGACTCATGATACAACCTCCTATGATGAAATAGAAAACTTGATTATTATAGCATATCCCGCTATCCGTTCCTCCTTTTTTTTGAGGCGGTATGGCCAGGGAAGCGGAGCGAGGCGCGCCATTTTGGTTTTTGCGCGGCCTTGGCGTATACTTAAGGGAGTAAAGTACTAGCCATCTGGGAGGATGAACCATGCCGGAATCCAATATGATCAAATTGACCTCGCTCTCCACCAAAGGCGGCTGCGGCTGCAAAATCGGACCGTCCGACTTGTCGGAAGTGCTGAGGCAGCTGCCTCCGGCGCTGCCCAACGCCGATCTTCTCGTCGGCCTGGATACGAGCGACGACGCGGGGGTCTACCGGCTGAGCGACGAGCTTGCGCTCGTGCAGACGGTCGATTTCTTTACTCCGATCGTCGACGATCCGTATTCCTTCGGCCAGATCGCGGCTGCCAACGCCATCAGCGACATCTACGCGATGGGCGGGAAGCCGTTGACGGCACTCAATATCGTCGCATTTCCGATCGCGACGCTCGACAAAAGCATCCTCGCCGATATTCTCCGCGGAGCTGCCGACAAGCTTGCGGAAGCAGGCGCGACGCTCGTCGGGGGCCATTCCATCGACGACAAGGAGCCCAAGTTCGGCATGGCCGTCACCGGTCTCGTCCATCCTGGCCGCATCCGCACGAATGCCGGCTCCCGTCCGGGCGACAAGCTCATCCTGACGAAGCCGATCGGGGTAGGCATCTATACGACTTCGATCAAGAAAGACCGGTTGACGGAAAAAGATGTCGCCAAGGTGACTTCCGTCATGGCGGCGCTCAACCGCAAGGCGGCTGAGATCATGGACGGCTACGACGTCCATGCCTGCACCGATGTGACCGGCTTCGGCCTGCTCGGCCATGCTTCGGAGATGGCCAAAGGGAGCCGGGTCGGCCTGAACATCCGACGCAGCGACGTTCCGGTTCTGCCGCGCACCCGCGAGCTCGCCGAAGAAGGCTTCGTGCCGGGCGGAACGAGGAACAACTATGCGCATGTCCAGCCGGCTGTCACGTTCGGCCCGGAGCTCGACGAGCTCGACCGCCTCATCCTGTGCGACGCGGTGACTTCGGGAGGACTCCTCATTTCCGTTGCCGGGGAAAAAGCGGATTCTCTGCTCGGCGAGCTGCTTGCCGCAGGCCTTGAGGCGGCTGTCATCGGAGAAGCGGTCGACGACCATCACGGCATCATCGAAGTATCGTAAGGAGAGATTCCATGTTTCAGGATTTGACCGTGCAAGAGCTGAGAGCGAAGAGGGACTCGGGAGAGCTCGTCATCATCGACGTCCGCTCCCCGTCCGAATACGAGGAGTCCACGATTCCCGGAAGCATCAACATTCCCTTCTTCGACGACCGCGAACGGGCGGAGATCGGCACGCTGTACAAGCAGGCGAGCGTCCAGGAAGCAAAGAAGCGGGGGCTGGAGATCATTTCGGCCAAGCTGCCGGCATTCATTGCGCAGTTCGCGGCCATTCCCCAGAAGAAAGCCTTGTTCTGCTGGAGAGGGGGCATGCGGAGCCGGACGACGGCGACCTTGCTTTCCTTGATGGACATCCACGCTTACCGGCTGTCGGGCGGATTCCGCGAATACCGGCGCTGGGTCGTCGAGACGCTGGCGGAATTCTCCTTCGATCAGCGCGCCTATGTCATTCACGGCAATACGGGGACGGGCAAGACGGCGATTCTGTCCGAGCTTGAACGCCGCGGATTTCCGGTGCTGGATCTGGAAGGGATGGCGGGGCATCGCGGCTCCATCTTCGGCCAGATCGGGATGCGCGCCCACAACCAGAAGACGTTCGAGTCGCTGCTGCTTGAGCGGCTGATCGCCCTGCAGCATTCGCCCTACGTCATTATGGAGGCGGAAAGCCGCCGTATCGGCAAATGCGTGCTTCCCGAATTCCTCATGGAAGCCAAGGAAGCGGGAATTCCGATCCGGGTCGAGCTGCCGATCGAGGAGCGGATCCGGCATATTCTGGAGGATTACCGTCCGGAGGAGCACAAGCAGCAATGCATGGCCGCCTTCCGCGTCATCAAGTCAAGAATTCATACCCCTATCGCGGCGGAAATCGAGCAGAGCATCCTGAACGATGACTTCGGCCGCGCCGCGGAGCTGCTGCTGCGCGCCTATTACGATCCGCGCTACGAGCACGGCTCCGACCGGTATGACAGCGAAAATGAACGGTTCGTGCAGGCCGATTCGGCTGCCGCCGCCCTGGAGCCGATCATCGCGGCGCTCCCGGGAAGCGAAGTTCCGGTCTAGTTGCGCAGGAAAAAGCCCTCGCCGGGCAAAAGCTGGATCACGGCGAGGGCTTTTTTGCGCATGCAGCTGTTCCCGCAATGGCCGTAAGCTCCGAGCTGTAGGCGGGGATTGCATTTAATGATCTTTGCCGCCTTTGCGGGTAAGCTCGGCAAGCCGGTCCCACTGGTCCGCCGTCACCTCAAGCAGGCTGTTGAACTGTCCGGCTCCCTGGAGCCATTCGCCGCCGTCGATCGTGACGACCTCGCCGTTGAGATAAGAGGCGTAGTCGGAGACGAGAAATGCTGCCAGATCGGCAAGCTCTTGCTTGTCGCCCACACGCTTGAGCGGAATGCGGTCCGCCATTCGCTCGGCCAGCTCCGGCGTCGGAGCCAGCCTAGCCCATGCGCCCTCCGTCGGAAACGGACCTGGCGCGATGGCGACCTGGCGGATGCCGTAGCGCGCCCATTCCACCGCCAGCGAGCGGGTGAGCGCAAGCACCCCGGCTTTGGCGGCAGCCGACGGCGCCACGAACCCGGAGCCGGTCTCGGCATAGGTCGTGACGATGTTCAGCATCGTTCCGCCCCTTCCGGCTGCGATCCAGCGCTTGCCGAACTCAAGCGTCGCATAGAAGGTTCCGTGCAGCACGATGTTCAGCACGGCGTCGACGGCGCGGGGCGAGAGCCGCTCGGTCGGACTGATGAAGTTGCCGGCGGCATTGTTGACGAGCACATCGACGCCTCCGAAGCGCTCGTCCAAGGCATCCGCCAATGCGGATATGGAAGCGGGTTCCCGGACGTCGCAGCTTTGGACGAACACGTCATGGCCGGCCTCGCGGAACGCCTCGGCCGCTTCCTGCAGCTTCTCCTCGCGGCGTCCCGCGAGCGCGATGGAAGCTCCATGCATCGCGAAGCCTTCCGCCATCGCGCGTCCAAGTCCGGTCGCGCCGCCCGTCACGAGCACGGTTTTGCCTTTGAGCAGATCGGGTCGAAAAGGTCCCATAACAAGCTCCTCCTTAGGAATGATCCGTATCCATCGAAAAACCCGCCCGTTCTGTCATCATCCGGGCGGGTTCACTTGCGTTTACGCGAGCACTTTGCGGAACTCTTCCGTCAGCAGCGGCACGACTTCGAACAGGTCGCCGACGATGCCGTAGTCGGCGACTTTGAAGATCGGGGCTTCCGGATCCTTGTTGATCGCGATGATGACGCGCGACTGGCTCATGCCGGCCAGATGCTGGATGGCTCCGCTGATGCCGCAGGCGATGTACACCTCCGGCGTGACGACCTTGCCGGTCTGGCCGATCTGCAGCGCATAGTCGCAGTAGCCGGCGTCGCAGGCTCCGCGGGAAGCGCCGACGGCGGCTCCGAGCACATCGGCCAGCTCTTCGAGAGGCTTGAAGCCGTCGGAGCTCTTCACGCCGCGTCCGCCCGAGATGACGATCTTCGCCTCGGACAGATCGACCTTGCCGCCGGCTTTGCGCACGACGTCCTTGACGATCGAGCGGAGATCGGTGGCTGGAGCGTAGTCGCGGTCGACCACTTCGGCCGGCGTTGCGGCCTGGTCGGCAGGCGGAAGGTTGTTCGGCCGGACGGTGACGACGCCGGCGGCGCCGATGAAGGCTTTTTCCTCGAAGGCTTTGCCCGCGTAGAGCGGACGGGTATAGAGAGATCCGTCCGCGGAATCGCTTACAGCAATGACGTCGGAAATTTGGCCGGCTCCGAGATGGGCGGCTACAAGCGGCGCCAAATCCTTGCCTTCCGCGGTATGGCCGAGGAAGACGCGGCCGGGCTTCAGCTCGTCGAGAAGGCCTTGGACGGCTGCCAGATAAGCCGGAGCGTTGTAAGAGGCGAGATCCGGATGATCGACGGCGTAGACTTTGCCCGACACGTAAGCGGCCAGCTCGGAGGCGACCGGAATGATGCCGCTGCCGATGATGACGGCGTCGACAGGAGCGCCGCCAGCGGACTGGTTGGCGGCATGGACGGCTTCAAGCGATACCTGGCGCAATTTTCCTGCGCGGATTTCGGCGATGACAAGAACGGATTGGCTCATGGTTTAACCTCCTTGGATAGGAAAAAAAGGATGGGATCAGATCGCTTTGGCTTCCGTGCGCAGCAGCTCCACGAGGCGCGCGGCCTGCTCGGCCGGCGTTCCCTTGATCAGCTGGCCGGCTCCGCGCTCAGGCGGCAGGGAGAGACTCAGCCGTTTGGTCAGCGGAGCGATGGCGGCGGCGTCGACGCCGAGATCGTCCAAAGTCAACGTCTGGAACGGCTTTTTCTTCGCCTTCATGATATTCGGCAACGACGGGTAGCGCGGCTCGTTCAAGCCTTGCTGGGCAGTGAACAGCGCCGGAAGCGACAGCTCGAGGGATTCCGTGTCGCCTTCGGCATCCCGCTTGACGCTGGCGGCCGTACCGTCGATGTCAAGGCTCGTGATGGAAGCGGCGTGGGGAATGCCGAGACCCGCCGCAAGCCGGACCGCGACTTGGCCTCCGCCGGTATCGACGGAGAAGTTGCCTCCGAGGATGACGTCGTAGGCTTGCTTCGACAGATAGGCCTGGAGCAGGAAGGAAATGCCGGCTTCGTCGGATTCGATGCGCTCGTCGGAGATGAGCACCGCTTCGTCGGCTCCCATCGCCAGCGCCGAGCGGAGCGCTTCGGCTGCGCGGGCCGGCCCGACGGAGACGACGGTTACCGATCCGCCGTGCTTTTCCCGGAGCTGAAGCGCTTCCTCGACCGCATATTCATCGTAAGGGTTGATGACATATTTGACGCCGTCGTCCGAAACCTGGCCGTCCTGGATCACGATCCGTTCTTCCGTATCAAAGGTTTGCTTCAGCAGGCAGAAAATGTTCATCTCGATTTTCCTCCTCGAATGGTTGAATAGGTTTTATTTTTTGAGGCCATGCAGGAAAAATTCGACGGTTTTGTCGACTTGGGCGGTCAGGGAGAACTTCTGCCCGGATATGAGCCAAGAAGATACCGCCTCATCCATCGCTCCGAATATAAGATGCCGGGTCAGCTTGATGTCGAGATTGTCCCGGAACGCTCCTTCTCTCACCCCTTTTTCCAGAATCTGCTCAATGAGCTGGATGTAAGGCCGTACGGCCAGGCCGATCGCCTTGCGCAGCTCCAGCGAGCTCTGCCTCAGCTCGATCTGGGTCACGTACGCGAGATTGATGTTCTGCTCCAGGACGGAGTAGTGGATCTCGCATATGGCGCGCAGAGCTTCGTCGGCAGTCGCCGTATCCTCCAGCCGGGCTTCGAACCGTCCGACCAGATCCCCGAGCCTTTCCTCGAACAAGGAGATCAGGATATCTTCCTTCTTCTTGAAATATAAATAGATCGTGCCGTCGGCGACTCCAGCCTCCTTGGCGATTTTCGACACCTGCGAGCCGTGGAACCCGTTTTCGGCAATGACTTTTTGGGCGGCTTCCAGGATCTGATAATATTTTTCCGGCTTCCTACTTGTCATGATGGCACCTCGGTGGTAGTATTTACGTATGGTGAATGAATGCTCATTCATTTTCTTCATCTTAGGGGATATCACACGGATTGTCAACGATTTATCCGGAATTTAGACGCTTGGGCCGCATCGGCCACGCCGCCTTTCAGAAGGCGGACAATGCTTAGGATAAGAGAAGAAGAGGCAGGATATGTTCCTTCTTATTCCTAGTACTGGAGCGGAGGATTTGGAGACGTATGCAGCCGCGCCGGGACAGCATGATCAGGCGGGATACCACTAAGATTTTTTTGAACCGACAATGTAAGCGCTTCATCTAAAATGCCTGGCGAACGGCCGGCGAAAGGAATTTGCAGAAAGGGTGAGTCGCAATGGCAGGACAGCTGATCAATCTCATCTTGTTTTTGGCTCTGACGGGCTGCGGAGTCTATCTGTTCTACAGGGCGGTCTACCACCGCTGGCTCTATATGAAGCTGGGGAAAAAGACAGCCGTCCCTCTCAAGGGAGAGGGCAGATGGGGCGAGTTCCTCGCTCAAGTATTCGGCCAGACGAAGCTGCTCAAGGATCCGCGCAGCGGCATCATGCATGTCGTCATCTTCTATGGATTCGTCATTCTGCAATTCGGAGCGCTCGACCTGATCATCAAAGGCCTTACGGCAGGCAAGCACCATCTGCCGGTTCCCGGCTACGACTGGTTCAGCCTCATGCAGGAAGCGACCGTATTCGCCATTCTGGCGGCAATGGGTTATGCGGCCTACCGCCGCTACGGCGAGAAGCTCGCCCGTCTGAAGAGAGGGTGGAAGCCGAGCATCGTCGTCTTCTTCATCTTCGGACTGATGGCATCCGTCCTGTTCTCCCTTGCTTTCGAGCGGATCTGGCTCGGCATGGCATTTTCCGGCTACGCGCCGATCACCTCGCTGATGGCCGAAGGCATGCAAGGAATCGGAGCCGGAGCCGCGCATGTGCTGTTCATGGTTTCCTGGTGGGCGCATCTGGCCATCCTGCTCGCGTTTCTCGTGTACGTGCCCCAATCGAAGCATTTCCATATCCTCACCGCTCCGGTCAACATCTATCTGCGCAAGCAGGAGCCGGCCGGAAGGCTGAGCAAGATCGATCTGGAGGACGAGGAAGCGGAATCGTTCGGCGTCGGCAAGATCGAGGAGTTCAATCAGAAGCAGATGCTCGACTTCTATGCCTGCGTGGAATGCGGCCGCTGCACGAATGTGTGCCCCGCATCCAATACCGGCAAGGCGCTCTCTCCGATGCACATGATCGTGAAGCTTCGCGACCACTTGATCGACAAGGGAGCGGCCGTCACCGGCAAATCCCCTTGGGTTCCCGAATTCGCCTTCGGAACAGGAAGCGCCGGAGGAGGCAAGGCGCATGCCTTTGTCCCTCGTTCCGCGGAAATGCCCGGCTCGCTGCTGGAGATGGCCGGAGGAAGCGCGGAGGAGGTGGCGGCCGGCGCGGAAGCATCGGACTCCGTCGCATGGCAGGATCCCGGCGGCGCCATCACGGACATCCGGCCGACGATCGGCTGGCAGAAGGCTTCCTGGCATCAAGAGGAGCGCAGCCCGCAGGAAGTCGAGCTCATCGGCGAAGTCATGACGGAAGACGAGATTTGGGCGTGCACGACCTGCCGCAACTGCGAGGACCAATGTCCGGTCGGCAACGAGCATGTCGACAAGATCATCGATCTGCGCCGCCATCTCGTCCTGATGCAGGGCAGCGTGCCGCATGAAGGCCAGCGCGCGATGCAGAACATCGAGCGCCAAGGCAACCCGTGGGGAATCAACCGCAACGACCGCGTGAAATGGACCGGAGACGTGGAAGGGATCAGCGTTCCGCTCGTCAAGGAAAATCCGGAGTTCGACTATCTGTTCTTCGTCGGCTCCATGGGCTCCTATGATCTCCGCAGCCGCAAGATCTCAAGGGCGGTCGCCCGCCTGCTGAACGAATCCGGCATCCGCTTCGCGATTCTCGGCAACGAGGAGAAAAACTCCGGCGACACGCCGCGGCGCATGGGCAACGAGATGCTGTTCCAGCAGCTGTGCATGGAGAATATCGAGACGTTCCGGAAGTACGGAGTGACGAAGATCGTGACGGCATGCCCGCATACTTTCAACACGTTGAAGAACGAGTATCCGGACTTCGGTCTCGAAGGCGTGGAGGTGCTCCATCATACGCAGCTGTTCGACCTGCTGCTGAAGGAAGGCAAGCTGCAGCCGAAGCATGAGGTCAATGAGCGGATCACCTACCATGATTCCTGCTATCTGGGCCGCTACAACAACGTGTATGACGAGCCGCGCGATGTGCTGAGGGCCATTCCCGGAGTCGAGCTGGTGGAGATGGCGCGCAGCCGCGAGAACGGCATGTGCTGCGGAGCGGGCGGCGGCATGATGTGGATGGAGGAGACGGCCGGCAAGCGCGTCAACCTGGCGCGCACCGAGCAGGCGCTGGAAGTGAATCCGACGCTGATCAGCAGCGCGTGCCCGTACTGCCTGACGATGCTTGAGGACGGCACGAAGCTGAAGGAAGTCGATGACAAGGTGAAGGCGCGGGACATCGCCGAGATTCTCGAGGAAGCCGTATTCGGACGCGGAAGCGCTCCGGCCGGCAGCGAAGGGATGGCCGTATAACGCATGGAGGCAGCCAGAGCCGGCAGCATAAGGGTACGCGCACCTTAGCGGACCGTCCTTTTTATGATCGGCCATGAAGAGGAAGAGAAGCATCCGACCTGGGAAAAGAACCGTTCTTGAAAGCCGCACAAACCTTTATTCAAGGAGGCAAGCAACGATGAGCATTTCGATCCGCAAGGCCGCCGTCATCGGCTCCGGCATTATGGGTTCCGGCATTGCCGCCCATCTGGCCAACGCAGGCATTCCGACGCTGCTCCTGGACATCGTGCCCAAGCAGCTCACCCCCGAGGAAGAGAAGAAAGGCCTGACCGCACAGCATCCGGCCGTCCGCAGCAGGCTGGCGACAAGCGCCATCGCCAAGCTGAAGAAGACGAATCCGGCGCCTCTCTACGATCCGGCCTTCGCGGGCCGCATCACGCCGGGCAACCTGGAGGACGATCTCCACAAGATCGCGGATGTCGACTGGATCATCGAGGTCATCGTCGAGAACCTGGACGCGAAGCGCAGCCTGCTGGACCGCATCGAGCAGCACTGGAAGCCGGGAACGGTCGTAAGCTCCAACACTTCCGGCATCTCCATCAACGCGATGGCGGAAGGACGCAGCGAGCCGTTCCGCAAGTCGTTCATGGGCACTCATTTCTTCAATCCGCCCCGTTACATGAAGCTGCTGGAGATCATTCCGGCGGACGGAACGGATGCGGGGCTTGTGCAAGATATGAAAGCATTCGGAGAAACCGTCCTCGGCAAAGGCGTTGTCATCGCCAAGGACACCCCGAACTTCATCGCCAACCGGATCGGGACGTACGGACTGCTCGTGTCGCTGCAGGAAATGGAGAAGGGCGGCTTTACCGTCGAGGAAGTGGATGCGATCACCGGGCCGGCTATGGGACGTCCAAAGAGCGCCACATTCCGCACGCTTGATCTCGTCGGCCTCGATACGTTCATCCATGTCGCAGACAACGTCCGCCTGAACGTGGACAACGAGGCCGAGCGCAAGGCGTTTACGCCTCCCGCCGCTCTGACGCAGCTCGTCGAGCGTAGCTGGCTGGGCGAGAAATCCGGCCAGGGCTTTTATTTGAAGCGCAAAGGAGAAGGCGGCAAGAGCGAGATCCTGTCGATCGATCTCGGCACGCTGGAGTATACGCCGCAGAAAAAAGCGGCTTCCGGCTCCCTGGAAGCGGCGAAGAGCGTCAAAGGCGCCCGTGAAAAGACGAAGGCTCTCATCGGCGCCGGAGACAAGTATTCAGAGCTGGCCTGGAATATTTTGAAGCAGGTTCTGGTCTATTCCGCCGACAAGGTCGGGGAGATCGCCGACTCCATCCAGGAGATCGACGAAGCGATGAAATGGGGCTTCAACTGGGAGCTGGGTCCGTTCGAGACATGGGATGCCATCGGGCTGGCGAAATCGGTGCAGCGGATGGAGAAGGAAGGCCTCGCCGTTCCGGCATGGGTCAAGGAATGGATCGAAGCCGGCCATGCGAGCTTCTACAAGAAAGACAACGGCAAGCGCTTCTATGTGAGCGGCAGCCAGTATAAGGAAGTGGAAGCCCCTGTTCAAGAGATCGATCTGCGCTCGCTCAAGGAGCAGAACAAGGTCGTCAAATCCAATACAGGCGCCAGCCTGATCGATATCGGCGACGGCGTCGTCTGCCTGGAATTCCATTCCCCGAACAACGCCATCGGCGACGATATCCTGACGATGATCCAGCAGAGCGCGGAGGAAGTCCGGCGCAACTGGAACGGTCTCGTCCTGGCGAACCAGGGCCGCAACTTCTGCGTCGGCGCGAATCTGATGCTGCTGCTCATGGAAGCGCAGGACGAGGAATGGGATGAAGTCGACGAGATCATCAACCTGTTCCAGCAGAGCATGTATAAGCTGAAGCGGCTGGAGAAGCCGGTCGTCGCGGCTCCCCACCGGATGACGCTCGGCGGCGGCGTCGAAGCCTGCATGCCGGCGGACCAAGTCATCGCCGCGGCTGAGACTTATTACGGCCTCGTCGAAGTCGGCGTCGGCCTCATCCCCGCCGGCGGCGGCTGCAAGGAATTCGCCTTGCGCGTCAGCAAGCAGGCCGGGCATCCGGAAGCGGATCTGCTGCCTATGCTCGGCCATGTGTTCGAGACGGTCGGATCGGCGAAGGTATCCTCTAGCGGCCATGATGCCAAGCGGCTCGGCTACCTCCGCACGAACGACCGCATCGTGCCGAACGCCGACCATCTGATCTACGAGGCGAAGCAGGCTGTCCTGCAAATGGCTGCGGACGGCTACACGCTGCCTCCGGAAGAGAAGATCCGCATTGCCGGCGCCGAAGGCAAGGCCGCTCTGCAGCTCGCGGCGATCGGCATGAAGGAAGGCGGCTACATCAGCGACCACGACCTCCTCATCGCCAAGAAGCTGGCGCATGTGCTGAGCGGCGGCGACTTGCCGGCCGGCACGCTCGTATCGGAGCAGTATCTGCTCGATCTGGAGCGCGAAGCCTTCCTCAGCCTGACGGGCGAGCCGAAGACCCAGGCCCGCATGCAGCATATGCTCTCCAAAGGCAAGGCTTTGCGGAACTGAGATATCGCTCGGCACAGGAACGACACATTCGTATGGAATCAAAGAAATCCGGGTTCAAGAGCGATGTGATCGCTCAGGATTCCGGAGGCATTTGGGACGGCTGTGCAGAGAGCGCAGGAATGAAAGTGCCTTGGAGAAGCGGAGCGTTCGCATTTGCAGCCGGATTTCCACATTCATGTGGAATCAAAGAAATCCTGGGGCAAGAGCGATCGGAAGGGCCTTTCATTTCCGGAGTCGGATGCACAGCAAGCTTGAACGTGCAAGCATGCCTGACCACTAAGGAGCGTGAAGTCATGAGAGAAGCGGTAATCGTATCCATGGCCCGGACGGCGATCGGCAAAGGCAAGAAAGGCAGCCTTCGCCAAACCCGCGCGGACGACCTCGGCAAAATCGTGCTGCAGGAAGTTGTCGAGCGGGCGCCGGGGCTCAAGAAAGAAGATGTGGAGGATATCATCATCGGCTGCGCGATGCCCGAAGGGGAGCAGGGGCTCAACTTCGCCCGCATCATGTCGCTGTATGCAGGCTTCCCGGTGACGGTGCCGGCGCTGACCGTCAACCGGTTCTGCTCCTCCGGCCTGCAATCGATCGCCTTCGCGGCGGAGCGCATCATGACCGGCAACGCGGATGTGATGATCGCCGGCGGGGTGGAGAGCATGAGCCACGTTCCGATGACCGGCTTCAAAATTTCCCCGAATCCGAAAATCGTCGACGAATACCCGGAAGTCTATATCGGGATGGGGCATACGGCCGAGCGCGTCGCCGAGAAGTTCGGCGTCAGCCGCGAGGACCAGGACCGCTTCGCCGCCCGCTCCCATGAGAAGGCGGCTGCAGCCATCGCCGCAGGCAAGTTCTCCGATGAGATCGTCCCGGTCGAAGCGGAGCTCAAGTCCATGGAAGACAGCGGCAAAGTGAAAATCGAGAAATTCGTCTTCAACACCGATGAAGGCGTCCGCGTCGATACGACGCCGGATACGCTCGGCAAGCTGCGCCCCGCGTTCAAGCTGAACGGCTCGGTGACAGCGGGCAACTCCTCGCAGATCAGCGACGGAGCGGCTGCGGTCGTCATCATGAGCCGCGAGAAAGCCGACGAGCTCGGTCTGAAACCTCTGGCGACGTTCCGTTCGTTCGCCCTTGCGGGCGTCGAGCCGGAAATCATGGGCGTAGGCCCGGTCGAGGCGATTCCAAAGGCGCTGAAGCGCGCCGGCATTTCCCAGGAGCAGGTCGATCTCTATGAAATCAATGAAGCGTTCGCCTCCCAGTGCCTTCATATCATCCGCGAGCTCGGCATCGACGAGGAGAAGGTCAACGTCAACGGCGGCGCGATCGCGCTCGGCCATCCGCTCGGCTGCACCGGCACGAAGATCAGCGTCTCGCTGATCAACGAGCTGCGCCGCAGAGGCGGAGGCTACGGCGTCGTATCGATGTGCATCGGCGGCGGCATGGGCGCGGCAGGCGTCTTCGAAGTCCATCCCGCTTGAGCAGGCAGACAGCAGGCAAGGGATGCCGCATCGGGGCTTCCAGCCGGCTGAGGCGAAAGAAGCATTCCGCTGCCGGACGCACTGCGATGAGGAAATCCGAAGGCAGCATGGCTCACCAATCCAACCCATTCCAAGGAGCGATTATCATGACGACCAAAAGCAAAGTGCTGGGCGGAAGCTTCATCATCGAGGATATCGACGCGAGCAGCATTGTCATCCCGGAGGAAATAACCGAAGAGCAGCGCATGATCGCCGAGACGACGGAGGATTTCGTCGCGGGCGAGATCGCGCCTTTCGACGAGGCGATCGAGAAGCTCAATTATGAGTTGACGGTCGAAAAGCTGCGCAAAGCCGGAGAGCTCGGCCTGCTGGGAGCAGATGTGCCGGAAGCCTACGGCGGCCTCGGGCTCGACAAGGTCAGCTCGACGCTGATCAGCGAGAAAATGACGAAGGCATCAGCGTTCGCCCTGTCTGCCGGCGCGCATGTCGGCATCGGCACGCTGCCGATCGTCTATTTCGGCAATGAAGACCAGAAGCAGAAGTATCTGCCCAAGCTCTCGACCGGCGAGCTGGTCGCGGCTTACTGCCTGACGGAGCCGTCCTCCGGATCCGACGCTCTCGGCGCCAAAGCGACGGCCGTCCTGAGCGAGGACGGCAAGCATTACGTGCTGAACGGCACGAAACAGTTCATTACGAACGCCGGCTTCGCCGACGTGTTCATCGTGTACGCCAAGGTGGACGGCAAGGACTTCAGCACGTTCATCGTCGAGCGCTCCATGGAAGGCGTGAGCATCGGTCCGGAAGAGAAGAAAATGGGCATCAAAGGCTCCTCGACCTGTCCGCTCATTCTGGAAGACGTCAAGGTGCCGATCGAAAACCTGCTGTGGGAAGTCGGCAAGGGCCATCTGATCGCCTTCAACATCCTCAACATCGGCCGCTACAAGCTGGCCGTCGGCTGCGTAGGCTCCTCCAAGGACGCTATCGAATACTCGGCCAAATACGCGAATGAACGCACCCAGTTCGGCCGTCCGATCAGCAGCTTCCCGCTCGTGGCGAAAAAGCTGGCCGACATGAACATCCGCACGTACGTCATGGAGTCGATGGTCTACCGCACAGCCGGCCTGTTCGACGTCGGGCTCGCCGACGTGGACTATTCCGCTGCCGACGTCGGCTATCAGTCCGCCAAGGCGATCGCGGAATACCAGTTGGAATGCTCCATCAACAAGGTGTTCGCCTCCGAAGGCCTCGACTTCGTCGCCGACGAAGGGGTGCAGATTCACGGCGGCTACGGCTTCACCCAGGAATACCGCGTCGAGCGCATCTACCGCGATTCCCGCATCAACCGCATCTTCGAGGGCACGAATGAAATCAACCGGCTGCTCATTCCCGGCACGCTCATCAAGCGCGCGATGAAGGGCGAGCTGCCTCTCATGCAGAAAGCGATGAAGCTGCAGGGCGAGCTGCTGGAAATGCGCTCCTCGCTCGGCGAGAAGTTCGAGGGCACGCTGGAGCTGGAAGCTCATCTGCTCTCCAACGCCAAGAAAATCTTCCTGATGGCCGGCGCAGGAGCCGTCCAGAAATACCAGATGAAGCTGGATCAGGAGCAGGAAATACTGAGCAACCTGGCCGACATCATGATCTCGATCTTCGCGATGGAAAGCGCCGTTCTCCGCACCCAAAAGCGCATTTCGCTCCAAGGCGGAGCGAAGGCTCAGCTCGGCGTCGACATGACGACCGTATTCGTGCAGGAGGAGTTCGCCCGCATCGCGGAGCTTGCGAAGGAAACGCTCGCCGCCATGGAATCCGGGGATACGCTCCGCACGCAGCTGTCCGTGCTGAAAAAGCTGACGAAGTCGAATCCGGCCAATACGGTGCAGCTGAAGCGCCGCATTGCTTCACGCGTCATCGAAGCCGAGCGCTACGTTCCTTAATCGGGCAGGAAATGGGGTGAACGGCATGTCAAACCGGCCATGGCTCAGCCATTATCCCGCCGAAGTACCGCCGACCTACGACTATCCGGATCAGAACCTGGCGGAATTCCTGGTCCAGACCGCCCGCAAGCATCCAAAGCGCACCGCGCTGGAATTCATGGGAGCCCGCATCTCCTACGAGAGTTTATTGAATCAAACGTACCGCTTCGCGAACGCCATGAACGGGCTCGGTCTCCGCAAGGGAGACCGGGTCGCAGTCATGCTTCCCAACTGCCCACAGGCCGTCATCGCCTATTATGGCGTCCTGCTCGCAGGAGGCATCGTCGTCATGACGAATCCGCTGTATATGCCTCGGGAGCTGGAGCATCAGATGACGGACAGCGGTGCGAAAATCATCGTCACCTTGGATCAGCTCGTCGGCCGCGTGAAGCAATCGACGGCCAAACAGCCGATAGAGCGGATCATCGTCACTTCCGTAGCGGATTATCTGTCCTTTCCGAAAAACCTGCTCTATCCGATCAAGGCCAAAAAGGACGGCACGCCGATTCCTTCCATCGACTATGACGGCGAGGAGCTGATCTCCTTCCGCAAGCTGCTGAAGCAATCGGAGCCCAAGCCGCCCGGAGTGCCGATCGACGCCCGCAACGATTTGGCTCTGATCCAGTATACGGGCGGCACGACGGGCTTCGCCAAGGGCGTCATGCTTACCCATCGCAATCTGATCGCCAATACGATCCAGTCCAAGCTGTGGAACTATAGGGCCGGAGGCCCGGAAGAGCGCTATCTCGCCGCGCTGCCCTTTTTCCACGTCTTCGGCATGACCGTGCTGCTCAACCAGGGCATCCTGAACGGCTCGACGCTTGACCTGCTCCCAAGGTTCGAGATCAAGCAGGTGCTCCGTGCGATCGCCAAAAACAAAGCTACTGTCTTTCCTGGCGCGCCGACGATGTACATTGCCGTCATCAATTATCCCGATATCAGGAATTATGATCTTTCGTCGATCAAAGCCTGCATCAGCGGGGCAGCCTCGCTGCCGCTCGAGGTGCAGGAGAGATTCGAGCAGCTCACGGGAGGCAAGCTGATTGAAGGGTACGGCCTTACGGAGGCGTCGCCGGTCACGCATGCGAACAATATCTGGGAGAAGCGCAAGCCGGGATCCATCGGCATTCCTTTCCCTGATACGGAAGCCAAGATCGTCCATCCCGATACCGGGGAGGACGTCGAGGCCGGCGAGATCGGAGAGCTGATCGTCCGCGGGCCGCAGGTTATGTCCGGCTATTGGAACCGTCCCGAGGATACGGCAGGCACGATCAAGAACGGCTGGCTCTATACTGGCGATCTCGGCCGGATGGATGCGGACGGCTATTTCTTCATCTTGGACCGGCGCAAGGATCTCATCATCGCGGGAGGGTATAATATATATCCCCGCGAGGTGGAGGAAGTGCTGTTCGAGCATCCCGACGTCGAGGAGGCGATCGTCGCCGGCATCAATGACCCTTACCGGGGAGAGACGGTGAAGGCTTATATCGTTCTCAGAAGCGGCGCGCAGGAGGATCCTCAGGCGTTGAAGGCGTTTTGCAAGGAAAGGCTTGCCGCCTACAAAGTGCCCAAGGTGTACGAGTTCCGCGCGGCGCTGCCCAAGACGCTCGTCGGCAAGGTGCTTCGGCGCAAGCTGATCGAGGAAGAGCAGGAGAACGAGAAAACGGCAAAGGATTGAAGCGCCGTCTGAAAGGAGAACGCCGGATGGACAAAAACTTGGAAGCGGATTCAACGATCCTGGCCAAACAAATGGCGATCTGGGAGGAAGCGGCGAAAGAGTCATTCTGGGGTTTTCTGGGCGCCGAGATGCAGCAGCTGGAAAACGGCAAATGCGTCGTCCACCTCGATGTCCAGCCGCATCATATGAACCTGATCGGCATTCTGCATGGCGGGGTATATGCGACGCTGATCGATTCCGCGATGGGGATGGCCGCGATGGCGGCCCATCCGGAGACGGCTGTCGTGACGACGAACCTGAACCTTAATTATGTCTCGCCGATCAGGGAAGGGCGGCTGGTCGTCTCGGCCGAGATCGTCCATCAATCCCGCAAGATGATCAGCACGCAAGCATACGCTCGCACGGAGCAAGGGGACTTATGCGCCTTCGGCACCGGAACGTTCCGCGTGCTCGGCAATTAGGCTGCCCGCATCGCTCTGATTTCACCGCTTCTGCCGCCGCAGAAGCGGTTTTTGCGTTCGCTTGAGCTTATTGAAGGTAGCCATGAAGCTACCGAGCTTGACCGGTCTGGAGCTTCTGCGGCAGAAGCAGCGAAAAAAGCTGGGAAAACCGTCTTACTCGCTGCTCATGCGGCAGAAGCAGTCGAAAGCAAGAAATAAGCGGAAAAACCGTCTTACTCGGAGCATCTGTGGATGAAGCAGCGAATAAGCCGAAAAAACCGTCTAACTCGGAGCTTCTGAGGCAGAAGCAGCCAAATAAGCCGAATAAATCGTCTAATTCAGAGCTTCTGGGGCAGAAGAAGCCAAATAAGCGGATAAAACCGTCTTACTCGGAGCATCTGAGGATGAAGCAGCGAAATAAGCAGAAAAAAACGTCTAACTCGGAGCCTCTGCAGTAGAAATGGGCAAATAAGCCGAAAAAACCGTCTAACTCGGAGCCTCTGTAGCAGAAGGAGTGAATTAAGCTGAAAAAACCGTCTAACTCAGAGCTACTGGGTTAGAAGCAGCCAAATAAGCGGAAAAAACCGTCTAACTCGGAGCTTCTGAGGCAGAAGCAGCCAAATAAGCCGAAAAAATCGTCTAACTCAGAGCTTCTGGAGCAGAAGAAGCCAAATAAGCGGAAAAAACCGTCTTACTTGGGAAAACCGTCTAACTCGGAGCTACTGTGGCAGAAGCAGCCCAATAAGAGGGGATAACCGTCTAACTCGGAGCTTCTGCGGCAGAAGCAGCCAAACAAGCGGGAAAACCCGTCTAACTTGGTTTTCAAGCCTTTTGCTGCTCGGCGAGCCTGCATCCGAACCCTTTTGATTCTCCTGCACGTCTGTTTTCAAGTAGAGGCGCAAATTGCTTTCTAAGCGGCGAAATGAAAAAATAGATGGAGATCATTGGGCTGGAAAGGAGATCGAATTATGGGAGAAACTGCGGTTGTTGCAGGAGGAACCGGCCTAGTCGGCCGCGAGCTGCTCAAGCTGCTGCTTGCCGGAGGCCGCTACGCCAACGTCATTGCGATCGGACGCCGTCCAACGGGGCTGTCGGATCCGAGGCTTGAGGAGAGGACGATGGAATCCGGCCAGCCGGAGCAATGCCTCGAAGGCATTACGGGAGGCTACGACCTGTTCATCGCCACGGGCACGACGATCAAGAAAGCGGGTACGCAGGAAGCGTTTCGACGGGTGGATTACGAGCTTCCGCTGCGGCTTGCCGAAATGGCGGCTTCGCAGGGAGCCGGCGCGCTTGTGATCGTTTCGTCGATCGGCGCTTCGCCGGGCTCCCGGTATTTCTATCTTCGGGTCAAGGGCGAGCTGGAGCGGCAGCTGGAAAAGCTAAGCCTCCGGCGTCTGATCCTGCTCAGGCCGTCCCAGCTGCTCGGGGAGCGCCAGGAGCGGCGGCCGGGAGAGAAATGGGCAGCAGCGCTTGCGCAGCCGCTGTCGGGGCTGATGGTCGGCAAGCTGGCCCGCTACCGGCCCGTTCATGCGGCGACGGTTGCGTCCGCCATGCTGGAGGCGGCGAAGAGCGCTCCCGCTGGAGTGACGGTGCTGGAGTCACAGCAGATTGCCGCCATCGGCTCGTACGGATGGGGGGCGGATGAATGACATCATTCAGCAAGGCTGCATTCTGCGCAGCTGCGATCATGCTCGCGGCGTCTCTATCCGCCTGCAGCGGCGGAGACAACAAAGCCGGCTCGTCAGGAGGAAGCACGGACATGGATGGAACTGCGACCATCCCATCCTCCTCGCCTGATCCGAGCAATGGCGGACAGGAGCCGCCTGCATCGCCGTCACAAAAAGCGAGCGCGCCAATGACGCCTGAATCGCCTTCTCCGTCAACGAGCGCTCCAAATGCGGCAGAATCGCCTTCACCGTCAACGAACGCGCCAAATGCGGCAGAATCGCTGTCACCGTCAACGAGCGCGCCAAATGCGGCAAAATCGCCGTCACCGTCAGCGAGCGTGCCGAAGCCGGCAGAATCGCATTCACCGTCAGAGAGCGTGCCGAAGCCGGCTGCGTCCGGAAAACCGTCCGCGTCGCCGTCGCCGGATCTCGTGAGCTCCGCGTCAGCAGTCTCTGCTCTTGGAGAGAAATCCTTGTCCCCCTACTTCAGCTTTGCCGACGAGACGGGAACGAAGCTGATGATCGTGCCGGATATCCGGGGAGAGATCGATCCGCAGGCTCTCTCTTCGATCAAGACCGCAGCGGGAGCAGGCGGCAGGACGCTGCCGGTGTCTTACGCGGGAGTGCAGCAAGGAGACGAGAAGGATAACGGGAGGCAGACGGCATCCAACTTTGTCCATATGAAGGGTTATGTGTTCCAGGTTGAAAAAGGGACTGCAAAGCTGAACGCCACCTATTATATGCTTCGCGGCCAAGCCGCTCCAGATGCATTCTTCCCGGTGGAGGAAAGGAAGGATGCCAAGCCGGACGCCTCTCTGTTGAAGGCCATTGCCCAAGAAAAGAAGCGCAAGGTCGACCAGGCTTGGACGATCGGCCGGATCGACAGGAACGGAAATTCTGTGGATCTGCTGCTGATCCAGTTCGTGCGGGATCAAAAAAGCATGCTGGCGAGCCTCGTTCTCGTACCGGAGGAATCGAAACCCCTTTACAAGGACTTCCCGGCGGATTATGATGAAAATTCTACGTGGACCGTGGATGATGGCGGCAGCATGAGCCCGGAATCCTTTTCCTTGCGCTTTGCCGCGCGTACCGGCGAAGGCATGGTTCTGGGCATGGAATGGAATGCCGCCGAGGGCAGCAATTCCTTTTTGCTGCAAGCCGATTCCGGCAAGCTGGCCGATCTCGGCATCGGCGGCGGAAGATACATGAGTCCATGACGGGGCATGACGCTGCCCCGCAGAAATCTAGAACCAAGCGGAGGCTGCAGCGCATTTGACCCCATATCCTTTCGAATTTGATCCGACCCGTCCCTTCATCGAGCAAGCCAGCGACTGGATCTCGGATGTTTTCTACGATATTCTGCCTGAAGCCGGCTTTGAAGTCCGCGATGAGCAGATTTACATGGCCTTCCAGCTGGAACGGGCCTATAAGGAAAAGAAAACGCTGTTCGCCGAGGCCGGCGTCGGCACGGGTAAAACACTCGTCTACCTGCTCTATGCCGTCGCATATGCCCGGTATACCCGCCGGCCTGCTGTCATCGCTTGCGCCGACGAATCGCTGATCGAGCAGCTGACGAAGGCGGAGGGAGACATCGCCAAGCTGGCGGCTTACCTGGACCTGCAGGTGGATGCCCGGATGGCGAAGTCGCAAAGCCAGTATCTGTGCCTCAACAAGCTCGACGACGTGCGGGGAGACGAAGGCTACGAGGCGATCTACGAGACGCTTCCCGAATTCGTGCGCAAGCCCGACACGCTGCAGTCCTTCCATCCGTACGGCAGCCGCAAGGATTATGCCGGGCTCGACGACGCCAGCTGGTCGAAGATCGGCTGGGACGTGTTCCAGGACTGCTTCGTCTGCCCGCAGCGCCATCGCTGCGGCATGACGCTGTCGCGCGACCATTACCGGAAGTCGCCCGATCTTATTATTTGCTCCCATGATTTTTACATGGAGCATGTGTGGACGGCCGAAGCGCGCAAGCGGGAAGGCCAGCTGCCGCTGCTGCCCGAGCATAGCTCGGTCGTATTCGATGAAGGCCATCTGCTGGAGACGGCGGCCCAGAACGCATTGACCTACAAGCTCCAGCACTCGGTATTTGAATCCATCATCAGCCGTCTGCTGCAGAACGACATCCGCGAAACGCTGGCGTATGCGATCGAGGACGCCATCACTCGCAGCGAGGAGCTGTTCCGGCGCCTGCAGCAGGCCAGCCGTCCCGTCGAAGGATCGGAACGTCTGGAGTTCGAGCTGACGCCGGGCCTGCTCCGGGAAATCCGCGCATTCCGCTCCTTGCTGGAAGAGATCGAGGAGCAGCTCGTATTCGAGAGCGGCTTGTTCACCCTGGACGGTTATCACCTGACGATCGTGGAAGAGCATCTCGATATGATCGGCACGGCCCTGGCGCTGTTCGAAAAGCCGGAAGGGCTCATCACCTGGCTGCTGCCGGATCCTGACGGCTTGACGCTGGTCATGATGCCGAGGCTGGTCAAGGAAGTGCTCCGGGAGCGGGTATTCGCCAAATCGATGCCGATCATCTTCTCTTCGGCTACGCTGTCGGCTGGAGGCTCCTTCCATTATGCGGCCGATACGCTCGGAATCGAGGATTACTTGAGCTTCAGCACTCCGTCTCCGTACGATTATGCTTCCCAGATGGAGATCCATCTCGATCCTGCCGCGGCAGCGGAGGACAAGAGGCGGCGCACGGTCGAGGCGCTCCGCCACAGCGGAGGAAGGGCTCTCCTCCTCTTCCCGTCCCGCAAGCAGCTGGAGTCGTTCCGCGACTGGGCTGCCGGAGCGCCGGAGATGAAGGAATACCGGATGCACTTTGAAGGCACGGCGGAAATAAGCAGCCTGATCACGGCTTTCCAGCAAGACGAGGAAAGCGTCCTGTGCGCCCATACCCTATGGGAAGGACTCGATGTGCCGGGTCCGTCGCTGTCGCTCGTCGTCGTCTGGGATCTGCCTTGGCCGCCGCGTGATCCGGTCTTCAACGCCCGGCGCCAAGCGGCGGAGAGCGCCTTCGAGGAAATCGAGGTTCCGTTCATGCAGCTGAGGCTGAGGCAAGGGGTCGGGAGACTGATCCGGTCGCGCGGTGACAGCGGGGAAGTCGTCATCCTGTCCTCGCAGCTGCTTGACCGTCAAGTTCGGGAAGCCGTCGTGTCGGTGCTGCCCGAAGGAACGTTACAGGAGGAGAATTGATATGGAAATTACGGAATACAGCGTGGAGAAAATCAAGGATCCGTTCGGCATTCTGGACGGACAGCGGTATGAATACCTGCTTCAGATCGAGGTTGACGAAGAGGACGAGCTGTATTCGCCGAGCGGCCTGTACGTGCGCGCGGTGTACAAGCAAGAAGGAGCGGGAGGCTCCATCATCCGCCACGAGATCCGCGAGCGGGGCAGCGACCGGCTGCTGGACTTCGGCCTTGAGGATGAAGAGCTCGCCGAACTGGAGACGTTCTGCATGGAACATATCGCCGATTCGGAAGCAAACGGATAAACAGGCAAGAGCCCGCGGCTGCTGGTCAGCGCGGGCTCTAGTTCTACTTATGGGGGAGAGACATATGCAGCCTTTTACGGAAAAAGTGATCCGGGTCGTCGGCGCCATCCCGGAAGGCAAGGTCATGACCTACGGCTCGGTCGCGGCAGCGGCCGGAAGCCCGCGCGCCGCCCGCCAGGTCGTCCGCATCCTCCATTCCATGGGGGAGAAGTACGGGCTGCCCTGGCATCGCGTCGTCAACGCGGCAGGCTCCGTGTCGCTGCCGGGAGATGCCGGCGAGCTTCAAAGGGCATTGCTGGCCGCGGAAGGCATCGAAGAAGGCTTGCGCGGAGCGATCGATCTCGAGCGGCATCGGCATGATGCGGATGTAGAGTCGATCGATCTCGAGCGGCATCGGCATGATGCGGATAAAGAGGCAATCGATCTTGAGCGGCATCGGCATGATCCGGATGGTGAGCAGTCCGGCGGCGAAGACGGATATTAGGCGGCGGGCTGCTCCGCTGCAGCTCTGGCCGTGCTGCGGCTGAGCATGACGAGCACGCCCCAGATGAGCAGGAAGCCGATCAGCTCATGAACCTTGAGCACGGATCCGAATACGATCCAGTTGATGAGGACGCCGACGGCAGGGAAGGCAAGCTCGGCCAGCGTGGCGATGGAAGCCTTGGTCGAGGAGAGCCCTTTATAATAAAGCAGCATGCTCAGCAGCCCGGGAATGAAAGCCTGGAAGAGCAGGTTGACGATGAGAATCGCAGCCGTGCCCGAGCTGCCGAGCGGCTTCCAGGCATCTCCGGCGGCCAGCAGCAGAATGCCGAGCAGCGGTATGGCGAGCAGGAAGCGGAGCGAAGTGACGATAGGGAAGCCGAGCTTCTTCTTCAGCAGGTATTTGCCCATGACGGTCGATCCGCCCCACAGGAAAGCGGCCGCGATCGAATACAGGGCTGCCTGGGAGCCGAGATCATGCAGGCCGAGCTGCGGAGCATGGAAGCCGAATGTAAGCAAGTACGTTCCGGCGAGTGCGACGAGCAGATACCAGGAAAAGCGGGCTGGGAAGGATTCCTTGAGCATGAAGCGGGCAAGAATGATGGCCAGCAGCGGCTGCAGCTTCTGCAGCAGCAGGACGGCATTGAAGTTGCCCATCGTGAACGCGGACGTGAACAGCACCGTGGCGATGGCGGAGCCGCCCCAGGAAACGAAGAACAGGGCTCCGACGACGCCGAGGGTGAGCTTGCCGGTGAGCTGATGACGGTAATGGATAAGGACCGGTACGGCATAGAGAGCGAGCAGAAGATGCTCCAGGAAAACGATCTGCGGAGACGTGAAGGTTTTCAGAAGCAGGATGCGGAAGAGGGGATCGACTCCCCAGAGTGTCGCGCCGAGAACGACGTACCAGATGCCGCGGCTGCGGGTGAACAGGCTTTTGTCCGCGCTGAGCGGACGGTCAAGCGTAGCTGTGTCTTTCAATTCAACAACCTCCAGTGGCGGGTTTTTGAATTGAACCTCGTAGAAGCTCATAACCCCCGCCAGTGACAAATGGCGGGGGCACGAAATAATACGCCTCGCCATGATCGTGGCACGAAGCGCATTAAACCTTCTCTCATCCGGACTGTCACCGTCGGCCTTGGACTCGCACCAAGTCAGTCCCGGATCCGCATATGCAGTTCCGGGAGTCGCGGGCTTCGGCGCGCGTTCGCGCCGTCACCGCCGGTAGGGAATCGCACCCTGCCCCGAAGGTTCATATTCAGTTGCGTGAATTATATCACAAGGTGACAGCACTCGACAAGAAAAGTTCATGGTTGCAAGGAGCAGCAGAGCATCTCCCCAGGTATAATAAGGAGACAAGCGCAACAGGGAAAGGGGAATACAGGTCATGAAGAAATGGACATTTGCGGCGATCGCGGTTCTCGTGCTTCTGGTCGCGGCGGGCTGCGGATCTTCCGGCAACGCGCCATATCAGGACGAATCGGCGGTCAAGGTCGCGATTACGAGCGACCCGGCAGCCGTGGCCGGAACGCCGCTGCAGCTGACAGCGGCCATCGAGGGACTGGTCACGGAAGAGAACCTGAAGATCGACTTCGACATCCGGGAAGAAACGGAGCAGGAGCTCCCTATTTTGATCACATCCAAGAAGAAGGCCCAGGGACAGTATGAGGTCACGCATACGTTCGATAAGCCGGGCAAATACGTCATCTACATCCATATCTATTCCGGAGACGATCTCCATATCATCAAGCGCAGCACGTTCGACGTCGCTTGATCCGGAAGCCGGCCAAGGGCTGTCCCCATCGGGGGACGGCCCTTTTTGCATTCCCGCTTGAGGCGCTGGACAGACATGTCCATCCCTGGCTATCGCGGATCGGCATGCCCGTGGCGTATGCGTTCCCGGATTGTACACGCCGCCCGTCACATTTGCGCAGTCTGCTGTCCATGGAATCGCATGCGAAGCGGGCTGCGGATCCGCTTGGCATCGGCATCAGCCTGAAGCCTCAAGCTCCGCTTGGCATCGGCATCAGCCTGAAGCCTCAAGCTCCGATGAGCTGCCGCTCGATGGGCGGCGTCTTGCAGCAAGATGCCGGGAGAGCAGGAGGAAGAAGAGGAAAGCGAGCGCGCTCAAAACCAGATTGACGGCAATGACGGTCTGGTACGAATGCTGAAGCCGGTAAAGGATGCCTCCTCCGAGCGCGGCAGCCGCTCCTCCGAGCTGATGGACGAGCAGCAGAAATCCGGTGCGCAGGCCGCCCGGTCCGCCGGCGCTCTCCTCCGCGAGCAGAATGCCGCCCGATACGGCGCCAACATAGCTTGCGCCGAAGAGCAGCGAGAAAAATACAGGCGACAGCTGCAGATGGGGAAGCAGCAAGGAAAAGGCGAGGACGCGGACTCCAAACAGCAAAGCCAGCGCTGACGAGCGGGAGGAGCGGTCCAGGAAATAGGAGAACAGGAGCCCGCCGCAAACTTCGAGCACGCCGAGCAGGCTGAGGGAAGCGGCGATTGTCGCTGTCGGCACATGCGAGTGCTGATGGATGGCGGCCAGGTTCATTTCCACGGTGCCCATGCTGAAGCCGCAGGCAAGGAGAGAGAAGGAGACGGCGAGGAATACGCGGTTTCGGGCCATGTCCAGCAGCGCGGCGGATTTCTCCCGCCAGCTCCGGGGTGAGTCCGCTGAAGAGGCGCCGGAACTTCCGGACGGAGCTGCGGAATGCGGCTTTTGGCCGTCCTCCGGTGGAAGGGCCGTTTCAGGAGCTGCGGAGAGCCCTTTTTTCTCGCGGAGAGGAACGTTCTCCGTATCGCCATGCCGGCTTGCCGCCCGGCGCCGGAAGACTAGCGCCGCCAAAGGCAGGAACAGCAGGTGGACGACGAGCAGCACAACATAGAGCTGTCTCCACTCGTACTTGTGGCCTTGCGTCAGCAGCGGCGTCAGCACGGCCAGGCCAAGCGACCCGGCGCTGCCGAGCAGAGCGAGCGCTTTGGCTCGGTGATGGCGGAACCAGTCCTGCACGAGCATATAGGCCGAGGTGGCTCCGAGCCCGCTCAATCCGGCAAGCAATCCGTTCCCGAGCCAATATCCGAGCGTGCCGGGAATGAACAGCACCGAGGCGGCGCCGAGGGCGTTCATCGCGGCGGAGATTCCCATCGCCGCTGCATAGCCTTTGCGGTCGGCGAGAAGGCCGCCGAGCGGCGCGCATACGGCGGTCAGCACGATGGCGGTCGACCACGAAAAGCCGAGAAAGTCCCGCCCGACGCCGAGGTCGGCGGTAATTTCCGGCTGGAAAAAGGCGATGACGATGCGGCCCAGCGAGCCTGCGAAGGTAAAGCACCATAAGACGGCCAGAAGCAGCCAGGCGAATTTCGGTTCCTTGAACAACATGGCGGATCCCCCTCTGTTTTGTTGCCATCATAGCGGTTCGGCTGGCTTGGCGCATCAGCCAATTGGAGGAAATTTTGCCCATCCAATTCATGGAGGCGCTATAATGAAACAAAAGGGGGGACGCCCATGTTCTGGAAACCGGATCCAACCGGCTCAGACGCCGTCTATATCCAGATATGCCGGCACTATGAGGAGCAGATTCGCAGCGGGCTGCTGCCTCCGGGCTCGAAGCTTCCGGCCGAACGGGATCTTGCCCTCAGGCTGGCGGTCAATCGCAGCACGGTCCAGGCGGCATATGGAGAGCTGAGGGCGCTCGGCCTCGTCCAGTCGCGCCCGGGCAGCGGGACGAGCGTCAGCGACTCGATGTGGGAGCAGGGGGAGCGGCAGCCGGATTGGATCCGCTATCTGCGCCGGAGATACAATCCTTCCGGCCGGCTGCAGGAGGCCGTCAACGAGGCGCCGGGAGAAGGCGTGATCGACCTCACCCAAGGAGAGCTGCATCGCAGCCTGATGCCGCTGGAGCTGCTGGAGCGGCTGTCGGGAGAGATTGATTGGAGCCTGCCGTTCAGCTACAGGGATGATCCGCTGGGTGATCGCGGCTTGAGAGAAGCACTCGCCTCCCATCCGTCGATCGGTCCTTCGCTGGCAGCGAAGCCGGATGAGCTGCTCCTGACATTCGGCGTCAAGCATTCGCTCGGCCTTGTCGCTAGGGCGATGCTGGAGCCGGGGGACGCCGTAGCGGTCGAAGGCCCGTCTTATTTGTACGCGATGGGCGTATTCGCGGAAGCCGGCATCTCGATGGTCCGGCTGCCGGTCGACAAGGACGGCCTCATGCCGGAATCGCTCCCGGAGCTGCACCGCCGCCACCGGATCCGGCTTGTCGTCACGAATCCGACGTTCCAGAATCCAACCGGTTCGACGCTGTCGATGGCGAGACGGCTGCAGCTCCTCGCGATCTGCACCGAGCTCAGGCTGCCGATCATCGAGGACGATCCCTACTCCTTGCTCGGCAAGCCGGGCTGGACGGCGCTTCCTTCGCTGCGCTCGCTGCCCGGCGGCAGGGAGCGGGTCATATCCTGCGGCACGTTCTCCAAGATCGCCACTCCCGGCATGCGGACAGGCTGGATCGCAGCGCCAAGGGCTATGATGGCGGCGCTGAGGGCCGCACGCCATGCCTCGGGCCTTACGACCAGCCATCCGGGAGAACGTCTGGGAGCAGCGCTGCTGGTCAGCGGCCGGTTCGATGCCAGGCTGGAAGCCGTGCGCGCCGCGCTCGAACGCAGAAGAAAGGCGGCAGCGGAAGCCGCGGCGGCCAGCCTTGCTCCGCATGCGGCCATCCACGCGCCGATTCCGGACGGCGGCTTTTATATCTGGCTGAAGCATGGCCTGGCGCGCTCCGGACTGGAAGTGCTGCAGGGATGCCTGGAGCAAGGCGTCGCCGTCAGTCCCGGGGAGCTGTACGGGGAGCGTCCCGGGTGGATGCGCATCAGCGTCGCGGCGGCCGAAGAGGACATGATTGCCGAGGGAATCCGGCGGGCAGCCGCTGCGCTGGAGCGGCTGTCCGGGAAGGAAGGCCATAGGAGAAATCGGGCGGAGGGGAGGATCTTTAGATGACACGGATCGTATGGGTTGAGGACGAGCGGGAGCTGGCGGAGCAAGGGGCGGCGTATTTGCGCAGAGAAGGCTGCGAGGTGTTTACGGCTGATTCGGCCGAAGCGGCGATCTGCCTGATCGAGAAGGAGAAGCCGCAGCTGCTGCTTGTGGATTGGCTGCTGAAGGGCGAAGGAACGGGCCTCGACTTATGCCGCCGCAATGAAAGGCTGTGGCAGCTGCCGATCCTGATGGTGACGGCGCGAAGCGACGAGTTCGACCGCATCCTGGCGCTTGAGATCGGAGCGGACGATTATATCCAGAAGCCGTTCAGCCTCAGGGAGCTGCATGCCCGGATCAAGGCGGTGCTTCGCCGAGCCGGCAGGCTGAAGGAAGGCGAGGGCTCGCCGCCGGCAAGGACGGAAGGGCTCGTTCGCGGCGGCCTCTCCATCTCTCCGGAACGGTTCGAAGCCAGCATCGGAGGGGCTCCGGTGGAACTGACCCGAACCGAGTTCGCGCTGCTGCTGAAGCTGGCCTCCCATCCGGGAAGGGTATTCACTAGGACGCATCTGCTGGAGGAGGCTCTCGGCGAAGCGTATGCAGGGTATGAGCGGACGATAGACAGCCATATCCGGAATTTGCGGCGCAAGCTGGGCGACGATTCGGCTGAACCTCGTTATATCGGGACGGTATACGGCGTCGGTTATCGCTTCCTCCAGGAAGAGAGGCAGGAATGAAGGCGCGCTCCGTATTCCGGGCTGCCTGGCTGCGGATAGCCTGCGGCTCGGCCGCTGCGGCGATGGCGGCTGCTGCGGTGCTGCTGGCGACGCCGCAAATGTCCAAGGAGCCTGACGAAGCGAAGCGGCTCGCACTGTACTGGAGCGGGTATGCGGCTGCCTATGCGGGCATGCACGGTTCGGCGGCCGGAATGGAAGAGGCTCTCCGGCGGGATGCGGCTGCTTATCCGGCCGGCGGCGACTTTCGCCTGGTGGTCCGGACGGCCGCTGGCGGGACGATCGCTGTCGCCGGAGAGGATGGAAGTCCTCGCGGCAGCCGTCTGACGTCGGTGAAGCCTTTCATGCTTGACGGACGCATGGCGGGAACGGTCGAAGCCTCCGTCGCCTCCTCTGCTGGCGGGCATGCGGCGGGATGGGCTGCCGCAGCAGGCATGGCCGCGTTCGCCTGCGTCTGGGGCCTGATGAGGCTGGAGGCCGCTCGCGGCCAGCGCCGGCTGAGGCTGTGGGCTGCCCGGGCGAAGCTTCTTCGGCTGGGCGGCAGCGCGCCCGCTGCTGCGGCAGGGCATGAGATCCGCATGAATCACGCGCCCGCCGCTGCGGCAGGGCATGAAGTCCGCATGAATCACGCGCCCGCCGCTGCGGCAGGGCATGAACTCCGCATGAATCACGCGCCTGCCGCTGCGGCAGGGCATAAACTCCGCATGCATCACGCGTTGCCAATCGCCGAGAATCCGGCCGAAGCGGAGCTGTCCGGGCATCTGTCCGAAGCGGCCGATTATATCCAGCATCTGCAGACGGTGCGCAAATCGATGGTGGGCGAAGTCGCCCATGAGCTGCGGACGCCGCTCGCCGTCTTGCTGACATCTCTGGACAACGCCTTGTACGAGGAGCGCGGGCTGGATGCCTCCCAGCTCGCCCTGCTGTCGGAGCAGGCGAGAGGGATGGCGCGTCTCGTCCAGGATCTGCAGGATCTGTCGCTCGCCGAGAGCGGACGGCTGGCGCTGGACAAGCGCTGGTTCGCTCCGGCCGATACCGCCGCCTCGATCGCGGAGTTGCTGGAAGCGGAGGCCGGGGAGAAAGGAATCCGGGTCCGGACGGAGCTCGACGGGGAGGCGACGGTATTCGGCGACGAGAAGCGGATCCGTCAGCTCCTGCTCAATTTGGCGGACAACGCTCTTCGGCATTCGCGCACGACGATGACCGTCCGAGTCGCGGCGGCAGGCAGCGGTGTGCGGATCGAAGTCGAGGACGACGGCTGGGGAATGGAGGAGGAAGAGCTGGATCAGCTGTTCCAGCGCTATGTCCGCAGGCGGACTTACGCGGACGGAAGTCCCGCGCCGCGCGGGCTCGGATTGGGGCTGGCCGTCGTCAAGGGCATTGCCGAAGCCCATGGAGGCACCGTCGGCGTCAGCAGCCGCTTCGGAGCGGGAGCTCTTTTTTATGCCGAGCTTCCTGCCTATCGCGAATAGCCGCCTTCTGCACAATGTCTGCACATTGTGTCGACGGCTGCTGCACATAAGCCTGTTAGTCTACTGGCGTACCCGCTGCGCGGGAGAAAGGGGCTGGCGCCGGAATGCTGAAGGCGAAGCAAGTGAGCAAAACGTTCGGGACAGGCAGCGAGGCCGCCCGGGCGCTCAAGGAGATCAACCTGCTAGTGGAGAAAGGAGAGACGGTGGCGGTCACCGGACCGTCGGGCTGCGGCAAGACGACTCTGCTGCATGTGCTGGCCGGCCTGGAGCCGCCCGGGAGCGGCGAAGTCTGGCTGGGAGAGAGCGCCCTCCACAACCTCGGCGAGAAGGAGCTGGCGGAGGCGAGGCTTCTGCGGATGGGCTTCGTATTTCAATCCTATCATCTGGTTCCCGTCCTGAGCGCGGCCGAGAACGTCATGCTGCCGCTCATGGCTAGAGGCCTGTCGAGGAAAGAGGCGCAATCCGCAGCAAGGGACACGCTGAAGCTCGTCGGGCTGGAGAACAAGTCGGCTGCGTTTCCGGCGCAGCTGTCCGGAGGCCAGAACCAGCGCGTGGCGATCGCCAGGGCGGTAGCCGGGCGGCCGGACATCCTGTTCGCGGACGAGCCTACGGGCGCGCTCGATTCCGATACGGCGGAGCAGATATTGGGCTTGCTGGAAATGCTGAATGCCCGCTACGGCACGACGATCGTGCTCGTGACCCATGATGCGGGCTTCGCAGCCCGCATGAAGAGGCAGATCCGCATGTTCAACGGGCGGATCGTGCATGACGGAGGGTCGCGCTGATGCTGGCGAAGGGATTGAGCTGGCGGATAGGCCTCCTGTATCTGAGAAGGCAGAAGCGGCAGACGCTGTTCAGCCTGCTGGCCGGGGCGATCGGGGCGATGCTCATCTCGATGTCCTGCTTTCATTACATTGCCGTCAAGAGCAGCGGTGACGCATGGGTGCGCGCCCATTTCGGCCCGATCGACTGGGTGTTGATGCCGAAGCAGGGCAAGCCGTTCAGCGGCGAGCAGGCCGGAGCACTCCGGTCCGAGCTGGAATCGATGCCCGGCGTCCGCTATCGCAGCTTGCCGGTCGTTGCCGGCGCGATGACGCTGTTCGCTTCCGCCCGGCAGGATGCAGGAGTCAAGTCTCTGCAGCAGGTCCAGCTGCTCGGGCTGGATCCGCAGCAGGCGAAGCTCTTTGATGAAGGACAGGCCGCATTGTGGAGGACGGGGCTGCCTGCGGGTCAAGCGATTCTGGATCGGGATACCGCAGGCAGACTCGGGCTTGAAGCCGGTGACGCGGTGTGGGCGGCGGATGCCGACGGGGTGCGCAAGCCTCTGATCGTCCGGGACGTCGTCGAGGCGACCGGAGTGACCGGGTACAGAGGCGACAGAGGTAGCCTGAACGGAACGATCCTGGTGAACGAGGGCGACGCGGCAGCGCTTGCCGGCAGCCCTGAAGGCAGCTACAGCTTCGTGCTGGTCGGGAGGTCGGATCCGGCCGACAGCGTGCTGGGAATGAACTACAGCAACAAGATGAATGACATGACGGAAACCCGGCTCGTCAAATACGAGGCGTTATCCAGGGCCGGCGGAGATTTGGTCATGCTTATTATGGCGATCAGTCTGACAGCGATCTTCTCCAGCGCCTTCCTGCTTCGTCAGATCGTCCACATGATGGCCGAATCCAGAAGCGAGCTGTACGGCGTGCTGCGGGCGATCGGAATGAACCGGCGGCAGGTGAGGGGATTGTTTGCGGCGGAGGCGCTGCTGCTCGGGCTGCTCTCCGGCCTGATCGGGCTGCTGTCGGGGGCGGCGGCCGGATGGGGAATGGTGAAGCTGCTCTACGGCGGCGGATATGGCCATGCGGTCAGCTCCTCCGGCATCCCGATCTCGGCCCGCATTTCCCCTGGCTTGGCTATCGCCGCAGCGGCAGCCGTGCTCTTGTATCAATGCCTGCTTGTCCTGCTCGCCAGCCGCAAAGCCGGTACCGGAACGATCGTGTCCGCATTGAGGGGAGAGGCGACAGAAGGCGGCAAGGAGAGCAGGGGGTGGAAAAAGGCGGCCGGAGCCGCGGCGCTTCCGGTCATGGCGGCCGCTTTTCTGGCGGCTCATCTCTATCAGGCGTTCATGTGGGAGCCGGCAGCGGTTTCCGGAGCAACCATGCTGACGCTGCTGGTCGTCTGGCTCGGCGCCTCGGCATCAGCGGTGTACGCGGTATTCGGCCTGCTGCTTGGCGCCGGGCGCCGTCTGGCGGGACACCTCGGCCTGTCCCCGCTGCTCGCCGTCCGGTATGCCGGGCGCCGGCCGGGAAGGACGTTCACCGTCATGCTGCTGTTCGGCATCGCGATGATGACGGTGACCTTCACCGCAGGGCTGAGCAGCCTCATTCTCAAAAACATGAATACGGAACATACGGTCCAGACGATGCTCGGATACGGAGGCTACGTTCCCTACCAGTCGGAAAAGGAAAAGGATCGCGTGCTCGAGCTGCTGAGGACGGACGAGGAGCTGAGCCGGACGGTCACGGGGCACGCTGCTGTCGAGCCTGTCATGGGCGGCGTTCAGCTGGAGGGGACGGGTTCCCGATTCAGCCAGGCGTTCGTGCCGGTCTCGCAGGAGCTGCTCGCCGGAGGCGGCTGGAAGCTCGCCGAACGCTCGCCGGAATTCGGCAGCGATGCAGAAGCCTGGAACAAAGTGAAATCGGACGACGGTTATGTCGTCCTGCCTCTTCAATACAGGAAGACGGCAGACGATAAGCCGCCCTCTTCATTTTCCGGACCGGAAACATCTTATGCTGCGGGAGATCCCATCCGAATGGGCTTTTACAAAAAAAATCTCGTCGGACCCTCGGACAAGCCTGACCTCACCGTCGAGCTGAAGATTGCCGGCTTTGCGGCTGAAAATACGGAATCCAGCGTCCGCACCGAATATGTATATGCGACGACCTATGTCGGTCCCGGGCTGCTGGCCAAGCTCAAGCCCTACCACCATATCTGGCCGAACCAGTCCCATCAAGGGCTGCTGCTCCTTCAGTTCGATTACCGCGACCTGGAGCTGGACCGCGAGATCAGCAGCCGCCTCGTGTCGGGCGGGGCGCCGTCGGCGGGCATACCCTATTTGACGAGCAGCGAGAAGTATGCGGAGAACAAGCAGCTCGTGAACGGCTTCATCGGCTTCACGGTTCTGTCCGCCGTCATCGGGCTGCTGGGGCTTGCGGTGCTGCAGAAGCGATCTATAGGAGAGAGGTCGCGGGAGATCGCGATGCTGCGCTGCGCAGGCATTCCGCCGCGCAAGCTGTTCCGGTCGTTCCTGCTGGAGGGCACGCTGCTCGGCGGTTGCGGCCTGCTCGCCGGCACGGCTGCCGGAGCGACGGGCGCCCATGCCTTCATCCGGATTCTGCAGAGCGATCTCAGGCCGGGGGAAGCGCCGGTAGACGTCGCGTTTCCATGGCCGCTGCTGTCCGGCGTGCTGGGCCTGCTGCTGGCGGCGGCGTTCCTGTTCAACATCGGACCCGCGCGCGGGGCATTGATCTCATCGCCGACGGAACCTTTGCGTTCTGCCGACATCTAATGAAGGAAGGAGCGCTTCGTCGATATCGCGGCGAAGCGCTCCTTTTTCCAGCAATCTTAAGAAAAAACTCAGAATTCGTAAATACTTTGTTGCTTTTTGTCTGGTAGAATTCCCTTATACTGGTTTTGTGCGTATGTAGGTGCTACATAATGGCGGTATCATTCGTCTTATAGATAGAGCAATGCCACGGGGGAGAGATTGGATCATGAGCAAGAGGGATCAAGCCGACAGGATTCGCCGGCTGCGCGCGGCCGAGCGGGACTGTTACAGCGTATGCATGTATCTGCTGCAGAACGAGACGCTCGCGGTGCAGGCGGCGCAGGATGCGCTGTGCGAGATGTTCAGCCGCGACAGCCTTCATCCGGATGAGATCAAAAAAACGGCCATGGAGCACGCGCTCGCGGCAGCGGGCAAAGCCCGCGCGGCAAGCCAGGCATGCGCCATGGCGTGAATCAGGTTTCGGCCGGAACGGCCGGCTGGCCTGATTTTTTTTTGCGCAGCCCCGACAGCCAGCGCCCTCCGTACTCCGATACGAGGACGCCAGACATGACGAGCAGGGCTCCGATATACCCTTGCACTTTCAACACCTCGTCTGCGAACAGATAGCCGAACAGGGCGGCGAAGACGGGTTCGAGCGCGAAGATAAGGCCTGCCCGGGCCGGGGATGTATACCGCTGGGCGAGCGGCTGCGCGATATAGCAGAATGCGCTGCAGACGACGGCCAGAGCGCCGACGGAGAGCCATCCGTCCAGCGAATGCGGCAGGGAAGGCTTCTCCAGGAGAAAGGCAAGGACGAAGCCGTAACCGCCTGTGAACGCCAGCTGCAGGATGCCGAGCTGGAACATGTCGACCTTTTTCCTGACAGCCCGCGAGGTGACGAGCACATATACGGCATACAAGAATGCCGCTGCGATGCATAGAATGTCTCCCGGCTGCATGCTGAGAGGCATCTTCAACGTGAGCAGGCCGATGCCCGCGATCGCGAGGCTGATGCCGGCCGTCAGCTGCGGCTTCATCTTCTGGCGCATGAACACGGCGGACAGGATCGGCACGAAGATGACCGTCAGGCTGACCAGAAAGCCGGCATTCGACGTGCTCGTCGTCTTGAGGCCGTACGTGATGGTGACGAAGACGCCGAGCAGCAGCGCTCCCTGCAAAGCTGCATAACCGGTCGTATGCAAGGACAAGCCTTTCAGCTTCCGATGGAAGAGCACGGCCGTAAGCGCGAAGGCTATGCCGAACCTCAGTCCGATCAACGTCATTTCCCCGACTGAATCCAACGCCAGCTTCATCAGCAGGTAGGAGGATCCCCAGCATATCGTTACCATTACGAGCAGCCATTCCGACTTCTTCATGTTCGTGTTCCCGTCCTCTTCTTGTCGTATCTTCCGATGGTAAAGTATACTAGGAACCATAACATAAGTGAATTGAATGTTATTCATGTTTTGCATGATGGAAATTCATGATTGTGAAGGAATGGAGCAGCCGTTCATGAGTCTGGTCAAATACGAAATATTCAGCGTTGTCGTCGAGCTCGGAAGCTTGACAAAAGCAGCGGAAACGCTGGGCTTGACCCAATCGGGAGTGAGCCATGCGATCGGCAGCCTGGAGAAGGAATTCGGCATCCAGCTGCTCACCCGCAGCCGTTCCGGCATCCAGCTCACCGTCAACGGGGAGAGGGTGCTGAAGCCGATGCGCGAGATGCTGTCCTGGCAAGAGCAGCTTCAGCAGGAAATCGCGGCGATCAAAGGGCTGCAGGCAGGCACGGTGCGGCTCGGCACGTTCACGAGCGTGTCGGTCCACTGGCTGCCGCAAATGATCAAGGAGTTCGACCGAGACTATCCCGGAATCGAGATCAAGCTGATCGAGGGGGATTACCGGGATATCGAGGAAGGGATCACCGACGGCAGCATGGATATGGGCTTCTTGAGCCTTCCGGCCCGGGAGGGCCTCGACACGCTGGCGTTGAAGAAGGATCGCATGCTCTGCGTGCTGCCGGCCGACCATCCGCTCGCCGGCCAGCCGTTCCTGTCTCTCCAGCAGCTTCAAGGCGAGGACTTCATCATCCCCAAGGAAGGCTCCGACTATGACGTCCGGCGCATTCTCGAGGAGGTCATCCAGAGGCCCCGCATCAAGTACGAGACGGCGGATGATTATGCCATCATCGCCATGGTCGAGCACGGCCTCGGCATCAGCATCCTTCCGGAGCTCGTGCTGCAGGGCAGAGATCATCACGCCGCGATGGTCGAGCTGGAGGACGGGCGCTACCGGACGCTGGCGATCGCCGCTTCCTCGTTCAAGCTGCTGTCTCCGGCAGCCCGCCGTTTCCTGGACTATATCAAGCGATTCATGGAATCCAGGCAGCTCTGAAGGCAGTATGAACCGCTATGCGAGGACGGCATCATTATGTAGGCGCCGCTGTCGCGGCGCTTGCAGCATCAGGCCTGCAACTGGCTGTGCAGCCGTTGAAGGACGAGAGCTTCCGCGCCCGGATTGCCGCCTCCCGTACCGCCTATTCCGGGAAGTTGTTCTGCGAAGGCTGGACATCTCCGCCGAAGCGGAACCAGTTCGTCTCATGGATCGATTGGCACAGAGCGATGTCTCCGCGCAAGCCGTAGCAGGCGGCACGGCCAAGAACTGCCTTGCGATTTCTCCGCTGAGCTAAAGGTTCACGCCCGCCACATAGCGGATCATCGCATCGGCCGATACGGACTGGGTGACCATGATAGTTGTTTTGGCCATAATCTGTCACCCCTCTCGGTTATGGTTCACTCTATTCATAGAGTGGACAAGGAGTAAGGGCGGACGGCCTTCCCAACAGACAATGAAAAAAAAAGCCTGCCCCGGCTTGGGGCAGGCAAGTTCAGGCCGTCAATCGACCCGGTCGTAAAATTTCTTCCAGTCTTTCTGGCCCTTGTGGACCAAGTCGGCGACAGTCCGGTCGATGACCGTATGAACGGCATTGCGGAAAAACTCGGTCTCTTGCCGAATAGCGGCTTCGACCTCGCCGTTGGATTTCTCGCTGTTGATGCTGCGGGCTCCGATCTCGACGCGGTGATACTGCTCATGTTCTTCAAGGAGGTCGAGAAGATGGTCGAAAGCGATCAGGACGCCTTCATGCCCGGCGAGCTTGTTCTCGTTCTGCAGCGCTTGCTTGAATCTTTCCAGATTTTTGCGCATCGGTTCATCGCTCCTTGTAGAATTTGGATACCGCTATATTCTCACAAGGTGCCTACTGTGCGCAATAGAATGCTTTCAAGTCATTCTTCTTTTGACCATCGCGTCCACAGGGTATGAATTTGTATAGGAATGAAAGGGGGCGGGGCTTTGAAGAAGGCCATCAGGCCGGATTGGCTTATCGCTGCCGGCAAAGCAGGAGAGGGAAGCCGCCGCCCGGTCATCGCGATCGCCGGCGCTGGCGGATCGGTAGGGAGCAGGCTTGCCGCCATGCTGCCGCCCGAGACCGTTCTCGTCGGCATCGGCAGGCATCCTGCGGCCAGAGATCATGATGAAGGACTGACGTGGCGGACATGCGATTTCTTTTCGCAGGAAGAAGCCGTGCAGGCTCTGGCTGATGTCGATATTGCCGTATACCTCATCCATGCAGGGAAGCCTTCTGCAAGGCTGACCCAAGGGACATCGCGGGACCTGGATGCCCTGCTGGCGGAGCATTTCGCATATGCCGCCGCGGCGAACGGCGTAGAGCGGATCATCTGCCTGGACGGGAACATCCCGCCTGGCCCGTCGAAGCGGGGGAGAGCCAGTAGCTTCCAAGGGCAGCGGGAAGTGGAGGGCATTCTCGCTGCTCACGGAGTGCCGCTGACCGTCATCGCAGCGGGCGGCGCAGAGCCGCTTCATGCAGCGACGGCCATTTGCGCAGCCTTGGGCTATGGCGCGGATACGGTGTGGATCGGGACAGGCGAGACCGTCCGCGAGGCTGCCGGGCGAGCGGAATTCAGGAAAGAGACGGACAGGAGGCCGGATGTCCGATCCGTCCAAAGGTTCAGCCTGCCTGGGGGCATGGACGCGGAGCAGGCGGCCTTCTATTATCTGGACTGGCTGTCCCGCGTCGGCCGCCCGCTGCTGCGGATCGACAGGAATATACCAGGGGAATGCCGAATGTATGCGGCAGGGATTCCGCAGCCTCTCCTGCAGCTGACTGAGCGCAGAACAGCGGGCGCTTCCCGTTGCTTCACCTTCGAGATCAGCGGAGGGCTGCTGGCCCACACGGGGAAAGGGAGCCGAGGGAGGCTTGATTTCCTGCTGCTGCCAGGATCAAGGGAATGCCTCGCGGCCATCCACGATTTCATCCCGTCGCTGCCTTGGTTGCTGTATAAGTACTCTCAAGCGCAAGTTCATTTGCTCGTCATGTATGCTTTTGGGAGACATTTGAAAAAATGGAGATAGAACCTTGATGTTTCTGACAGGTTGAAATTATCCACTTGCTTGGGAGGAGAAGGCTATGACCGGATATTGGATAGCCGTGGCGGCGATTGCGGCAGCCGCAGCATGGGCTTGGCGCCGTTACCGGGCTGCCGGCCGGCAAGGCAAGAGCAAGATCGTCAAGATGAACGCATACCGGTCCCGGAAAGGCAGAAGCGACAGCGCAGCCGCGAAGCCGGGATCTCAGTTATGCTCCTCATGCCGCAAGCCGGCTGCGCGGCTGAGCTTTTATTCCGACGAGAACGGCCGCGTGGTCGGCTTGTGCCGGGAATGCAAGCCAAGCGCGGAACGCAGGCAGCTGGACCGTCTGTAAGGCGCCAGCCGGGCAGGCAGTTGCTCTTCGTTGCCTTGTCGACTATCTATTGTGGCAGGGTTCATGGTGCCTTCGAACTCGGCGGTTACCTGTTCGTTCGGCGTTTCCGGATTGACGGTCTACGAGATGCAGCTGAACAATGTGGACGATCTCTCGGAAATGGCGATGTCGGTATATGGATTGGATTCGGCAGGCGATCTGGTGCTTTCCCAACGGACCTTGCCGCTGGAGCTGTCGCCGATGCCCGGTCTTGTCCAATCTTAAGGAGGCGTCTTGTGCCGATGGCCTGATTTCCGCCGGGGCGGAAATCAGCATCCCTGCATAAGTAGCGGACTACAGCCAAAAAGCGGCGGCCATCAGCGCCCAGCCAGCCAGAAAAGCAAGGCCGCCGATCGGCGTGATGATTCCCAGCTTGCGGATTCCGGACAGGCTCAAGGCATAAAGGCTTCCCGAGAACAACAGGATGCCTGCCGCGAGCAGCCAGCCGGCGGCGGCCAGCAGGGCGGAGTCGGAAAAGAATCCGGCAAGCCCGATGCCGAGAAGGCCGATTCCATGGACAAGCTGGTACAGAACTCCTGTCTGGTATGCGGCCAGCTTGTCTTCGCTCAGCCTGCGCTTGAGCGCATGGGCGCCGAAAGCGCCGAGGGCGACCCCGATGAACATGACGGCGGCTCCCAAACCTATGAATGCATTCATTTCGTATACGCCTCCTTCATCACGAATCGTAGCGGATCAGGATCAATCCGTCAACGAAACGGGAGAGCGGCCGGCGATAGCCGGCAAGAAGATCCGGAAGAGAGGATGAACGGCATGAGAGCACTGATCAATATCGATTACACGTATGATTTCATAGCGGATAACGGCGCGTTGACATGCGGCAAGCCAGGACAGGCCATCGAGGAGGAGGTCGTCCGGCTTACCCGGGAATTCGCGGAAGCCGGAGACTTGGTCGTTTTCGCGGTCGACGTCCATGAGGCAGGAAATCCGTGGCATCCCGAAACGAAGCTGTTCCCTCCTCACAATCAGAGAGGGACGAGGGGAAGAGAGCTGTACGGCTCGCTGGCCGAAACGTACGAGAGCATCAAGGAGATGCCCAACGTCATTTACATGGACAAGACCCGTTATTCGGCTTTTGCCGGAACCGACTTGGATCTGCGGCTGCGGGAGAGAGGAATCACCGACCTGCATCTGGTCGGCGACTGCACGGATATTTGCATCCTGCACACGGCTGTGGACGCCTATAATCTCCATTACTCCCTCTTCATCCATGAGCATGCGGTCGCGAGCTTCGACCAGGCCGGACATGAATGGGCATTGCGGCATTTCCGCACCTGCTTGGGAGCGGAGATTGTCTGATCCTGGCTTCCCAGAGCTTGTTCGGTTGTCGAACAAGCTCTTTTTTTGTGCACCCGGATAGACTTGTTGGAAGTATTGTCGGAATCTGCCGCATGAGGTAGTATGGGTAACATGTCCAACTTCATGAGAGAATGGCAGATGCAAATCCAGAGCTACAGCCGGAATATCCGGTTGTTTTTTGTGTTCAACCTGCTCTGGAACGTGGGGCTCGGCATGTACAGCCTCGTCTACAACTTATATGTGAAAGCGCTTGGCTACGAGCCGACGATGGTCGGCCAGATCGTCGGCATGACCGCGCTCGCCTCCGCGCTCATCCTGATTCCCGCCGGCTTGGCCAATGACCGCTTCGGACCGAAGCGGATGATCAGCATCGGGGCTGCCGCAGTCGTCGCGGCGCTCGTCCTCCGCGCCTGGCTTCCGGGAGCGGGCGGCTTGACCGGATCCGCGTTCGCAGGGGGCATCGCACAGGCGATCGTATCGGCGACGATACTGCCGTTCATGGCGAACAACTCGACCGCCCGCCAAAGGATCCATCTGTTCAGCTTCAACATGGCGCTCGTAATGGCAGCCAACGTGGTGGGGAATTTGGCCGGCGGCTTCATCACCGACCTGCTGCAGCATGCGGGTCTGGGCGAAGTGCTCAGCCTGCGGCTAACGCTGCTGATCGGCACCGCCATAACCGGGGCGGGGCTGATTCCCGTCCTCCTGTTCGGAAAGGAAGAGGCAGGGGCATCCATTTCGAAGGAAGGAGCTCCACAGTCGCCGAGCCCCGTGAAGGGAGTTCGGCTCAAAGCCGTGATGAAGGAGCATCGCTCCTCGCTCTACGCCATCGGCGCCTTCACGCTGCTCAGCCTGCTATCTTCGATGGCGGGAGGAATGGTCGTTCCTTATCTCAACGTTTATTTCGAGGATCGCTTCGAGGCGTCCAAGTCGGTCATCGGCCTCGTCGTTGCGCTTGGCCAAGGCGCGACGGCTGTCGCCTATCTGCTCGGTCCGGCCATCGCCCGGCGGATGGGGGAGGTCAAGGCGGTCGTATGGCTTCAGCTCAGCTCCATCCCGTTTCTAGTCCTGACCGCTTATACGCATCAATTCTGGCTTGCCGGCGCAGGGTACTTGTTCCGTCAGGCGCTGATGAATGCCGCGAATCCGTTCTACAATACGATCAAGATGAAGTATGTGCATCGCTCGCTCCGGGGACTGGCAGCGAGCTCAGGCGAAGCGATGTTCAATCTAGGGTGGTTCATCGCAGCGCCGATCAGTACGGGCCTAGTCGCCAAATACGGGCCTTACCAAGGGTATGCGTGGGCTTTTTCGGTGACGGCAGTCATCTATACGCTCATCGCCGTCATTTTCTGGTATCTCTTCTCCAAGGACCGCTTCAAGCCGGCAGAGGAGGCCGAAGCTTGAGAGAGTGCCATTTTCAACAGGCCTGAAGCAGGGTATGAAGGGATCATACACTTTGAATGCAAGGGAGGATCCCCATGCCCAAGAATGATTTTGAAGAAGCGAGGGAATCGGAGAAAACTTATCATGCCCATCTGTATGAGACCGAGGAGATTCTGGAGCCGGGCAGCTGGCTGTCGGAACCGATCCCGGCTGTCATGGAATACCTGGAGCTCGTCATCGCCGGCAATCCGAATCCAGCTGTGCTGGACCTTGGCTGCGGATCAGGCCGCAATGCCATTCCGATCGCCAAGAGGCTGCAAGAGGCCGGAAAAGGCCGGTTGACCGGAACGGATCTGCTGCAGGAAGCGGTAAGCAAGCTGGTGGAAAATGCTCGGAAGTATGGAGTCGAGAAGCAAGTAGAGGCGGTACGGTGTGATGCCGAAAAAGCGGATTACGAACCGGATACCTATGATTATGTCGTCGCTTGCGGCTGTCTGGAGCATGTTTCCTCGGAGGATGCCCTTAGAGCCGTTATCGGGAAACTGCAGCAAGCAACCCGGAACGGCGGCATCCACTGCTTGGCCATGAATACCGGAATTTCCGAGAGAGTGGCGGCAACAGGGGAGAAGCTTGACGAGAAGATCGAGCTCAATCTTCCGGAAGAGGAAGCGGACCGCTTGCTGCGTGACGCATACGCCGATTGGAATCTGCTCCGGGAAGAACGGGACGATGTTGCCGTTGAAGAAGAGAAATATGAGGAAAAAACAGAGTTCACAGCTCGTTCCGTGCTGATGGTTTTTCAAAAAAGATAAGAGGTAGAAGCGAGAAGGGCCTGCAATCGATGCAGGCTCTATTTATACTTGACATCATAGTAAGAATAATTATGTAAACCATAGATTTGAATTTGTAAAACCAAGTGAAACCGTCAAGAAAAATACATTGACACTCAAACAAGAATTCCTTTATTATTTACTGATCAACTGATAATGATTATCAATATGATTTGCAATTCGGAGGCCGATGGACTTGAATTTGGAAGCAGCGGCAAGTATGCGCATCGTCAGGCTGATGCTGCTCGGGATGCTGGCAGCCATGCTGATGGCGGGCCGGACAGCATGGGCGAGCGGAGCCGGCGACAGCAATGCAAAAGGGAATGTGCCCGCCATATCGGGACAAGCGGATCAAGTTTATGCGAGCCTTGAAGCGAAGGACAGCCAGGCAGCCGCAGAAACATTCAAAGCCGTCAAGAAATGGTGGACTCTTCATAAAGCGGAGGTCAAGGGAGAGTCGCTTGACCTCGCCCTTGAGATCGATAAGCAGATCGCCGATCTATCCCTGTCCTTATTGACCAAGGATATGTCCGGAGCTCTCGATACTTCCGGCGCGCTGAGATTTTCCCTTCATAACTACGAAGACGGCGCTTACGCCGGAAATGACGGCAAGACGAAGATGACGCTGGCCGTCTACATCTCCAAGCTGGTCGAAGCCCGGAACAAAGCCGACCATCAGGATTGGCCGGCAGCGTCGAGCCTGGTCAAGCAGCTCCAGAGCCAGTGGCTGGCCGTGGAGGGCGATGTCGTCAGCCGCTCGCAGAAAGCATACAACGACACGGAACGCGATCTCGTCCTTGCGGATGCCTATCTGGCTAACGAAGGCCAACGATCGCAGGCATCCGGGGTCTTGAAGAGAATGGCCGACAGTCTTGCGCCTCTTGCGGAGGCTGGATACAACTGGTGGGACGCCGCTTTGATCCCTCTGAGAGAAGGTCTCGAGGCGGTTCTTGTCGTCGGCGCGCTGCTCGTGACCGCTGGCCGATCCAATTCGGCAGCGGCGAAGCGGTGGGTAATCGGAGGATCGACGCTGGGCATGCTTGTCTGCCTCGCGGCCGGTTTTGCCATCGCGATCCTGTTCTCTTCGGAGGCATTCGGAGGGAGCAACTCGCTGATCAACGGATGGACCGGCATCCTTTCCAGCCTGCTCCTGCTCTATGTGAGCTACTGGCTCCACCGCAACGCGGATATCGGCCGCTGGAACAAGTTCCTGAACCGCCAGAGCGACAAAGCCGCCTCGAGCGGCCGCATGGTCAGCTTTGGCCTTCTCGCCTTCTTCGCCATCCTGCGTGAAGGACTGGAGACGGTCATCTTCCTGATCGGACTGGCAGGCAAGATGAGTCCGGGGACGCTCGCCGCCGGCATCGGGGCAGGGTTCGGACTGCTGTTCGTCCTTGCATTCGCCATTCTGAAGGCAGGACAGAAGCTTCCGGTGCGGCCGCTGTTTCTGGCGTCCAGCCTCGTTGTCTTCTACCTCTGCTTCAAATTTCTTGGATCCGGCATCCACAGCCTGCAAATGGCAGGGGTTATCCCTTCCGACGTGAAGGATTACTTGCCTCAGTGGGCTTCGATCAGCCTTTTTCCTTCCTGGTACAGCACGCTTCCACAGCTTGTCTTCGTGCTGCTCGCCCTGGCAGGCTCCGCGCCTGGGTGGTTCAAGCGGCTCGGAGGCCGTGCAGGCCGGACGAAAACCGCGACCTAATAAAAACGATTGATCATCGATAGGAGATCTGAATTCTATGAAGAAACGCGCTCAAGCTCTGACGGCATTGTCTCTTGGCGGCATTCTGCTGCTCTCCGCCTGTTCTTCGGCAAATACAGGAACAGGTGGATCCGCGGCCGATTCCGGAGCCTCCAATTCGTCGGCTGCAGCAGGCGACAACCAGGCTGTGCTGGACGGCACATCCAAAATGAAGGAGCAGACGAGCAAGCTTCAGGATGCTCTGTCCAAGAAGGACCTGGACGAAGTCAAGAAGCAGGGCAAAGCCATCAACGACATCTGGCTGTCCTATGAAAATACGGTCAGAACGGCTTTCCCGCTTGAGTACACGGAAGTTGAAAAGCATGAAATTCCGATCTTCTCGGCATCGGCTTACGACAAAGTGGATTACGATGCTCTCGCGGCAACCGCTCAAAAGCTGATGCAGGCTCTTGATGCGCTGCAGCAGGCCAAGCCGTCGAGCAGCAGCTCTTCCGAGCTGCTGGACAAGGCTGTCGTCAATTACGAGGCTTTCGTCAAGGAGCAGGCAAACGCGCTGGCGGATTCCACCAAGGTGTTCGCGAACGCCGTCAAATCCGGCGATATGGAAGCGGCCAAGGCGGAGTATACGAAAGCGCGCGTTTATTTTGAAACGATCGAGCCTGTGGCGGAAAGCTTCGGCGATCTGGATCCCCGGATCGACGCCCGCTTGGCAGACGTCGAGAATGAAAGCGAATGGACGGGCTACCACCGGATCGAGAAAGCTCTGTGGGCGGACAAATCGCTGGCCGGCATGGATGTCTATGCCGATCAGCTGGTGAAGGACACCGAGGAGCTGGCTGCGAAGGTGCAGGATATCAAGCTTGATGCCAAGACGATGGTTGCCGGAGCGATCGAGCTGATCAACGAGGCGGCGACATCCAAGATTACCGGGGAAGAAGAGATTTATTCCAAAAGCGATCTCGTCGACCTCGCCGCCAACGTCGACGGCTCCAAGACGGTCTATCTGGCGATCATCCCTGCCCTCAACGAGCACAATACGGAGCTTGCGGACAAGCTCGACAAGCAGTTCCAGGACATGGAAGCGATGCTGCTCACGTACCGCAAGAGCGGCGATTATGTCGCCTATGACAAACTGACGACCGACCAGATCCGGGAAATCAGCGACAAGCTGAGCCAGCTGTCGGAGCTGATGACCCAGACCGCGGCTATTTTGTAATCCGAACCGCAGCGAAAGGAAAGTGAACACAATGGACGAGAACCCGTCGAAAGTATCGCGAAGAGACTTTCTGAAGCTGTCTGCAGTTGCCGGCGCGGCGCTCGCTCTCGGTGGAGGAGGGGCGGGAGCCGTGCTGTCCGCTCTCGGCCAGAAGAAGGCTTCGGCGGAAACGTCTCGGGAGACGCCTTTTTACGGGCCGAACCAGGCAGGAATCGCAACGCCACAGCAGACCTATATGTATCTGGCAAGCTTCCGCATCCTCGATATCGGCCGAGCCGAGCTGATCGCCATGCTCAAGGAGTGGACGCGCTTCAGCGACCTCAGCGCTTCGGGCGGATACAGGCAGAGCAGCGGCAACGGGCTGCTCCCGCCGGCAGACACCGGCGAAGCGATGGATCTTGGAGCTGCCGGCTTGACGATCACATACGGATTCGGCACTTCCTTTTTCCTCGACAAAGGCTCGGACCGTTTCGGCATCGCCTCGCGCAAACCGCTGTATCTGGAGGAGATCCCCCGGATGCCCAAGGACCATATCGAGGAAGGCTTCAAGGGCGGGGACATCGTCGTCCAGATCTGCGCGAACGACCAGCAGGTCGCGTTCCACGCGCTTCGCAACCTGATCCGGCTCGCGACCGGCTCCGCCGTGGTCAACTGGACGGAAGAGGGCTTCATCAGCGCGCCGGAAGGCAAGACGCCGCGCAACCTGTTCGGCTTCAAGGACGGCACCGCCAACATCCTGCATCAGACTCCGCAGGGTTATGGCGAGGTTCTGTGGGCGGGAACGGATGAGCCGGATTGGATGAAGGGCGGATCGTATCTCGCCTACAGGAAAATCCGCATGCTGCTGGAGGTATGGGACCGTTCATCGCTTCAAGCCCAGGAGGATACGTTCGGCCGATCCAAGGACAGCGGAGCCGCGTACGGGACGAAAGCCGAATTCGACCCGGTCGTAAAAGCCGAGCTGCCTGCCGATTCCCATGTCCGGCTCGCGAAGGATTCCGGACAGAGCATTCATCGGCGCGCATACTCTTATACGGGAGCGATCGATTCCAGAACCGGCCAGCTTGACGCGGGGCTGCTGTTCCTCAGCTATCAGCGCAATCCGTCGAAACAGTTCATCCCCATGCTGCGTATGATGCAGAGCAGGGACAAGCTCAACGAATATACCCAGCATATCGCAAGCGCGATGTATGCCTGTCCCGGAGGAATCCGGGAGGGGCAGTACATCGGCCAGGCGCTGCTGGAAGGATAGGAGAAGGAGATCCCGCCATGATGGCGGAATCTCCTTTTTTTGCATGCATCAATTCGTTCCGGGAAGACTAAGCTTCCCATTCCTTCTCTCCGGGTAAGGAAAGGAAGACAAGGATAGAGGAGGAAGCGGAAGATGCATATCGGCTTGATCGGTCTTGGCAAGATGGGCATGAATTTGGGAATGAATTTGATGGATCACAGGTATCAGGTAACGGCATTCGACGTGAATCCGAAGGCCGTGGAGGAGCTCCGGAAGGAAGGAGCGAAAGGAGCCTCCACCTTGAAGGAGCTGGCAGACTCGCTGCCGCTGCCGAGGATCGCGCTCATCCTCGTTCCGCATCAAGTCGTCGACGGCGTGCTGGAGGAGCTCGGGAGCCTGTTGTCACGGGGAGACATCGTCATCGAAGCCGGGAATTCGCATTACAAGGAGACGATCCGCAGATACGAGCGGATGAAGGAAGCCGGAATCCACTATGTGGATGCGGGTACTTCCGGCGGCATGGAGGGTGCCCGGAGCGGCGCGTGCTACATGGTCGGCGGCGATCCGGAAGCATGGGAGGTGGTGGAGCCGATCTTCAGGGACACGGCGGTTCCGGACGGCTATCTGTATGCCGGCAAGTCAGGCAGCGGGCATTTTCTCAAGATGGTCCATAACGGAATTGAATACGGCATGATGGCTTCGATCGGCGAAGGCTTCGAGGTGCTGGAGAAGAGCGGCTTCGACTTCGATTACGAGAAAGTGGCGCGGGTGTGGAACAACGGCTCGGTCATCCGCTCATGGCTGATGGAGCTGTCCGAACGGGCTTTCGCCAAGGATGCGGACCTCGAGGAGCTGCGAGGCGTCATGAATTCCTCCGGAGAAGGGAAGTGGACGGTCGAGACGGCTCTCGATCTCCAGGCGGCGATTCCGGTCATCGCCATGTCGCTCATGATGCGGTATCGTTCGCTTGAATCCGATACGTTCACCGGCAAGGTGGTCGCGGCGCTGCGCAACGAATTCGGCGGCCATGCCGTCGTCAAGGCGGAGTGAAAGAGAATGCAGCGGGCGGCTAGGGGGCATGCTGAGGTAAAAGGAGCTGTGCATATGACCGCGCTGCCGGAAGACTTGGATCTGAAGAGAACGATGATTGCGAATGTTGTCATGATCGGCAAGCCTGGTTCTGGAGATTGGGTGCTCGTCGATTGCGGAATCGCGGGATTTTCCCGGTCGATTCAGGATGCGGCCGAGGAGAGGTTCGGCTCGGCTCCCCCGAAGGCGATCGTACTGACTCATGGTCATTTCGACCATGTTGGCTCGCTGGAAAAGCTATTGGAGGGATGGGATGTTCCCGTCTACGCCCATGAGCTGGAGCTCCCCTACGTTCAAGGCACGGAGGATTATCCCGAGCCGGATACGGCGGCGGGAGGCGGGCTCATGACGGCCGTCTCGCCTCTATATCCTCGTCATGGACTCGGACTTGGCGGTCGCGTCCAGCCGCTTCCTTCCGATGGACATGTCCCGCATTTGCCGGAATGGCGGTGGATTCATACTCCGGGCCATACACCCGGCCACATTTCCTTGTTCCGGGATCGGGATCGGACCGTCATCGCGGGCGATGCTTTCATCACCGTCAAGCAGGAGTCTGCCTGGGCGGTCCTGACGCAGGAACAAGAGGTGCATGGACCTCCTGTCTATTTCACGCCGGACTGGCATGCCTCCAAAGTCTCGGTGCGCCGCCTGCGCGAGCTGGACCCGGCCCTCGCACTAACCGGCCATGGAGTCCCAATGGGAGGGGAAGCGCTCAGGAAAGGCTTATCGAGGCTTGCGGACAGATTCGATGAGATCGCCGTACCAAGCCATGGACGATACGCAGGGGATAATCATGGAGCCGAAGACAAGCCTCCGTCCGCATGAACCCGGGACGATGATCTGGATAGCAAAAAAACACCCTTTGGAGGGTGTTTTTTTGCTACTGCGAGGGGACTTTGAGAGGCTCCCCGCCGACCTCGGCGATTTTCATGACGAATTTAGAGTGGGAGAGCATGAGGACGCCGGTCGCTTTGCCTCGATAAGGGATCTTGACCGGAGTCAAGTCCAGCTTGGCATTCCGCCAGCGGATGCCCTTGAGATCATCCATGCTCATTCGGGCCGTCATGGCATCGTCTTTGAAGAAATAAGCTCCATTGATCATGAACATCGATTTGCGGCTTCGATCCTCCTTCCACAGCTTGTGGTCGATGCCGATCTCCGGAATCATCCCGATGTTCCCCGGTTCGTTCATGTAGCTCCAGACCTCCCAGCTTGTCATCGGCAGCTTGCCGACGGGCGCATCTCTCCTTAAAAGGTGGGTGCGCAGGATGGCTTGCAGACTTGTGAAGGCTGTTTTTAACAAGACTGCCTGTATGGTATAGTTGTAGGGCTGATTGTGAACATAATCGACTTTATTCCTATATAGGCCCATACCGGAGGTTTACCTAGAGATGAACAGAAAGAAATCCAACGCCCCAAAAGCCAAGCCGCCGGCATCCAGGCAGTATGCCGTCCAAGAGCCGGCGGAATTGCTCGCTTTTTTATTGATCAAGCTGTCCGGTGCCGGCCGCAACTCGGTGAAATCCATGCTCGCGCGCGGACAAGTTTCCGTGGATGGCCGCCCTTCGACCGTATACAACCTGCCTCTGGCCCCCGGTCAAACCGTGACCGTCCAAACCGAAAAAACGGTGGAGGCCCCGCCCCTAGCAGGGCTGTCGATTCTCCACGAAGACGATCATGTCATCGTCATCCGCAAAGACGCGGGACTGCTGTCCATCGCATCGCCGAAGGAAGCGGAAATGACCGCTTACCGCCAGCTTATGGCCCATGTCCGCGCCAAGGATCCGGCCGGCCGAATCTTCGTCGTGCATCGCCTTGATCGGGATACTTCCGGCGTAATGATGTTCGCCAAAAGCGAGGATGTCCAGCAGAAGCTCCAGAACAACTGGCAGGATGCGGTGAAGGAAAGAACGTACATCGCGTTGGTAGAAGGCAGAGTATCCAAGGCGGAAGGGACGATCTCTTCCTGGCTGAAGGAAAGCAGTACCCTGAAAATGTATTCCAGCCCGCATCCCAACGGCGGGCAGCATGCTGTGACCCATTACAAAACGATCCAGTCCAGCGCCGGCTTCTCGCTGCTGGAGGTCAACCTGGAGACCGGACGCAAAAACCAGATCCGCGCTCATATGGAAGAACTGGGGCATCCCGTCGTGGGCGACAAGAAATACGGATCCAAATCGAAGGCCATCGGCAGGCTCGGCTTGCATGCCAGCGTGCTTGCTTTCATTCATCCGGTGACGGAGAGCCTGATGCGCTTTGAGGCTGACATGCCCAAGTCCTTCTTGAGTCCGTTTCGGACTGCTCCGGAAAAGAAGAGCTGATTCCTTGGCGGAATGCCTGAGTCCTACTGCTTATTCAGCAGGAAAGCAGAGCCGTTTAGCAGAATGAATGCTGAACGGTTTTTTCTTATGAAAGCTTGATCCCAAAGGAGGATTCTGCTCATGCCTGAACAGAAAACGAAAGAAACCGACGACAGCGTCCTGGAGTTCATTGAAAACATCGATTCGGTCAAGAAACGCGAAGATGCATTCAAGCTGCTGGAGCTCTTTGCAGACGCGACCGGTTGTCAGCCGAAAATGTGGGGACCGAGCATCATTGGCTTCGGCAGCTACCATTATAAATATAAGTCGGGTCATGAAGGCGATGCGCCATGGGTCGGATTCTCGCCTCGCAAAGCCAAGATCAGCCTGTATTTCGCGACGGGCGATGCCGAGCGGGAAGCCATGCTGCAGGATTTCGGGAAATACACGGCAGGAAAAGCATGCGTCTATATCAATAAGGTGGAAGACATCGATACGAAAGTTTTAAAGGCATTGATCACCCGATCGGTTGCATTTTTGAAGGAGACTTATCCGGAAAATTAATCGGCGCGTGCACCTTCCTTGAAGGAGCCGGCATTCGCAAGGATCATGGAAGGGAGAGAGCGAAGATCAGCGCCAATCAATGGGATGCCGAATGGGATGTGACGGAGAGTCTGGCTCGACGTTTGATCGACAGCCAATTTCCGGATTTATCCGGAGAACCTATCGTAACAATCGGTTATGGATGGGATAATATCGTCTTCCGGATAGGATCGGATACGGTGTTCCGCTTTCCGAGAAGAAAAGCCGCCATAGACCTGCTTGAGCGAGAATGGAGGATTTTGCCTCAGCTTGCTGCTCATTTATCTATTCCTTATTCCAGGCCGCTGTATTTGGGTGAAGCGAGTGTCGAATTCCCCGTTTCGTTTCTAGGATACAATTATTTGCATGGCCGCTATCCTATCGGGCTGAACGATGAGCAGCGCATCCTGTCGACAACGTCTCTGGCTGTATTTTTGCGGCAGCTGCATGCATTCCCGGTTGGAACCGCCATGGAATGCGGAGCGCCGCTTGATCATCGGAATCTGCTCGACATGGAAACCCGAAGACTCAGGATGCTGGAGTGGCTGCCCAGTCTTGAAGGACATATGGGTGAAGAGGCTTATTGCGCTCTTCGCCAGTACTTGCTTGCTGGAGGCGTGGATCAAGCAGCGGATAAAAGGGTGTTTTTGCACGGAGATCTTCACTTCAAGAACATGCTGGTCGACGAGGACGGCCTCGTATCGGGAATCATGGATTGGGGCGATATGAATGTCGGCCATCCGGCTTGCGATCTCAACGTCGCTTACAGCTATTTGCCATCCCAGGCCAGGCAGCGATTCTTTGCTGAATACGGCGTAGTCGATGAGGAAACGAAAGAGCTGGCTCGATTGATCGCGGTATACATCCCGATGCTCCTCATGCAGCAGGCTGTCGACGAGAAGGATGCGAGAATTACCGCAGCTGCAATAGAAACCATTCAGCGGGCGCTCTCGGATTGAGCCGATGCATCCAAGGAGAGATGAGGATGAACTCTATTTTTATCGTCAGGCATTGCAAGGCCGACGGGCAGGCGCCTGGAGCCTCATTGACGCCGGAGGGGCTCCGGCAAGCGGATAGGCTTGCGGAATTTTTGTCTGGACATGCGATTGACTGCATCGTGTCCAGATGACGAGAATTTGGGCGGACTGATCCCGCATGCTCGATGGTGAACCCGAATGAAATATCCGGAGCTATTCTCATAGGAATCCCCTCGGAAAATAAACCGCGCAGGACCATGAGGTTCTGCGCGGTTTTGTTGAACATCAGCCGGAGCCGGTGTTAGAATTCGATCCCTTTCACTTTGGAATAAACCATCGTATCCCTTGGGCTTCCGCTCGTATCGAGCATTTGACGGCGAAGAATTCCCTCCAGCATGAAGCCGCAGCGCGAAGCGACGGCAGCGCTCCGCCCGTTCCGGGAATCGCAGCGGATTTCAATCCGGCTTGCCTGAAGCTCGCGGACGGCAAACTCCGTGATCGCGTGAACAGCTTCGGTCATATAGCCTTGCCCGGTGCAGGAAGTACGCAGCCAGTAACCGATCTCGAAGCTGCGCGCCTGCCAATCGAGCCGGTGGAGACCGCTGCAGCCGACGAGCTGGCCGGTTTGCTTGTGGAAGAGCAGATAGGCCAAATCCTTGCGCTCCAGATAGTTCAATCTCGACCTCCGGACATAGGCCTCCGAGTCGTCTGCGGATGGAATTTCCTTTGCCCAAGGCATCCATTGACGGAGGTCATCGATGCTATCCACAATAGCTTCATTTAGAGGGAGCCCGTCCCCCCATTGAGCGGCGCGGATCAGCAGGCGATCGCTTTCAAAGCTTTCGGGCACCGGCAGCAGCAAGGCATCGCGGTCATTGATCTTCATGACAATCCGCCTTCCAAAAAAATTTCTTCCCAGCATATCATCGGCAGGGATGAATTGGAAGACATATCTTGGATCTTTGTTTTTCGGCTGCGGCTTCGGATACCTCGGACTCAAGCTGCTGCCGCTCCTTCCGGAAGGCTCGACCTATACCGGCTTGGATCTCGGTTCCAAGCTGCTGGAAGAAGGAAAGAGAATATTCGCTTCTCTGCCTTATGAGGCCGAATTCCTGTACGGAGACATTCAAGAATATGAGCCGGAGCGGAAATACGATATAGCCCTTTGCCATGCCTTTCTTCTGCATATGCCGAATACAGAGAAGATTCTCGGCAAGATGATCGACAGCGTCGTGGACAACGGCATGGTCATCGCATTCGAACCTCATTGGATCGCGAACTCGGCCAACTTCCATCTGGACGGGTATCCGCAATCAAGCGTCGTTCAGCATGGATTGCTCCAGAAGCTGTACGAAAGGGACGCCGCGAGCAGCGGCAAGGACGGCAACATCGGCATTCAATTGCCGGCTTATTTCAGCCGTGCCGGACTGCGAGACGTCGGGTGCAGGGTTACGGACAAGGTCAATGTCCTTCATCCCGGATTGGCTGAGGATAGCCGGGAGCGTCTCTTTCGATTGTTCCTGGACGCTACGCGGATGCCCCCGACGCCGATAGGGCAGCCTGGATCGCCGGGCTTGTCAACCGGGGAGCCAGCCTGGAGGAAGCCGAGACGCAGTATGAGAACGAGCTTCGCCTATCCCAAGCATTGAACAAGGACAGCTATCTGATCTATGCTTCCAATATGAGGATTACATACGGCAAGGTGAAGGCCGCTGGCGATGCCGGAGAGCAACCGGCTTAGAAAGGTGGCCGAGAAGCGGAGAAGAACAAGAAGAGCGGGATTCTCCGGCGCCTCTCGTAGGTATCCGCGGAATGGAACCGTTCCCGGACGGGATTCGACTCGCGCAGGCTCCCGATCAGCAAGCCGGCAGCTTGAAGGGCGGAAAAGTAATGCTCGAGAGTGCGATGCATCTTCCTTACCGCCGAGCCCAACCATTGCTGCTCCCTGAGACCTTCGTCGAAATACCGGTCGACGGTCCAGTCGGTCCGGGTACCCGAAGGCTGAAGAGTGGAGGTGATGACCGGGTGCTCGACGGAGAAAACCAGCCGGCCGTCGGGCTTCAGCGATTGGACAATCCGTGCCAGCACGGGTTCCAGATCGTACACATAGTGGAGGGCCAGCCTCGACAGCACAAGATCGTAGCTTGCTTGCGGATAGCTCCAGTCTTCCATCGAGCAGTGGATGACCGTGCCGGCTGTACCGGCAAGCGTCCTCCGGGCCAGCTCCGACATCGCCATGCTGCCTTCGACGCCGGTATAGGAGGCGCAGTTGCGCTCCAGCAGCTCCGCGCCGAAGCAGGCTTCGCCGCAGCCCAGATCCAGAATGCGCAAGCCTTCCGGGTCGCCGATCAGCTCCAGCATGACAGGTTTTTCGAGCGTATCGTTGGCATTGTCCACTAGACTTCTGCGGTTCTGGTAAGCCTTCAGAAAGTCCTCGTCATCATAATAGCGATGTCCTCGTTCCGATATGGGAATCCCTCCTGTTCGGTCCACATTATACCAATCCCATCGAAAATTATATACGGAAAAGAATAGCGAAGTCCCTGTTTCTGCCCGTGGCTTCGAGAGATAGAGATCATCTCTATGCGGGCATCTGTCCATTGACGGCCTGAATCGGTTATAATGATTGGGACAATCCACAGGAAAGCGGGAGTACAATGGGTCGCAAATGGAATAATATCAAGGAAAAAAAAGCCTCGAAAGACGCCAATACCAGTCGGATCTATGCCAAATTCGGCCTTGAAATCTATGTAGCCGCCCGCAAGGGAGAGCCGGATCCAGAGTCGAACCGCGCCCTGCGCGTCGTGCTGGAGCGCGCCAAAACGTACAATGTGCCGAAGGCGATCATCGACCGCGCCATCGACAAGGCGAAGGGAAGCTCGGACGAAGTGTACGAGGAGCTCCGCTATGAGGGCTTCGGCCCGAACGGCTCCATGGTCATCGTCGACGCGCTGACGAACAACGTCAACCGGACGGCTTCGGCCGTGCGCGCGGCATTCAGCAAAAACGGCGGCAACATGGGCGTCAACGGCTCCGTCGCCTACATGTTCGACGCGACTGCCGTCATCGGGGTGGCGGACAAATCCCTGGACGAAATCATGGAGATCATGCTCGAAGCCGACGTGGACGTGCGCGATATCGTCGAGGAAGACGAGAACATTCTCGTCTACGCCGAGCCGGATCAGTTCCATGCCGTGCAGGAAGCGCTCAAGGCAGCCGGCATCTCTGAATTCACCGTTGCCGAGCTGACGATGCTCGCCCAGAACTACGTGACGTTGCCGGAAGAGGCGGAGGCTCCGTTCGAGAAGATCATCGATACGCTGGAGGATCTCGAGGACGTGCAGCAGGTGTATCATAACGTGGAGTATGAGGAATAGAATCGCAAAAAAAGACCGTCGGCTCCCCGCCTGGGAGCTTGACGGTTTTTTTGCGAGAAGATTGGAATTGACTGCTGCTTGGCGCGATGTATCGAAAAGAATGATTTGACGCTCAATGCGATATATCGTAATCTCGAAATAAGATAGTTGACGATATATCGTAATGGAGGCTAAACGGCGATGAGAGATATGAACCGAAGCCGGGACGGACAGAGGTTCCGGAGCGCCCAGCGGCATGGGATGGCAGGCGGAGATGCGGATATCCGGCATAAGCATGGACATGGCCATCATCCAAGCCGCGGAAACGGCCCCGGCCGCCATCCTGGAGGCGGACGCGGCCGAGGAGGACGGGGAGGCGGAGGCGATGGCGGAGGCCGGATGTTCCATCGGGGGCACTTGAAGTATGCCGTGCTGCAGCTGCTGAGCCGGGAGCCGATGCATGGCTATCAACTCATGAAGACGATGGAGGAGGAGAGCGGCGGCAGCTATATCCCAAGCGCGGGCTCCGTCTATCCCGTGCTTCAGAAGCTTGAGCATAAAGGGCTGATTTCTTCCGAAGCCGCCACGGACAGCCGCCGTTCCTACCGGATCACGGAGGAAGGGCTGAAGGATCTAACCGAGCACCGCCGCAGACTGGGAGAAGATGCGGATGCAGGCAAGCCTTCCTGGCAGGATTGGAGAAAGTCCCACGCGCAGCGGATGAAGGAGATTTACCGGCGCTCCCTCGCAGCTGCGGAGGAATACGGCGGCGAAAAGGGACCCGATCTCAGCATGCTGGATTGGAACAGCATGGTCCAATACGGGATTGAATTGATGGCTGCGGCATCTGCCGCGCCGGAGGAGACGGAGAAAGGAAAGACTTCGCCTCTGGCAGACGCATATGCAGCTCTGAAAGCCTGGCTGGATGGACTGGAGCAAGGCGAGGAAGATGACGTTCAGCCGGGCGAGGCCGAGGCTCCCGGCAAATGATCAAGCTCCTGTCAGCGAAGCTCTCGCCTTATCGGTGGGCGGCCGTCGCAGCGCCGCTGTTCATGCTGCTCGAGGTCGCGATGGATTTGCTGCAGCCGAGATTCATGGCCGCGATCGTCGACCAGGGCATCATGAAGTCGGATCCGTCGCAGGTGCTGCGGACAGCTCCTTACATGCTCGGCGCAGCCCTTGTCGGCCTGGCAGGCGGAGTGCTGTGCACGGTCTATTCTACGCTCGCTTCGCAGAATGCCGGGCATGACCTTCGCGCCAGCTTGTACGGCAAGGTGCAGCGGCTTGGATTGGACACCGTCGATCGCTTCGGAACGGGCAGCCTGATGACCCGGCTCACCGGAGACATCGCCCAGCTGCAGCAGGTCATCCTCGTGGCGCTCCGGATGCTTGCCCGCAGCGTGTTCATCGTTGCCGGCAGCATCGTCATGTGCATCGTCATCAGCCCGAGGCTGTCCCTCGTGCTGATCGTCATGATTCCGCTGCTCGCGCTGCTCCTGGCATTCACGACCCGCCGCTCGGTTCCGTTGTTCGGATCGGTGCAGAGAGCGATGGATCGGGTCAACACGATTCTGGAAGAGAATCTATCCGGCATCCGGGTCGTCAAGGCGTTCGTGCGCGCCGCTCACGAGCAGGAGCGGTTCGGCGCCGCCAACAACCGCTTCCTGGACGCCAGCCTGCGGGCCGCACGGCTTGCCGCGCTCAACGGTCCGCTGCTCGCCATCGTGCTGAATTTCAGCACGGTCGCGGCGCTCTGGTACGGCGGGGCGCTGACCCGCAGCGGCGGCCTGCAGCCCGGGGAGATGGCCGCATTTCTGACCTATATCAGCCAGCTTCTGTTCGCCACGATGAACCTCGGCAATCATCTTATGACGATCGGCCGGGCTCAGGCATCCGCGCGGAGAATCCGGGAGGTGCTGGAGGCGGAAACGAACAAGCCGGCATCCGCCCAGGAGACCGTGATGCCGGCGAGTCTCGGAAGAGGAGCGTCATGTTTGGAGCTTCGGGGCGCCGGGTATCGGTATCCGGATAGGGATGGACGTCCGCAGCCGGCTGCGCTGGCAGGAATCGATCTGTCCGTCCGCGAAGGAGAACGGATCGGCATTGCCGGCATCAACGGAGCGGGCAAGTCCACGCTTGCAGGGCTGATGGCCGGCTTGCTGGAGCCCACCGAGGGCGAAGTGCTGCTGGATGGACTTCCATTGAAGCAGTGGGATCGCGGAGAGCTTCGGAAGCGGGTTGGAATCGTCCTGCAGCAAGCTCATCTGTTCAGCGGCTCCATCCGCGACAATATCGCCTACGGCCGTCCAGGCGCAGCGGCGGATGCCATCGAAGCGGCTGCCGGCGATGCGCAGGCCAAGGCTTTCATCGATGCGATTCCTGAACGCTACGAGGCGATGCTCGGCCAGCGCGGCGTGAACCTGAGCGGCGGACAGAAGCAGCGGGTGGCTATCGCCCGTACGCTGCTCCTGCAGCCGGATATTCTCATTCTGGATGACAGCTCGAGCGCGCTGGACGCCTCGACGGACGCCAGGCTGAGAGAGAAGCTGGAACGAAGGGACGATACGACCCTGATCGTCATCTCGCAGCGCATCTCGGCGCTGGCGGGAATGGACCGCATCGCGGTTCTCGAAAATGGAAAATTGACCGCAGTCGGCAGCCATGAGGAGCTTCTCGCCAGCAGCGTCCTGTACCGGCAGCTGGCCGACTCCCAGCAAGGAGCGTGACGTCATGTCCAAGCCCCAATCCCCTCTCAAGAGGGTCGGTTCCTATCTGAAGGGACAACATCGTTCCCTGTTCTTCATTGCCGTTTTCACGATCGCCGCTTCCGCCTTGACGCTTGCCGGTCCTTATCTGCTCGGGCGAGCCATCGACGGCTTCATTATTCCGAAGGAAAGGGCGGGCCTTGCGCGAGCCTGCCTGCTGTTGGCCTCCGTCTATGCGGCATCCGCGTTTGTCGCCTGGATTCAGGCGCGCCTGCTCGCCTCGGTGTCACAGAGAACGGTCTGGAGGATGAGAGGCGACCTGTTCGGCCATATCCAGAATCTGCCCCTGCGCTATTTTATCGGCAAAAAGCAAGGCGACCTCATGAGCCGGGCGACCAACGACATCGAGAACGTATCCAATACGCTGAACCAAAGCCTGGTGCAGCTGCTGTCGAGCGTGCTCTCGATCGTCGGCAGCTTCGCGGTCATGATCTGGCTGCAGCCGCTGCTGACTATAGTCGCCATATCGACTGTTCCTCTGATATTCCTCGCATCCAGGCGCATAGCCGCCGCTACGAAGAAGCAGTTCCGGCTGCAGCAGCTGGAGCTGGGGGCCATCAACGGCTACACGGAGGAGACCGTCTCCGGAAGGCGGATCGTCACGCTGTTCAATCAGGAAGAGCGTGCGGAGCAGGAGTTCGGCGAGATGAACGGCAGGCTGAGAACGGCGGGCGTCAAAGCCCAAATCATCTCGGGCCTCATGGGACCGTCCATGAATGTGCTCGGCCATCTGAACTACCTGCTCATCGCCGCTGCCGGAGGCTGGCTGGCCGCCGGCGGCCATGCATCGGCCGGCGTCATCGTCAGCTTCCTGGCCTATTCCAAGCAGTTCAGCTCCCCGATCAACGAGCTGGCCAACCAGTACAATCTCATCCAGGCCGGAATCGCCGGGGCGGAGAGGGTGTTCGAGACGATGGATGTCCCGTCGGAGCATGACGGGCCGGAGCCGTCCGAGCCATTGCCGGGCTCCGGCCTTTCCCTGCGGAATTCCGCGGTGGCCTTCGACCGGGTCGGATTCGCCTATTCGCCGGAGGCTTCCATCCTCGAGGAGATCAGCTTCCGCTCGGAGCCGGGCAGCATGACCGCTCTCGTAGGACCGACCGGAGCCGGCAAGACGACGATCATGTCGCTGCTGGCACGCTTCTACGAGCCGACCTCAGGCGTCATATCGATCGGCGGCGAAGAAATAGGGAAGATGGACAAGAGAACGCTTCGTTCCCGCATCGGCATCGTCCTGCAGGACAGCGTCCTGTTCAAGGGGACCATCCGCGACAATATCCGGTACGGGCGGCTCGACGCTTCGGACGTGGAGATTGAACGCGCGGCCAAGGCTGCATCCGCCCACGATTTCATCATCCGAATGCCGGACGGCTACGACACGGAGCTGTCGGCTGACGGCGGCAGCCTCAGCCAAGGGCAGCGGCAGCTGCTCTCCATCGCCCGCACGCTGCTGGCCGATCCCGATATCCTCATCCTGGACGAAGCGACGAGCAGCGTCGATACGCTGGCCGAGCTGCGCATCCAGCAGGCGATGGGGGTTCTCATGGAAGGAAGGACGAGCTTCGTGATCGCCCATCGGCTCAGCACGATCCGGGCCGCGGACACGATACTGGTCGTTGATGGAGGCCGGATCGTACAGCAGGGCAATCATGACCAGCTCTCTTCCGTCCAAGGGCTGTATCAGGATTTGCACGCACGTCATTTCCAGAGCGTATCTTGAAGGCTGCATCCTGGAAGCAGGGAAGGAGGAGACGAATATGGAGCTTACGTATCTTCGCACGTTTGTCGAGGTCGCGGACAGAGGCAGCTACACGGAAGCCGCCGAACGGCTCGGTTATGCCCAGTCGAGCGTAACGGCCCAGATCCAGAAGCTCGAGGAGGCTTACGGAGCCGTCCTGCTGGAGCGCCGGGGGAGGAAGATGGCTATGACTGAATCCGGGGAAACGCTGCTGGGCTACGCCCGGCAGATTCTCAGCCTGCATGCGGAATCGAGGGATGCTGTCGCTTCCGGCGGCAAAGGCACGCTCGCGATCGGGACGATCGAGACGGTCGCCTCTTATTACTTGCCCAAGCGGCTGAAGATCTTTGGCCAAGGCCATCCGGATATGAATGTGGCTCTCGTGCCGGGCAATGAACCGCAGATCATCAAAATGGTCAAGGAGGGCAGTCTGGACGCCGGCTTCATTCTCGATCCGCCCTATGCCGATCCCGAGCTTCATGTGCGCTTGGTCCAGGAGCAGGATCTGCTCATCGTGACTTCTCCGGAGCATCGCTTCGGCACTCGGAACACGCTGTCCCTGCGGGATCTGGAGGGCGAATCCGTCATCCTCACCGAGGAAGGCTGCACGTACCGAGCCTTGCTGCTGCAATCGCTCCGCAAGGAAGCGGTGCCATGCAGGCTCTCGTATGAATTCGGCAGCCTGCAGGCGATCAAGCAGGGCGTCGGCTGCGGGCTGGGCATCGCGCTTCTGCCGAGAATCGCCGTCGAGGAGGAGATCGCAAGCGGCAAGCTCCATGCCGCGAGGGTGGATCATCCTGGGTTCCGCTTCTGCATCCAGCTCCTGTACGCCAAGCGGAGAAAGGTCACGCAGGCGTTCGAAGCCTTTGTCGATGTCATGAGCGGTTCTTTCGGGGAAGAGACAGCTATCCATCGAAATCAATGATGCTTGGAATCGAAAACGGCCGATAACGGCACTGGCCAGGATCATGGTAAGCTGGCCTCAGCAAAGGTTCCCCGAGGACCGACAGGAGGCTCAAAGGATCATGACCCGTTCTATCTCATCATCTCTCGTTGAAGAAACCCCCTTCGCAGCGCCGCTTGAGGCCGGCCGCCATTTTGCCGCCAAGCTGGCGGTAGAGACGGATCCATCCGACGTGCACTACGATCTGATGCATGGAGTCGGCTCGTTCGTGCTGCTGGATGCCCGCTCGCCGGAAGCGTATGAAGACAGCCATATTCCCGGAGCGGTCAGCCTTCACCACAGGCTGATCAACGCCGAATCGGTACAGGGACTGGACCCGCAGACGCCGATCGTCGCCTACTGCTGGAGCCCGGCCTGCAACGCCGGAACGAAGGCCGCCGCCAAGCTCGCCGCGCTTGGATTCCAAGTGAAGGAAATGATCGGCGGCATCGAGTACTGGCGCCGCGAAGGCTTCGAGATCGAGGGCAGGCTCGGAGCGGACGCGCCGCTGATCGGATAGCGGATCGGTTGACGGAGCGCCTGCAAGAAATAGAAGCCGCCTGCGAAGGCGGCTTCTATTTCTTTATAAAACTCCGAAATGATGAGTAACCCGCATGCATGAGGCGGGAACATTTTTCATGAACATCGTGTACCGAAGGACGTTATCGGACGGATGAGGGGCTGCCGAACGGTCTACGAGCGTCCCTTGCGGCAGCGGTATACCCGTTCCGGCCGCCCGACTCCGTAGGCCAGGTCCGCGTCGATCGTGCCTAGCCCGACCAGATACTCCAAATACCTGCGGCTGGTAGAGCGGCTGAATCCGATCAGCTTGGCGACTTTTTCGGCCGACATGCCATTCTTGTCGCCGGCGATCGCTTGGGACACCTTGTCGAGCGTCAGCTTGTCGATCCCCTTGGGCAGCGACGACAAGTCGGCCGTTCCAGGGAGCTCTCCCGCCCGGGTGAGCAGGCGGTCCACGTCATGCTGCCCGATGCTGTCGGCTTCGTGCAGGCGCGAGAGCTCGCGATGGTAATGGGCGTATCTTTCCATCGTTTCCTTGAGCCTGTCGAATACGACCGGCTTCATCAAATAGTCGAAGGCTCCGCAGCGGATCGCCTCCTGCACCGGTCCGATCTCGCGGGCGGCCGTTATCATGACGACATCGGTACTTCGGTGCAGCTGCCGAATATGCCGCAGTAGGTCCAGGCCGCTTGCCGGCGGCAAGTAAATATCGAGCAGCACGAGCTGCGGCTCCAGAATTTCAAGCTGGATCTTGGCCTGGGCTTCATCGGTGGCGATTCCGCATACCCGGAAGCCGGGAATCTGCTCCAGAAACCGCCTGTTGATCTCGGCGATGCGAAGATCGTCTTCGATGATCAGCACTTCGATAGGCATGTGGAGCTTATTTTGCTGTTCCATGACTTCATCCTCCCGTTAGTCCGGATGCTTCGGCACCGCCGCGATAAAGATCGTTCCTCCGGTAGGCTTGCGGCTGTAAGTCACCATGCCCCCGAGCCTCGCAACGGCCTGATGCACAAGATAGAGGCCGATCCCCCGATCCTCGCCTTCTTTGGTCGAGATGCCTTTATGAAAGATCGTCTCGCCAAGCCCTTCCGCCACGCCTGCGCCATTATCCTCGCATTCGATGATGAGATCCTTGCCGAGATCCGTCAGCAGCAGGCTGATTCGCCGCTCTTGCGGCGAAAGGCCGCTGCGTGCCAGCACGGCCTCCATCGCGTTGTCCACAAGGTTGCCGATGATCGTCACGAGCAGGCTGCGGTCCAGCGGCTCGGGCACATCCCTGAAGCTGCTCTCGGCATCGAGAGTGAAGCTGACCTTGAGCTCTCTCGCATGATTGAACTTGCCGATCAGGAATCCGCCGATGATCGGATCCGGAATCTCGCGCATGATGAACTGCACCAGATTCTGCTGCATGCCGGCTTCGCTGTGGATCATCTCTACCGCTTCCTGGTACGAGCCCAGCTGGATAAGTCCGGAGATGACATACAGCCGGTTGGAGAATTCATGCGTCTGAGCGCGCAGGGAGTCCGCGAACAGCTTGACCCTCGACAGCTCCTGGGCAAGGCGGTACAGCTCCGACTTGTCCCTGAAGCTGGATACCGCTCCGGCTACTTCTCCCTTGCCGTCCAGCAGCGGCACGCGGTTGGCGACGACATCCTTGCCGCGCATCTGCATTTCCCGGTCCAGCTGGATTTCTCCGCTGCGCACGACTTCAAGCAGGCCCGTATTCGGAAGAACCTCCTCTATCGCCCTGCCGGTCAGATCCTCGTTCTCGGGCACCTGAAGAATATCCATGGCGATGCGGTTGGCCATCGTAATCCGGCCTTCCCGGTTGACGGCGATGACGCCTTCCCGGATCGATTCCAGAATCGCCTTTTTCTCCATGTAAAGCGCGGCGATTTCCTTGGGCTCCAGTCCATGGATGGAGCGGCGCACGCTGCGCGCGATGAAGACGGCGCCGGCTGCCCCGAGCATAAGCACGATGGCGCATACGGCATAAACCTTATGCTGGTAGGGATCGTCGATCCGGTCGATCTCCGAGGCGAGGAATCCGACGCTGACGATTCCGGTGACTTGTCCGTCCTTATCGAGGATAGGGGCCTTGCCGCGGAGCGACAGCCCCATGGAGCCGGTCGCTTTGGAAATGATCGCTTTTCCCTCCAGAACCGGTCCGTTGTCGCCTCCGACCATCGGCTTGCCGATCCGGTCCGCGATAGGATGGGAGAGGCGGATTCCGTTGCGGTCGCCGATGACGACGTATTCGGCTTTTGTTTTCAGGCGGACGCTTTCCGCGATCGGCTGGATGACGCGGCTCGGATCGGGTGTCAGCAGCGCCTGCCGTATTTCGGGCATGACTGCGAGCGACTCTGCGACGGTCAGTGCCCGCACGCCGATCTGCTGCTCCACGACGCGGGTCACGACATAATAGAATGTTCCCCCAAGCGCCAGAATGAGCAGGGTCAGGAGAGAGCAGATGATAAGGATCAATTTGGTTTGCAAGCGCATGATGAAGGAGCCTCCGTTGGCTCAGGCCGGCATTCCCGCGGAAGAGAGAGCGGCGTGAACAAAATGAACAAAACGCCCGAAACGAATTCAATTCGTTTTATGTCCTTAACATGGTTGGGCATGCAGGCGGATGGTATTATGAAAGCGCTTTATATGATTGGAAAATGGGATCGATCAGCTAAACTATACTACATGCAAAGGGGTTTTTGAAATGAATAAAAGACTGCTGAAGACAGCGGCTGTCCTGACTCCGCTGCTCGTCCTGAGCTTAGGGCTTGCAGCTTGCGGCGATGGAGGGAGCGGAAGCTCCGCCAGTTATCCATCCAGGTCGCTTACGCTGGTCGCCCCGTCGGGAGCCGGCGGAGGCTGGGACATGACCGCCCGCGCCATTTCCAAGGTGCTGACCGAGAGCAAGGCCGTCACGAAAGCGATAACGGTCGAGAACAAGCCCGGCGGCGGCGGAGCCGTGTTCATGGCTGAATATGCGACGAAAGACAAGAAGGACGATTACAAGCTGTTCGTCAACTCGCCTCCGATTCTGATCAACAACTTGAAGAAGGAAGGCAATTCACCTTATGGATACGCGGATACGACGCCGCTGGCGCAGCTGACCAAAGACTACGGGGCCATCGCCGTCGCGGCCGATTCCAAATACGACGATCTGAAAACCCTGCTGGACGACATCAAGAAGGATCCTTCCGCATTCACGGTGGCGGGCGGCTCGGCGCCAGGCTCGATGGATCATCTGGTCTCGATCCTTCCGGCCTACAAATATGGAATCGACCCCAAAACGATCAAATATGTCTCCTACGACGGAGGAGGGGAAGCGCTCACCGCCTTGCTGGGCGGCAATGCGGACGTGCTCGGCACCGACGCCTCTTCCCTCGACCAGTATGTGAAGTCCGGCAAGATCAAAGTGCTGGCGGTCGCGGCGCCGGAGCGGCTGGACAATCTGAAGGATGTGCCGACGATGAAGGAGCAGGGCATCGATGCCGAATTCCTGATCTGGCGCGGCATATTCGGGCCGAAGGAAATGAGCGAGGGGGCGAAGGCCTTCTGGGATGAAACGCTTGCCAAAATGAAGGATTCGCCGGAGTGGGCGGCCGAAGTGAAGGCGAACAACTGGCAGACGGACTACCGGAACTCGGATGACTTCAAGACGTTCCTCGAAGACCAGAACAAGCAGCTGCACGATATGCTGGCGGCTCTCGGCATGCAAAAATAAGGTTTTTTGAACCGCGGCTATCCGCCCGGAGAAAGGAGGAATCACGGTGAACCACAGCTTTGACCGATATGCAGGCATCGTGTTCGGCGCCATCGGCATTTTCTTCATGGCAGGCAGCAGCACCATCTCTTCCAGCGCTTACGGCAGCAGCATCGGAGCCAACATCTTTCCGCTTTTCCTGGGAGGATGCCTCCTCCTGCTCAGCGCCAAGCTGATCTATGACACGTTCCGCAAGGAGAGTGCCTCATCGGCAAAAGCTCCGCTGGATTACAAGCGGTTCGGCATCATTTTCATCGCGGCGGTCCTGTACGCCCTGCTGCTGGAAAGCGTCGGATTCGTCATCACGACCTTCCTGTTCCTGCTGACCGGGTTCCAGACGATGCAGAAGGGTCGCCTGGCAGCTTCCATCCTGATTGCAGCCTGCTTTTCATTCGGCATCTACTATCTCTATGTCCATGTGCTCGACGGATCCCTTCCGGGTTTCCCGGCATGGCTGGGCTTATCCTAAGGGGGCGGCAACAACATGAGCACGATCGATTATTTGCTTCACGGGCTTGCAACGGCCATGCAGTGGCATAATCTTCTCTTCGTCTTCTTCGGCGTGCTGATCGGCACTGTCGTCGGAGTGCTGCCCGGGATCGGTCCGATGAGCGGCGTGGCGCTGCTCATTCCGATCACGGCGACGATGACATCGGGTTTGTCTCCCGAAGAGGCGGCGACGAGCTCCATCATTCTGCTGGCGGGCGTCTACTACGGCGCGATGTACGGAGGCTCGACGACTTCCATCCTGCTGAACACGCCGGGAGAATCGTCGTCGGTCGTCACGACGCTCGACGGCTATCAGATGGCGAAGCAGGGCAGGGCGGGCGCGGCGCTCGCGATCGCGGCCATCGGATCCTTCGCGGCGGGAATCATCTCTTTGATCGGCCTCATTTTTCTGGCGCGCCCGCTGTCTGCCGTCGCGATCAAGTTCGGTCCGGCGGAATACTTCTCGCTGATGATTCTCGGCTTGCTTGCCATCAGCGGCCTTGCCGGCAAGTCGATGCTCAAATCCTTGATCATGACCGCATTCGGCCTGCTTCTGGCGACGATCGGCATCGACAGCGTGTCGGGAGTGGAGCGGTTCACCTTCGGCGTGCCGGAGCTGTATCAAGGCCTTGAATTCCTGACCGTTGCCGTCGGCTTGTTCGCTGTCGGCGAGGTGTTCAAGACGATACTGGAGAAGGACAGCAATGAAGGCGAAATGGCGAAGATCAACCGCATCCTGCCGACAAAGCAGGACATGAAGGACAGCGCCGCTCCGATCGCCCGCGGCTCCGTGCTCGGCTTCTTCATCGGGCTGCTTCCGGGAGCGGGAGCGATTCTGGCTTCCTTCTTCGCCTATATCATGGAAAAGAAAATCAGCAAAAATCCCGAGCAGTTCGGCAAAGGGGCGATCGCCGGCGTCGCGGCGCCGGAATCGGCCAACAACGCCGCATCCGGCGGGGCGATGATCCCGCTGCTCAGCCTCGGCATCCCGTCCTCCGGCACGACGGCGATTCTCATGGGCGCCTTCATCATGTACAATGTCCAGCCGGGTCCCTTGCTGTTCCAGGATCACCCGCAGCTCGCCTGGGGCGTCATCGCGAGCATGTTCGTCGGCAATCTCATGCTGCTCATCCTCAATCTGCCGCTCGTCCGCATCTTCGCCAAGGTCATCCAGACGCCGGCGAAGTATCTGATTCCCCTGATCATTGTCTTCTCCGTATTCGGCGTCTACGCGGTGCAATACTCCACCTTCGACCTGCTGCTCGTCATGGGCTGCGGCCTGGTCGGATATTTCCTCGCCAAGAACGATTATCCGCTGGCTCCGCTCGTGCTCGGCCTGATTCTCGGGCCGATGATGGAGAACAACATGCGCCGGGCGCTGACGATCTCCAACGGGGATTTCATGATCTTCCTGGAAAAGCCAGTATCGCTCCTGTTCCTGTTCATCGGGCTGCTGTGGGTGACCATTCCGCTCGTGCTGAAGCTGAAGGGACGGAAAGTGCTGATCAACGAAGAAGCTTGACATGGACGGGATGGAATGCAAAGAGAGCTGATCGTCGATCAGCTCTCTTTCAATTGTCCCGGAGCCATCCTTTCCGAATCACCTCCGTGCCGAGCCCAGGCCGAGGAAGCGGCAACGGTGCGGCTAATCCACGGAAACTGTTGCGGGAACAAGCCGTTGCGGCCGGTCCTTCCATAAGGAAGTCGTCGACCATCCCAGAAACAGAAGCAAATTCCAGGCCATGCAGCCCCAGAAGATGATTCTCGAGCCGGAACGGTCCATGACGAAGCCGCTCAGCAGCATGGCGGCCGGCATGCCGAGCCGGAAAAACGTTCCGGTAATTCCAAGCACTCTTCCCATGAAGGCCGCGGGAGTCTGCTCCAGGCGGTAAGTGTAGACGGTCACTGTGCTCAGCGCCGCAGCCACGCCGTAAAGGAATGCGGCCATTCCGAACAAGATCGGGCCTTGGGCGCTGCCGAAGAGCAGATAGGAAGCCATGAACAGCAGCATGACGATGCCGTAGCATTTGCCCGTTCCCAAAAGCCGGCGCAGCCGGGGAGCAGCATAACTTCCCGCCAATCCTCCGGCGCCTGTCAAGGAAAGGATCAGAGCCAGCAAGGAAGAGGAAAGCTGAAGCTCATCCTTGGCGAAGTAGATCATTGCGGTTCCTGCTACCGTCATGCTGCAATTGGCGAAAAGGATGAACAGCGTAAACGTCCGGAGCGGCTTGTGCTCCCAGAAAAAGCGCCAGCTTTCGGCGAGCTCCGCTTTGAAGCCTGCGCCGGAATTGCTGCCGCCGGCCTCGCTTAGCCGCAGCCGCGAAATGGGGAGGAGGCAGAGAAGATACAGGACAGCCGTGGCCAGAATTCCGCCGGAGAGATCCGGCAGCAGCAGCAGGGCGGCCGACAAGGCGGGTCCGGCAAGGGCGACGGTCGTCTCCACGGCCGAAAGCCTGGCGTTGGCTTGGCCGAGCTGGGGGCCCGGAACGGCAAGCTTCGTCAAGCTGCCTTGGACATTGAAATATCCGTACCCGAACGTCATCAGCAAAAAACCGATGCCATAATAGGCGGGCAAATAAACGGTGCCGGTACGGTATAGCCAGACCAGAATGAGCAGCAGCAGCCCTTGGATGGCGACCATGCCTATCGTCCAGGCTTTCTTGTCGCTGCGGTCCACGAGAACCCCGATAATGACGGCGAAAAACAAATTCGGAAGCAGCTCGGCGGTTCTCATCGTGGCCATAGCGACGGATGAGTGGGTCAGCTCGTACATCATCAGCGGCAAAATCAGCTCGTACAGCTTGTTCCCCGCGGTCATGAGCAAGGTCGCTGCCAGAACGATCCGAAATCCCCCGTTCCGGCCTAGCGGCACATCCCTCGATCGATCGGTTGCAGATCCTTTCACTTGCCATCTCTCCCTCAATCCTTTATGAATGGAGTATAGGGGCATCGTAATGAGCCAAAAAGGTCATTTATCAGGCCTACTTTTTCATCTTTTGGAGAGAAGCATGAAAATAACGGAGGATTACCTGCTTTTGACGCGCGCATTTCCGGGGGGAAGGAAGCTGCCTCCGGTTCTCGTGTCGAAGGCGGAGCTGGCCGAAGCGCTGTTCTGCAGCGAACGGAACGCCAAGCTCATCATCGGCAAGCTGGCCGCCATGGGCTGGATCCGCTTCGAGCCGGGCAGAGGCAGGGGAAACAAATCCAGGCTGTATCTGGACACGGATCCCGCTCCGCTGCTTCTTCAGGAGGCCGAAGACAAGGTCCGCGGCGGAGATGCCGAGGCTGCTTTCAGGCTGATCGGAGAGTATGGGGAGACGGACTCCGTCAAGCGGGAGTTCATGGATTGGTTTTACCGGTACTTGGGCTATCAAAGCGACAACGGTCCGAACCGGATCGTGGAGAAGCTGCGGCTGCCCATCTATAGGCCAATCGTAGCTTTGGACCCGGGAGAGGCTTTTTATGCTTTGGACGGATATTTGGTGGAGCTGATCTTCGGGACGCTCGTTGCTTGCGACGATGACGAGAGCGGAATGATCAGCCAAGGAATCGCCCATCATTGGGAGTTCGATGAGGCAGGCATGTCCTGGACCTTCTATCTGCGCAAAGGCATTCGCTTCCACCATGGCCGGGAGCTCGATGCCGAGGACGTCAAGTTCAGCTACGAGCGTCTCCAGCATACCGGACACGCCTGGGCCGTGCGCAGCATCGGCAGCATGGATGCCTTGTCGTCGCATTCCATCCGGATAACGCTGAAGGAGCGGAACGGATATTTCCTGCGCATGCTGAGCTATTCGACATGCTCGATCGTTCCGAGGGATCTATATCGCGCCGATGGCAGCGGCAGCCCGGAGCTGCCGGTCGGAACAGGGCCGTTCAAGGCGGTACGCCGAACAAGAGGGAGCCTGCTGCTCCAAGCGTTCGATTCCTACTTCGGGTATAGGCCGCATCTGGACGAGCTTGAGCTGATCGTGCTTCCGAATGCGGATAGCCTGGAAAAGAACGACGATGCCGGCTTCGTTCATGTCATGACCGGCGAGCAGACACTCGCTGAGAAAATCGGCTGGAAGCACACCGGGATGATGAGCGGAACGAGCCTGCTTACGATCAACCGCAGCAAGCCGGGACTTCTCGAGGATCCTTTTCTGCGGAGAGCGCTGAACGTCCTGATCGACAGGGGGGCTATGGCCGGAGAGCTCGGATTTCCGCGCATATCGCCCTCATCGGGCTTTGTATGGTTCAACGACGATAAGGGAGTTGATGAATTCGATCCTGATGCCGGCATGGAGCTGCTGTCAAAATCAAGTTATGCCGGTGAAACCATCCTTCTGGCGACATTCCCCAGGCATCAGCCCGATGCGGAATGGATCTCCGGCCGCCTGCTCCAATATGGAGTCCGGGTGGAGGTCGTTCTTCACACATGGGCCGACATGCTGCTGCAGCGATCCGTCGACGAGGCAGATCTGATCCTGTTCGAAGCGGTTCTCAGCGAAGGCCCGATCCGCCTGCTGGAATACCTGCAATCCTCGATAGGCTTCATATCGAGCCATATGTCGCCGGGAACGAGGATGCGGACGGAAGAAATTCTCGGCCGATTCAAGCTCGCGGACTCGGAAGAAGCGCGCTGGAATTGCCTGGATGAAATCGAACGCCTGCTGAAAAGCGAAGGGGATATCGTTTTTCTGAACGCCAAAGCGGTGAGCGCCATGACGCATCCCTCGCTTCGGGATGTCCGGCTCAGCCATAGAGGATGGGTCGATTTTCGAAACGCGTGGGTCATGCCGGTTCATCAGCAGATCGGACCGCAATGAATACATGGAATGAACTATTTATGGCATTAATATGTATGGACATTAATTAAAGCGAATTATCCATCAGGCCCGTAAAGGAACTGTCGACAGGATTTCAAGAGGCGTTCATTCATTCGGAGGATGAGATCAGCAACTCAGCAACTCAGCAAGACCAAAAGAAGGCCGTTCCGGCGTCAATCGCCTGGAACGGCCTTTTTATCTGGTAGAGTGCATAGTTGTCTGTAATTCAAGGGAATATATACCCGGCATAACGGATGGCATTGCGCTGGGCAGCCCATACATCCGAGCTTTCTCCGCCCATGTACCAGTAGGCGAATCCGGCAGCGCCGCTCTGCAGGGCGAGACTCATTTTGGCCGACAAGGACCGGCTGTCTTCAAGCCAGATCTGATGGCGCACGACGCCGATATAATAGCTCATGCTGTATGTCGCTAAGCTGGAGCTCCAAGCCGGACGCAGGCTGAGCGATTGGACGATGCCGTTCTGCTGGGGCAGGCTGAGATCGGCCGATGCAACGATGCCGCTCGCGGATGTACTCCAATCCCTCGTATAAAACGGCAGGCCGAGAATCGTCTTGGCGGCCGGCACATCGCCCTGCAGCTTGCCAAGCCCTCTGGCCACCCAGGGCAGGGAGGCGACAGCTCCTGCATTCTGGCCTCCGCTCCAATGCTCGTCATATCCCATCAGCACGATGTAATCTGCGCTTGAACCCAAGGCGGCATAATCGAACGCTTCGGTCCAATCGCTGCTTGTATCCGGAGATACGCTTACGGACAGCACGTCGCCGACGGCATGAAGAGCCTTCGCCAGCTCGGAGACGAACAGCGTCAAGCTCTGCCGGTCTTCGGAAGCGACATTCTCGAAGTCCAGGTTGATGCCGTCCGCTCCGCTCGCGCGGATGCTGGCGGCGAGCTGCTTGACGGCGGCCGAGCGGCTTGCCGGCTGGCTCAGCAGGGTATGCGTATCCTCCTGCCTGGATCGGTTGCCGACCATGACCCATACTTTCTTGCCTTTGGAATGGGCCCATTGGACGAGCTTGGCATCGGAGGCATCGGAGGATAAGCCCTGCGGACCGACGAACAGCCATCGGGGCGACAGCGTGTTGATCCCGCTGGACAATGCCTGCTGCTTGAACTGTTCCGTCGTGGAGCCGTACTGCCAGCCCATCTGGACGGGTGCTGCGGGCTCGGCCTCGAACTGCTGCGACCATACCGCATGGCTTCGGATGCGGTCCAGCAGCACAGCGGCTTCCGCCCGGCTGATCGCAGCCTTGGGGCGGAAGTAGCCCTGATCTCCGGCCATCAGCGACAGCCGGTTCATTTCCAGTACGGATGCTTCCGCCCAAGGGGAGATCCGCTCTTGATCCCGGTAGACGGTTTGGCCGCTGACGGGAGCGCCCCGCTTCAAGGCGCGCAGCAGCATGACGGCGGCTTCCTCGCGGGTGACGCTTGCCGAAGGCTCGAACCGGTCGGCGGAACGTCCGCCGATCCAGCCTAGATTGACCGCGGCCTGGATCATGGAATAGAAGGCGGAGGAGCGGGGCAAGTCGCGAAATGCGGGGATGGCGGCCTGAACCGGCTCGAGATCGAGCGTTCTTGCGATCAGGGTCGCAAGCTCGGCTCTCGTGACGCTTCGCGCTGGAGAATAGCGGTCGGCAGAAGTGCCGGACACGATTCCGAGCTTGGCCAGGCGCAGGATGGCGCTCTCCGCATAGCTGCCGGAGATGTCCTTGAAGGCTGGAGATGCGGCAGCCGCTTGGGCGGAAGGGAAGAGCGGCGCCGTTATGGCCGCTCCCAGCAGGAGGAAGGCCCCTTTTCGGGCTAATCGTCGTATATGTAGGCTCATCATCGGTCTTCAACTCTCTTTCGGGCGGTCTATCACCCATCGTAAACAAAAAGAGAGAGCAGCCCCATGCTTAAATATTGGTAAGGCGCTGATTTGCCGTAAACAGATTGACAGAGTATGATAGAAGCACGATTGGAGTGAAGGAAGCATGAGCAAATCCAAAGGCGGAGGCACCGGCCGGGGTACGGGCAAGAAGGGCTGGAACCGCTGGCAGGCCGGCGCCAAGCGGGCCGCAAGCAAACCGAAGCCGTATGTGAGCAAAGGCTTGCAGAAAAAAGCGGAAGAGGCCAAGACGGCTCGGCTCGCCGCCAAAGCCGAAGCAAACAATCCCGGCAGCAGCTAAGCGCAGCCTCAGCATTTCGGAAGCATTTCGAAAAAAGCTGGGGTTTTTCTTTTGCTCTCCTACAGCCGATCCGGAAAGGAATGAGCGGGATGGAATCCAACATAGCTGTCCTTGGTGCGGAAACGACATGCTGCTTGAACAGCGCGTATGCCCCTCCTGCCTCCACGAAGTGCTGCCTCGGCATTTGGAAGGCATTGTAGAAGACGGAGTGCCGGAGCCGGAATTCCACTCGGCTGATGCGGGCTTGTTGTCCGCAGAAGATTCGGTAAAGATGGTGCGAGACAAAGGGGCCATCCATGCAGGCATGCTGTCCATAGAAGAGATTGAAAGCATGACGCTTGAGGAGCTGCTGGCTGCGAGCTTCCGATGCGGCCGCTGCGGCAGCCGCGATTGCTCCGTCAAGGAAGCGGCGATGAACGGGACCGGGCTGAGCAGGCTGTTCGACCTCGATTACATCCACCTGATGTATGCAAGCTGCGAGGAGTGCGGGAAGGTCGAGTGGTACGACTCCGAGGTGCTGAGAAGAAAATCGCCGGCTGAGATGTCGAGCCTGCTCGCCAAGCTGTTTCCGGCAAGGACGAAGGAGGGACGGGAATGAACCGGCGGAGATTTCAGGATTATGGCTTGAAGGTCGGCCGGATGAGAACGGGACCTCTCAACAGCATCGAGGACGTCCCGGGAGTGAGCGCGGCCCATGTGACGCTGCGCTCGGACGGCGGCGGGCAGCCTGTCGTGCGGACGGGCGTCACCGCTATTTTGCCGCATCAGGGGAATCTGTTCCGGGAGAAGGCCGCTGCGGCATCCTATGTCATCAACGGCTTCGGCAAAACGGCCGGACTCGTCCAGGTCGACGAGCTCGGCACGCTGGAGGGACCGATCATGCTGACCAATACGTTCGGCGTGCCCGCCGCGGCCGAAGGCGCGCTGCGCCACATGATGGAGCATGACGATGGAATCGGCGCCGATGCCGGCTCCATCAATATCGTAACGGGCGAATGCAACGACAGCTACTTGAACGACATGCGCGGCCTGCATGTCCGGCCGGAGCATGCGGTGGAAGCGATCCGTCTGGCCAAGGTAGCCTGGGAGGAGAGGAGTCCGGTCGGAGAAGGCGCCGTCGGCGCCGGCACCGGCATGGTGTGCTTCGGCTGGAAGGGAGGAATCGGGACCTCTTCGCGGGCGGTCGTTGCGGCGGGGCGCGAGTACCATATCGGCGTTCTCGTCTTGACCAACTACGGCAGCGGCAGCGACCTTTCCATTCTGGGCGAGCCGATCGGACAGCTGCTGGCTGAGACCGAGGCTGACAACCGCAAGGAAGACGGATCCGTCATCATCGTGGTTGCGACCGATCTGCCGCTCGATTCGCGGCAGCTGAAGCGGGTGGCGAAGCGCGCCGCCTTCGGGCTTGGACGAACCGGCTCGATCGCCCACCACGGCAGCGGCGATATCGTCATCGCCTTCAGCAACGGCATGCTGACGCCCCATGATCCGGAGCAGGATCTGCTTGCCGTCCAAGCCGTCCGCGAAGACGGTCCGCTCATCTCCGAGTGCTTCCGTGCCGCAGCGGATGCGACGGAGGAAGCGGTCTACAACTCCTTGTTCGCAGGGACGGATACGAGCGGAAGATCGGGAAGAAAGGTCCATGCGTTTCCCGTCGAGAGGGTCCTCGATCGGCTGCAGCAGCGCAGCGGCTTCCGAGCTTGACAGCTTTGCCCAAAGCATGAGGCAAAACGAAAGAGGACAGGCTGGCGAAGCCGTCCTCTTTTTTGTCATGATCAAAGATGCGCGAGAAGATTGGTTTTCGTTTGTTCGATTGACGGACCTGGAAGCACTCCGATAAAAGCTTTTTTCGTCCTGCTCGATGTTCCGGACTCCGAAAAGCGAAGAAGCTCGTTAAAAAGGACATATGTCCTTTTCAAATGCATCCCTGATATCGTGTAATGGGGAAGAAAGCCATGAGTACACGAGGGGAAGATACAGATGAAGGGAATTCTGTTCGCCGCAGGCGCAGGCATGTTCATTACGCTGCAAGGAGTAGCCAACTCGAGAATCGGCGCCGCGATCGGCACCTGGCAGGCGGCTGCGCTGACGCAGCTGACGGGCTTCATCGCGGCGCTGCTGCTGCTCGGCCTTTTCCGCCGCTCGGCAGGCACTGGACTTCGCGGAGTGAAACCGCTCTACTTGACCGGAGGAGCGATGGGAGCTGTCATCGTATTCAGCAATGTGCAGGCGATCCATGCCATCGGCATTACGATTACAGTAGCCGTGCTGCTCATCGCGCAGCTCAGCTTGACCTTCCTTATCGACGGCAGAGGATGGTTCGGCGTCGTGAAGCAGACGATGAGCCTGCCCCAGTTTCTCGGCATCGCCATGATGATCGCCGGCGTCCTCATCTTGAGGGTATAATGAAAGGACAAAGCATGACGATGGAAGGCAGGAACGACAACGGAATGAAACATGAACAACCCGACCGGCAGCTGCTGGATGAATACTTGAAGCTTCACGGCCTCGAAGCCGTCTTCGGCAAGCCGCTGCTGCCGCATCTCACCTTGCGCCGGTTCGATCAAGGTCAATTGATCTGCAGCCAGGGAGATGCCGCCGACACCGTATATGTGCTGGTCAAGGGGAAGGTGAAAATCTTCACGACGTCCGAAGAAGGGAAGTCGCTCATTCTTTCCTTCAAAACGCCGCTGGAGGTGATCGGAGATCTCGAGTATGTGCAGAAGGCGGATTTCCTCAATACGGTCGAAGCGGTATCGCCCGTCGCCATGATCGGCATCCATCACCGCTGGCTTGTCCTGCATGGAGACGATCATCCGCCGTTTCTGCGGTTCCTCCTCGATATCATCACCAAAAAGTTTTATGCCAAGTCGAATTCCTTGAGCTTCAATCTGATGTATCCGGTGGAAATCAGGCTTGCCAGCTATCTGCTCTCGGTATCGTACGACGAAACCGATCCGTTGTTCCAGGGGGAGCTTCGGGCTTCGATGCTGAGGGATGCCGCCAATCTGATCGGAACGAGCTACCGGCATGTGAACCGAGTATTGAAGCAGTTTGCCGCGGATGGATGCATCCAGCGCTCCAAGGGTCTGATCTCGATCCTGGATCGAGGGAAGCTCGAGGCTCTCGCCAGCCGCAACTTGTATGAAAGGAGCTGACTCAAGATGATGACGGGAATCGCTTTGTCGATTTTGGCCGGCTGCCTGCTCAGCCTGCAAAATATATTCAACAGCAAAGTCAGCGAAAAAACAGGCACCTGGGTGACGACGGCGCTTGTTCTCGGCCTCGGCTTCGCGGCTTCCTTGACGCTGGGCCTGCTGTCTCAGGGAACGAAGATGTTCCATCTCGGGAATATGGAAACCTGGTTCGCCTTCAGCGGTCTGCTCGGAGTCGGCGTCGTCGTCTGCATGGTTCAGGGAATCAAGCTTTTGGGCCCGACCTACGGCGTGCTCGTCGCTCTCAGCTCCCAGCTGATTCTGGCGCTCATGCTGGATTCGCTCGGCTGGCTCGGCCTGGAAAAGGTGGATTTCACGATGAAGCAGCTCATCGGAGTGCTTGTCGTCATCGGAGGCGCTGCCGTATTCAAGCTGTCGGGCAACAAACGGAACGTTCGCGGCGCCGTTCGTGAACCCGCCGAAATGGAGGGCTGAAATTGAAAGCATATAAAACGCTGCTTTTCGATGTGGACGACACCTTGCTCGATTTCGGCGCCGCCGAAAGGATGGCTCTGGGCCTCTTATGCTCCGAGCACGGCCTTGCGCTGGATGAGGAGCTTCATTTCCGCTACAAGGAAATCAACGGCGGCTTGTGGAGGGCATTCGAAGAAGGAAAGCTCTCCCGGGATGAAGTTTTGAACACGCGGTACTCGCTGCTGTTCAAGGAATACGGTCGGGAAGTGGACGGGGTCGCCTTGGAAGCGCAGTACCGCAAGCTTCTGGAGCAAGGCCATGACGAGGTCAAGGGCGCTTTGGCCTTGATCACCGCCCTTGAGCCCCGGTACGACCTGTTCATCGTCACGAACGGAGTTTCTGCGACCCAGCACAAGCGGCTGCAGGCCTCGGGGCTGTTCCCGATGTTCCGCAACGTCTTCGTCTCCGAAGACACCGGGTTCCAGAAGCCGATGAAGGCTTTTTTCGATTATGTGTTCGAGCGCATTCCCGGCTTCGTTCCGGACGAGGCCTTGATCATCGGAGATTCGCTCAGCGCGGACATCAAGGGAGGGCAGAACGCCGGCCTGGATACTTGCTGGTTCAATCCGGAAGGCAAGCCGGCAGGCTCCGGCATCGTACCGACTTACGACATCCGCGAGCTAAATGAGCTGTATGTGCTGCTCGGAGTGGACAAGCCGTTCTGAATTGCTGCAGCCGTTTTTAACCGATTGCGGCATTGCTGCAGCCGTTTTTTAACCGATTGCGGCATTGCCCCGGCCGCCTGCTATCGCCTATACTGGTTTTAAAGGGAGGCTGGTAGGGATGGCAAATCACTTTGCCGGGAATAGCTTCACCCATGCAGAGCCTGTTTAAGGGGCGATTCTTTGCATGGGGCTATTGAGGAAGGAACGAATACCAATCGCCCGATCGATCGTTTCCATAAATGGGCTTTGCACCTTATTTGCTTGAATCCAAAAAATAAGGGGCTGAAAAGCGATGGGCCAACCATTTATTCGAAACCATGAATTCAATCTTATTTTAAAACAAGTCAAGCTTCTGCAGAATACTTGTACGACCGTATCCGATCCGAAGGTGGTGGAGTCGGTGCGGATGAGCGTGCATACTTTATTGGATGAAGCTTTCCAGGCTGCCGATTCCGATCAGCGCTTGCTGGTGCTGGGACTGGCGGAACTTAGCTCTCCGCAGCAATTCGCGCAAGGTGTGGAGGCGCTTGAGCCTTACCGCATGAGTTTCCCCGCCGTTACGGAAGGACAGCTGAAAAAGCTGTTCCCAAAAGCGAAAAAGCTGAAAGTGCCCGATCTGGACAAGATCGATCTCCGGAAAGTCACTTATCTCGGATGGACCGATATCAGCAGCGGCAAAATGTTCCTCGTGCATGAGCTGGACGGCAAGCCGGCAGGAGTCGAAGGCAGGTTCTCGCCGGCAGGCACGAAAAAGAATACCTGCTTCCTATGCCGGGGCCACGGCGAGGTCGCACTGTTCACAGCGCTGACCAAGCATCGGCCGCTTCATGCTTCGCCCGATTATTACAAGGCGATCGGCAATTATATGTGCCTGAGCAGCGACAACTGCAATGCCCGGCTGACGGATCCGGCAGTGCTGGACCAATTTTTCCGGGATGTGCTGACCAAATAATCGCTGCCGCCCGCAGGGCAGGTCCTTGCGGGTTTTCTACTTGCAGCCGATCAGAAGGAAGTGGACTCATGTTTATCCGCGAGCTTGAAGAACGCGACAATGCCGCCATAGCGTCGATCATCCGCCAATGCCTGATCGAATTCGGAGGGAACAGGGAAGGACTGGCCTGGGCGGACAAAAGCTTGGACAATCTGAGCGGTTATTACGATGCCCCGGGGCGCAAGTATTGGGTCATCGAGAAGGATGGAATCATCGAAGGGGGATGCGGAATCGCTCCATTCGCGGATTCCAGCGAGGTGTGCGAGCTGCAGAAGATGTATCTGCTGCCCGGCGCAAGAGGCTCCGGCATGGCGGCGAAGCTCATGGAGGCCGCGCTGGACTTCGCAAGCGTCCATTATGAACGCTGTTATCTCGAGACGCTGACCTCGATGAAGGCGGCCGCGCGCTTTTATGAAAAGCATGGCTTCGCCGGATTGAAAGCGCCTCTCGAAGGCTCGGAGCACTATGCCTGCGACGCTTGGTACATAAAGGATTTGAGGCCGATGGAGCCGTAATGTCCTTCCTTTCGCAAAGATCGCAAGAAGCGGGAAGGAAGCAGGCTTGAAACCGAAAAGGGGCTGTCCCTGAAGTCATGAACATGACTACGGGCAGCCCCTTTGTTTTTGAATGCATGCCTCTCTTACGGCTGGACTTCTACGGAGCTGCGGTTCTTCCTCATCTCCATGCCGGCAAAGAATGCGAGGCTGACAAACGTAACGATCGCGCAATAGAGGAACACGGACTTCATCCCCTCGGCTTCGCTGACGAAGCCGCCCGCGTAGCTGCCGATGATCCGGGCCGCTCCGAGATTGAGCAGGGCGTTCAGCGTCTGCCCGCTCGCGCGCAGCTCCTGCGGCACTTCCTTGTTGATGAAGACGGACATCGTCACTGAGACGACGATGAAGATCATGCCGTGCAGAATCTGCACGGGCAGGATGGCATAGGGATTATCGATCATCCAGAACAGCAGCCAGCGGACGGCTGCGGCTCCCGATGCGACAAGCAGAATGGATGAAATGCTGAACCGGCTGAACAGCCGGGACGACAGAAGCAGGAACGGCACCTCGCTGAGCGCCGAAATGACCATCGACCAGCCCAGCAAGCCGTTGTCTGCGCCCAGCTCCTTGTAGTACAAGGGGAAGAACGCATAATAGTAGCCCAGCGTGACGTTGACGGCGAAGCAGATGCTGAGATAAAGCACGAGCTTGCGGTTTTTGAACAGCTCCCAGATTCGCATCCGCCGGCCGGCGAACTGGTGGCCTCCGATCGTAGGATAGCGGAGCAGCAGAAGCAGGGAGATCAGCATGACGGCCGCATAGACCGGAAACATGCTGTCGACATGCGACTTGGCGTAAGATCCGAAGACGATCGACATCAGCGCAAAGCCAAGCGTTCCTCCGAGCCGGATAATGCCGTAGCTGGAAGCCTGGCTGCCGAGCGCTTCGAGCGTAATGGCGTCGCCGATAGCCCCGGTCGACGTCTGGAACAAGGTGAAGACGCCGATCAGGATCATCAGGTAGACGAAGGAATCCGACAGCGGGTACAGCAGCATCGAGACGCCGCTGCCGATCAGCAGAATCTGCAGCACCCGGTTCTTGGTGCGGGACTTGTCGCTGACCGACCCCCACATCGGCTGCGCCAGAACGGCGATGAACGGCCCGATGCTGAGCAGGGTGCCGATCTGGGAGGCCGAGAAGCCCTTGTCCTGGAAATAGACCGGAATGAAGGTGCTGTAGAGGGCGTTCCCCATGAAAAGAATGAAGTAAAACGAGAAGAACAGCGCGACGGACCGGTTCATATCAGGATTCCTTGACGTAAGTTCTCCATGCATGCTTCGGCTGCCAGCCGAGGAGCTTCTTCGCTTTGGCATTGCTGAACAGCGTCTCATGGCCGTCGAGCGGGTGGCGGATATCCTTCACAGCCGGGTACCGGGCGGCAAGCAGCTCCCGGCTCGGAATGGCGCTGCTCGTATCGTCAGCCGCCAGATTGAGCGCGACCGATCCCAATCCGTCCGTCTCGATGGCGAGGCGGCAGGCTTCGGCGATGTCCCGGGCATCGATATAGCTCCACATGATCGTCTCGCGCTGCTCCGGATCATGGATGAAGGAAGGGAAATCGGCGTAGCGCTCCGGAATGATGACGTTGCCGATGCGCATGGATACGACTTGCATCCCGGTGCGCCGGTGGAACATGTCCGCCGTCTGCTCGTTGACGACCTTGGAGAGGCCGTAGCTGTCCTGCGGCAGCTGCGGATGATCCTCGTCGATCGGCACATAGGCCGGTTCGAGCCTGTTGACGGCAAATACGATGCCGTAGGAGGACTCGCTGGAGGCGATGACCGCCTTGGTGATGCCAAGGCCCGCAGCCGCTTCCAGAACGTTGTAGGTCGATACGACGTTGTTCTCGAAGGTGACTTCGGCCGTCCGGATATGGGCGGCCGGGATCGCGGCCAGATGCACGACGGCATCGGCCCCGGCCAGAACGCTGTAGACCTCGCCAAGGTTGGTGAGATCCGCGATCAGGGTATGGCAGATATGTTCCTTGGGACGGACCGCATCGACGTTGAGCACCTCGTAGCCTTGATCGACAAAATGCCGCAGCACATGCTGACCAAGCATTCCGCTGCCACCGGTAATGACCACTTTCGGCATGATGATACCTCCTGGATTGATAGCACTGGAATATAGGTTGAAACGCTTGCAAAAGCTTGTCTTCATTATAGGCATTGGAAGCGGATTCCGGTAGTAGTGAAGAAGTTTTACGTTAAGGATCTCCGGTATACGTACTATACTTTTTTATAGCGGGTCCATCCTGGGCACCGGATTTAAGAAAAACCTTATCTTTTGCCGAGCAAGGCTTAAGCTTTCTCTCTTATGCTTATCGGACAACCGAAGACGGAGGAGAAGCTCATGCCCATGAAAACACGGAAAAGAGCGCCGATGCTCTTGCTGCTTGCTTTGTATGCGTACGTTCTGGTCAAAATCATCTTGTTCAAATACGGTCCGGTCGATCTCCGGTTATTGGGGGAGCAGCTGATGCATATCCCGGAGCGGGCCGAATCGATTCGGAACCGATTCATGCTGACGGCGAATCTGAAGCCTTTCGAATCCATCCGTCAAAATCTGCATCATCTTCAAAGCAGCCATCAATTCGTGAATTTCGCTGGAAACATCGCGATCTTCATGCCGCTCGGCTGGTTCGTCCGTCAGGGAACGAGGCTGAATGCCTTGGGGGCTGCGGCGGCAGCGGCCGTGGCAAGCTTGCTGCTGGAAAGCTCCCAGGCTCTGTTCATGATGGGAACCTTCGATGTGGACGATATCATCCTGAACGGAATTGGAGGCCTGCTCGGGTACGCGGTTTGGGCGGCTATTGCTTCGCCGGAACGAAAGCGGCCTGCCGGAAAATCGGCGCTGGCCGATCCGGATGGCAGCGCCTGCTGAATCCCGAGGACAGGGAGAGGCGGTTGAAGGCCGAAGACAGGGACAGGTACTTGAAGGCTGAAAACAGGGACAGGTACCTGAAGGCTGAAGACAGGGACAGGTACCTGAAGGTGCTTGAGTGACCTTGAAGTGCGGACTTACGGCATCGTTCGAAAAGCTCCATAATCAGCTTATGACAAGTCAAGGAGCTGAACGAAATTGAAGGAAACCCTTGAAAGCAAACGCAAGGTCGCTCTGGTAATAGGAGCTTCTGGAGTAATTGGCCGCAACTACGCCGGCCAAAGAACTGGGCATCCCGCTGCGGTTTCCCGGCAAGGCTGGCGCGTGCGGCAAGCTCATAGGCCATCGTCGTCCTGGCTGTCAGGGGAATGCAGGACGACCGCCATTCCGGCATGGTCCGAAAGAGGCTCGTCCGCCCGGCAACGGATCCAATGCCGTGTCGATCCCGCACCCGAAATCCAGTGACCGAAATAATGGGAATTTACTTTTAGGGAGATAGGTTCATAATTAAATAGCACCCGTTATTAGTTTCCATTTTTCGAGAGGGAGGTGCATAGGGCCCAAAAGGGCGAACAACTGAACCTTTTTGAAAGCGCTTCATAATTGAATGGAAGAGGAGGAAATGACATGAAAGCAAAAATGAGAATGAGAACGATTGCGATGCTTGCGATGGCCGCGGTTCTTCTGATCAGCCTGGGAGGTGTCCGCATGCCTTCAGCCCAAGCGGCTCCGACCTGGAATCTGTCCTGGAGCGATGAATTCAACGGAGCGTCAGGCTCCGCGCCGGACGGGAGCAAATGGGGCTATGACATCGGCGGCGGCGGATGGGGCAACAACGAGCTGGAATATTACACGAACAGCCGCAACAATTCCTACCTGGACGGCAGCGGAAATCTGGTCATCAAAGCGATCAAGGAAAATGTCGGCGGCATGTCCTATACTTCCGCCCGGCTGCTGACGAAAGGCAAATTCAACCAGGCTTACGGCAAATTCGAAGCCCGCATCAAGCTTCCTTACGGCCAAGGCATCTGGCCGGCCTTCTGGATGCTCGGCAACAACCTCGATACGGCCGGCTGGCCGGGCAGCGGCGAGCTCGACATCATGGAATACCTGGGCCATGACACCAGCACCGTGTACGGAACGGTGCACGGTCCCGGATACTCCGGCGCCGGAGGCATAAGCAAATCCTACAAGCTTCCTAGCGGCTCGTTCGCGGACGCGTTCCACGTATTCGGAGTCGAGTGGGAGCCGACGCAGATCCGCTGGTACGTAGACGGCAATCTGTATCATACGTTCAACAAAAGCCAGCTCGGAGCGGGCCAGACATGGGTGTTCGACCATCCGTTCTTCATGATCATGAACCTCGCTGTCGGCGGCAACTGGCCGGGCAACCCGAACGCTTCGACGGTATTCCCTCAGACGATGACCGTCGATTATGTCCGTGTCTATACGCAAGGAACGTCGACCTCTTCGCCGATCGAAGCCGGAGCTGTATACAAGCTGATCAACGTCAACAGCAACAAGGCGCTTGACATCTACGCCGCAGGAACCGCGGACGGCACCAATGTCCAGATCTACACGGACAATGGAACCGGAGCTCAGCGCTGGCAGGCGGTCGCCAATGCGGATGGAACGTTCAAGCTGATCAATCCGGCGAGCGGCAAGGCGCTCGATGTCGCTGGGGCGGGGACAGCCGACGGCACGAATGTGCAGATCGCGAATCAGAACGGCAACAACGCTCAGAACTGGAGAATCATCGACAACGGAGACGGCAGCTTCAAGGTCATCGGCGTCGGCAGCAACAAGGCGCTTGACGTCTCCTCGTCAGGAACCGCTGACGGAACCAACGTGCAGATCTGGACCGACAACGGAACGGGAGCGCAGAAGTGGCGCTTTGTGAAGGTATAAGCAGGATAAGGAATGCCGAAAAGAACGCCGCGGACTGCGGCGTTCTTTTTTGTCCGTACCTATGAGCTTCATGGAGGATGATGCCGTTTCGGGCGATTACTTGCGGCTGTCTTTCGCGGCTGTTTCATCCAGGTCTTCCGCCGCTGTTTCATCCAAGTCTTCCGCATAAGCTAGAATTCCGCGTTTGAAGTACTGCAAGATGCCATCGTCGGTCGACTCCATCAGATTGGCGATGAGAAGCTCGACGCTCTCCTTGTATTCCCGGGTATTGTAGAGAGCCATGGAGAGGTACGCCTTCAAGGCCCGGTTGCCGGGAAATTCCGCGACTCCCTGGCGCAGGACATGCACAGCCTCGGAATAACGCCCCCAATACCGGTATGTGCTTCCCAGTCCCAGCAAGCATCGTTCCCGGTCCGGCCCCGAGAGTCCAAGCTCCAGAGCCTTTTCATAATAGGGAACGGCCTCCCGGCCCAACCCGGAATTGTCGTGGGCGATGCCGCATTGATAATGGACCGCAGCTTCATCAGGATGGTTTTGGAGAAGGGCTTTCAGTCCTTGCCTGACCTCCGCCAGCAGCTTTTGATCCTGATTGGCGCGGCCTTCCTCGCGAAGAGAAATCCATTTTTCGAGTTCATTCTGCTTCATTCCAATTCACCGCCTATTTCATTCATTTGTCTTCACACTAGCAGATTTCAGTCGTGCCAGACAGGGAACATTCGCCTATAACAGAGTCGGCATTGCCTTCTGCCGCGTATTGTGGAAGATAAAAGGAGGAGCATCATTCGCCGCAGCTCGCGGCGGCCGAATGGCCAAAGGAGGAGGCAGGTTCATGGGAGAGAGAGACGAATCCCGCATAGATGCATTCATGGAGCAGGAGATCAGGGACGGACATTTGCCGGGAGCCGTGCTTGCTGTAGCCGTCCAGGGACAGCCTGTCCTGAGGAAAGCCTACGGCTGCCGAGCCGTCTATCCGCAAAGGGAAGCCATGGAATGGGACACCGTATTCGATATGGCCTCCTTGACGAAGGTGCTGGCCACGCTGCCGGCCATCCTCAAGCTGGCCGGAGAGGCCAGGCTTTCCTTGGACGACACGATAGCCAGCCATATCCGAGGTTATGCAGACAACGCCGAGAATCCCATCACGATCCGCCATCTGCTGACCCATACATCCGGCCTTCGAGCCGGGCTGCCTATGAAGGAAGTCATGGCGATGGGCAGGGAGGAGCTGCTGGAGCGCGTTCGGAGCGAACGCCCCTTGAGCACGCCGGGCAAGGAGGTCGTCTACAGCGATCTCGGCTTCATTCTGTTGTACCTTATCGCGGAGCAGGCGGCTGGCGAGCCGTTCACGTCGTTTCTGGAGAGGGAGATCTACGCTCCATTGGGGATGAAGGATACGGGGTTCCTTCCGGCCTTCGATCCTTCCAGATATGCCTCCACGGAATACTCCGAGGAAGCAGGAGCTTACAAGCGCGGCATCGTCCATGACGAAAAAGCGGAGCGAATGGGAGGAATAAGCGGGCATGCGGGATTGTTCTCCACCGCGGAGGATGTGCTGAAGTTCGCATCCATGATCCATGCCGGAGGAAGGCATGAAGGAAGGGCGATCTTGGAGGAATCATGGCTGGCTGAAGCTCGGCGGAACCATACTCCCTTCGCCGGAGATTTCCGCGGCTTGGGCTGGCAGCTCGTCAATCCGGACAGTCCGAATTCGGCCGGAAGCCTGCTGTCGCAGACGTCCTTTGGCCACACCGGTTTTACGGGAACGAGCATTTGGTTCGATCCGGAGCGGGAGCTGCAGATCGTCCTGCTGACCAACCGGGTCCACTTCGGCCGCACGGACGCTATTCTGCGCATCCGGCCACAGCTTCATGATCTGATTTCGTCTTGTTTCTAGAGAGACGGATTCAAAAAACGATTTCGAGAGGCCCGATGCCATAGGCATCGAGGCCTTTTGTTTTCTTCCAGCGCCATCGTCGGGAAAAAACATAGAATCGCACCTCTTTTCCGTAAGATCGCCACTCCATCATTTGGCAAATCAACCTTTATAATGAGGATGCATGTCCGCGAAAGGAGGATCGCCAAGCAATCATCCCAGCAAAGAAGGTGGTGGCAGCCCAACAATTGAAAGCGCTTCGAATTAGGGATCTTTGGCCGACCTATTGATTTCAGTCGTATTCAAGCGATTATGCCGCGAACCAATCGAACCCGAGGAGGACTATAATGCGTATCCGCACTAAATATATGAACTGGCTGTTGGCGCTCGTCCTGATCGCCGCCGGCTTCTTCCAGGCTGCCGGTCCCATCGCTCCCGCCACCGCAGCAGGAGGCGCGAATCTGACGCTCGGCAAAACCGTCACCGCCAGCGGCCAGTCTCAGACGTACAGCCCCGACAATGTCAAGGACAGCAATCAGGGCACTTATTGGGAAAGCACGAACAACGCCTTCCCGCAGTGGATCCAAGTCGACCTTGGCGCCAGCACGAGCATCGACCAGATCGTCCTCAAGCTTCCGTCCGGATGGGAGACCCGTACGCAGACGCTCTCGATCCAGGGCAGCGCGAACGGCTCGACGTTCACGAACATCGTCGGATCGGCGGGGTATACATTCAATCCATCCATAGCCGGCAACAGCGTCACGATCAACTTCAGCGCCGCCAGCACCCGTTACGTCCGCCTGAATTTCACGGCCAATACGGGCTGGCCTGCAGGCCAGCTGTCGGAGCTTGAAATTTACGGGGCGACGGCGCCAACTCCAACGCCAACTCCAACGCCTACCCCAACACCAACACCAACACCGACGCCTACGGTAACCCCTACTCCTTCGGCGACGCCGACGCCGACTCCGGCGGGCAGCAACATCGCCTTAGGGAAATCGATTACAGCCTCTTCCAGCACGCAGACCTACGCAGCCGCGAATGCGAATGACAACAATACGGCCACCTATTGGGAGGGAGGCGGCAACCCAAGCACGCTGACTCTCGATTTCGGTTCCAACCAGAGCATCACCTCCGTCGTGCTGAAGCTGAATCCGGCTTCGGAATGGGGGACTCGCACGCAGACGATCCAAGTGCTTGGAGCGGATCAGAACGCCAGCTCCTTCAGCAATCTCGTCTCGTCCCAGTCCTATACATTCAATCCCGCAACCGGCAACAGTGTGACGATTCCGGTCACCGCGACGGTCAAGCGCCTCCAGCTGAACATTACGGCGAACTCCGGCGCGCCGGCCGGCCAGATCGCCGAGTTCCAAGTGTTCGGCACGCCTGCGCCTAATCCGGACTTGACCATTGCCGGCATGTCCTGGACTCCGGCTTCTCCGGTCGAGAGCGGCGCCATTACGCTGAACGCCGTCGTCAAGAACGTCGGGACTGCAGGCGCAGGCGCCACGACGGTCAATTTCTACCTGAACAACGAGCTCGCCGGCACCGCTCCGGTAGGCGCGCTTGCGGCAGGAGCTTCTGCGAATGTATCGATCAATGCAGGCGCCAAAGCTGCCGCAACGTATTCGGTAAGCGCCAAGGTCGACGAGAGCAACGCCGTCATCGAGCAGAATGAAGGCAACAACAGCTACGCGAACCCGACTAATCTCGTCGTAGCGCCGGTGTCCAGCTCCGACCTCGTCGCCACGACGTCATGGTCGCCGGGCACGCCGTCGCAGGGAGCGGCGGTGTCCTTTACCGTCGCCCTCAAAAACCAGGGTACGCTTGCTTCAGCCGGCGGAGCCCATCCCGTAACCGTGGTGCTGAAAAACTCCGCCGGAGCGACGCTCCAAACCTTTACGGGCTCCTACACAGGTTCCCTTGCAGCTGGCGCGTCCACGAACATCAGCGTGGGCAGCTGGACCGCAGCGAGCGGCACTTATACCGTCTCGACGACTGTAGCCGCAGACGGCAACGAAATTCCGGCCAAGCAAAGCAACAATACGAGCAATGCGAGCCTCACGGTCTACTCGGCGCGCGGCGCCAGCATGCCGTACAGCCGATACGACACGGAGGATGCGGCGCTCGGCGGCGGAGCTGTCCTGAGAACGGCGCCAACGTTCGATCAATCGCTCATCGCTTCCGAAGCATCGGGACAGAAATACGCCGCACTTCCGTCCAATGGCTCCAGCCTGCAGTGGACAGTCCGTCAAGGACAAGGCGGAGCGGGCGTCACGATGCGCTTCACGATGCCTGACACCAGCGACGGCATGGGCCAGAACGGCTCGCTCGACGTCTATGTCAACGGAACCAAAGCCAAAACAGTGTCGCTGACCTCCTATTACAGTTGGCAGTATTTCTCCGGCGACATGCCGGCTGACGCTCCGGGCGGAGGCAGGCCGCTCTTCCGCTTCGACGAAGTCCACTTCAAGCTGGATGCCGCACTGAAGCCGGGAGACACGATCCGCGTCCAGAAGGGCGGAGACAGTCTGGAGTACGGCGTCGACTTCATCGAGATCGAGCCGATTCCGGCAGCCGTTGCCCGTCCTGCCAATTCGGTGTCCGTCACCGAATACGGAGCCATCGCGAATGACGGCAAGGATGATCTCGCCGCCTTCAAGGCAGCCGTGACCGCAGCGGCAGCGGCCGGAAAATCCCTCTATATTCCGGAAGGCACCTTCCATCTGAGCAGCATGTGGGAGATCGGCTCGGCCGCGAACATGATCGACAACTTCACGGTTACCGGCGCAGGCATCTGGTATACGAACATCCAGTTCACGAATCCCAATGCATCGGGAGGCGGCATCTCCCTGAGAATCAAAGGAAAGCTTGATTTCAGCAACATCTACATGAACTCCAACCTGCGTTCCCGCTACGGTCAGAATGCCGTCTACAAAGGCTTCATGGACAATTTCGGAGCCAATTCGACGATCCATGACGTTTGGGTCGAGCATTTCGAATGCGGCATGTGGGTCGGCGACTATGCCCATACTCCTGCGATCTATGCGAGCGGCCTTGTCGTCGAGAACAGCCGCATCCGCAACAACCTAGCCGACGGCATCAACTTCGCGCAGGGAACGAGCAATTCGACCGTCCGCAACAGCAGCATCCGCAACAACGGCGATGACGGACTGGCCGTCTGGACGAGCAACACGAACGGCGCTCCCGCCGGCGTAAACAACACGTTCTCCTACAACACGATCGAGAACAACTGGCGCGCGGCAGCCATCGCCTTCTTCGGCGGCAGCGGCCACAAAGCAGACCACAACTACATCATCGACTGTGTCGGAGGCTCCGGCATCCGGATGAATACGGTGTTCCCGGGCTATCACTTCCAAAACAACACCGGCATCACCTTCTCGGACACGACGATCATCAACAGCGGCACAAGCCAGGATCTGTACAACGGCGAGCGCGGGGCGATTGATCTGGAAGCTTCCAACGACGCCATCAAAAACGTCACCTTCACCAACATCGACATCATCAATGCCCAGCGCGACGGCGTTCAGATCGGTTACGGCGGCGGCTTCGAGAACATCGTGTTCAACAACATCACGATCGACGGCACCGGCCGCGACGGGATATCGACATCCCGCTTCTCGGGACCTCACCTTGGCGCAGCCATCTATACGTACACGGGCAACGGCTCGGCGACGTTCAACAATCTGGTGACCCGGAACATCGCCTATGCAGGCGGCAACTACATCCAGAGCGGGTTCAACCTGACGATCAAATAAGCTGCAGGAAAAAGGGGGCTCTTCGGAGCTTCCTTTTTTTTGCATGTTCGCAGCGGGTTGAGGGATAATGGCTTCGAGGAGCGGTCATCATCCGCAATCGATGTGCGAAGGAGAGAATTGTCTATGAAAGAGAAGTTCAGTCCTTCTCTGATCGGAAGAATGGAGAGCGAGGAACGGAGGGAGCAGCTGCCTCCCGGCATGCTGCTCCAAGCTCTGAAGATCGAGAACGGCATGACGGTGCTGGATATCGGGGCAGGAACGGGTTACTTCTCCTTTCCGGCGGCATCTCTGACCAGCGGGCAAGTTGTCGCGGCTGACCCGCAAGCAGAGATGATCGGCTACATGCAGGCTAAGGCGGCCGCAGAACAGGCTCATAATCTTCAGCCGGTGCTGGCATCCGCGGAACGGCTGCCGCTGCCGGACCGATCCGTCGACCGGGCTATCGCCTCGCTGGTGCTTCACGTGACTGACACGGTCGAGCAGCCCGTTCAGGAATTAGCCCGTGTGATGAAGCCCGGCGCCCTGCTGTTCATCCTCGAATGGATGAAGAAGCGGGATGAAGCCCGGATTCCGCCTCCGAGCCGGGTCGAGCCGCAGGAGTTGGAGGAACTGCTGATCCGATACGGCTTCAAGGTCATCAGGCTCGACTATCCGACGGATAGGCATTACCGGATGATCGCTGAAAGGGAAATGGAGAAGGAACGGTAAGAAAGGTCGGTTATTTTTCCATGCGCGTCCAGGATCGGATCGTATGCGGCAAGAGGCGCAACAACACCTCGCAAGCGGGCTAACGGGGAGGAGGTAAGAGCGTATCCGAGACGGAGGCTGAGTTGTCCGCCGCCGGGAATGTTCTAAAGGATAGCCTCATGAATGTCGATATAATACTATCCCAACATGAGAGGTTGCCTACTGCATGAAAAAATACCTGTCCTTGCCCAAACGAAGTCTGATCCGAACGAGCGTGCTGCTGCTGGCTGTCCTATTCACCGGGGTCATGAGCCTGACCGCGGCCTTTGCCTATCAGAGCCAGAAAAATGAGTTCCACAAGCAGCTGCGCGAATTGGGCAAGGCCATGCAAGGTCAAGTACAGCTCAATGCCGGCAAGATCGCGGAAGCATCGGCTGTGCTGAACCGCAAGGAAGCCGCCACGACAGAAGCCTTCATGCTGCTCAAGTCACAGTTAGTCGCCATGTCCGCCGAAGATCTCTTCATCAGCAACGCCTATCTGATGCTGCCCGAAGTTCTGGAAGCCGGCGGCAAGCGCACCCTTGTCAGTCTGCAGGAGAATAGTGATGACGAAGCGATTCAGCCGGGCTCCGTCTACGAGATGCCCGATGTTTTTGAAGATGCCTTCAACAAGGCGATGAAGGACGGCTTCGCGTTGACGGTTCCTTATTCCGATTCCGAGGGCGAGTGGGTATCGTATTTGTCCCCGATCAAGGACGGTCAAGGCAAGACGCTCGCCTTATTCGGCGTCGATTTCCATTACGATGACGTCAAGACGAGCCTGTCCCGGATGTTATGGAAGGATATTTTGGCCGGAGGCGGATTCACTATAGCTGCGCTCCTGCTCATCATCTATTTCGTGAACCGCACGCTCAAGCCGCTTCGTACGCTGGCCGAAGTGTCGAAGCTGGCGGCAGAAGGCGATCTGACCCAAGAAATTCCGGTCAAAAGCGAAAATGAAATCGGACAGGCAGCAGCAGCCTTCAACCGAATGATCGCCAGCCTGCGGGAGCTGACCGGCAACATCCAGCTGGCAGCGAAGAGCGTATCCAGCTCCGCCAACAGGCTGCAGGACAACTCGAGGCAAGCGGTGGAGGCGACAAATGAGATCGCCGCTTCGACAGGCCAGGCGGCAGCGGGCTCCGAGCAGCAATTCCAGAGCACGAGAGAATGCCAGACAGCGATGACGGAAATGGCGATCGGCATTCAGCGCATCGCCGCATCCACCTCCATCGTGTCGGAGCTCGCCGCCGAAACGTCGGAAAAAGCGGCAGATGGAGAAGGCGATATGGAGCGCGTCGTCGGGCAGATGAGAAAGATCGAAATCGATTTGAACGAAACGGCAGCGATCATTCGGGAGCTGAAGGAGCACGGCAGCAGAATCGGAGAGATCATGGCGATGATCTCGGATATCGCAAGCCAGACCAATCTGCTCGCGCTGAACGCTTCGATCGAATCGGCTCGCGCGGGCGAGCATGGCAAGGGCTTCTCGGTCGTCGCCCAGGAAATCCGCAAGCTGGCCGAACGTTCGGTCACCTCTTCCAAGCAGATCACGGAGATTCTGTCGGCAATCGGCAACGGCACGAGCGGGGCGGCGGAATCGCTGGAGCGTTCGGCCCATGAAGCGAGGTATGGAACGGAAATCGCCCAGCAGACCGGTCTGACGTTCAGCTCCATCGTAAAATCGATTCAGGAAGTGAACAGCCAGGTGCAGGAGGTATCCGCCTCCTCAGAGCAGATGTCGGCCGGAACCGAGGAGATCGCCGCCTCGCTCGACGAGCTGGAAAGGATCGCGGTTACCGCAGCCAAGCTGTCGGGCAGCATCGCCACGGCTGCGGAGCAGCAATCCGCGGCCATGGGCGAAGTAGCCGGCTCCTCGGAGCAGCTGCAGCAGATGGCGGAAAATCTGACCGGAATCGTGAGCAAGTTCAGGATCTGATTTTTTCTTGAAGGGAGCAGCCTCTTCAGCCGCGCGGCATGCGCGGCTGTTTTGCTTCTATCCGCATGGCTGGTTCTCGGAGATGCCTGGATTTGAAACTCCGCCTAAATCCCGATGAAGCGATGCAAGCGGGCCGTCTCAGGGTATAATAAGAAATGATGCCAAAATTCTAATTCCAATGGAGATGTTATGAAAGAAACCGATAGCAAGACCAGCTATGGCTGGAACTTCGACAACAGCTACGCCCGCCTGCCGGAGCTCTTCTTTACCCGGCTCTATCCCCAGCCTGTATCTTCCCCGAGCTTGATCGTGCTCAACGAGCGGCTGGCGGCTGCCATGGGACTGGATCCCCAGGCGCTCCGCAACGGGCAGGGTGCTGATTTCCTCTCCGGCAATGCCGTTCCTGACGGAGCGGAGCCGCTGGCCCAAGCCTATGCCGGCCATCAGTTCGGGCATTTCAACAGGCTCGGCGACGGCAGGGCGATCCTGCTCGGAGAACAGATCACTCCTGAAGGCCATCGGATCGATATCCAGCTCAAGGGCTCCGGACCGACGCCATATTCCCGCCGCGGCGACGGCAGGGCGGCTCTGGGACCGATGCTGAGGGAGCATATCATCAGCGAAGCGATGCACGGACTCGGCATTCCGACGACGCGCAGCCTCGCCGTGACGTCAACGGGAGATGCCGTTTATCGAGAATCCGTGCTGCCGGGAGCTGTCCTGACGAGGACGGCTGCCAGCCATCTGCGCGTCGGAACGTTCCAGTTCGCGGCTCAGTGGGGAACGATGGAAGATCTCGAGCGTCTGTCCGACTATGCCTTGCAGAGGCATTACGCCGGCCTCAGCAAGGCGGACGACGCCGGTCGCCATCTCGTCCTTCTCCGGGAGGTCGCCAACCGCCAAGCTTCGCTGATCGCGAAGTGGATGCTTGCCGGCTTCATCCATGGAGTGATGAATACCGACAACATGGCGATCAGCGGGGAAACGATCGATTACGGGCCTTGCGCCTTCATGGATGCCTTTGATCCAGCCACCGTGTTCAGCTCCATAGATTCGCAAGGACGGTACGCCTATGGCAGCCAGCCGCAAATCGCGGCATGGAACCTCGCCCGCTTGGCCGAGTCGCTGCTGCCGCTGCTGCATGACGACGAGGAAGAGGCGGTCCGGCTGGCCGAGCATGAGCTTGGAAGATTCGCTGAGGCCTATGGCAGGCACTGGCTGGACGGAATGCGCGCCAAGCTGGGTCTATTCCATGAAGAGCCTGAGGATCAGGAGCTCGCGGACGAGCTGCTGCGGCTGATGAAGGAGCATAAGGCCGACTATACGAACACTTTCCGCTACCTGACGACCGGCAAGCGGATGCAGGGCGATGTTCTGTGCGATTCGCAGGCATTCTCGGCTTGGATGGCGAAGCGGCAGAGGAGACTGGAGAGGCAGCCGCAGTCGGACGAGCAGTCGGCCGCTCTGATGCGCGCCAGCAATCCGGCGGTGATTCCGCGCAACCATCGGGTGGAAGAAGCATTGGCGGCTGCGGAACAAGGAGATCTGAGCGTCACGGAAAAGCTGTTGGCGGCGCTCGAAAACCCCTACGACCATCGTCCCGAGCAAGACGAATTCGCTGCTTCATCCGGACTGTCCGCAGGCTCCTACCGGACATTCTGCGGAACCTGATTCCGGCTGCATGACAGAGTCGAAATTCCGAAACATAACGGGCAGCATCTGCGTATAACCGCTTCAGTTTGGAATTTACAGGAGGAAACGCATACGATGAGCACAGATTCGACGAAAACCGGCTTCTGGCAATTAGTGAAGAAAGGAAATACTTCGTCAGCGACAGCGGCGATCGGCAATACAGGCCTTGCCATCGTCAAGGGCATCGCTGCAGCCACGACGGGAAGCGGCGCCATGTTCGCATCTACGATGCATTCCATCGCCGACGCAATCAATCAGGGGTTCGTGTTCGCAGGCAGCGTCCTGGCCGAGAAGAAACCGACCAAGCGGTTCCCGACCGGATTCGGACGTGTCATCAATCTGTTCTGCATGATCGCTGTTCTTGTCGTCACCGTCATGGCGTACGAAACGATCCGCGAAGGCTTTCATCTCCTTGCGCATCCGGTGCATTCGAGCGGCTTCTGGCTCAATCTGATCGTGCTGCTCCTGTCTCTGGCCGTAGACGGATTCGTACTCGTGAAGGCGATGAAGGAGATCGTGCACGAAGCCCGGGTAGAAGCCAATGGAACGGGAATCGTCGCCGCTGCCTTCCGCAACGTAGGCAGGGCCGCCCCTCCGACCCGGCTGGTCTTCTACGAGGATCTCGTCGCCACGACTGGCGCATTGCTCGCGCTGATCGCGGTCATCGTGACGTCGCTGACGAGCTTCGAGCTGCTGGACGGCATCTCGACCATCCTCATCGGCCTTCTCATGATCGGCGTCGCCTTCCGGGTCGGCTACGACAACATGGTCGGCTTGATCGGCGTAGCCGCGCCTCGGGATGTCGAGGACAAGGTCGCCCGCATCATCCTGGCGCATCCTCAAGTTCTGGACATCTTCCAGATGAGGATCCTTCAGGAAGGCCGTTATTATCATGTCGACGGCACGATCGAGCTGGAGCCGGGCCTTACGCTGGCGAATGCGGACGACATCATCTTCAAGGTCAGGGACAGCCTGCTCAGCGATCCCGATATCGCGGATGTCGCCATCGGCATCATCGAGGATCAAGGCGTTCCCAACTGGAAGTTCGAGACGCAGGAGTAAGCATCGGCAGGTTTGGCAGACATGCGGAATTCCTTTCCGCATGTCTTTTTATTTTGCCTGCATTTGCGGTTAAGAACTATTCCAGACTCTGCCGCCGAATTCGTTTCTCCGGCCGAAAATACCGATGGCGGATGAAGCGATAGTTCGATAGTATAAGGATTAAACGTCTTCGGCCCGTTATTTCAAGGATGGAAGGCTCGGTGTCAAACCATCAAAAGAGGCGACGGAAGAACAGCCGCGCGAATGATCTCAGGGGAGTGGACATATGGAAGTCAATTTTTGCTCCGCGTGCGGAGATGCCATGGAGACGAGGGATATCGACGGAACGCCGAGAAGGGCTTGCGTTTCGTGCAGCTTCGTTCATTGGGGCCATTACAGCATCGGAGTCGGCGCCTTGGTGGAGCGCGGCGGCAAGCTGCTGCTCGTGCGGCGTGCCCAGGAACCGGGAAGGGGATACTGGACCAATCCCGGCGGTTACGCCGAGCAGCTGGAGCAGCTGCATGAGACCGTGCAGCGGGAAGTGCTTGAAGAGACCGGCATTCAGGCCGTCGTCACCGCAGTAGCGGCCCTGCGCGATCAGCCGCGGCAGATTCATAATGTGTATGTAGCCTTTTCAATGGATTATATAGGCGGAGAGCCGGTTCCGGACGGTCTCGAGGTCGATGCGGCCGGCTTTTTCAGCCTGGAGGAAATGGAGTCCATGCATGTAGCCCCGTTCACGCGCTGGCTTGTCGACGTCGCCCTGAACGGCCGGTCCGACGGCTTGAAATCGGATCCCGATCCGATCGTGCCTCTGGCCGGCTACGGGCTGTTCCGCATCTGAACCCAAGCGAGAACCGCCGCACTCTCATTCTATCCAAATGGAAAGCGGGCCACGGTTTCGTACATGGGAAGCCGATGCATATGCGTCCGGTACAAGACGACTTCGTCGACGGTCCAGGACAGTTCGGCTTCGGAGTCGTCTCTTGTCCAGGCTTCCGTTTCCCTGGAGCTCCCGGCAACCGAAGCTCCCGGATGCAGATGCAGCTGCGGCATCCGAAACGGCTCCGTTCCCCGGTAGTTTCGGGCGATCGTAAGATGTGGGCTGTAAGCCCGCTCTTCGGTCTTGTATCCAAGAGCCGAAGTCGCTTCCGCGACGATGTTCCTTGCTTGATGCAAGCCTTCCTTGTCGCCGCCGATTCCTGCCCAGAACACTCTCGGCGACTCGGGAATGCCGAATGTGCCCATGCCGCCCAAAGTCAAGACGAACGGCCTGATCCGGCCGGACTGCATCGCCGCGGCCAGTGCGGAACGGAGCTCCGACACACGCTCCGGCGGCGTATCGCCGATGAATTGAAGCGTAATATGCAGATCCGCCGCATCCGTCCATTTTCGGAAGGGATAGAGAGTACGCAGCTCATCGGACCAAGCTCCGATCCGATCTTTCAGGGGACCCGGCAGAGGAACGGCGACAAAAACGCGCTGTCCGTCGCGGGCAGGTATCGTTGGATCTGTCTGATTCAAGGATGCAAACCTCCTCATGAATTCTTTACCCTATTGTAACCCAAACCCGAATTCGGCACGCGAAGCGGGGAAAGAAGCGGTAAACGATGATTGAAACCGAGCGCTACCTCATTCTCTACGATAGGTTTTCAACAGGAAGCGCGCTTGGTACCCCGGTCGAGGTTGCCCTTGAAGAGCTGGCCGAAGCGCTGCGCTGCACGACGAGAAACGTGAAGCTTATCCTGAAAAAGCTTGAGGAGGACCATTGCTTACGTCCATTCGAGAACAATCCTTTCAGCTTATCGAGCAGGAGTGTCGCGATTATGCGGCTCGAGTGAAGCCTGCCTATATCCTGTATCATTATCCCAAGCCGGTCATCTTGGCTGCAGGGGTGGACTGGACCAAGTGGAAATTTTCTGACTCCAGTGAATATATTCACGAGGACGATTTTTCGGCTGACGAGCTGCGACGGCATAGCGAGATTTTCTTTCAGCGGATCTCCGGCATGGGGGAGCGGCACGGCTTCATGCCGATTCTCGAATTGGACGCACTGAATCGGTACTTGGTCGAAGGCGGCCTGCTGGAAGAGCTCCTTCAGCGTTATCCATCTATCCGTCTCTGCCTCGATACCGGGCGTCTTTATCGGCAAGATCGGATCGATCCCCGGTTCAATTCGCTTAAGGTTGTAAAAAAATACGCGAAGTATGCGGCGCTGATCCATCTATGGACATTCAGATTCACGGACAAAATCGAATGCTACCGGATGCCCGTGCTGCCGGAGCAGGATGCTGCGGAAGGATGGGCTCCGATCCTCGATTACTTGAACATCATCCGGGAACAGAATCCGGATGCAGCGATCATGTTCGAGCATCGCTCCGACCTGGTCAGCGACAGCGATCTGCTCCGGTGCTACGAATGGGTACGGCAAGTAATGGCCGGAGAGGTCGAGATGCCAGCCTAGAAATAACCCGAAATTCATACGATGCTTCGCGCTTTCAATCCTTGAAGCAAGAGGACGCAGCTGGAAGAGAAACCCCCAATCATGATACAATATGTATCATGATTGGGGGTTTCTCTATGCAGGCAAGAACATCGATGTCCGTAACGGGCTTCAAATCACGGAACGCCATTGCGAAGTGGCTTCTTCTCGTTCTATCCGTCTTCGACGCCATCGCGACCGATGCAGGCATCCGGCTGCATGCCATACAGGAAGCCAATCCGTTCGCGGCTTTATTGTACGAGACGCATCCTGCGCTGTTCTATGGGTACAAGATTGTTCTGCCCTCGCTCCTTCTGCTCATGGGAGGAAGGACGAGCTCTATCCTGCTGTCCCGATTGATTCTTTTCGCTGCGGTCGTATACGCCTTGCTTGCCGCTTATCATCTGGCGTGGATCGTCCTGGCCGCCGGCGCTGGCTGAAATGAGCTCCTGCTGTCCGCCTTTTGGCGAACGGCGTCCAGGAGGACAGCAGGAGAAAATCGCCATACTGGCAGTTTCCGCTGAATTTTGATAACCTAATTCAAAATAGCCCGGTATTTCCTTATGGCGAGAGGATCGACTCTTCATGGAGAAAAAGCTTCTATATATTCGTGTCAAAGAAGAAATTGAACGGAGAATCAAGAGCGGAGAACTGATGCCTGGAGACAAGCTTCCTTCCGAACCCGCCTTGGCCAAGGAATTCGAAGTAAGCCGCCCGACACTCAGGGAGTCGCTGAAGATGCTCCAGAGAGAAGGCGTGCTTCTAAGCAAAAATGGCGTGGGCACCTATGTGAACGAGCAGAGCTCCCTCATCATGAACCCGCTCAACAAGCTGAGCAGCCTCGGAGAGATGATCAAGCGGGTCGGCTACAAGGACAGCGAAGCCTATGTGAAAATCTATTCGCAGCAGCCGGAGCCGGACTGGTCCGAAAAGCTGCAAAGCGAGGAGCCGGTCGTCGTGCTGGAGCGGCTGAGAACGGCGGACAATCAGAAGGTGGCTTTCTATTACAACATTTTCCCGAAGGCTATCGCTGCCCGTCATTTCGAGGATGGCTTCTCCGGCGCGATTTTCGACTTCCTGCAGGAAAGGCTTGGAATCCGGATCTCCTACGCCTTGACCGAGATCTGTCCTGTCGGTACCATCGAGGAAAGGGACCTTAAGGCTGCCGAAATGCTCGGAGGGGACCTCATTCTGCTGAAGCAGCTTCATTTTGGAGAGGATGACCGTCCCGTCTTCTACTCGCTCGATTATTTGAAGAGCAGTGCGTTCAAGCTGTATGTCAAACGGGATTGAACGGATAGTTTTGAGACCGCATCGCCTGCCATCGGGCGCTGCGGTTTTTTTGTTTTCATTCATAAAATCTTAACGGCTTGATTATGTTCCGCAAACATTTGTTTTTTAAAGTTATAGATGTCAGACAGCTTGTCAGATGAATGAGGAGGATGGATCATGCTAAACAGTTGGGGGAAAAGAAAGAGGCATTCTTTGGGGCTGGTCGTGCTTGCCGCGGCAACCGTTCTGAGCGCCTGCGGCCAGAACAACGCGGGAGGCGCGGAGCCGAGTCCTCTGAAAGGCGCTGCGGCGGCGAACCAGGCCGGGGCGGAGTCAGGCACGCCGAAGTCGGACAAACTCGTCGTTTATTCCGCTTTGAACGAAGACGACATGATCCAGCTGAAGCAGAAGTTCAAGGATGATACGGGCATCGAGATGGAGTATTTGAACCTGGGCAGCGCGGGCGAAGCGAGCACGCGGGTGCAGGCCGAGAAAAGCTCGCCGAAGGCGGATGTGCTCGTAGGCGGTTCCGTGGAATTTTACCAGCCGCTGGCCGAGCAGGGCATTCTGGAGAAATACACGTCTCCGAATGCGGCCGATATCGATGCCAAGTTCAACGATCCGAACGGATATTGGCAGGGTTGGTACATGGGCGTTCTCGGCATCGTGCTGAACACCGAGAGATACAAGAAGGAACTGGAGCCAAAGGGCGTTCAAGAGCCCAAAACCTGGGATGACCTGCTCGACCCGGCCTACAAGGGCCAATTCATCACATCCAACCCGGCCACGGCGGGCGGCGGCTATATCTTTGTAGCGGACCAGCTGTTCCGTCTTGGCGAGCAGCAAGGCTGGGACTACCTGAAGAAACTGAACGCCAACGTCCACCATTATACTCCCAAAGCAGGCGACGGCATCCAGCTGACCGCTACGGGCGAGTTCATCGCCGGAATGTCCTGGGCCCATGATATCGTGAAGTCGGCCAAGCAGGGCTATCCGATCAAGGTCATCGTGCCGGAGCAGACCGCCTATGAGATCGGCGGAGCCGGCATTATCCATGGCGGAGCCAATACGGACAACGCCCGGAAATTCATGGATTGGCTGCTGACGAAGGAAACAGGAGAGCTGAACACCAAGATGTCGAACCGCTACTCCGTGCGCAGCGACGTAGCGCCTCCGGAAGGAATGATTCCGGTATCGGAAGTGGATCTCGTCGATTACGATCGGGCCCAAGCGGCCGCCATGAAGGCCGATGTCGTGAAGCAGTTCACCGATATGGCCGGAACGAAGTAAGGACTGCGCATCGGCAAGGCTAGCGGGAACCCTTCCTGCCTTATGGCGAGCGGAGCGTTCCCGTCTCTTTTTCCGCCATGTTCTGGAACGGAGTGAATCTTAATGGCTGCAACAGCGTTGACAGACGCATGGAAACAAATGAAAAAAGTGAAGCAAGAGCCCGTTCTGGCGACGGTGATCACCGCTGTCTTGCTGATCACCGCCTTTTTTGTCCTTTGGCCGATCGCCAAGGTGGTCAGTTACCCGCATCCAGCGGACTATATGCAGCTGTTCACGAACTCCAGATGGCTGCAGGCGGCCCGCAACAGTCTGATGATGACCGTGCTGTCCACGTTCTCCTGCACGGCGATCGCCTTTCTGTTCGCTTTTACGGTTGCCAGGCTGGATGTGCCGCTCAAGGGACTATTTCGATTCGTGACGCTGCTTCCGATCGTTTCTCCGCCGTTTATCGTGGCTTTGTCCTATATTCTGCTTTTCGGCAGGCAAGGATTGGTCACCAAGCAGCTGCTTCACTTCAATGTGGATATTTACGGGTGGCATGGGCTTTGGCTCGTCCAGACGATTACTTTTTTTCCCTACGCCTATGCCGTCATCTATGGCGTGCTGCAATCGTCCGCCGTCCATCTGGAGTATGCCGCGCATAATCTTGGCGCGACGAGATGGCAGGCGTTCAGGCATGTCTTTCTGCCGCTGTGCAGGCCCGGAATCGCCGGAGGGGCTTTGATCACGGCTATGAACGTTTTGGCGGACTTCGGAAACCCGATGATCATCGGGGGCAACTTCACGCTGCTTCCTACCGAGGCTTACATGCAGATGTCCGGCTGGTTCGATCTATCCTCGGCTGCCGTGCTGTCGACGGCTTTGCTGCTGCCCGCTCTCGGCCTGTTCCTCGCCAACCGTCTATGGGTCGGAAGGAGCTCCTATATCACCGTCACCGGAAGAGAATCCAGCCTCAAGGCTTATCCGGCCTCTCCGCTGGTCAAGTGGATTCTATTTGCGTGCTGCCTGTTGATCGCCTTGTTCATCCTTGCGGTCTACGGGGTTCTGGTTTATGGCGCCTTCACGAAAACCTGGGGTTACGACTGGAGCTTTACGTTGGACAATCTGAAATACGTCACGGCGAAACAGCAGGAGCTGTACAACAGCATCTCTTATGCGCTGCTGTCTTCGATAGGAGCTGCCGTGCTGGGCATCATTCTCGCCTATATCGTCCATCGCAAGCGAATGGGCATCAACCGGCTTCTCGATTTCCTGGCCATCCTGCCGGGAGCCGTACCCGGCGTGTTCCTCGGCTTGGGCTTCGCCTTGACCTTCAATCAGCCGCCGCTCCAGCTCAGCGGCACATCCTCGATCATGATTCTGGCCTTGATGTTCTGGAACTTGCCGACATGCTACAGCGCCTGCTCGGCCGGGTTCCAGCAGATCGGCCGTTCGCTGGAGGACGCTTCGCATAACCTCGGAGCGGGCAGCTTCCGCACGCTGCTCGGCGTTCTGCTTCCGCTGCTGAAGGGGCCGTTTCTCTCCGGAATGTCCGTTTCGTTTCTCCGGTCCGTCACCTGCCTGAGCGTGATCATCTTCCTTTACTCCGCCCATACTTCCGTCGGCACGGTATCCATTCTCGGTCTCGTCCAGAGCGGGGCGTGGGGAGGAGCCTCGGCCTTCACTGTCGTCCTCATTTCGATTGCCTTCGCCGTGCTGGCCTTGTCGCGGCTTATCCCGTTCACCCAGGATCGGAGGAAACGATGAATTCATCTCAAGTCCATATTCAGATCGACAACATATCCAAGTCGTTCGGCTCCTTCGCCGCCATCCGCAACGTGAGCCTCGATATTCCGGCCGGCAGCTTCACGACGCTGCTCGGACCGAGCGGCTGCGGCAAAACGACTCTGATGAGGCTGATCGCCGGCTTCGATGAGCCGGACAGCGGAAGCATCCGGATCGATGGCCGCCAGGTCAACGGAATTCCGGCGTTCAAACGCCAAACCCCGCTCGTCTTTCAGGATTACGCTCTCTTTCCCCATATGACGGTCGAAGAGAATATCGGCTACGGCCTGAAGCTCCAAAAAATATCCCGGAGCGAAAGCAGGAAAAGAGTGGACGAAATGCTCGGCATGTTCGGGCTGGATGGACTCGGGAGCCGCTTGCCCAAAGAGCTGAGCGGCGGACAGCAGCAGCGTGTCGCCTTCGCGCGCGCGCTCGTAACCGGACAGAAGATTCTGATGATGGACGAGCCTCTCAGCAATCTCGACGCCAAGATGCGGGTCGAGGTCAGGCAAGAGCTGCGGGAGCTTCAGCGCCGAACCGGCATCACCGCTGTGTTCGTCACCCATGACCAGGATGAAGCTCTGTCGATGTCGGACCGGATCGCCGTGTTCGAGCAAGGAAGCATTCGCCAAGCCGGCACTCCATGGGAAATCTATTTCAAGCCTAATGATGCCTTCGTCGCTTCGTTTGTAGGAACCGCCAATTTCATCCGAGGGCAGGTAGCAGAGTTGAAAGGGGATGAGCTGATCGTCCGCTGCGAGCTCTTCGTTATCCGAATTCATGCCCTTGGCCGGCACTATGCGGTTGGCGAAGAGATTGTGATGGTGGTGCGTCCGGAATGCATCTCGATCGACGTCCAAGGAGAAGAAGGGGCCGAACCCGATCCTTGCTGGAGCGGCGAAATCCAGAGCAGCAGCTTTCTCGGCCGGATGATCCGGTATGAGGTCCGCTGCGGTTCGACGGCCTTTATTGTGGATGATGCCAACCCGAGTCTGCACGGCTTTCTGCAGGGCAGTGTCCGATTGCGTCTGAATCCGGATCGCATTCATATTCTTCCTTGAAGCGGAACGAATAATTAAAGAGGAGGAATTACGTTGCCATTGCCTACTGCCGTTCACTTCCTCAACGTCGGATGGGGAGATGCCCACTTGATCCGAACGTCTTCAGGAAGCGTCACGCTGATTGACGGCGGAGACAGCCTCCAAGCTCCCCGCAGGGATCACCCGCTGTCCTGGATGAAGAGACAGCGCATCGGGCGCCTGGATTGGATGATCCTGACGCATCTTCATGAAGACCATTTGAACGGGCTGCTGGATGTTGCCCGCAGCCTTCCGGTCGTCCATGCCGTGCTGCCTTATGAAATCCCCGAATTTTACTCCGAGGCGGCCGAAAGCGGCCGCATCGCGGAGAGGCCGCAAGCGTTGAGGGTCATCGGAATACTGGCCGGCTACCGGGAGCTGGTCAGGCTGCTCCGGGAGCAGGGAACCAGAATCCGGTGGAGATCCGATTACAGTTCCGCCGGCAGCTCGACCGTATGGGAGGAAGGCCCTTGCCGGCTGGTCCACTTGTATCCGTGGATGGGAGACCCGCTTCCGGGCTTGGAAGTTCTGACAGAAGCCTCAAGGGAAGGATATCTTTCTGCGGAAGATACACTGGCGAAGCTGGAGCTGTTTTTTGACCGCTCCAACGACGACAGCTCCGTCTATCGCCTGGAGGAAGCCGGGACCGAGGGGCAAGGCATCCTGTTCGGAGGAGACTTGCTGGCAGCCGGATGGGAGCGCCTCTCCGAACGGATGGAGCTGAAATGCAGCGTGCTGAAAGTCCCTCATCATGGCTTGGAGGATGCCTTTGACGAGCTGCTGCTGTCGGCTGCGCTTCCGGCGCATGCCGTCATCCCTATCTCGACCGACCGCTCGAAACCTCTGGAGGAGCGCTGGAGCCGGCTATGCTCCCAGCGCGGGGTCGCCGTTCACCTTACAGGCGCAGCGGCGCCTATGGAGAAGAAGAGGCTGACCTCCGGATCCATTGAAGCGTGGATTGGAGGATGAGAATGAGCGGGGTATACGAGCTTGATATCGAGGAGCAGCTGCTGACAGCCGCGATTGCTTATGCGAGAGAAGCCGGAGAGCAGATCCTGCGCCGCATGAAAGAACCCTATACGCTCGGAGACAAGGTCAACCGGAGCGATCTGGTGACGGAAGTCGATCTGCTGAGCGAGAATCTGATCAGGAGAAGGATCGGCTGCCGCTATCCGGACCATTGGATCCTCTCGGAGGAGCTGGATGGATCCCGGGATTGCTTCCGCTTCATGGCCGATCCGCCGCCGGGGTACGGATGGATCGTCGATCCGATCGACGGAACCGTCAATTTCGTCCACGGAATTCCGCATTTCGCCGTATCCATCGGCATCGTCAAGGACGGAAGCCCTCTTCACGGAGTTGTGTACAATCCGGCGACGGACGAGCTGTACCAAGCTTCTAGGGGCGGAGGGGCTTATCTCAACGGAAATCAGCTTCAAGCCGACCCTGAAGGGGACATGGCCTGCTCGCTGCTTGCTACCGGATTCCAAGCCTCGGATTGGAGGAAGGATTCCGTAGCCGCTTCCCAGGTCGCTCGGGTAGCGGGCGTTTCTCGCAGCGTGAGGGTATTGGGCGCTGCCAGCCTGGAATTATGCCTCGTTGCGAGCGGCCGCCTGACAGGATTTTGGCATGACGGACTGTACCCTTGGGACGTGGCTGCGGGATTGCTGATCGTACAGGAGTCAGGGGGAGTCGTGACGAATGCGAGCGGCGAGCCCTTTGCCTTGCATGACAAGACGCTGATCGCTTCCAACCCGAGCCTGCAGCCCAGCCTGCTCTCGCTTCTGTTTACACAAGCTTGAGAAGCCGATAACGCGAACCTTACAAAAGCCCTTTATGATGAGTAAGCTGTCTGACACCAAGATGTCAGACAGCAATAGAATATTTGGGAGGTAGTAGGGATGAAGCAGCTTCGCAAATGGCTAGGACTGGTATTGGCTGGCATCATTTGCTTGACGGCGGCGGGATTGGGAAATCCGGGCAAGGCTCATGCGGCCTCGGAGCGGGAGCTTGCCGCTTATTGGGCGCCGGAGTTCTACCAGGACGTCAATGACACGTATGGGTACCGGGCCGATTATGTGACCAATTTCAATTATGACGGAGATTGAGTAGGGAACAACAATTGGGAGAACATCGACCGTTTTCCTTTGAAATCGTACATCTATTATTCACTTGTGGAGACGGAGACCCATTACTTCATCGGGTATTACGACTACCATGCCCGCGATGACGGCCCCTTGAGCCTGGACAAGCACGAAAACGACCTTGAGGGCTTGATGGTTGTCGTGCGCAAGGATGGAAGCGCGTATGGTACCTTCCAGCTCATGGAGACGGTGGCGCACAACCAAATGTATCAGTACAGCAATCTTCCTTTGACGAACGGATCCGACAACCTGGACGGAGGCGTCCTGTTCAACGGCTCCCATCCCAAAGTGTTCATTCAATCCAACGGCCAAAGTCCGGTCGGGGGACACGGCAACCACGCTTACGACGGCACAGGCGCTCCTGGCGGAGACGGCATCGTCTATTATTACGGAGCCCGAGCCGATGTCGTCACGGACGCTTCGGGAAGCTATGCCAAACGCTACAGCTATGACTTGCTTTCCTTCGACGACTTCTGGAACCGCCGTTATGACATCGGAGACGGCCGCACCTTCGGCAACTGGGGCAAGCTCGACGGCGACAATTATCAGGCGGACTCGGCCGCGATGCCTTGGGTTTGGGACGATCTGGATGACGGCCCGACGTTCGCAGGCGATTTTCTCAGCGACCCGGCCCATATGGTGGACACGCATTTGAACGGGCTCGGCACCTTCTCGCATGTATATGTGCGCCATCCGTATTATTCCCATCGAATTCAAGTCCAAAAAATGACCAGCTTGGCGAATCGCGATCCATTCGGAGGAAGCAGCGACATCTATGTCAAAATCCGCGCCAACGGAAGCGGGGTTTCCGACGACCGGTTATGGAAGAAGAACGATGCGCCGATAGGCCAATCCTTCTCCGTGGCATGGGGAACGCTGGACGCTGCCTTCCCGAACCAATACAGCTCGGCCTATAACGACCGCTACGTCAATGTTCCTGCCGGCAGCGCCATTTCCATCGAGATCAACGATTCCGACGGAACGAGCGGCGACGATGCGATGGGCTCGCTGACGGCTTCGCCTCAGCCAGGCCAAGTCGTCACCTGGTCGGATGCGCTTACCAGCACCGGCGAAGCCAGAGTGACCGCGACGATCTGGGCTGTCAATTAAGCGGAGACGAGAGAGATCGGCCGATTGCTGATCCAGGTGGCCGCCCATTACGGGTACCATTATTTTGCCGCTTGCGAAGCGGCTCTTTTTATTTCCATGCTTTTCAGAGGCATATTTGAACCTGTCCTAAAGAGTGGCGTGGAAGAAACATTATTTACATTCCTAAATTAATTGAGCGCTAAGAAAAAACGTTTCTCTAGACCCACTTGCTCTTTTCTTGTTACCATAACCAGATTGGTTGGAAGAGGAGTCGAGGGGAGTCATAAATACGGATGGAAGAGCTGCATAAGAGATACGATAATCTAAAATTGGGCGAACGCGGGGCCATCGTCAGCATCCTCGCCTATATGTGCCTTTCGGCGCTCAAGCTGATCATAGGGTATGCATCGAATTCGGATGCGCTGCGCGCGGACGGATTGAACAATGCGACAGACATCGTCGCCTCGATCGCGGTTCTGATCGGACTGAGGCTCGCTCAAAGGCCGGCCGACGAGGATCATCCGTACGGCCACTGGAAATCGGAGACGATCGCTTCCTTGGTCGCATCGTTCATCATGATGGCCGTAGGCTTGCAGGTGCTCTACGAAGCGGTCATGTCGATCTTCCAAGGCAAGGAGCAATCTCCGGATCTGGCTGCTGCATGGGCAGGTCTTGCCAGCGCCGCCGTCATGTACTTCGTGTACCGGTACAACAAGAAATTGGCGACGAAGATCAACAGCCAAGCCGTCATGGCGGCAGCGAAGGACAATATGTCCGATGCTTTCGTCAGCATCGGCGCAGTCATCGGCATTATCGGCTCCCAGTTCCATCTTCCATGGCTCGACCCGGTGACAGCCGTTCTGGTCGGATTCATCATCTGCAAGACGGCCTGGGATATATTCCGCGAAGCTTCGCATCATCTATCCGACGGCTTCGACGAAACCCGGATCCAATCGTTCAAGGCCATCGTGATTGACGTCGCAGGCGTTCGCGGAGTCAAGAGCATCCGGGCCAGAAACTACGGAAGCAACGCGGTCGTCGACATCGTCATTCTCGTAGCTGCGGATTCGGATTTCCAGGCGGCGCACGATATCGCGACGAAAGTGGAAGAGGAATTGATCCGCACCGAGGATGTGTTCGAGGTTCATGTCCATTACGAACCGACCCGCTCCTCCAAGGCGAAACAAATCACATGAACATCAAAAGCTCATCCCCATGTGCCCGCTTGAGGCGGCTGCATGGGGATGAGCTTTTTTGGCTGCCGTTTGAACGTATTGGAGCTGGACGTAACGTTATTAGTATCCCTACGTTCCGAACCGCTTGCGGTAGCCGCATTTGCGGCATAATTCCTCGACGGCTTCCCGGCGGGAAAACCCGTCGTACAGCCTGTTCGCGCGGTCGCCCTCGATAATCTCGGCGAACGGCTTCTGGTTGATGTTGCCGAGGTTGATGACTCCTTCGCCATCCAGGCAGCATGGAACGACCGTTCCATTGGCAAGAATCGCGGCTTGGTTGCGGAGGCCATGGCAAAATCCTTTGCCGTCGTCTTCTTCGGCGTCCAGATCCGGCCATTCGAATTCGTGATCCTGGTTCAGATAGAGCCGATCGGCGATTTTGAGTCCCGACCCGCGCTTGAACTGCTCTTCGATCTGATAGTCCAGACCGAACTCCCGCTCGATGATCTCAAGCACCTGGCGGTTGCGCTTGATCTCTTGGTTGGTCGCGTTGTCCGTACGCAGATTCCAGAGCCGGAGCGAGAACAGAATGTCCGTCGACTCCAGAGCCTCCTTGATGAACGACAGGATCGTCGTTACATACGCTTCTTTGTTCGTGGAGCCGATATGGCCATCGAAGCTGTGCAGGGAAAAGTTCATCTGGCGAAGCGCCGGCTTGTTCAGCAGCTTGGCTTTATTTTTCATGATCAACGTTCCGTTGGTCGTAATATTCACCTTGAAGCCGCGCTCATGGCTGAGATCAAGCAGCTGATCGATTTTGGGATGAAGCAGCGGCTCGCCCTTCACATGAAGATAGATGTAGTCGGTATGGGGCTTGATTTCATCCAGTCTCTTGACGAAGTCGTCGACCTTGATGAAGCTGGCCTCCCTCTTGGTCGGAGGGCAGAACGTGCATGCGAGGTTGCATACGCTCGTAATTTCAATATAGAACTTTTTGAATTTCTTCAAGACGGATCCTCAATTCTCTCTATGCGGATGCAAGTTAATGATCTTAGGACAGATATGGATCTATCATAGCATCTTCATTGTCTATAATCATCTTAATCTATGAACCAAGGTGTTCAAGAGCCCCTGGCCGGAGAAAGATAGGCCAGGCAGGAAGGGAGAATGGCGGCCGAAGGAGAAAATATTGCTTTTGGACGAGCCCAATAGAACAGAGTTCACGCCTAGCCTTGAAAAGGGGAAACAGACCTATGATAGTCTGACTATACGGTTGTACGAGCCTTCCGACGCCGATGCCATTGCAGTTATCATCAATCGAGATCGTTTCAATCTGCAATGAGAACAGCACGGCATGATTCCTGAACATGCATATTTGATTCTGCGGAAGCCATGCATCAAGCCGCTCCCAGTGCATCCATCTACAGTCTGCACGTTGCAATCACCGCTGCTGACCGATGCCGGGGCTTGGGCGGATATCTATAATGACGCATTCAGAGAGTGGATTCCTCTTTAAACGGAGGAGACGACTCCCCGCAGAACCGTTTACGTCTCAGAGATCGAAGCCATTGCCGTCGGCAGCTGACCGATAAGGAATTCCTTCATGATCCATGGTATAATCCTTCTGATAGATAGGAAAAAGGACGTGAACAGCCTTGATAAGCATCACCATTCCGACACCGGAAGTGACCATTACCAAACAGAGTAATCCCGATCAAAGCCATATTTTCGGGTTTACGGATTTCCACCTGATCACGAGAGAAAAAGGCGGCATCTTCATGTTCTACAATGCCCAGGACGAGCTGCTGTTCGTCGGCAAGGCGCGGAAGCTGCGGCCTAGAATCAAGAAGCATTTCGAGGATTCCGTCTCGCCCATGAAGAAGCATCGCGAAGAAGTGGCCAAAATCTCGGTCTGCGTCGTGGAAGACGCGGTCGACCGGGACATCTACGAAACCTACATCGTCAATAAGTTCAAGTCGAAATACAATGTGGACAAGCAGTTCTACAATTGATCCGCTCAACACGAAGCCCCTGTGCAAGGTACAACCGTACTTTGCACAGGGGCTTTGTGTTGGGACCATGTCCGGAGACGTCAGCAGAAATGGAAACGGAAACACCATCAATCTGTTTCGTTATTTTTTCACTGTGAACCGTTGTTTTCGGGACGTTCCTGCGAGGCGGCCGTACCGCAGTATTTTGCGGTACATCCGTTTGTCCGACAGCGCATTGAAGATGGATTTGTCCGGCTTGGAGTTTACTTCTATGATCCAAGGCCGCAGCTCCTTGTCGATGCCGACATCGACCCCATAGGCACGGAAGCGCGGAAAGTATGTCCCAATATGGCTGCTTGCTTTCAGAGCGAGCTGCTTCAGCCGCTTCTCATATGCGGGGCGGTCCGCCTTTGGCACCTGGGTACCGAGCAGATTCCACAGCGGCATCGGCTTGCCTCCGCTATGATAATTGGTCACGATTTTGCGGGGAAGGGCAAGCCGTGCGACCGTTCCCGTTACTTCCCATTCATGCCGGGGATTGCGCTGCACCATGATTCGAAGATCGAAAGGCCTTCCTTCAACGCGCAGAAGCGGAATGCTTTTCTGGGCCAGATACCGTTTTTTTTGCGACGCGGAAGCGAATGCGGCATAAGCTTTTTCGTACTGTCCGAATAGGCGGCTTCGCGTGCCGTTTTGAAGCCGGAACTTGCCGTTTTCCGTGGACAGCTTGAAGATGCCGAAGCCTCCTGTACCGAGGATGGGCTTCAAATAAACCGAACCATGCCGTTTTGCCATTCGCCGGACGGATTCTTTCGTGGCAATTGCCGTAGGCGGCAAATGCTTGGCAAGCTCTTCCTTCTTCATCATAATCCGATGTTTGCCATACTTGTTGTTCCAATAAGGCACAGGATCCCTCCGTTGCAGATTGTCTTCAACTCAACTATATTCGCGATAGAAAAGGTTGACCTGGACCATATAACTAGATGGAACGAAGAAATATAGAATCAGTCCATAGAGACGCGGCTCTCTTCCCTATGAAGTAGATTGCCATCAATAATCGGGGCGGATCCCCTTCCGGTACAGATCGGGAGACATGCCCGTGTATTTCTTGAACGTCTTGCTGAAGTGGGATCCATGCTTGAAGCCGACCCGGTAGGCGATATCGGTGACCGGCCGCTCCCCGTTCAAGGCGAACAGCACCTTGGCTTCATTTACACGTCGTTGGTACAAATAGTGGAACGGGGTGATGCCCGTCACTTCCTTGAACAGCTTCGCCAAATAGTGCTTGTTCACATGCAGCTCCGCGGCCATGCCGTCCAGCGTGATGTCTTCCGCGAAGTTCGCCTCGATATACGAGATGACCCGCTGCGCATTGGCTTGCTTGGCCGAGGAAGAAAAGGAGCCTTCTGCTTGCGGCTTCAAGGAAATTTCATGGATGAGCAGCAGCAGCTCGGTGAAGGAAACGAGAAACCGGTCATGCGAGAGCGTATCGCTGGCGGCATAGAGCAGGCAGAGCCGCTGCAGCAGCGGCTCCAGCCTTTCCTGATCGGATCGCTCCAGCGAGAGACGGATGTTGTCGCTCTCTTCGAACGGCTTCAGAATGTCGCTCTGGATGAATGGAGGCCGCAGCAGCTGGCCGGCAAACGAAGGATTGAAGTGGATGATCGTCCGGACGTAGTCGACCTGCGGATCCACTTTCGGATAATGCAGCGTCGTGCCGTTGAGAAGAATCAGATCCCCGGGCTCCAGATCAATGATTTTGTCTCCGATCAGATAGGTGCATTTGCCGCTGTGGAAATAATAGATTTCGTAATCCAGATGGGAATGGAAGGTGGCAGGTATTCTCGAAGTATTATGAAGCGCTTCAATAGGAAGCTGGAATTGCTCGCTCAGCGTCATTTTTGGACGGCTCCTTATGTGGAGAGTTTCCTATTAACGTAGCATAGTTTCCGTCTCATGACACCAATCAGGTATAAATGATGAGCCGAGCAAGCCAATGAAGAACATGCCTGGCAAGCGCTTGCAATGATACACTGGCCATAATGCGAGAGATTTCTAATTTAAAGGAGAGCGACCACGATGACGACTGCATCTCAGCAGCAAGCTTCCTCCGTGCGCGCCACCGTCATGCGGCTGGCCCGAACGATGCCGGTAACGGACATGCACACGCATCTATACGCACCTCAATTCGGGGAACTGCTGTTATGGGGTATCGACGAGCTGTTGATCTATCATTACCTGATCTCGGAATCGTTCCGCTGGTCGGATGAAGACTACGACGCATTCTGGTCCAAGTCCAAGAAAGAGCAGGCCGACTTTATCTGGCAGCATCTGTTCGTCGATCATTCGCCCGTAAGCGAAGCCGCCAGCGGAGTCGTTTCTGTCCTGCATGAGCTTGGCCTCCCGGTCGCTTCCCGCAATCTGGACGAGTATAGGCAAGCCTTCGCGGACCGGACGGCGAGTGAGCAGACGGACATCGTCATGCGGATTGCCGGCATCAGCAAGATCGTCATGACCAACGATCCGTTCGACCCGGTCGAACGGGAGGTGTGGCTTGCCGGAAAGGGCGCCGAGGATGACCGCTTCCTGGCCGCCCTTCGGGTAGACACTCTGCTCAATGATTGGCCGAATGCGGTGATCCAGCTGCGCAGTCTCGATTATGACGTGCAGGAGGAATGGACGGAGCGGACCAAAGAGGAGACCAGACGTTTCCTGTCGGAATGGGTGGACCGGATGAGCGCGCTGTATCTGGCTGTATCCATGCCGGGCGATTTCGCTTATCCTGCCGAGGATCATCGCAGCCGGATGATCGATGAAGCGATGATTCCGGTCTGCACGGACAAGGGCATTCCGTTCGCGCTCATGATCGGTGTCCGCAGACGGGTGAATCCGCAGCTGCAGTCGGCCGGCGACATGAGCATGCGTTCCGACAGCGGAGCTGTGGAGGCGTTATGCCGGAAATATCCCCGCCAGAAGTTTCTCGTCACGATGCTCGCAAGGGAAAATCAGCATGAGCTTGCCGTGCTGGCCCGCAAATTCAGAAACCTGATGATATTCGGATGCTGGTGGTTCCTCCATATCGACTCCATGGTGGAGGAGATGACCCGGATGCGGATCGAGCTGCTGGGCACTTCCGTCATCCCCCAGCATTCGGATTGCCGGGTGCTTGAGCAGCTGATCTACAAGTGGGGATATTCCCGAACGATCATCGGGAACGTTATGGCCGATAAATACGAACGGCTGCAAGACAGCGGCTGGACTCTCAGCGAGCAGGAGATCGAAAGGGATCTGAACGACCTGTTCCATCAGAATTTCTGGCGCTTTCTCGGCAAAGCCTGACCTGTGGCGTACGGAAGAATACCCGGATGAACGGATTTTTCGGGCTGCCCGCCGGATTTCGCCCTTTTACGCTCGAGCGCAAGCTCTATCTCTTGACTTCGATCGTCATCTTCCTGGCCGTGCCGATTACGGGCACGTTCTCCTATTACCAGGCTTCAAGAATATTGGAGGATTATGCGTACAACGCGGCGGATCAGACCGTCACGCAATTGAGCGGGTATATGAACAACGAACTGAAGAACGTAAGCGACAAGCTGTACGTCATGAATGCGAGCGAGTCGATGAAAAGGGTGATGGACTGGAGCCAGAACAAGTCCGATGTCTCGTATGCGGTCCTGTTCAACGAGATGTTCTCTCTGTTCTCCCGCATGCGCGTCAATTCCAGCAGCATTCGGACGATCTATATGTATACGCCCAAGGGAGAGTTCTACGAAGGCATCCCCTACGAGAAGAAGAACGTCTCCTTCCTCGAGACCCCCTATTACGAGGCGATCCGGAGCTCTCCTACGAACAAATGGGTGTATAGCCGCGAAGATCCGATGTTCGAGGGCACAGGCGACGTCATCACGCTGGTGACGCGCCCTGTCGGCGATTTCAGCGGACAGGACGAGAACGCCTACTTAGCCATTACGCTTACCGCCGAGAAATATGTGAAGAACCTCCAGAGCATCAAGCTCGTTCCGAGCGGCTTCTCCATGATCGTCGACCGTTCCGGACAGCCTGTCCTGGCTTCGTCGTCGACGCCGGTCATGCAGTCGTTCCTGAACGCCGTTCCTCTGGATCGGATAAGAGAGCAGCCATCCCGCTTCGACGCGAAGGTCGACAACGCCTCGCTGCTGGTCAACCACCGCAGCATTCCGTTCACAGGCTGGGAAGCCGTGGTGGTGCAGCCGAAGGACCGCTTGTTCGAGAAGATCAGTTATATCAAATACTTCACCGTCATTTTGACCGCCATCCTGCTCGTCACGTCGTTTCTCCTCAACCGATGGTTCGTGCGTCTGATCACCAGGCCGCTGCGCAAGCTCATGAAGCTGATGAACCGCGTCAAGCAAGGGGACCTGAACGTCCGCTTTTCATCCAGCAGCCAGGATGAGATCGGGGTTCTCGGCAGCAGGTTCGACGACATGCTCCACCAGATCCAGCAGCTGCTGCATCAGGTCGTGGAGGAGACGGAGGCGAAGCAGAGAGCGGAGATGCGCGCCTTGCAGGCGCAGATCAACCCCCATTTTCTCTACAACACCCTTGATGAGCTGTACTGGAAGCTGCTCGAGGTCGAGGACAAGTCCGCCAGCGAAATGATTTTGTCCTTGTCGCGATTTTTCCGGCTGAGTCTCAACAAAGGGGAAGAGATGACGACGCTGGCGAAGGAATTCGAGCATGCCGAGCAGTACCTGAAGCTTGTCCACTACCAATATCAAAAGCAGTTCTCCTACGAAGTGGCGCTGGATCCCAGGCTGACGGAATGCACGGTCCCGAAGATCATTATTCAGCCCCTAGTGGAGAACAGCATCCTGCATGCCTTCCAACGAAATGAATACAAGGACAGCTTCATCAAGGTCGCGGGCGAATGGCGGCATCCCGATACGGCTGTTTTGCGCGTAGAAGATAATGGGAGTGGGATGAGCGCAGACCTTCTGGAGCGGATCAACAGGCTAGACGATTCCGGGTCGGGCGAGCCGGTCTCCGACGGAGGATACGCGATCCGGAATATCAAGGAGCGCTTGAAGACCTGCTACGGCGACCGGGCAGAATTCAGGATGAAGAGCGCGAATTCTGCAGGAACCGTCATTGAAATCATCATCCCGATCAACCCCATCGATGGGAAGGAGGAGTGGACTTGAGAGTGCTGCTCGTGGATGACAAGGAGAGCGTCGTGCAAGGCATGCGCAGGCATATCGCATGGGCGCAGCTTGGCGTCCAGAACGTGGATACGGCGCTGGACGGCAAGGAAGCGATCGGGAAGCATGCGGCCGCTCCTGCCGATCTGGTCATCACCGATATCAGAATGCCGAATATGAGCGGAATCGAACTGATGGAGCGTCTTCGGGGAGAGGAGCGTCCGATCCGCTTCATCGTCCTGAGCGGATACGAGGAGTTCGAGTACGCTCGGAAAGCGGTCGCGCTTGGAGCATCGAGCTACGTGCTGAAGCCCGTAGATATCCGGCAATTGTCCGAGCTCATCGCGGACGTCCTTGAGGATCTGCGCCAAGAGCAGCGGGAAGAGGAGCAGAAGCTGAAGTTTCAGCAGACGGTCAAGCGGAGTCTTCCTGCTCTAAGACAGCAATATTTGACCGAGATGATGCTGTTCGGCAGCCATGACGAGCATCGGCTGAAGGAGAAATGGCAGTTTGCGGAGCTTCCCCTGCGCGCATCCGGATTCGGCCTGCTTGTCTTGACCATCGACCGGTTCTCCGATATTTCCAAGCTGCCTGTTGCGGAAATCGAATTGGCACGGTTCATCGTCGAAAATATCATCGGAGATTGCCTTTCCGAGGGCATCGACGGACTTCCTTTTTATACGGAGTGGGGCAAGCTGGCGGTGTTGGTGAACTGCGATCCAGCCAAGCCGGAAAAGGAAATCAAGAACGAGCTGTTAGTGCTGGCCGAACGCTGCCGGGAGGCTGTCCATCTCCACTCGAAGCTGACCGTGTCGATCGGAGTAAGCTCGGCATGCCCGGAGCTTGGCAATCTGCCGGAAGCTTACCGGCAAGCAAGCGAAGCGATCGAGCATACCTCCTTTTTCGGTCCCAACCGGATCGTGCATTGCGAGGATGTGTTTCCCGCCAGCAAAACTTGGATCTCCTATCCCGCGGAAGCCGCCGGCCGCCTGCTTTCTCTCGTGAAAAAGGGACAGCCGGAAGCCGTCGGCGAAGCGGCGGACGTATTTTTCGCCTCCTTCCGGCAAGAAGGGTGGACGCCCCAGGCGATCCGGATCTCCTGCATCCAGCTGCTCGTCGACCTACAAAGCAGCCTGACCGCCATCGATTGGGCCGAGCAAGGAATGGAGCGGATCGCGTCCAGCTGGTTCGATGCCTGCCAGAACATGGTTCTGGATGACCTGCAGCTCCATATTCAAAAATGGATCCAGCAGCTGACGGAACAGAATGGAGCTTCCATGCGGGCAGGATCCCGATCCATCGCCGATCTGGCGAAGGCGATCATCGAAGAACGGCTGCTGATGCCTCTTTCTCTGCGGGAAGTCGCGGAGGAGGCGGATGTCAGTCCGAACTACTTGAGCAGCGTATTCAAGAAGGACACAGGCGTCTCCTTCGTGGAGTATGTGACGGATCGCAAAATATCGAAGGCCAAGGAGTGGCTCGACAACCCCAATCAGCCGGTCAGTGAAATCGCCGAGCGGCTCGGGTACTTCGACAAAAAGTATTTCCGCGAAATGTTCAAACGAAAGACAGGCATGACGCCCTCCGAATACCGCGACCGGCTAGCAGCGCCGAATGGGGGCCAAGTGTAGAATTTTCCCTCCTCTTTAAGAGATTTGCCACCCTTAATCCTTCCATCGGAGCTTGATACACTTTTCTTGTATCAACATCGCCACTCACTTCTACCCTGGAGGGATCATTCCATTGACCAAACGAAAGGGCTACATGTCGCTGCTTCTGTTCGGAGCCTTATCGTCCGCCGTCATGGCCGGATGCAGCAGCAACAACGGAGAGGAGCCGGCTCCGTCTTCCTCGGCTTCAAATGGAAGCGCTGCCAGCACGCCGAAGGAGAAGGTGAAAGTCACCTTCTGGACCAATGCCCGGCATGATGCGGATCTGATGCAGGAAAAGATCAAGCAGTTCAACGAGAGCAACAAAAGCAATATCGAAGTGGAATACCAGATCATGACGGACAATTATGAACAAGCGGTGCAGACGGCCATTCAGGCCGAAGAAGCGCCGGACATCATGAATGCCAAGATGAAGCTTAAATTCGAGGATCTGATCAAGATGAAAGCGATCGAACCGCTGGACAGCTACATCGGCGACGACGAGAAAGCGCGCTTCGGCGATCTGTTGAAGATGGATCGGCAAAACTTCCTCGACGGCAAGACGTACAGCTTGCCGAACTACGGGACGACATGGCGCCTCATCTACAACAAGGACTTGTTCGACAAAGCGGGAATCAAGGAAGCTCCCCGATCGCTCGACGAGCTGGTCGATGACGCCCGCAAAATAACGGAGGCTGGAAAAGCGGACGGAGCTTATGGATTCGCGATCAATATGAAAACGCCGTCGTCCGCCTTCGAGCGCGGCTTGCTGCCTATGGTTCGTCTCGACGGCAAGGATATTTACGATTGGCGCACGGGAAAGTATACGTTCGAATCGTTGAAGCCCTATGTGGAAGCTCTCAAAAAGATCGTCGACAGCAAGAGCATGATGCCCGGCTTCGAATCCCTCGATATCGATCCTCTCCGCAACCAGTTCGCGGCGGGCAAAATCGGCATGTATTTCTCCCTGTCGGCCGAGCCTGGCGTCTATAAGTCGCAGTTCCCGACCCAGATCAATTGGGGAGTGGCCCAGGTGCCGACCATGGACGGCGGAGCGCCGAAGGGAGCCAACTATATCAACGGCGGCGCATCCTGGCTCTATATGTCTTCCCAAAGCAAGCACAAGAAAGAAACCTGGGAAGTGATGAAATTCCTGTACAGCGACGAGGTTCTCGTTCCTTATTACGAGCAGGGCAAAGGGGTAAGCGTCGTGCCGAGCGTCATCAGCAAGGCCAAAGCTCCGGAGCTGAAAAACTTCCAGGAGTTCGCGCCTAAAGAGGATGTCATGTGGCCGCCGTATCTCGCCCTGAATGTGGAAGGAAAAGCCTGGCAGAACGTGATCGCGGAATCGATCCTCGGATTCCAGCCCATCGACAAGGCCATCGCGGACTTGAACAAGCGCTACAATGACAGCCTCGACAAGGAAGACCAGGCAGGAGGAACGAAACGAATCGTCATTCCGGATTGGGATCCAGCCAGCCAGCTGAAGAAGTAACGATCTGGAGGAATAGGCGGCCGAAGACGGCAGGCGGCATCCGTCAATCCGGGAGCAGCCTGTCCTCTCGTTCGTCCGCCGGGAAAGGAGTTGGGCTGCGTGCCTGGTAAAAAGAAATGGAGCTATTATGCCGGCCCTTATCTGATGGTCTTCCCATGCGTCGCGATGCTGGCTGTCTTCGCCATCTATCCGCTTGGCTGGGCGTTCAAGTATATGTTCTACGATTACGACGGATTTACGCCTGCGCGATATATCGGGCTGGAGAACTTCGTCCGTTTGTTTACCCGGGATACCCAGTACTGGGATTCCGTCGTCAACACCTTGATCTTCACCGTGGGCAAGCTCGTCGTTACCCTCCCGCTCGCGCTGCTGCTCGCATTCATCTTGAATCATCGCATCATCGGCCGCAATATGTTCCGGGCGGTCATCTTCATGCCGACGATCATCAGCACCGCGGTCATCTCCCTCGTCTTCTACTTGATGTTCAACTCCTATAACGGAATCGTGAACAACATGCTGCTGCAGCTCGGCATCATCCAGTCGCCGATCGAGTGGCTGGGCGTCAAATACTCGATGGTAACCGTCATCATGGTCGCGATATGGGGAGCCGTCGGCAATTATATGGTGTTGTTCCTGGCCGGACTGCAAGGCATACCGAACGACCTGTACGAGAGCGCGTCCATCGACGGCGCGAACAAAAGGCAGCAATTCGTCCACATCACGATCCCGCTGCTAGGGCCGGTCATGCAAATCATCGTCATGCTGGCGATTGTGAACACGCTCAAAAGCTACGAAAGCATCATGGTGCTGACAGCCGGCGGGCCTGCAGGCAAGACCGAGGTCATGTATCTGTATTTGTTCCGGCTGTTCTTCCCGGTATCGGAGGGGGAGGCGGTCGTCCAGCAGTATGGCTATGGCGCAGCGGCGGGATTCGTATCCGCAGTCATTGTAGGAATCATTACGGGACTCTATCTGTACGGGTCCCGCCAATCAAGCAAGGTCCATTGAGGAGGCTGACGCATGAATAGCGCCACTGCGACGCGACAAGAAGCTAGGCGGCCTCTGAAGCTCGGCTCGTTGGCCGGGTGGGCCGTTGTCTGGCTGTTCTTGATCGCCGTCCTTGTCTGTGTGTTGTATCCGGTCCTGTTCACCGGGTTCGGTTCCTTCAAGACGAACAACGAGCTGCTGGGCAGCGCGAGCATACTTCCGGCGGACTGGAGATGGGGCAATTACGCGGAAGCCTGGCAGAGGGCGAATTTTTCCCGCTATACGTGGAACAGCGTCTTCCTGTCCGTCACCTCGACGGCTCTCAATCTGCTCGTATGCTCGATGGGCGCCTACGCGCTGGCACGCAGGCATTTCCCCGGCCGCAAAGCGATTCTATTTCTGCTGGCCGCCACGATGTTCATCACGATCGGGGCGATCACATTCCGTCCGCTCTACGACCTGATGAAGGACATCCATATGCACAAGTCGCTATGGAGCGTCGTGCTTATATTCGTAGGCACTCATTTATCGTTCAATATCTTCCTGCTGGAGCGGTTCGTCCATTCCATTCCGAAAGATCTGGACGAAGCGGCTACGATCGACGGTGCCGGTTTCTTCGGCATCTACTGGCGGATCATTTTGCCGCTGCTCGGTCCGGGCTTGGGAGTCGTCGGGCTGTTTTCGTTCCGGGAGTCATGGAACCAGTACGTGCTGCCGCTTATCTTCACGATGACGCAGCCGGACAAGCAGCCGCTCACGGTCGGCGTCGTGGCGCTCAAGTATTCCGCCAACGCGGCCGCGGAATGGAACTTGATGCTGGCGGGCTCGATGCTGTCGATGCTGCCGATCCTGATCGTCTATTTCTTTACCAACAAATCGTTTATTTCGGGGCTTACGAACGGATCTGTCAAAGGCTGAATCCTCCCCGGCAGAAGAGAGGTCGGTTTCATTGGTTGCATTGGATCTAGTCAACATCTGGCGTGATGTCGAGGCGAAAGCTCATCTCATGCTGGAGAGGATCGGGGAGAGGTCGCCTCATGTCGCTGTTGACGGAATATATGACGACAAGCGGCTTGACTGGTGGACATCCGGCTTTTGGCCGGGCATGCTCTGGATCATGTACGGGATGACCGGGGACGGGAAGTTTCGGGATCAGGCCTGGAATTGGGATGAGAAAATCGAACGGTGCATGGTCCAGGAGTCGAATCTGCATCATGATGTCGGCTTTCAGTTCCTTCCTACCGCCGTTGCCAAGTATAAGCTGACGGGCGATCCCGACGGGCGCCGCAGGGGACTGGCCGCCGCGAATTTCCTGGCGGGACGGTTCAACCCGGCCGGCCGGTTTCTGCGGGCCTGGAATCAAGACAAGACGGGATGGGCCATCATCGACTCCTGCATGAACTTGTCGCTGCTGCTCTGGGCGTCGGAGGAGCTTGGTGATCCGCGCTTCCGTCATGTCGCTGCCGCTCATGCGGACACGGTGCTGGAGCATTTCATACGCGAGGACGGCTCCGTCAGGCATATTGTGTCCTTTGATCCGGAGTCGGGAGCTTTCCTCGAGGCGCTCGGCGGACAAGGGCATTCCTCCGAGTCCGCATGGAGCCGCGGTCAGGCATGGACGCTGTACGGCTTGGCCAATGTGTACCGGCATACCGGCTGCGAACGGTATTTGCATGCCGCACAGCGCGTGGCTCATTATTTCATCGCTTCGCTGGAGGAGGATGACGTTCCGTTATGGGATTTCCGCACCGGCCAAGATGAAGAGCAGCCTAGAGACACTTCGGCAGCGGCTTGCGCGGCATCCGGCCTGCTCGAGATCGCCGCGCTCGTTCCTGCCGCGTATGCCGGCTTGTACAAGCAGGCTTCCATCCGCATCCTGGATTCCTTGGCACGGAACTACGCTTCGTTCGATTCGACGAACGAAGCGATTTTACGGGATGGGACCGGACATAAGCCGAATGGCGAGAACATCCGGGTCGGCCTGATCTACGGCGATTATTTCTTCGTGGAGGCTCTCGCCAAGCTGAGCGGGTGGAAGCAACGCCATTTCTAACCGCGGGAAGAGGAGAGTTCATTCAGCCTCCCGCTGCGGATCAGCTGCCCCATGCGCGCATGTCTGAAGACGAAAAACAAATACACGCCGATATAGGTAGGCCAAGTCAGAAGGCCATTTCTGAAATGAAGCTATCTTGAAAAACGGCTGTTGTACCCGACGAACCGGCTTGCACGATCATCGTGTGCCTCCATGTTTTGATGATCGTACCCGTCTCATCCGTCGACAGGACCCGGCTGCGGTCATCGATGGAGAGAAACGAAATCGTATGGCGGCCGAGCGGAACGAGCTTGAACAGATCCATTCGGAGCGGATATGACCGCGTCGACCACTGTTCGGGCAGCCGATCCTTGCCCAGCGGCTTGAAGCCCATGAATGGAGAGGCGACGAGTTGAAAGGTGGCAGGGGATTTCAAATGATTCCATAAGACGTCAGGGGAGATGGGCAGCTCCGATTTCATCTGGATGATCATGGTTCGATACCTCCTGGCTTGTCGGGATTAAGGATGAATGCTGCCGAGCAAAAATAAAAGCGAGCCGCAGGCGCGGCTCGCTTTTTATTGGCGTTTCCATCTTCACGAGCTGCTGCTCCGAGTTTACAGCGTGAACCGGATCGTCGCAACCGATGCAGGGGGAAGCTTCACCGCAAAGCCGGAATCATCCTGTTCGATGCTGTCGAGCGGCTTCGGGACGACCTGTCCGGGATTGGCGAACGTATTGGCGGCATGGATGGAGTCTCCGGCCAGAAGCTGTCCGCTGCATTCGTACCGACCGCTCGACCCGCGCAGCTCCAGCGCAATGTCCGCCTGCTTCTCCGGATGGAGATTGTACAGGCTCACATGGATGACGCCGTCTTTGCGGGAAGCCGTTGCGCCGACCTGCGGCATCGCTGGCTGATTGGAGCCCGCCTCATACGATCCAAACTCTCCGTGCAAGGCGAGCGCTTCGGCATCCTGGTGCACGGCATACAGCTGGAACGCATGATAAGTCGGCGTCAGCAGCATGCGCTCGCCTTCGGTCAGAACGACGGCCTGCAGCACATTGACCATCTGGGCGATGTTGGCCATCTGGACCCGATCGCAATGCTTATGGAAGAGGTGAAAATGTATGGCGGCGACGAGAGCGTCCCTCATCGTATTCTGTTGAAAGAGAAAGCCTGGATTGCTTCCCGGCTCCACATCGAACCAGTCGCCCCATTCATCCACGATCAGACCGACCCGCTTCTGCGGATCGTATCGGTCCATTACCGTGCTGTGGCGCGTCAGCAGCTCATCCATATGGAAGGCCCTGCCGAGAGTACGGGCGTATTCCTCGGCGCCGAACTCGGTTGCCGAGCCTTTCTCCTGCCACGTCCCCGGAACGGTGTAGTAATGCAGGCTGAGGCCGTCCATGTGACCGGCGGCTTTCTGCATCAGCACCTCGGTCCAGCGGTAGTCGTCGGAATTCGCTCCGCCGGCTATTTTGTACAGCTTGTTGTCCCCGTATTGGCGGCAGTACGTCTGGTATTGGCGGTACAGGTCGGCGTAATGCTCCGGCAGCATATTGCCGCCGCAGCCCCAGTTCTCGTTGCCGACGCCGAAGTAGGCGAGCTTCCAAGGCTTGTCCCGGCCGTTCTGCCTGCGCAGGTTGGCGAGAGGGGACTCGCCGTCAAACGTCATGTACTCCAGCCACTCCGACATTTCCTGAACCGTGCCGCTGCCGACATTGCCGCATATATATGGCTCGGCTCCGATCAGCTCGCATAGACGGAAAAATTCATGCGTCCCGAAGTGATTGGTCTCGACGACACCGCCCCAGTGGGTGTTGATCATCCGCTTGCGCGACTCGCGGGGACCGATGCCGTCCCGCCAATGGTATTCGTCGGCGAAGCAGCCTCCGGGCCACCTCAGCACTGGAATATGGAGCTCCCGCAGAGCTTCCAGAACATCGTTGCGGATTCCGTCCGTATTGGGGATGGGAGAGTCTTCTCCGACCCAGAGGCCTTCGTAGATGCAGCGTCCGAGATGCTCGGCGAAATGCCCGTATAGATTGCGGTTGATCGTGCCTGTTGTCCAATCGGTATGTACGACGGCTTTCAACATGCGGATTCTCCTCTCAATTTTGAGCGTTTGCTCCTGCTTGAACGGCAATTTCCCAGCTTGCGCGCTTGGCGGCCGAAGGGTGCGGGCAATGACTGGACTTCAGCTTGGCCCGGATGGCGACGAGGCAGCCGCAGTGCATGCAAGTCGTGCCGTAGGACAAGCTCTCGCATGAGCCGCAAGCCGACAGCCGCTGTTCGTACAGGCGGTCGGACACGCTGTCTTCAGGACGAATCTTGGACAAGAACCTCGCCAGCTGCGATTCCGGAACGGCGACGCTCTCGCGGCAGCCTTTGCACGGATTATCGCTGCCAGCTGCTCTATCGGCTTTTCGGGCGATGCTTCGGTCCCTGGCGTACAAGCTCTCCGACAAGCTTCCAGCCTCCCTTTCTGTATGCGCTTTCTCAACCGTTCTGGTATGATTATATCGGTCCCGAGCGGCTTCAATCCATCCATTAAAATCTTCAAAAAACTGACCTATCGTGCTGAGAGAGGAGAATGCCAGCCTTGTTCCATCTGGTCAGCTGCGGATACCATTACGTTCATCCAGGCGGGCTCGCCATCGACCGTCCTCGCGGAGCGGGCAATTTCGCGTTCGTCTTCTTCCGCAGCAAGTCGGAAGTCATCGTGGAAGGAGTCCGCACAGTCGTGCCGTCCGGCACCCATATTTTGTTCCATCCCGCATCTTCCCATCGTTATGCCGGAATCGAGCCGCCTTTCGTCAACGATTGGCTCCACTGCGAGGGCGCGGGGATGGAGGACTGGCTGCGGGACATCCAGTACCCGATCAACGAGCCCGTAAAGGCGATGGATGCCCATCTCATCTCCAGATGCATCATCGAGCTGCAGAGAATCAGCAGCCACGGAGGTCAGCTCGCAGCGTCCATACTGGATCTTGAACTCCGAAGCCTATTCATGAAGATCTGCAATTCCAAGGAAGCATGGACGCTTCCCGAAGGGCAGAACCATTACTACGGCGCTTTTGTCGAGCTGAGGAGCGAGCTCCATAATTCTCCCCAGACGCGAGTCTCCGTGGAAGAGCTCGCAGCGCGCGTCAATATGAGCAAATCGTACTTCCAGCATGTGTACAAGCAGTTTTTCGGGGTGTCGGTCATGGCCGACATCATCAGAGGAAGACTGGAGTACGCCCAGTATCTGCTCGTGAACAGCAGCCTGCTTGTAGCGGAGATAGCGGGAATATGCGGATACGACAATGACACCCACTTCATGCGCCAGTTCAAGAAATTCTTCGGCGTCACTCCGCGGGGATACAGGGTATCCAGTCTCGAAAAGAGACCTTGACCGCTGCTGCGCCCGGCAGCTGAACTCCGGGAAATCGAGAAGCTCGAGGAGAACTGCTACCTGCTGGACGGCAAACGGCGTGCGCCTGCGGCTCAGCTATGGTCGATCGTCCGGTGCTTCCTGCGGAATTCCCGAGGCCGAAAGCCGGTATGCTTGGCGAAAGTCCGCACGAAGAAGGGGAAGGAGCCGAAGCCCGCTTCCTCGGCGATGGAGCCGATGGGCTCGTCGGTATGGATGAGGCGCAGCTTGGCCTGCTCGATCCGATACCGGGTCAAATAGGACAACGGCGTGCAGCCGAACACGCTGCGCATGCAGCGGGAAATGTAGTTCGGGTGGAAGTGGACCGCCTCCGCCAGATCCGCATAGGAGATCGGCTCACGGTAGTGTTGGCGAAGATAGGATGCCGCATGCTCCGCGATCGCAAGACGAGGGTTCGCGGGCGGCTGCAAAACGGCGCCTTGCAGCAGCGTCAGCAGCATGTCCTGGAACAGGTTCTGCTGCTTCAGACGGTCGAGCGCGGAAGGCGCGTCCAGCAGATGGTTCAGCTGGCGCAGCAGGCTGTAGACGGAATCGGGCTGGACGATGCTGCCGAACCGGGGAAGCTGAAAGGCGAATTGATGGATGCGGATGAACGGATCGTCGGCCGTCCGGGCATGCGGCTCCGCACTGTCCGCCGTCTCGCTCCAGGCACCCAGCGTATGCAGATGGACCCAGAAGAAATGGGTATCGCTGCTGCACGGCTTATAGGAGCGGTGAGCGCGATCCGGCCTCAGCAGCAAGTATTGACCGGCACCGACATCAAACGTCGATTGCTCCTCGGCAACATAGAGACAGCCCTTCGTGACGACGAGGAGGTCGAACACGCCGATGTCCCTCCGCGCGGGATGCGTGCGCCCGGATCCGTAGGTATCTTCGCCGCTGAAGATGTAATGAGGCAGCGGAGGCGCGACAAAACGTATTTCCGACATTTAGGTTCGGCTCCTGACGGTTTAATCAATTCTTAGAATTGAAGTCTCATTCTATTAGAACATTATGGATGCGCTAAAGTCCAGATCGGACAAAAGCAGGTCGTGATTCGATCTTATCCGCATGACGCCGGCCGTGATATATTCCCTGGGTAATGCAACCGAAAGGGGAATCGGATATGAGCTTGAACGGATCGGCTTATGAAACGCTGCCGCTTGGCCGCATTGTGCCGCTTGGCTGGATGAAGGATCAGCTGCTGCTGCAAGCGGATGGCCTGACAGGTCATCTGGAGGAGCATTGGGACGATGTCGGTCCGGGCAACGGCTGGATCGGAGGCTCGGGTGAAAGCTGGGAACGAGGACCCTATTACTTGGACGGACTCGTTCCGCTCGCCTATCTGCTCCAGGACGAGCGCCTCATCGCCAAAGCCCGGCGCTGGATCGAATGGTCTTTGGCCAGCCAGAGGGAGGACGGCTCCTTCGGCCCGGACCGGATCGAGTCTGTCAATCAGGATATAGACAAGAGCCAGGATTGGTGGCATTACATGATCATGATGAAGGTCATGATCCAGTACGAGGAAGCGACCGGCGACAGCCGCATCGTTCCTTTCCTTATCCGATTTTTCCGGTATATGCATAGGAACATCCAAGACCATCCGCTCAAGGACTGGGCCGTTCCGCGCGGTGCGGAGCTGATGCTGGCGCTTCATTGGACATACAGAAGGAGCCCGGAGCCTTTTCTTCTGGAGCTGTCGCAGACGGTATCGGAACAGACGACGGACTGGACAGCCATCCTGGAACGCTTCCCGTTCTGGCGGAAGGTCGAGCACTGGGATCACCGCACGCATGTCGTCAACGTGGCGATGGGAATCAAGACGCCTGGCCTGCTCTACGAGCTGACGGGCGACGAGAAGCTCCGATCGGCCGTCCACTGCGGCATCGACAGCCTGATGGCCTATCACGGCCAAGCCCATGGGATGTTCTCAGGCGATGAGTGGCTGTCCGGGACGCATCCTTCCCAAGGCGTTGAATTATGCGCCGTCGTCGAATACATGTTCACCTTGGAGCAGCTGGTCCGCATTTTCGGAGATGGACGTTTCGGCGACATCCTGGAGAAGGTCGCCTTCAACGCGCTTCCTGCGGCGATATCGGCCGATTGGACCTCCCATCAATATGACCAGCAGGTCAACCAGATCATGTGCAGCGTAGCCAAGCGGAACTGGAGCAACGGCGACGAAGCCAATCTGTTCGGCCTTGAGCCGAACTTCGGCTGCTGTACGGCCAATATGCATCAAGGCTGGCCCAAGCTGGCCGCGCATGCCTGGATGTCCGACCGCCGCGGCGGGCTTGCCGCCGTCTCTTACATTCCTTGCGTCGTGAAAGCCGCTGTCGGGAGCGGCAGCGAAGCCGAGCTGACCGTCAGCGGCGGTTACCCGTTCAGGGAGAACGTCTCCATCGGATTGTCGCTCGCCGGACCGGAGAGGTTCGCCCTTCATTTGCGAATTCCTGCCTGGTGCGGGGAGCCGGCGCTGTCCATCAACGGCAAGCACGTTCAGCTGCAAGCCGTCAATGGATTTGCGATTGTGGAGCGGGAGTGGAAGGACGGCGATGTCATCGAGCTGAGCCTGCCGATGAAGGTCGAGCTGGCCTCGCGCAATATGGATGCGCTCAGCGTGGAACGCGGTCCTCTTGTCTATGCGCTACCGATCGGCGAGAACTGGCTGCCGCATATCCGTCGGGAGAAGTTCAGCGATTGGGAGATCTATCCGACGACGGCATGGCGGTACGGGCTCATGGAGGATGCGGGCTTCGAATTCGCGAGCGGAGAGATTCCTTCCCAGCCCTTCCTGGCAGCGCATTCGCCCGTGAAGCTGAAGACGAAGGGCAAGCTCGTGCGCAATTGGCCGATGGCCGGGAACAATGCGGATTCTCCGCCTCTGAATCCCGCGACGGAAGGGCAGGAGGAGCAAGAGCTCATCCTCGTTCCTTACGGAGGCGCGAAGCTTCGGATCGGAGAGTTTCCGAGAATTCAATCCCGCTAGCAGGGGGAAGAAAAGTGGACTGAAATTCCGCCGTCATCGGCATGCACCAGGGAGAAAACGCTGTCTGGCTGAAGTCCGGCAGGTGAAAATACCCGGAAGTCATGGCCATGCCGAGTGCCCGAGCTCTGTCGGCTGACGGCATGGCGATGTCTGAAGGTTGAGCTCTGTCGGCTGTCATCCATTGTTGGCAGCCGACTGTGCGGCAGGCCTGAATGCAGCATCAGTTTTGTTCGCCATCGGCTAATACTGCCATCCGCGCTCCTTGATGCAGCTTGCGGACGAGCCGGGGGAGCGAGGCCAGATAAAATCCGCTGACCGCAACGGTGCATAGGGCAACGGAATAATGCAGCCATGTGACCGAGATCCAAGCGGGGAAAGCAAGCGCGATACACCCGAGAGCCAATGAATGCCCCAGCATCATGACTGGCTCGATGAGAGCATTGACCCGCCCCATTCTCTCCGGAGGGACAAGCTCAGGCATCCAGCTCCCGAGCGCGATATTGATGGGAGCGATGGCGATTCCGGCAAAAAAGATAAGGATGAGATACAGTTCAATCCGATCCGCCAAGCCCAGGCCGGCAATAAGCAGGCTGGATAGAAAGAGGCCGCCGATCAGGATCGGAGCTCTCGTCAGCCGGCGTATCATCCATGGACCGAGCAGGCTGCCGATGAGGAAGCCTATGCCGAGGAATACCGTAATCAGCGATGAGTGGAGAACGTATTGATCGGGGCTCAGCTTGTATTTCATGGCGAAGATGGGGAGCACGGCGAACACGCCGTTGACGAGGCCGAAAAACAGGAACCCGCTGATCAGGATCAATAACAGACGATTGCCCATCAAGTAACGGAGGCCATGCCAAAAGTCCTTGAGAAGCAGAGAGAATCGGAGATCTCGGATGCGGCTCTTTCCATTTGGAGTGCGGGCATGTGAAGGGAAATCCCCCCGTGAAATCAACAGGCCGGAGACCAGAAAGCTGATGGCGTCCACGATGATTGCACCTTCAATTCCGATGAAACGATAGGCAGCCGCGCCAAGACTCATGCCGAAAAGCATGAACATGCCCATCACCATCTGATTGAGGCCAGATGCCTGTACATAAGCGTCCTGAGGAATGCTGCCTTGAAGGAGACCCATTTCGGCGGGACCGAAAAATTTGGAGATCGAGCTGCGGAGAAACAAAACCAGGAAGCAGGCGAGCAGCAGATCGAAATGGACGAACAGAAGCAGGAGCGCGGTAAGGCCCGCCCGAATCCAGTCGCTGTACGCCGCGATGAGCTTGCGGTCGAATCGATCCGCAATGACCCCAACGATCCAGAATACCGCCAGTGTAGGGAGGGAGTACATGAGCTCAGCCGTCGCCGCCAGCGATGGCTGTTCGCTGTACCGGTCGACCAGATAGAAGGCGAATGCCATATTTCCGACTACGCTGCCCAGCTGCGAGGCGAATGCCGCGAAGAACAGCTTGCTGAACGTCGGATTGCGAAACAGCGTCCTCATTTGATCTCCCACCGGGATGGCAGGCGGCTGTCCGTCACAGGCTGAAGCAGAGACTTCAAATATTCCAGAAGCGCTTCGATCTGCATCGGGGAATTCGCCTTCCCGGCTCCAACCGCGTAGGTATGGGTTACAATGCCCTCTTGAAAAGAAGCGGCAAGCCGGGATATGTCCAGCACGTCCAGGACGGGATTGAATTCTCCGCGGTCGATGCCGGCTTGGAGAAGGCCTGCGAATTGGGCGATGCCCTTCTCGTAGCGGCGGTGAAGAAGCTCGCGGCGCGCTTCATCTCTCCAGCCGACCAGGAAATACTCATAGAATGCGGGCATGAGGCCGCGATCCGATGAGCTCGCCCATTCATTCAGCCGCATGGAATACGAAGCGGAAATCACATCCCATACCGAAGCCGACGATGCCTCAAGCCCTTTAAGGTAGCGGTCGTGATCGGCATCCTGATGGTCCAGGAGCGCCTCGAAAATTTCTTCCTTGGTCTGAAAGTACAAGTATATCCATCCTCGGCTCATTCCGGCTTCTTCGATGATATCCTTGAGCGTCGCAGACCCGAACCCTTTCTCGGCAAATACGCGCTTGGCCGCTTCAAGGATTTGTTGCCTCCGCAGTTCCTTGCGTTCTTCAGATAGTTTAGGCGACATTTCAGTATCCCCCCCCCACAAAATGAACTACATGTCATTTTGAGTATAAAGAGAATGGTTTCCTATTTCAACTCTATTTTCCATCCAAAACCAATTGGCGGCATAGACAGCCATGATACAATGGAGATATTTGGAGGCGCCAAGCCTGGATGCATCCGGAAGGAGAGTGTTGATCATGTCGAAAATCTTGACCAGGTCCGAGGTCGACGTAGAGACGACTTGGGATTTGCGCGACATTTTTGAAACGAAGGAAGCTTGGGAGCAGGAATGGAATGCCGTTCGGCAGGATCTTCCTTCCGTCACGAAATACGAATGCACGTTAGGCGAAGGCGCGGACAAGCTGCTCGCCTGCCTGATCGCCCAGGAAGAGCTGCAGAGCCGGATCAGCCGGGTGTACGCGTATGCCCATCTGCATCAATCCGGAGACAGCATCGATCCGGACAATCAGATGAACGCCGCCAAAGCCCGCGATCTTTCCTCGCAGGCCGGCTCCGCTTTTTCCTTCATCAAATCGGAAATCATCTCGCTCCCGGACGGAACGATCGCCAGGTATATGAGCGAGCAGCCCGCTTTGCGGGATTTCGAGCGGAGCCTCGGCTTGCTGCTGCAGACGAAGCCCCATCGGCTGACGGCGGAGACGGAAAAGGTTCTGGCTTCCTTCGGCGAAGTGCTGGGCGCGCCATACCGCATCTACGAACGCGGCAAGCTGACGGATATGACCTTCCCGGCCGCGAAGGACGGGAGCGGGAAAGAGCTGCCGGTTTCGTTTGCGCTCTATGAGAACAAATACGTGGAGTCGCCGGATACGGAGCTGCGGCGCAATGCGTTCAAAGCGTTCAGCGGAACGCTGCACAAATACCGCAACACCTTCGCCGAAGCCTACGGCACCGAAGTGAAGCGCCAGGTGATCGAGTCGCGTCTGCGGGGATATGAGTCCGTCACGGACATGCTCTTGTCGCCGCAGCAGGTGACGGCCGAAATGTACGCCAACATCCTGGACATTCTGCAGGAAGAGCTGGCGCCTCATATGCGCAAGTACGCGGCGCTCAAGAAGCGGGTGCTTCAGCTGGACGAGATGACGTTCGCGGATCTGAAAGCTCCGCTCGATCCCGATTTCAGTCCCGGCATTACGTTCCAGGAAGCGGGAGAGCTGATCAAGGAAGCCCTTGCCGTCCTCGGTCCCGAATACGGCGAGATCGTGTCGGATGCATTCCGGGACCGGTGGGTCGATTATGCGGACAACGCCGGAAAGCGAACCGGCGCGTTCTGCATGTCGATTCCCGGCGTCCACTCCTATATTCTGATCAGCTGGGCGGACAGCATGAGAGGCGCATTCACGCTCGCCCACGAGGTAGGGCATGCGGGCCATCTGATGCTGGGAAGCCGTTATCAGCGCCCGACGAACGCAAGGCCGTCGCTTTATTTCATCGAAGCGCCATCGACGATGAACGAGCTGCTGCTGGCGGATCATCTGCTGTCCCGCTCGGAGGATCCCCGCATGCGCCGCTGGGTCATATCCCAGCTGCTCGGCACTTATTTCCACAACTTCGTCACCCACTTGCTCGAAGGCGAGCTTCAGCGCCGCGTCTACGGCCTTGCCATGAAGGACGTGCCGATCACGGCCGTGAAGCTGTGCGAGCTGAAGGGAGACATCCTCTCTTCGTTCTGGGGCGAGGATGTCGTCATCGATGACGATGCCAAGCTGACATGGATGCGCCAGCCGCATTATTATATGAGCCTGTATCCCTACACCTATGCGGCTGGATTGACCGTCTCCACTGCGGCCGCGCAGCTCATCCGGGAGGAAGGGCAGCCGGCTGTCGACCGCTGGCTCGAGGTGCTCCGCGCCGGCGGCTCGATGAGTCCGCTGGAGCTGATCCGGCTTGCAGGCGTCGACATGTCGAAGCCGGATCCGATCCGTACCGCCGCGGCCTACGTCGGATCCCTGATCGAAGAGCTGGAAAGCTTGTACTGACCGGCCACGCGTTGCAGGCAAACGATAAACGATAAAAACCAGCTTTTGCCGACGGGATCGGCTCAAGCTGATTTTTTTATGCATACGCCGAACGGTACTCCGTCGGACTGAGACCTGTATCCTTGCGGAAGCATTTGGCGAAGTAGTGGGTATCCGGGTATCCGGTCCGTTCCGCGATGTCCTTGACGCTGAGGGAGGTGGAGGCAAGCAGCTTGCGCGCCATGTCCATCCGCTTGCGGCTGATGTATTTGGCCGGCGGCATCCCGAAGTGCTTCTTGAAGTAGGAGATGAAATAGTTCGGGTGAAGATGAAGGGAAGCCGCCAGATCGTTGATGCTCAAGCTCTCCTGCAGATGGGATTCCACGTAGTCCTGGATGACGCGGATCCTCTGCATGTCCTCGCTGCGATGGGTAAGCACCTGTACCGGAATGCTTTCCAGGAAGGAGGACAGAATTTCCAGCATGACCGCCTTCTCCCGGAGCAGCGTTACGAGGGAAGGGCGGGCATTCAGCTCCGCCAGCTCGGCGAACAGGCTCTGCATCCGCTGCGGATCGGGCGCATCGATGCAGAGCGGAGCGTCGATCCACTGGAACAAGTCGAACGGACCGACGCCGGCATTGAAGTGGCACCAGTATTTGGAGAAAGGCGGCTTGTCCGCAACAGCCGAATACGACTGCTTGACGAATGCCGGCATCAGACATAGCTGGCCCGGCTTCGGGAAGCATTCCCGGCCGTCTACCTTGAGCCAGCCTTCCCCGTCCATAATGAAGTAAAGCCGGTTGAATTCAGGCACATAGTCCAGATCCCGCCAATCCGCCGTGCACTGGGTGCGGTGGGCGACCTGAACCCGGATCTGCAAGTTGCCGAGCAATTCAAGCAGCGTGGATTCCTCTTGTCGAAGCATCATTCGTCCAGCCCCATCGCTTAGTTTTGTCCCCTATTCCCTTAGGAACTTCCATTCCCGCCCATGGAATCGCGAACTATAATCAGTGTATCAGATTCCGGGAGGGACATCGATCATGACCACGATCCACAAGCCGGCCTTGCTTACAGACGAACAAATGAAAACGTTTATCCGCGACGGAGTGCTGCTGCTCCAAACCGACTTTCCGCAGCAGTTCCACGACGGACTCGTCTCTCAGCTGAATGAGGTCTACAACGAAGAAGGCAATCCGGGCAACAACATCCTGCCGCGGATCAGGGACCTGCAGAAGGTGTTCGACCATCCGGTCGTGACCGGCGCGCTCACAAGCGTGCTCGGACCCGATTACCTGATGCATACTCACCGTCACGGCCACTTCAACGCCTCAGCGCAGCCGGGAGGCTGGCATAAGGACAGCTACTGGGGTTATGACCGGATGAGGAACCACCATCCCTGGTGGGCGATGATCATGTATTTTCCGCAGGATACGCCTCTTGAGCTGGGACCGACAGGGATCTTCCCGAGCACCCAGCTGCTGGAATCCCGCGTCTTCGAGGACGAGAACCCGAAGGAAGAGGTGACGGCGCAGGGCGGAGCCGGCACCTTCGCCCTCATCCATTACGACATCTGGCATCGTTCCACTGCCAACGTGCTTGGCCAGCCCCGTTATATGCTGAAGTTCGAATTCATGCGCACGACGGCGCCGTCGGCGCCATCCTGGGACTGCCGGAATCCGGTATGGTCACCGGCGGCGGATGCGGCTGCCGGACAGTGTGATGCGGCCATCATCTGGGAAGAGACGTGGAACTGGCTCTCCGGACGGATCGGCAGCCTGGCGGATTCTCAGCCGGACGATGCGGAAGCCATTGCCGAGCTTGCGGGCGCTCTTGCAGGCTCGGATGAGCGGTCAGCCCTTGGCGCGGCTTACAGCCTGGCGGCCAGAGGCAAAGGGGGAATCGCCGTTCTGGAGGAGGCTTTGAGACAGGAGGACAGCCGAATTTCCCGTATGGCTGCCTACGGCCTGTCGGCTGCCGGAGCCGGTTCGGTTGCCGGCCTGCAGGCGGCGCTTGACAGCTCCGATACTGCGACGGTCTGCCATGCCGCGTTCGCCCTTGGCGAGCTGAGAGAGCTTGCGGAGTCTGCAGTTCCGCAGCTTGCCGAGCTGCTGACAGGACAGTCGGCGGAGGTTCGCCGCCAGGTCGTCGATTCGCTCGGACTGATCGGCACTCCGGCAGAGCGGATCGTACCGGCGCTCATCCGCGGCTTGCGCGACGAGGACAATCAAGTCCGGTTCATGGCTGCTCTCTCGCTGCTGCGCTTGAAGGGTGCGGCGGCGGACGCCGTGCCTGAGCTGGCGGAAGCTCTGCAGGATCCGAACCGCTATGTGCGCGGACATGCGGCGGAAGCTCTGCGCTACATCGACAGCCCGGAAGCGCGGGAGGTTCTGTTCCGCGAGCTGTTCAACCTGCGCTGGTGCTCCGATACGACCAAGGCCAGCACGTTCTGACCGCAGGTTCTGCGGGTCCATAAAGATTTTCCCGGTACGGCTGAAAAGAAGCGAAGCAACGAACCGAATTTCAGGAGCGGCTTGAGCTGCTCCTGTTTTTTGCATGAAGAGGAAAACAGCCTTTTTTATCCAATTGAATGTAAAAGAAAAAGAGGGAGGAAATCCAATGGAGACCAGAAATGCGGTTTTATTCACACAGCTGCATGCTTATCGCAGAGAGCTCATGGACATGATCGCGGACGTATCGGAAGCGGAAGCAGAGGAAATTCCGGCTGGCTTCAACAATAATATCCGCTGGAATTTGGGACATATCATCATCGATCAATATTTATGGATCCGTGCGCTCACCAAGGAAGACATGCCGGTTCCGACGACTTTCACTGCATGGTTCGGGTACGGTACGGGCCCGTCCGCGTTCACGTCTGATACGCCTTCCTTTTCCGAGCTTTCACTCATCCTGCAGCGGCAGCCTGCCATCATTGAAGAACGCTACGGGAATCGGATGCAGGAAGAATTCGCTCCGATCAATATGGGGATGCATACCATCGAGCAGGTGATGATTCGGACTATTTTTCATGAAGGGCTGCATATCGGGGCTATTCAGGCGATCAAGAGGCAATTGGCCAACGGGGGCCAAATGCCGAGTGGAAGGCGACATAAGGCTTGATCGGCTTCAGCTTAAGACAGATACATCCGCTCCAATCGAGGTCCCAGCCTGCTGATCACCTCGTTCACGATCGTTCCGGCGGATGCCGCTATGCCGCCGGCCGTAATGGCTTCGGCTCCGTCCCGGCCGATCAGCGCGGCAGCATCTCCTTGCTTGACTCCTTCGATCCCCGTGAAGTCGACCGTCATCTGATCCATCCGCCAAAAAAAAGCCCTCTGCTTTGAACAACAAGCAGAGAGCCTTCTATGGGATTCATTCTGGAAGCAGACATGTCAGCTATGTCTGGACGGATTCCACTTTGATCTTTTTTTGCCTTCTGAAGAGACCGGCTTTGCCGATTCAGCCGATTTGCCCGTCTTTGCAGAAGATACGGAGGCCGGCTCGTCCGATCGAGGGAGATCTATCGTTCCGCTAGCGCCTGGAATGACATGACGAGCGGTCACGAACGTGTTGTCCCAAGTACTGCCGGCAAAAGTCGAGACGGTGACGCCGATGCCGACACGGTAAGTATGAAGCAGCTTGCCGTTTCCGATGTAGAGGCTGACGTGATTGATGACTCCGTCTCGATTCGTATCCGAGAACACGAGATCGCCCGGCTGCAGCTTGTCTTTCGCTACCGGCGTGCCGACAGCCGCTTGCTGTTTGGACGAGCGAGGCAGATCGATGCCGTTTGTCTTGAAAATATATTGCATGAACGAAGAGCAGTCGAAGGCATCGGTTGATCCGGAGCTTGCCCCGAATTTGTACGGCACGCCCAAGTATTGCTTTCCCGTTGCAATAATAGCATCCGCTGCGGAAGCTTCCGCTGTCGCAGCATGAGTCGTGTTCGGAGCCAAAAGCATACCTCCGGAAAATGCCATGGACAGGCTCAGCGTAACGCCAAGCAGCTTGGTTCTCACTCGATTGTTGCGAGGTGTAAGGCGCATGGTTAAGTTCCTCCCGCTCGGTAAAGTAGGTTGATAATGGCTGTTGATCGCTTGGGAACACCATAACACAGCCCCAATCCCCACTACTTCCCAATGTGGACGGAAATCCTGCCCGACCTTGCGGTTGAGCCCGATTGTTAGAAAACCATGAGAAAAAAATCATCAAAGCCATATTGACTATGGATCCATACCAAGAAGAAGGAGAGGTTACGTTCATGCGTGCAGCAAGTTAAAGACGGGAGGGCTTCGTGTATTTTTGATTGAACAGGGTTTGAAGGCCTCTGGCGAGCAGCTGGAATCCCAGAATCAGGACGAGGTAAGCGGCGAGAGGAACAAACAGGATCCATGGGTAGACGTCCAGGCTGCTCCGTCCAGCCGCGATCAGTCCGGCCCATTCGTTGGTGCGGCTGTTGTATTCGATCGGATCGAAAGTCATGACCGTACCTCCAACGAACAGATGGAAGATGGCCAATTGCCCGAACAGAGTCAAGACCAGCACGACTTCCTGGACGATCAAGATCAGGAAGCTGTCCTTCAAATGAGGAAAGAGATGCGCGCCGATCATTTTCCGATGACCCGTACCGATCGATCGAGCAGCGAGGATGAATGGCTTTTCTCGAATAAGCTCCGTCTTTTCCTTGATCGAGATGACAATCGACGGAATCCCGATGGCAGCAAGCACAACTCCCATTATCACGCATAATTGGATCGGAGAGAGGCTGGAGTTGATCGACAATCCGGCCAGCAGCAGCCAAATGACCAAGAAAATCGGAATTCCATTCAGCAGCTTCAAGGCTGTCGCCGGCTGTCGGCGTTTTGCCGGCTTCCTGGCGACATAGCCCAGCAGCATGCCCGTGATCCCGCCGAAAAACACTCGTGCAAAAGCGATCGAGACGGCTAGAAAAATCGTGTACTTGGCGCCAACCAAAATGCGGGTCATCAGGTCGTAGCCGTAAAAGTCGGTTCCAAGCGGGTATTCCTTGCCTGGAGGCAGCGGCGGCGCAACGATTGTTCCTTTTCCGCTGCTGTCGACTGCATACTGAATTTTCAACGGCTCGTCCAAATCATGCTGGATAAAAAATGTGCCGAAAATGGCCACGCCTATAATTGCGGTTGTGAGGATCAAACCTGCCAGCAGCGTTTTGTTCATCGAGACAACACCTTTTCCCATCCCCATAGATAAGTTTTCAGCAACGTATAAATAACAGCGTAAAGAAGAAGAAGCGTGAGGAGTCCATTCACTACAAGCGGGAATTGGTAGCCGCTCGATGAGTAGACATTGCTGAACAAGAGCATCGTCAAGCCATGCAGATTATACAAATACTCCACGATAAAGATATTCCCGATCAAAATCCCCAGAAACTTATGTAGATCCGCTCTTATGAAAGGAAGCACATTGGGAAGAGCGTGATAGAAAACGATGTGGATCTTCCTCAATCCGCGGGCTTTGGCAAAGCCGATATAATCCTCGGCCAGCGTATACGTCATCTGCATCGTTACGTTTCGGATCATATAGCTGGCCGGAATGAGAATCGACGATACGAGGGGAAGCACGATCGCAGGATCTTTGACCGACAAGGTCGCGATCTGAAAAAGAACGACTCCTGTTTTCGACGCCACGAATACGACCAGAAATTGAAGGAGGAGGATGGATACAAAGTCGGGCATCGCCCCCAAAAATTCCACGATCCGCTTCAGCCATTCCGCGCGGGATAACGAGAAATAAACTCCGATCAGGACGCCTATCGTCGTGCCGATCAGAGCTCCGCAGGCGAGATAACCGAATGAAATGAGGAAATAGCTTCCGACCTGCTCCCAGAAGGAAAGCGTGTTCTGTCCGGATAGAAACCGGAAGGAATCGCCGGTGCGGATGCCGGAAAAATAATCCTTCATGCTTGCCGCGCTCTGAGGCCAATCGAGCCGGATGGAGTGGCTCCCGTCGGGCTGGAGCAAGAGGGGCAGCGCGGCCATGATCAAGACGAGGATGAAGACCATAGGAATGCTTAAAACAAATCGGTTCATTTTTGACATCGCTATCTCTGGATTCCCTTCCTTTGGAAATTCCATTAAGTATATCTTTTAAAACCTTGAAAAGTCTAGATTTGTTTCGTATCAATCGGGAAGCGTTTCGTTGTAGCGGAATTGGCGTCGGACCGCAGCGGCCTGAATGAGTCCATGAACGCCCTGTACGATGTCATGCTGGCGCATCCCGAGCTTGGAGCGGCCGATGACAACGGCGAACCTTTGACCGCAGCCGGCAAGGAGGAGCTCGTCGCCAATGCTGTCGACTCCATCAGCGACGGCCTGAATCCGGCCTGGACAGCATAAAAAGAAATGGAGCCTGCACATCATCCTCGGAGCTTCGATCAGCGTCGAGAAAGAAAGCTGCACCCAATAGGTCACGCTTGAGCGCGAGGTCGGCTGAACGGATCTGCCGCTAAACGATCTGCCGTTCCGAGCATGCCCGGCAATTGACCGAAGCTTTGACTCGCCGGTTTTTGCAACCCATCGCCGATTGAGTTTCATGGAATGACCAAGAACGCGTATCGGGATCCGGACAAGCCTTCCAAGGCTTCCGGAACCGAGCACGCGATCTTTTGTTTGCCTGCCCTTGCGGAGAGGAGCTTCAACTCATGGGCCTATAGCATCTCGCTGCATCGCCGGCAGGGTGGCCGGTCATGAGCATATCCAGCGGCGATGCGGCGAGATGCTATAGGCGCGGCCAACGACCTTCACATCCGTGCCGTCATGAAATGCTCCACTGTACCGGTATGGCCTTCCGGCCATCGCACTTGAATGGCGATATCGGATGGAGCTTCCACCCGAAGCGAAATCGAACTCCCTGCAACCCGCCAGCTGACGCTGATCTCGCCTCCGTCCGGCAGCGGCACGATGCCTTCGGCCCAGTTCAGGCCTGCAGGCTGGGGAGCGATCTCAACGGAACTCCAGCCTGCCGACAGCTTGCGGACGCCGAGTATGGACGCGCCGAGAAAATACCCGGGAGCGGCCGACCAGGCATGGCAGTGGCTGCGGGTCAACAGATCTGGATTGGCGCGGTTCTCCGCAAAATCGGGATACATCTCCCAGCAGGTCGTCGCGCCATGCTCCAGCATCCGGCCATAGTGGAGGCGGATGTCGTCCAGCATGAGCTCATGGCGGCCCAGCTTGGAGAGCGCCTCATAATAGAAGAAGCTCATGAACGGGCTTCCGATCTGGACCCATTGAGCCGGCGGCTCCACAAGGTATTGCTCCAGAGCGGCCAAGCGCTCTCCGTCCGCCGCGTCGCACAGGTAGGCAGCGACTTGAGTCTGCATGCTGAATATGGAAGACCGCCTGCCGTCGGCATGGATGCAGTCCAGATATGCTTGCTGCCGCTCATCCCAAAGGTTCTCGTTGACAGCCGACTGCAGGGACGACGCTTGCTCCCGCCAATGATGGGCCGTGCCGGCTTCGCCTGCGGTCTCGGCCAGACGGGCCGCCTGGCGAAGCGCCTTGATCATGAACAGGTTCTGATGAGTGACGATGCCTTCGCCGGGCTGGTCGATCGGAGCCCAGTCGAGCAGGTTCCAGCCCCGCATGTTCAGCAATCCGGAGCTGTCAATGTGGGAGGAGTAGGCCTCGATCGTCCGGAGGACATGGGGCAGGATCTCGCGGGCGAACTCGATGTCTCCCGTATGCTCGACGAACTCCTCGCAGGCGATGATCCAGAAGAACGTCCAGTTGGGAATGACGCTGCTCCAGCCGCTCGGCACCTGGTCCAGATACAGCGGCGTATCGGAAGCGGAGCCCGGAACGAGGTTCAGGCAGCGCTTCACGATCTCTGTCGCTCCGAAGACATAGTAGTTGACCAGCGCCTCGTTGCGCGCGTCGCCTACCCAGAACACCTGCTCGTACGAAGGGCAATCGACGAACGTGTCTTCCATGCACAGCCTCGTTGTCCGGCGGCTGATGCTCCAGATCTCGTTCAGAAGGGCATCCGAGCAGCGGAAGCTGCCGTTGTCGGCTGCGGGATAAGAGCTTTGGTGGAAATGAATCTCCTGCAGCAGGACGGGACGAGCTGCAGATCTTATCGTCAGGATCAAGTAGCGGCAGCCCCGGCGGACGGGGGACAAATAGCTCTGCCTGCCCTCGCGGCATATGTAGCGCAGCGTGTTGTCCAGACCGTACGTATGCTGCCGGAAGTCATGCTGCATATGCTCGATGCCGTAAATATCCACGACCGTTCCTGCAGCAGCATCCAGCTCGAAGCCGATGAAGCCGGAGCGCTGCTCGCCGAGATCGATGACAAGCTCGCAGTCCCAGCCCGGGAACAGCGGCAGCTCGGCAGGCTCCGGCACAGGCAGCACGGCGTTCTGAAGCGAGGCTGGCACGGCCAGCCGCTCGTGCTCGCGATGCCAGACGCTGAGCCCGAAGGCATCCTGCCCGGTAATCAGGCGGGGATCGATGCCGCGAAGCCAGCCTTTCAGATCGGGATCGTCCATCGAGACTTTGCCTTCCTTCAGCCGCGAAAAGAGGAAATGACCCGTGTCCAGCTCTCTGCCGGCTTGATGATCGACATGCTTGACGGCGTCGAACGGTCCGATTGCGGCAAAGGGAGCACGCGGGGAGGTCATATCCGATAAGCCCGCAGCAGAAGCGGAATGCGCCTCTCCTCCGGGCGCTTGCGCTGGAGCCGACAGAGCGAACGGCACATCCGCATCCACGCCGAGATGGAAGCTGCTTCCGTGGTCGCCGGAGGTGACGTCTATGAGCAGCGTATGGGGACCGGCAGCAAGCTCCAGATCGTAATAACGTTCCGGCTGGACGCCCCGGTGCGCATCGATGGAGACGCCGTCCACGAGAATGCCCCCGGGCCGCGCTCCTCCGGGGAATCCGATCGTGACTCGGCCCTTGTCCTCAAGCTGCAGAATAGAGGCCAGAAATCCGCAATAGCTGACGGGATTGGCGTGGCCGGCACTGTCCGGAACCATGACTGTCCGCAGATCGATGGCGGCCATGAAGGCAGGAGGCTTGACGCGGCTCAGCCCGGCAACCCGGGAAGGATAGCGTTTCTCTTCCGTCAAGAAAGGGATGTCGCGGGAAACGAGCTTTTTCCATGGTCCTTCTCCAGCAGCGCAGACGGCTGCCGCAGGCGACCAGTCCATGAGTCGGGATGCTCCCGTCATCCATCCTTCGTCCTGCTCGCCGGCATCGATGACTTCGGCGAATGCCTGCTGGCAGGACATCCGCGGCGAGCTGGGCAGCTGTCCTCCCAGCAGGGCGGTTTCCCAGTCCTCGCCGGTAGGCAGGCTGATCCCTCGGGGCGTCTCGAGCTCAGCAATGAGACCGCCTTGCCCGCGCAGGTAGCAGAAGTTAGAGATGCCGAAGTGGAGCACAAGCACGGCAATCGTGTTCCGCTGGCCGGGCTTCAGCAGGCGGCCGATATCGTAGCTGTCGTAGGACTGCTCCTCCGGCCAGGACCTCACCGGCCCGCGGCCGGCCAGGACGCCGTTCACATAGAGGACGTAGCGGGAGTCGGCGCTGATGTGGAGAGTGGCTTCCTTCTCGGCAGCGGGCGGGTGGTCGAAGCTGTGGCGGAAGCAGCGCCACTCGTTCCGGGGACTCGCTTCCAAGCCTCCCCATATCCATTTGGCTTGCCAAGTGCGTTCGGTCATGATTGCTCCGCTTCCTTTCGGGCTGGGATGGACTGAAATGGCATTGATTGCGTTGTCATTTTCTTATTGTAAGCGCAGGCATTTGTTGAAAAGGGGTTGATCCGGCCAAATCTGTTGGTTATCCTGACAAAAAGGAGGGATTACGATGGCGCAGCAGTCGGTTGCGGTCACTCCGGCGCATCTGTTCTTCGACGAAAATCGCCCTTACTATATCAACCGGGTATCGGAGTCCTTCGAACTGCAGCTGCACCGGCATGAATTCACGGAGATTTGTCTCGTGATGGAGGGAGCGGGGGTGCATTATATCGGGGAGCAGTCCATGGATGTGCAAGCCGGGGATGTCTTTGTCCTGCCGCTGGGAACCCCTCATGTATTCCGGCCCAGATCGACATCGTCCAGGTATCCGCTCATGATCGGCAACTTCATCCTTGTTCCCGGGCAGGCGGAGGCAGCGCTGAGCAGCTTCCCGGGCCTGGACGAGCTGCAATCGGCCCGGAAGGCGCTCAATCTGCTGCCCGGTTCTCCGGAATGGTTCCGGCTGAGGGATGACAGGGGCGTTATCCGCCGCATCATGGAGGAAGGACTGGAAGTGCTCCGGGATAAGCGGCCAGGAGGTACGGCGCAGCTGCATGCTCTGTTCATCCTTCTGTTGGCGGAGCTGGAGGTACACTGCCGTGGAATGGCAAAAAGCTCTTGCCGGGGGAGCGGGAGCCACCCCGGTATCGAAGCGGTTCTTCGCAAGCTGCGCAGCGATCCTTGCAACCCGTATCGGGCGGAAGAGCTTGCCGGCGAGGCGGGACTGAGTGTCCGGCATTTCCACCGGCTGTTCGCCGAAGCGGCCGGCAAGCCTCTCAGCCGCTTCGTGCAGGAGCAGCGCATCCGCGAAGCATGCCGCTTGCTCCGGAGTACCTCAATGGGCGTGGAGCAGATCGCGGAGGCATGCGGTTACCAGGATCGCAGCTTCTTCACGGTCCTGTTCCGGCGGCGTACAGGGCTGACTCCGCGGGAGTACCGGGAGCCACGATAGCCCCGTTCGGCTGGGCAGATTGATCATGACCGCTTTGCGCATGCCGAATAAGCCGCTTCCGATGAAGGAACGGCTTATTCGGCATGCGCAGGACTGGCCAAACGCGCCTGTCGGCGGAATACGCCCGGCGGGACATGCATCATGGAAGTGAACGTGCGGGAGAAATAGTGGACGGAAGAAAAACCGGCCATCTCGGCAATCTCTTTGATCGGCAGCTCGGATTCGTTCAGCAGGCGTGCCGCCTCGCGCACGCGCTCCCTGCGGATATAACCAGTGAAGCTCTCGTGAATGCCGCCCGAGAACAGCCTGGACAGATGGCGTTCGGACACATTGAGCATCGCCGCCATCTCAGGCAGCGAGAGCGGCTTCGACAGATTGTCTTGGATGTATAGCTTGGCCCGGCGCAGAATCATGTTGTCGCGCGGAATGCCGGCCTTGGGCGAGGATGCCTGCTCTCCGAACAGCGCAAGGAAAGACAGCAGAAGCGCGGAGGCGGCTGGCGCAACCGCTGTGCCCGGTAGATTGTAACGCTCCTCATTGCGAAGCAGAAGCGATTCCCAGAGCAGTGCGGTCGGCGAGCGGGAGCCGTCCTCTACGCAGACTCGGTCAGCATCGGCCAGAGCGCGGAATGCGGCCAGCGTCTCCGGATCCGTCCTGGCTTCATCGGGCTCAAAAGCGACAAATAGAATGCTGAGTCCGTCTTTCGTGAGAATTTGATGCGTCACGCCGGGACGGGAGAGAAACAGCGTCCCGCTCCTCAATGCATATTGCCTTCCATTATCCGTATAGGTACCCGTCCCTCCGAGCACATAGCAAGCCTCGTAAAAGGAATGCTTGTGAACCGGATTGCTGTGCAGCCGCTCGTCGACTCCCCAATAGTAGATGACAAAGCGGGCATTCGGATGGATCGCTTCCATGATCCGGCTGTTCAGCATGGCATCGCTTGCCTGGTATCGGTACATCGGCTTGTCCTCCAGTACAATGATGGCGTCAACGTGCAAAAACCAGACGCCTATTCGCAAAGACGTCCATCGGGACTTTGACTATGATTATAAGCAAGAACCGCTTGAAATCAATCTTTCCTTTTAAGGAGGAGCATGCATGATCAGTCAGCGCGATGTGGATTTTTACAAAGAAAACGGGTATCTGCTCGTCAAAGGAGTTTTCGGCCAGGCGGAAGTGGAGGAGATGCGTGGAGCGGTGGAGCGGATCATCCAGCGTGCCGCCCTTGCCAAGCGGGACGACAACTCCGCCTGGCAAGGCGACTTCCTGCCTCCGGCGGAGCTGAAGAAGCTGGTGCTCAAGGGCTTCCACGACGTCCATTACCATGAGGCCTGCTTCACGCGGGCTGTCATGCACCCGAATATGACCGCGATCCTCTCGCAGCTCATCGGACCCGACGTCCAGCTTCACCACACGAAAATGCTCGTCAAGCCGCCGGAAAACGGGGCTGCCTTCCCGATGCATCAGGATTATCCTTACTTCCCTCATGAAAACCATTCGATGCTGGCGGCGAGCGTGCACCTGGACATGGCGGACGAGAAGAACGGCTGCCTGAGGGTCGTGCCGGGCTCGCATGCCCAGGGCAGCCTGCCGCATGTCGGCTCTTACTATTTGAACCACAAGGAATATCCGATATCGGACGGACTGCCATGCCCGGCGGAGGCAGGAGATGTGCTGTTCTTCAACTACTTGACGATCCACGGCTCGGATGCGAACCGCAGCGAGCGCACGCGACGGAATGTGCTGTTCCAATACAAGGACGCTTCGGATGAGCCAACGGAAAATGTCCATATCGACTGGGGCTCCGGCCTTATGGTATGCGGGGGCAATCCGCGGTTTGACAAGGCGAGGCCTGATTTCAGCATCAAGGAATAGGGACTCGAAGACGCGAAGGTTGTTTGATACGACACGCCTGGGAATACGTCGGCGCTTCTTAGGAAACTGCCCGATCTTGCCATCACGGCGGATTGCAGCCATTGGAGCTGCGTAACAGATACTCGTCCATATCGATCGGATCCGCGCGAACAAATTGGAACCACGCTGCCGAAAGCGCGTAGTACGGATAAATCCAAAGGAGGAATGAAGACATGATCAGACGTTTTATCAATAAACTGTTAGGGTCAGCCCAGCATTCCAAGCATGGACGCCATCGGTACAGCTCCAGCAGCGGAAAAAAACATTACGGCCACAGCCGGCTCAGCTCATCCGATCAGGCGTATGGACATAAAAATAACGGTCACAGCTATTACAAGAGCCGTAAAAGAAGCTCCAGCTGATGCTTTACCTGCATCTGCCCCTACACGATTCATCCTGCATGCCCAAGCCAACCGTCCACCGGTTGGCTTTTTATAATTCCGAATGTGGATACCGGCATTGCTTCAGATCGAGCATGAAGGCATCAATATCCTCATATGGAGCCTCAATCCGAAGAAGTCTGCGAAGAAGATGCCGAGCCGCAGAAGTCAAATCCAGCTCTTGCTCCCATCCCATGTCGGCCTTTTTCGTCGGATGATAGCTTGAATACAGCATGAATAGCAGCAAATGGCCTATATCCAACAGATCGGCTGCGGGATCAGCGTCTTGAGACAGCCTGGTGCCCGACTGGAAAGGCAGCTCCAATGCTGCAGCCTCGCCGATCGGCCTGGCCAAACCGAAGTCGATCAGATGAATCCGATTCCCGCTGGCAATGACATTAGGAATGCGGATATCGAGATGCACATACCCTTGCTGGTGGACATAAGCGACAATCTCCATCAGCTTGCAGATGAAATCCAAAGCTTCTCTCTCCGAAAACAGCTGGCCTCGCTCAAAGATCAGATCCTCCACCGTCTGTCCTCGTACAAACTCGCTAGCCAAATAGAGCTGGTTCTTATAGTCGAACAAGTCCCAAGCGCGCGGAATGGACGGATGACGCAGCTTGGCCAGCACATTCATCTCCCGCAGCAGCAGCTCCCGGCCGAGCTCTCCCTTGCTCGGCTTGGCTTGCTTCATAGCCACTTCTTGTCCCGAATGCAGATCCAAGCATCGATAGGTCAAGCCGAAGCTTCCGATGCCGAGCAGCTCGACAATGCGGTATCGGTCCGCAATTACATCGCCTTCCTGTAGGGGATAATCAATCCAAGCCTGATAGAATCCCCTCAGATATTTCAATACGTTCATGTTCATCTCCTCACAGACCAATGCGAGTTTTTTCCCGTTTCTTTGAAAGCGGATAATTGGCAGCAGGGAACGATAGCCTCTCGATCCGTTCAGCAGATCAATCGGGATTTCTTTTAATACGGGATAAAATAGCTTCCGTTCTGTGAAATTGCGGACGGAAACGATTCTCCGAAACCTTCTGTGCCAGTACGGGGATTGATTGGAGTTTTTGCGAAGGTCAGGAATACAGCAATTAGGAATGGATGATCGCGAGTTGGTCCGTGCCGCTGGACATTAGGAAGGAACCGGTACTTACTTCCGCGGAATATTTGGCCCTTTGGCAAGCCTTTTCCGATCTTGCAGGCGACACTGCAGGGCAATCGCCATGGAGCTTGCCAGGGAAGGCCGACGTACGGATAAACGGACGGGATTATGCAGAGGTCGAAAAATGGGCAACGAAATCAAAACAGCGTTCCCGGCGACCTCTCCTCAAAATGCTGCGGCCGATATTGTGGATGTTCAACAGAGAGAAGCCTTGTTCGAAAAGTATCCCGAGACTGATATTCTGGTTAACACGGATTATCTAAGTTTTATCTGCCTAAGATGATCGAAAACAATTTCGGCCGCATCATCTTCATTGCCAGTGAAAAAGCGGTCATGCCATCCGGACAGATGCCGCAGTATGCGACGACCAAATCCATGCTGTTGTCCTTGTCCAAAAGCTTGTCCAAATTAACGAGAGGAGCGTAAGTCAGCACCAATACGATCATGCCGGGACCAACCCTATCGGAAAAGGTGCATCAAATCATTGAGAGCATCTTCCCCGATGAAGAGATGTCCTTCGCGGAAAAAGAAATCGACTTCATGACGAACAATGTTCCCCAATCGGAAATTCAGCGATTAATCAGGCCGGCGGAAATCGGCAGATTGGCCGCCTTTCTAAGCAGCCCTTATGCATCCGCCTTAAAAGGCTCTCCGATCCGTATGGATGGGGGATGATGCCGACTATTCTCTAACGTTTAACCCGCCAAGAACCTACCGGCATCAAACTCCCGTACCTGTGCATCTTTTTTCACCCGCATTCTCATCGAATGGAATGCGGGTCAAGGCATGTCAAGATTCGTGTTTCTGTCTTTCTCCCTGTCCTTTTTAAGCTGCATAACTGCAATCGGCACCAGCCCGCAGCCGGCCTATCGAGTGTTGCTAGGATCCGGCGGCTTTACGGCTTCTTCGCTCTTCTTCCAGGCTTTGCATCTCCTCTTCCGCTTTGATGATCGAGAAGTAGCCAAACAGATCTCCGATCACATTCAAGGTGAGTCCGATTTTAGCTAAGTCCAGGGAGGAGAGTTCGTTGGTCAATAAGGTATTTTGTCTGGGTTTGGCCACAACATCACCCCATAAGTCCATTTTTCTCAATATATGCCGGTGCGGTTCTGCGTTCCTATGCGACTACCCAATCGCAAGCAATAACGACCTTTTTTCTTCCTTAGCACTGGGCGAGTTTTTTTATGTATGGACCTCAAATCAACCATCCATATAGGAAACGAATGAAAATCACGACGAGACCGAAAGGGGCTATTTTCATGACCATGGATTAATAGCGACCACTGTCAATCCCTGGATCAGGCCACAGCGAGATAGACAAGATGCTCATGAAGGAATAATCAAAAGGAAATCGTTGGCTCCGTGGAGAAATGATTGTCATACTAATCGGCCAAGACACGCCAATTGGGCGGGAAGGGGCCATGAGGAGGCAAGTCCATGTTTGAGTATGAGTTTTTGCATCATGTCAGCCTTTCTGTCCGGAATTTGGAGCAGGCCCATAAGTTTTATTCCGGGCTCCTGGGCTTCAAGCAGCTCGAGCGGCCGCCGTTCGATTCCAAGGGAGCTTGGTACGCGGTCGGCTCGCAGCAGCTTCATCTGCTGGAGAATCCCCAAGGAGAGACGCTGCGGCGGGGGCCGATCGATACGATCGACGGGCATTTCTCCATTTGGGTGAAAAGCTTCGCGAACACGATCACCGAATTGGAGGCAAAGGGAATTTCTTACGAAGCGAGGCCAGACAGCCTGGCGGGATTCTCTCAAATATTCGTGCTTGATCCGGACCACAATATCATTGAGTTCGGTGCCGCTTACGGTTCCTGATTGGACTGACGGTATAAACGAGAATTCATCCCGTGATATAATGAACCATATATTTTCATGAATAGGGATGATGCAGATGTTGGAGCAGCAAGTTTACGTCCGGTTTCCAGAGGAAGCCGACGCCAAAGATTTGTCTGAACTTTACAAGCGTAATCGGGAGTTCTTTGAGAGATTTTCTCCAAGCAACCAGGATGAGTACTATTCGGAAGAGCATCAGCTTCAAGCGATAAGAAAGAGCAAGATGGATATAGCGGAGGATCGTAAATACGAATTTGTCATCTGCCGCAAAGAGAACGACAGGATAATTGGCAGCGTAGGGCTTGCCTTTGTGGCGCGGGGATCGCTGCAGAGCTGCATGATCGGATATAGCCTGGATCAGGCTTATAATGGCAAAGGCTTTATGACAGAGGCAGTAATGCAGGTGGTTCGTTATGCATTTGAAGAGCTGAAGTTCCACCGCATCGTAGGAGAAGTCTCTCCCAGGAATCCCGGATCGATTCGCGTGCTTGAGAAAGCCGGCTTCCACAAAGAAGGCATTTCCCGCAGCAACTTGAAGATCAACGGGGTGTGGGAGGATCATCAGGTTCTGGCTCTTATCAATCCTTCCGGGGATGTATAGGATTCAACAGGGTATATCTGATGGCGCTTCAATTGGGAGCGTTTTCATAAAAATTAATGAATTCGGTTCCCAGGGACCTTTGGGATTGCAATGTTTACAACATGAAACCGCGCCAAGCGCGGTTATTTTTTATCCTTATAAAAATATGCGGACAGTCTTCATAATAACTCTAATATCGATAAAGCGGAAAAATCGTCTGGCATCAATCGCGGTCTGGACGTTGTCGATTTTAAGAGCATCGACCGCGGTTTGGACGTTGTCTTATTTTTAAGAGTTGTAAGTTTGTTGCTTTAAGCCGCGATTGGGATGCGCTAAAGGTAGTGTTAAAACCGATATTGAAGAGTTATTTGGGAGAATTGGGGAACAAAGTGCATCGGACCAATTAGAGCACAACAAGTTGGAAGTTTAGCCTCATTCGTTATAGATGTTCACAAAACTCGTATTTTATACATATGTCAGTAAAACAGAATACACCCTTGTTGTTACTGGATTCGCATGGCTTGTGTCACAATCATTACGTTTTATTTTTGTCGATATTTATATCACTTCCACTTTTTCGTTCACTGCCCCGAATTTGAAGCGTGCTTAAATGCGAAATTATAAGCTGGCCTTTCGCTTATTATGATGCGGTATTCACAGGTGCACTGATGTATTGGGCTGTCCTTGAGCGCCCGTAAGTTACTGTCGTTGGCGTTCATTTGCTTCGATTTGATGGAGAATTTCATCAACGACGTGCGCGATCGGTGCGGTGGCGTCGATTATAATCCCGTTTTTAGGAACGCCTTCTTTCGTTTGATGCAAGCGCGCACTGATTTCCCGTTCCTCTGGTCTGCCACCCCAGTCAGTTGGGTCTAGTGCCACTCGCTCATCAATCCGCTGGAGACAGGTTTCCAGGTCAACCTCAAGGACAAACACGCCGTCGAAGAGATCGATGAATTTGGGGAAATTCCGTGAACCACCGCAGAAAAATGTTACCGCCTCATCCTGATTGTCGACCAAAGCTTTTACTTTATCTACATGCCAAATGTGGTGTTCGGGTTTAAAGCCATCCGTCGGGGTATCAGTTTCCGGATCGCCTTGATAAGCCAATTCACGGTCACCATGAATGGCATGGTAGCCGCGCCGCTGCAATTCGTTGCAGACCGTAGTTTTGCCGGCGCCGGAAACGCCTGCAATCAGATAATTCCTAATACCCATGTCAGACCCTCCATTCAACTGGATAAGCACAATATATTAGAGGTTTCTATCTGTCACTAAACTTGGTATTTGGGCGTTCCGGACTCGTTCTCCTTCGAGGGATCGCTACAACAGCAAGTGGCCAACGGCGTCGCGGTCCAGCTTACGAAGGCGATTTCCGGCGTCATCCGAGCCGCGCTCCTAAAGCTGAACATCCGCCGGCGTCACCAACGTCGTTTTAACCAGCCGAGCGCTGGTTTTTTTTCGTCGCCGTCGGAAAAGATGGCCATCGCTGACGCGATGTCTTTTAAAAAAACAGCCACAGTTGAAGTACACTGTGGCTGAATTACTATTTTCTTTTTGAACTTAAGACGACACTAGTAAGTAAGGAAATTTGAATCGATATAATTATGACTACGACATATACACTTTGAATATCGGTAGATATATTTGCGATTGATGATATTATAAAGTATAAAACGAAACTGAGTAACAAGGAGGATAAGAAATAAAGAATGTATTTACCCATTTCACCCCTCCTATACATTGGTGATTTAATTTACCAACTGAAACTTATCAAATAATCTTTTGTTTCGGTTTGAGCCGATGGAACAACGGACAGTCCGAGAGTTGGATACACATCAACACTTACACTTCCTGAAATAAGTCTGTGTCCGTATCTAAACAACACGTTTGAAGCTCCTGACGCTTTTTTGGTGTAGACAAATTGTTGCAGACTACCTTTAAAGTCGTTTGCCGTTCCGCTAAGATTAAAATCTCCTGCAACACCCGCACCATTATCGTATTTTGCCGGGGAATATGAGTCCGTGCAGCTCCATCCGTTCTGACCAAATAATATCAACCTCTTGTGTATCATCCATTTAGATATATTGAATTATTTTTTGAGTCATCAAAAAATAAGTTAACAATCCTCACTCTATCCCATTCATACATCACTTCGATGAATTTTTCCGTTTCATCCGAGTATAAAACCCACATATCAAAAACAGACTCAACAATCTCACCTTTATGTGGAATGAAAAAAGCAGCCATTACATTCGTAATTCTTTTCGTGAATTTTAAAATCGCCTGAAATTACGGAACAGGAGCAGCTCCAGCACGTCGTTCAGGCACTGGATGACTGGTTCGCATCGTATGTGGACTTCAAAAAAGGTTCCCGTCTCCGCTTGTTAACGTCTTCGGAACGTTCCGCCGCGCGCCAGAGCAAAGAGAATCAACAGCGCAATGATCGACCCAACGATCGCGGGGATGATGTGAACCCACCCACCACCGGTCCCCTCGGGCCCAACAGTTCCGACCCTAACCACGATTCAATAAAGCCGGCAATGATATTTCCAAGCACGCCTCCCGGGACGTCCGCATCTGTAGGTTTTTCTATTTGAGCTTCCAGGTAAAGCACCGCATGCTGACTGCATGCAGTGCTTTGATTTTCATCATTTTATGGTGTCCATTGATCGTGAACAATTCCAACCAGTGCGTGATCCTGACCAATCTTCTCGAACACTAGACGAAGACTTCGCCAGTCCATTCCCTTTACAGCCGGGTCGATGCCACTGATATGGTATTCGACGAAGGCAAAGCTTTCCTGTGGATATACCTCATGCAAATTGCTGGGTGTAGTGCTCTCATCAAGCACCGTGTTAAGTGAAATCTCACCCTTGTTTATAAAATCGGCATCATATACAAATTTTTTATGATATTCAGAATAAGGCATTTCAATAAGCTCACCATTGCCAGGGAACGTTCTCCATACATATGAAGTCGTATCTTCCATCAAGCCTGCAACCTCATCCTTAGAAAAGTGTACGTCCTTCTTCAGATCTACATTTGCATAAGGGGAGAAACGCAGACCCTTGTCCCTGCTAACCCAGTTTGCTACTGTGCTCATGTCGCCTCTCTCAAGCGCAGTTATGACGGTCTTGGCAGACTCGAGGGCTGTCGGTGGTGTACCTTCCTCGGGCGCCTCCTCTTCTGCTGGTGTATCCTTTGGCACGCTTTCCTCCGGCTTCTCATTCTTCGGCGGCTGTGGCTGTTCTTCCTGTTCTGGCGCGTTATTCGGCTCCTCATTGGCTGTATTGCTGCAGGCAGCTAGCACGAGCAGTACAGACATCATTACCAGCAGAAGTAGCTTTTTTTTCATATTTTCTCTCCTTTCTCTTTACCCTTTAAACGCGTTTTTTTTCATAAGGTTACAGATAAAAGGAAATTCAATGGGAATGACCTGTATTTTCTATCCAAAAAAAGTTCACTCTTAGGGGAGCTTTCATCTAACTATTGATTTCGTAATGAAATAGTAACCGTACTAAATTAAAAATTTAATTGATCGTAATTCTTTTCGGGAATTAAGATTAATGAACAATTGCTTTTCACTAGGCTTATTTTGTATTACTCCGCACATTATAAGGGGAGATTTGTGTCACTGCTTCTGTTTATCGTTTACTATAGAGGGACATTTGTGTCAATCTCCAACTAAAAGGGGAGTATTGTGTCACAAATTTATGACACAATACGCCGTCCGACTGTTCCATCTCTTGAATGGAAATACATAAGAATGAATAAAAAACGGGTCAGGGAGTTCTCTTTTCCCCAACCCTAATCGTTATCTTAAAGATCAATCTTTCGGTCAGCAAGCCACTGAATGGTTTCCGGTCGATTAGACTGTGTATACAAACTTCGTACGGATTGTGTCTGCGAATTCAAGCTCAATCAAAATTCATTTATCGGACACTACGCGCCAAGATTCGTACTCAGCCAGACGCCGCTGATAATGCTGAATGACTGCATCTACCATGCCTTTGCCCGCAAGCCAGCGGAAAGGCGGATTGGCATCGCCTGCGACCCTCATGAGCGCCTTTGCAAGCTTTGCAGGATCACCGAATTGTTCTCCTTCAAAGTAGAAGTCATGCATCGAATTTCTCTGGGCCGAATAGTCGTCGATCTGGAGGTCGGAAAACTTGGCCGACGACTGTTTATTGGTGAAGTCCGTGCGGAATGGTCCGGGCTCCACGAGCAAGACCTGAATGCCGAAAGGCTTCAGTTCGGTATTCAACCCCTCTGCCCACCCTTCCAACGCGAACTTGGAGGCACTGTACACCGATCCTCCCGGAATCGACATCAACCCCATCATGGAGCTGAATACCATGACGGTTCCCGAACGTTGTTTACGCATGATCGGCAGTACGGCACGGGTCAGTCTCATCGTCCCGAATACATTGGTTTCCATTTGCTGACGGAGCTGCTCCTCCGAAATCTCCTCGAAGTAACCAAGCTGTCCGTATCCGGCGTTGTTGACCAGCACATCGATTCGCCCAAATTGCTCCATTGCCGCTTGAACAACAGCTTGTACCTGATTCTCATTCGTTATATCAAGCTGGGTGATAAGAAGGTTCGGCGAATCGCCAAGCTTCGTTTCCATCCCTTCCGTTTTCCGGGCCGCAGCAACGACTTTATAGCCTTGATTCAACGCTTCCTTGGCGATTGCCGCACCGATACCTTTATTGGAACCTGTAATTAACCATACTTGATCATTTGTATTACGCATTTGTCTGCCTCCATTTCATGATAAAGGTTAATGTGGCGATGTTACCCCTGCAGCCTTACCCACGACGACACGCCGGATGAACAATGAAATGACAAGACCGATACCGCAACGATTGCCGCTAACCAGAACACATGCTGCGATCCCATCGTCATCGCATTTGCCAACTCGTTCGGCTGTTTAGGGGCTGCGGAAGTTTGCAGATAATGTTCCATACCGGTTGAAAGAATACTAATTGAAACAGCCGTTGCAATCGAGCCTGTTACTTGCTGCACCGTATTCATGACGGCCGTGCCATGCGGATACAGTTGTGGAGGCAACTGCCGCCAACCCTTTAAAAAGACAGCTTCATTCACCGACTGCTTTTATCATGAATTCATTTCCTGACGGTCTTGCCATGCAAAGGTCGAGGTTCGTTTTGCGATTAGCCAATGGCCATTTTCATTAACATATTCGTCATCATAGTGAACGCCGCTTTTGATGTTGATCTTCTTGCCGTCCACCGTAGCGATAAGGTCGACCAGGCAATAAAGCGTTCCTTTTGCTGTATTTCCGCTGATCGACACGGTGTGCTGGCCATTGAAGTGATAGACGATATCGAAATTTTTCAAGAAGCTTTCAAATGCAGTCCCGATTTCTTCCGTTCCTCGCAAGCTTGAAACCACATTTCCATCTACAATAGAGTCCACGGTTGCGTTCGCGGTGAAAAGCGTAGTCTGCTTTTGTGTTTCTTTCCGATCAGCCAATATAGAAAACGTGTCGACGAGCTCTCTTATGGCTCTTACTTGTTCGAGTTCAACAATTCTCTCATAAAGGCGCGATTCCTGCTCATTTGCATTGGTCATTTTGTTTCCTCCTTGTGTTTAATAGTCCGGCACTCTCAACGATAATCATTTTACCCCTTTGAATCTCCTTTTTGACTAGCGGCACACGCCAAGGTTCTAGCGTGACATGCCAATTGATGATGCCGCTTATGATTTCCAACTGTGCAGTTTTATTTGTTGGGCGAGATCGACTTAAAAAAAAGAAACTGACGGAAACGCCGACAGTTTCGGATGGATTATGCCTCAAATTTATAGCTGCTGAGGGATTTCACAATCTCCGGGTCGTTATGGGACAGGAACAAGCTTTTCTTCGAATCCAGCGTTTGAATCGCATCCATATCCTCTTGGCTTAAAGCAAAGTCGAAGATGTTGAAGTTCTCGATAATTCGATCTTTATGAACCGATTTCGGGATGGCCACGACCCCTCTTTGCGTCAACCAGCGGAGAACAACCTGAGCAACAGATTTGTTGTACTTCCCGGCGATGGAGAGCAGCACGTCATTGTGGAACAGATTATTGCGTCCTTCCGCAAACGGACCCCAAGACTCTATCTGTACCTTGTTCTCCTGCATGAATTGGGCACCTTCAATTTGCTGGCAGAACGGATGGGTCTCAACCTGGTTGACGGCCGGTGTCACTTCATTATGAATGATCAGATCGATTAGGCGGTCTAACTGAAAATTGCTGACGCCGATGGCTCTGATCTTTCCTTCACGATAAAGCTCTTCCATCGCTCGCCAAGAACCGTAAACATCACCGAACGGCTGATGGATCAAGTACAAATCCAGATAATCGAGTTGCAGATTGGCCAGAGACTTTTCAAATGCTTTTTTTGTCCGTTCATAACCGGTATCCTGAATCCAAAGCTTGGTTGTAACAAAAAGCTCCTCTCTCGCCACGCCGCTCCGCTTTATGGCACGGCCGACCGCCTCCTCATTACGGTACGCAGCTGCTGTGTCGATCAACCGATAGCCAGTCATAAGAGCGTCATAAACGCTTGCCTCACATTGCTGACCGTCCGGGATTTGGTATACGCCAAAGCCCAGAATCGGCATCTTCACGCCGTTGTTTAAAATTACGTGCTGCATACAATCCCTCCAGTGTGATTAAATTTAAAGTTGCCCGTACTGAAATGGAGTCAATTTCTCCATTGGTGGATCAAGTGCATCCTCCATTGAGCGGAGAGTAACCACCATTTTCATACTACATAAACCCTGACCCACAGTAACTGGCGCTATACGCCAAAATACTTGCACGATCTGCCATACGCTTCCCCTTCAAAGACTTGGTTGCTTGTGGCAACCGCATGCTAGGGAATCCTGTTTCGAGCTTTTGGTGAAGATTACGTCAGCTTTTAACTTTTTTGTGTAACGTTTTCTCTTTCATCACAATCGTCTGTTCATAGCGAGCAATTTTATCATTGAGACGTACGAACGTGCTCGTCATTTCCTCGATTTTGGCGGCAAGCCGGTCGCGCTGCTCAATCAGCAGTTCTTTGCGGATGACGAGCGTGTCGTCTCCCTGTTGAAAGAGATCCACATACTCGATCAATGCTTCGACGGGAAGCCCTGCGCTTTGCCTCATACATTTGATAAAATCAACCCACTTGATATCTTCCTCGGTATACTCCCTGTTTCCGCTTCTGTTTCGGGTAACGGGCGGGATTAATCCGATGCGTTCATAATACCGAAGCGTATCCTGAGAAAGCCCAAACTTCTCGCTCACTGCCGCGATCGTCATCGTCATATTGCAGCCCACCTTCTTATTCATGTCGACTCCGCTATCATGATAATCAACGTGATGTCAACGCACCGACGACAGGATGCGGCACATAGGGTTCTTCGAGCAATGCGATTTCTTCCGGCTTCAGCTTGACGGACAGTGACGGTACCGCTTCTTCGAGCTGGGATAAGCTCGTCACGCCGATGATCGGTGAGGTTACAGTCTCCTTTTGCAGCATCCAGGCGAGCGCGACTTGAACGCGGGGAACGCAGTGCTGCGCCGAGATGGCTGCAACACGTTCCGCGATCGGCCGGTCGGCCGTCATCATCGCATCATACTTCCATTTCTGCGCTTGATCGGTTTCAGATCGAGGCGTCGTTTCTCCTGGATCGCGCAGCAGCCTTCCGGATGCCAGCGGGCTGTATGGAATTACGCCGATCTTCTCTTCTTTGCAGAGTGGGAGCATTTCACGCTCCTCCTCACGATATTGAAGATTGTAATGGTTCTGCATAGACACGAACCGAGTCCAGCCATGCCGATCCGCAACATGCAGGGCTTTGAGGAACTGCCAAGCGAACATCGCGGAAGCGCCTATGTACCTTGCTTTCCCTGCCTTCACTACATCGTGCAATGCTTCCATTGTTTCTTCGATAGGAGTGTCATAGTCCCAGCGGTGAATTTGATACAGATCCACATAATCCGTTCCGAGTCGCTTGAGGCTCTTATCGATTTCGCTCAAGATGGCCTTTCGGGAAAGGCCGGCGCCGTTAGGTCCTTCATGCATGCGGAAATGAACCTTTGTTGCAATGACGACCTCATCTCGTTTTGCGTAATCCCTCAAAGCCCTACCTACGATTTCCTCGCTCGCGCCAGTCGAATATACATTGGCCGTATCAAAAAAATTAATGCCGAGATCAAGGGCCTTTCTAATGATCGGACGGCTGCGTTCCTCGTCGAGAATCCATGGATGTGTCCACCGGCTCACATCGCCGAAGCTCATACAGCCAAGACAAAGTCTGGATACGTCCAAGCCGGTATTGCCCAATTTTACGTATTCCAAATCCATCATTCCTCTCTCAATTGGGTGCCTATACCATACGGCGATATTATCCCATATGGAGTTAACTCCAAGTCAAGCATCTGTGGAGAATTGTTCTATGTGCAGGTCTTGCCATGTATCTCGGCGGCGGCATGCCGCCCGCAAATCAATTTCGTGATTCATCTGGAGACGATCCACCTATGGTGGGTATCAAGAGCCTTTTCTAAGACATGAATATACGTAAAATTAGGCGTATCAGGAACCAGCATCCCATCACTGTTCAGATCAGCAAGATATGTGCATTCCTAATTTTAAAGGAGACCATAATAAATCATGGTCTCCTTCTAAACAGAATGAAATGGGCAGGTTGTTTTTTTATCTTCCCACATATGAAGTTCTAATTGATTGCCTATCCATCCCGTATAGAATACTCAAGACAAAAACTTAACATGACTCCAATTCGCCGTCCTCAATTCAATCTTGAGAACGTTCCGTCTATGGAATAAAACAACCGGCAACCGAATATAGACTGGTGCCGGCCGACAGCTGTTACATTTCCATGAGTTTAGCTAGCTCGATTTGTCCGGTGAGCCACTCTTCCCCTTCGATTTTGCCGGTGATTAACGTTTCAATGCCCTGACCGAGATCCAAAGCGACTTTCCCTAAATCTCTGGCGATATGCGGAGCAAGAATGACAGCGTTTGTTCCTGCAGCCAGTAAACACAAGTCAAATTCGCATTCCCTTATTTCCTGCTTTACCCTAGGAATATCCTCATAGCTCTCGATTTTGATCGTACCCGTAATTTGGAAATTTAGCGCAGCCTGCAGTTGGTTTTCCAAGGCTTTCTTTACCTCGTCCGCGTAGCCGCACACGATGGCGATCTTTCTGTTTGTTAACATGTCATGGAATTTCTGTTCTTGAGAAATCATCATGACTCGTCTAGTATAAGCCTCAAATACGAACTTCGGAGCTATGCCATAGAAATCGAATACTTTTCTGGTGAACTCCCCTGACCTCGATACCCGAATGTTGATTCCGACGATATCCGCATTTCGCACCGCTTCTAACGTAGCATCGCGAGCCTCAATGTTTGGAAACGTAATCCCGCGATGCTGATGTCCTCTTTTTACTTTAGAATAATTCGCAACATGTGCTTCCGGATGGTTCATAAATTGCTCTTCCGAATAAACCTCATATTGAGCCAGGACATGCGTTTCGGTCACCCCTACGGATATCACGGAGAGCGGCAAACGCCGGTCAAGTGAATATAGGATTCGATCCAAGACTTGCCCGGTAGTCAGTTCTTGATACGCCAATCATGCGCCCCCCTCACAATGCATATCCTCCAGGATTGTGCAACTGCCAGCGCCAAGCGTCTGCACACATCGCCTCCAAATCCTTTTCAGCCTTCCAGCCGAGTTCTTGTTCGGCCTTCCGCGGGTCTGCATAACTGACGGCCACATCGCCAGGCCGACGGTCCACCAACTGATAAGGCACATTGCAGCCTGCAATCTTCTCAAACGCATGCACAAGCTGGAGCACGCTATACCCTGTTCCCGTCCCCAGGTTATACGCTGCTATTCCTTCCGTATGCAACGAACGTTCTAAAGCTTTCAAATGGCCCCGGGCAAGATCAACCACATGGATATAATCCCTGACCCCCGTGCCGTCCGCCGTCGGATAATCGCTGCCGAACACGTGCAGTGTTTGAAGCTTGCCCACCGCAACTTGGGTAAGATACGGCATGATATTATTAGGTACGCCTTTTGGATCCTCTCCTATATGCCCGCTTGGATGAGCTCCTACCGGATTAAAGTAACGAAGCAAAGAGATACTCCACGACGGGTCGGCAGCCGTAAGATCCCTTAATATGACTTCAATCATCTGCTTGGTCCGCCCGTAAGGGTTGATAGCCTTAAGACACTCTTCCTCTCTGATCGGTACATGCTCCGGATACCCATACACGGTAGCCGAAGAACTGAATACTAATTTCTTGACATTGTACTTCAGCATGGTATCCGTAAGAATCAGCGTACCGGTAATATTGTTTTGGTAATAGTTCAGTGGATGCCTTATAGATTCTTCCACGGACTTAAACCCGGCAAAATGGATCACGGCTTCAATTACATGCTCGGTGAACACTTTGCCTAGCCCGTCACTGTCCAATAAATCGACATTGTAAAATCGCAGCGGCTTGCCTGCAATTTCCTGTACACGGTTTAGAGACTCCGGATTACTATTGGACAAGTTGTCAACCACAATGACGTCGTAGCCTGCCTGCAAAAGCTCCACACAAGTGTGGCTCCCGATAAAGCCTGCTCCCCCGGTCAGAAGGATCGACATGATATCCTCTCCTTTCCCTTTCAACTGCTTGACGATTTGGGCTGCAGGTCGACGATTTTGATCCAACCGCTATCCTTCACGAACACGGGTTCAAACTCATCTCCCCAGCGCTTCAGGGCATCACGTATATTCCATTCGGTAATCTCGCAGTAGATATCAACCAAATTCGTTTGATTGTGGTGATGCCGGCGGTGGATGTAAAGCGGAACGTCGATCCAATGGAAATGACTAACCTCGATCAAACGCATCAGCACCCGCTTGTCTTCCATATACCTGCCTTCATAAGGGTCATCCGTTGGCCAGCCGCCTATTGCTTTCAACGTGGAAGTCCGGTAAAACCGGGGCCATTGCGACATATTGGATAGCAGAAAATCGTACTTATCCCGGAATGAACGATTCTTCGTTACGATATTAAAAAATAAGCCGCCACTCGGATTAATCGAGATGGAGTTGATGTTTCCGCTGATCAATCCGACATGCTCAGGCTGATTACGAGCTTCGGCGAGCAAAACCTCAAGCGTGTATGGAAAGAACCAGTCGTCCGCATCCAACTGGATGACATAAGGTGTTGTGACGGCAGCCAAACCGGCATTCATCGTCTTCGATTGACCGATGTTTCGTTCGTTGCACATGTATGTTACGCGAGAATCCGCGAGATAAGGCTTAGCAAGAACAATGCTTTCATCCGTTGATGCATCATCAACCACAATGAGCTTCCAATGCTCGTAGGTTTGTTTAAATACGGTTTCAATCGCTTCCTTCAAGAAACCTCCTGCATTATACGTAGGGATGATTATCGTCACTTCCGACTCCATCCGCATTCACCTCAGGTTCCTGACTAAAGCTTCGAAATCAAATCCGTCTTGGCCGTCTATAAGCAAATCCAGCGCATGGCCGAAATCCAGCGCTACCCTGCCGGTATCGTTTGCCAAACGCGGAGCCAGAAGCGTCGCAGGAATACCTGCCGCGATAAGCGAGACCTGCCACTCCTTGTTGCCGCGCAGCTGCTCATATGCCGTCTCCAACTGTTCGTAGCCTTCCAGGTTCACAGTATCGACAACCGTCACGCCGTTCCTTTGAAAAACTGGCGCAGCCTCTGCGGCTCTGCGGCCTGCCAGTATGACACGGTACTGCTGCATCCACTGCCAGAAATTGGGCAGCCTCGTCATATGATGCGTAACCCAGGCCGAGCAAATGGTATAGAAGCCCAGGCTAAGATCCAGAAACGCCTTCTTTGAATATTCCGCACCTGAGGCGTTCTCCCAGGTCGACAGAATGCCTGCTGTCGTTGCGGAAGTAAAAGCCTTAATCAGCTCCGCGCGAATATTCTGGCCGGCAAGGCCGTTATACCTGCGATAATAGGTCATGCCATTATAAAAATCTGGAAAAATCCGCAGCTCGGCAATTTCGGCGTGACCGAAACGGGACAGCGAATACGGTTTGCCATCCCTTACCGCGTCATCGATGCAGCCCATTATTTCTTCCGTCGTAAGGAGGTAACGTTCATAGCTGAAATCATTCGTAAAATATCGGTTATCCCTGTACTCCAAGACCATCTTCCTTTCATTCAATGACTTCGATTGGAATGTGCGGGAACCCGTTTAGTATATAGGGCAATAAGTAATGACCTTGACGTGATCCGAGCAGAAAAATGCGGTCTATCCCACGAGTAACGATAAGTTTGGAGATTAATCTCTCCATGATGTCAAGCTTCAGTTCAATTTTGGGAACATACAGCGAAAGATGAAAAATATCGCTCGTCAACCAGCTAAACTCATCCACATCCGAATCCGTTATATATTCGGTAGCAACCATGGTGACCGAGTAGTAGTCGGAATGCAGACCATCTATAAAATTCAAGCATCGGGGGGACAGGCGGTCCCTTCGTGTCTGAGGCACGATTAGCATCCACTTCGGCAACTTTGTGGACATCGGTTTGGTCGAATAATTATGCCAGGCGCTTCCCTTCAAGATGCGCGGGCTCATATCCAGCAGTGGTGAGAGCTCCCACTTCCGCTTCAACTCCTTTAAATAATCCTCTTGATACAGCATCGGATGACGTGCCTTGATTTGCTCGACCAGCTGGTCATGGTGATCGATCGCTTCATGGACCATGGACCGTCCATGCCTTCGATACAAGAAGAGCCTTTCAAAAATTTGATAACCGTGCCAACCCTTTTCGCCTAGCGAGATCCAGAAATCCCAGTCCTCGTAACCCATGACCACAAACCCGGATTTATAACCACCTGCTTGAATACAGGCTTCTTTACGAAACAATGACGTTCCGCACGTGATATTGTGAGACAGCTGGGTATAGAAATTATATTGAGGGGCGTCATGGACCCAATTCTCCGTACCGAAAGCCTTAACCCACGGGGATACAAAACCGACCTTCGGAAAGAGCTCCATAATCCAGAATGCCTTCTCCAAGAACGTCGGGTGAATCAAATCGTCTGAATCAAGCGGCAAAATATAAGTGCCTCTCGCTTCTAAAATCCCACTATTTCTAGCTGCAGCCACTCCTTGATTCTTCTTCTTGATTACACGGGTTTTCGGCTTCGTTAAGGCAGCTAACATGGCAATCGTTGCCGGATCGGTCGAACCGTCATCGACAACAATGATTTCAACGTCTTGGAACGTCGAATTCAATACAGAATCAATCGTTTCTCCCAAAAATTGTCCGTAGTTATAACATGGAATGACGACGCTTATGAGCGGATCATCAGGCATGGCTGCAGTAAAACCTCCCTTTGGACAGATGGCTTGTGATGATTATTCGCTTCCGTGCCCCTGGGACCAGCGAATCGTACGCTCGAGCCCCTCTTCCAAGGAGACGAACGAAGAGAATCCCAAGACAGAGCCTGAACGTGTTAAATCCGGGATCCGGGCCGGCATGTCTTCGTAGCCCTTCCCATAGGCTTCTTCATAGGATATGAATTGAATGGGCGATTCCGAGTTCGTCATTTCAACGATCATGCGTGCCAATTGGAGCACCGTAGTCGGTCGATTCGATCCGATATTGAAAGCGAGTCCATCCGCCTGCCGGCCAAGAGCACTTATGGTCCCTCTCACCATATCGTCCACATAGGTGAAGCAGCGGGATTGTGATCCGTCTCCATAGACGAGGAGAGGCTCCCCTCTAAGCGCGGCGTGAATGAATCGGGGGATGACCATTCCGTACTGCGAAATCGTTTGCCTGGGGCCAAAAGCGTTAAAGTATCGAAGTACGGTAACGGGCAATCCCTTATCGGCGTAAGCAAAGCATAAGTGCTCGTCAATGGATTTGGCCGTCGCATAGCACCACCGATGAATGGACGGCGCTCCATACACCCGATCCGAGGTTTCCGAGAACGGGAGACTTGTATTCTTGCCGTATATTTCCGACGTAGAAGCAAAAATGACCTTGATCCCTCTTCTAAAGGCCGACTCTAAGACTTGCCTCGTTCCGTCTATATTTCCTTCGATGACCTTTATGGGGTCTTCTACCGTATTTTTCACGCCAAGGATTGCCGCCAAATGGAACACCGCTTCCACTTGATCTATGCATTGCTTGATCACACGGCGATTCAGAACGGACCCCTGGATGAAGGTATGGTTCTCATGAGTAAGTACTTCCTGCAGAAACGCCTCCCTGCCTGCTGACAGATCATCAAGCGTGATAACCTTGTGTCCCTGCAGCAGCAAAGCCTGCACCAGATGGGATCCTATGAACCCCGCACCTCCGGTTACAAGAATATTCATGGATGGAACTCACCTCCCGTCTCCGCTTTCAGAGTAAGACGATCTTCGATTTGTCTCTCACGCCTTCCGTCGCATTTCGCGTATCTACGATTAACTTGGCGTGCTTGGCGAGCTCGTCGTATCGAATCGAAGAATGATCCGTTAGAATCAGCAGACAGTCCATCCGCTTCACATTTCGAGCCGTAAGCGGAGTCCGTACGAATGTTGTTTCCGCAATATGAAGCTCGGCTATATAAGGGTCGTAGAAGCTCATTTGGGCCCCCTGCTTCATCAGCAGCTCAAACACTTTCAATGCCATGGATTCGCGAAGGTCGTTGACATCTTTCTTGTACGTTACGCCAACCACCATGATGCTGCACTGGTCCAGCGTAAGCGGGTAAAGGCTCTTCGCCGTCCGGGCCATTATATAGCCGGGCATTTCTTCATTCACCTGATGACTTAACTCGATGAAAGGCAAAGGGATGTTATATTGCTTTGCTTTCCAAAGCAAATACATGGGATCAACGGGGATGCAGTGTCCTCCTACCCCTGGGCCAGGGTAATACGGCATAAAGCCATAAGGCTTGGTGCTTGCTGCTCTAATAACCTCCCATATGCTGATATCCATGGCCTCGCATACCTTTACCAGATCGTTCATAAATGAGATATTCACGAAACGCTGACAGTTTTCAACCAGCTTCGTCATCTCTGCCGTTCTTGCGTTAGAAACGGTGACCACTTCATCAAACACCTTTCCGTAAATACGCGCCGCATATTGGGTGCAGGCAGCAGTTACTCCTCCAACCACTTTGGGAATCGATTGTAAAGCTGATCGCTTCCGGCCAGGGTCGATTCGTTCCGGGGAATAGGCCAGGAACACATCGAAACCGACCCGAAACCCTCTTTGTTCAATAAATGGTTTCAGCTCCTCCTCCGTCGTGCCTGGATAGGTGGAGCTTTCCAGTAGCAATAAATGTCCCGGACGCAAATGGGGTACCGCCTGTCTCATGGCTTGAAACACATAGGACAAGTCGGGCATCGCCGCTTCATTGGTTGGAGTCGGCACGCAGAGAATGATACAGTCAGCCTCAGCAATGGCTTCGTATGAAACGCCTACATGAAAATGTCCGCCGGCAAACATTTCTTTGAGTTCCTTGCTGGTTAAATCGGATAAGTAGGGCTGCATCATCTGAAGTTGCTTGATTTTACTCTGATCTGTATCAACGCCTATGACGGTGTGGCCTTTTTCCAAAAAAAGCCTGGCCAGCGGCAGCCCAACGTATCCGAGCCCGATGATGGCGATCTTATAGCGTTCACTAGGCTGCATGAATAAGTCCCTCCCAGCTAGAATACTCCTGCCATCATCGTACGCATCTTGGTCTAGCAAAGCGCTGGATAGCTGCCTCTTTTTATGAAAATAGGAAATTGTCCCAGGTCTAATATTTTTGAAACGGGTTTTTGTCCCTTTCGGGAAGCCAAGATTACACATATACATGTAAGGACATGAGACCAGAAAGGCAGGTTACCTATGCGCGTTCTGCTAGCTACCTATTGGGGGCTTCCTTCTGTGGGAGGATTGGAGAAATATGTGCTGCAGCTGAAGAGGGGATTGGAAGCAAGGGGACATGAAGTGGATATTTTCTGCAGAATGCCTGATGACTCCGGTTTTCATATTCTAAACAAGGGCTGGGGGTTGGCTAAAAGCTGCATTCGGCCCATGATTTCGGCCAAAGCAGATACTTACTTCGCGAACCACCTCACCGGGCTTGATCACGAAGTCGAATCTATGGAAATCGATAAATATTGCTATGAGGCTGCCGCAGCTTATTTCCGCCCGGCAACCTATGACATTATCCATACGCAGGACGTGATTTCCGCCAGGGCATTCGCTCGGATCCGCCACGCACATACAGCACTCGTTTCTACGATCCACGGATGCCTCTCGACCGAAAGTCTTGCCAGACATCAAGCGGAAGGTGTTATGATCGACGTTTTTCGTAAAACTCCGCTCTGGTATTACTATGGTCTAATTGAGCACTTCGGTATTATGCAGAACCATGAAACCATTATGCCGACAGAGTGGCTTAAATCGATCATGAACCGGGAGTTTCGCGTCCCGGATGATCGGATGACAACGATCCCGAACGGAATGGATATTGAGGAGTTCTTGCTTAAAATGAACGAACCCGCCATTATGCCCGACGCCGGCGGGAAGAAGGTCATTTTATGCTCAGCCCGCTTCGACCCGGTCAAAGGGCATATTCATTTACTTCGGGCTTTAGTCCGCTTAAAGCAGGCCAGAAACGACTGGGTGTGCTGGCTGGCGGGAAATGGGCAATTGGAAGGAAGGATAAGAGAGCAAGCTGCAACCTACGGACTTCATAACGAAGTCGTATTCCTGGGAAACCGCGAGGACATTCCGGCTCTTTTAAATAAGTCGGATATTTTCGTGCTTCCGAGCTTGCAGGATAATCACCCCTACGCCATTATGGAAGCTCATGTTGCCGGGAAAGCGGTTGTCGTTTCGAATGCCGGCGGCATACCGGAAATGGTGGCACATGAGAAGACCGGCCTGATCTTTCCTGCAGGGAACGATCAGGATCTATTCGATAATCTCCTTGCCGTTCTCAGCGAAGACGATCTTAGGCGCCGGCTCGGAGAACAGTCTAAAGCGTTTGGCTTGCAGCACTGGACTCTCCCAGCGATGACCGAGAGAACCTTAGCGATCTACGATAGAGCACTCCAAAAGAGATGGAGGTAACCATCATGGCCGTGCGAAAAAAAATAAAACCCGGGAAATCGAATATAAGGGTATCCCGAGGACGACGACGTAAGAGCACGAACAGAAAAAACCGGCGTACCTTGCGTCTCGGAAGGAAGAAGCTGAGGAGGAAGCGCCGCTACGTTTCCCTCGTCTCCGCTAACAGATATAACCGTTTTTTTCTCCCCCCCCACCGAACGATTCGTTTAAAAGTGGAACGCCGAATTTGGGATCGTATCGCTGCCGAACTCCCCCCGTCCTACCTGGCGCCTGATATTGATTTCGTGCAGCATATGAAGCAGTATTCTCACAGTCTCTAAATCTCTCTGGTCGGTCCCGGTTGCGATCCTCGCGTACTATTCGGAGCCGGTCAGTTTTTATTCGCAGGCTTGTCCATTTTGCATCATCATCTGTCCTGGGCCCCCCTAGTAATAGGAGGGTGCAAGACTAGACGGATTTTCGGAGCCTTTTGCGCGTTTTGAATCTTCGTATCGGTTTCCCTTTGTGGATCTTTTTCCCCCTTCTCTTCCCGAGCCTCTTTCTTAGTACTCGGCTCAAAGGGGGATAGGATCGGCGCTCGTGCCGGATTTCCAACCCGACGGGGTATGCGTAGAGCCTTCGCTCCGACACAACAAATACATCGGACAGTCGGAAGCCGTAGCGCCTGAAGGCTTTCGGCGAAGAGAAAGGCCGTTTTGTTCCCAGTTCCAGCAGATACACGGTCGGGGTTAGATTGCCCCGATATAATCGGCCTGGCTTCAAAAGCTTTACATGTGCGGCAGCTCTTTGCATGCCTGCCCTTGCCTCCAATAGACGGAGCGTGCTCATAAAAGACGCCAATCTGACCCGATAGGCTTCCGTACCGAAGCTCTGCTTTACCCGGTCGACATCCACATCTGCGGACTGCGCATGAAGTCCTTCTTTTACTTTGCCCGAGAGCCCGTTGATATCCTCCTTATCCACCAGCATGCTCTCCTGGCCTACCGTCGTTAAAACTTCTTCCAATCCTCCCGAACGATAGGCAACCGTTTTTTTTCCGAATAACAAAGCCTCAAGAGCGATCATGCCGAACCCCTCATCGATTAAGCTCGGAACCACGACTAAATCCATCAGGGGGTACATGCTCTCGATGTCGGGCTGAAAGCCCAGCAGCCAGAAACGGTCTCGGAATTCAGACTGTTCTACCAGTGTCCGGCAGTATCGTTCATAGTCGGCATCGCCGGCAGGACTTGCGATACATAGGAAACAAAGATCCTGCCGCTCTGCACAAAGCTTGAAGGCCATGAGCAGAAAGTGCTCCAATCCCTTCTCCCTCTGCATCCCTGCCGAGATATAACCGATCAGATGTTTGTGCTCGGGGAATCGGAATCTCTTCTTCAACTCCTCATTCGGTTGGACCCGAGGCAGAGAGCTCGCCTCACAAACCGGAGAGAACGGAGGAAGAAGCATAAGCTTCTCATCCGGCACTATTTCACGGAACAGGGCGAGTGAATGATTGGATACACCTGCGATAAAGTCGGCATATCGATTGATAAAATGAACGGATTGCAAGGCTGCTGCATGCTCTTGAATGATTTCATTGATCATCCAAACAACCGGTATACCCAACGATTTAGCCGCCATGGCGGGAAGTGCGTTCACGCAGCTGTTCACAATGACGATGTCGGGTCTGTAAACCTGGAGCTGCTGAATAAGCATGGCATGCTTTCCTTCTGCTAAGACAGAGGCTTCCGTCACCTCGAGCTCACCATCAGGGCGATAGATTGCCCATAGCAAATCAAACGGTTCGATTACGGTTCGGATTCCGTTTGCCTCGGCTTCCCTCTTCAAGATGCCATCCTCGGGCACGACCAAGGTGCATTCTGTGTAAGGAGAGAGCTCCTTCGCAAGCAAAAACAAATATTTTTCCGCGCCGGTAATGAATCGTTGTCCGCAGATGTGCGAGAATAGCATAACTTTCAAGCGAGCTCCTCCGGCTTTTATTGCCGGATGATTAAGGATGGGGAAATGGCTCTTATTTGCGGTTTTCCTTCTACGCTTGCGCCTTCCGATTCTACTCGCCGTCATTTTTCTTCTCATGAGTCCAGTTCCTGATGCCGGCTAGCCGCAAGAAGTTTGTTCAGCGCTTCAGTATCTGGGATTTGGTAACTGCCCGGTACCGACGCAATAATTTTTTTCCACACTCTAGAGTCGATGTCAATCACCTTCTTGATTCGGGGCTTTTGAAACAACTTCGTATACAGATCACCGATATCTTTGCATGGACTCTTGGCAGTCGTTGTTCTTTTCGGGGCAGGCTTGATCGGCTTATTGCTCGATGATCGCTGTATGACAAAATTGCCCATTCTTGAACGCATGCTCATAGGCCACTAATCCTTTCTCGTTTCCGAGTCAGCGCCATTTCGTAAACCGCATCCATTCGGGACATCATGAGATCTAGCGACCATCGTTCGTTCCCGGCATGCCTCGCCTGTGAAGAGAGATGATGGCGCAGCTGTTCATCGTTCAAGAGCGTACGCAAATATTGATACAGCTGTTCATCATTGCCTACCGGAAATACCAAACCCGTTTCTCCGTGAGCGACCATTTCGGGCATGCCCCCTGCATCGGACACGATGACTGCTTTTCCCGCCACTTGTGCTTCCATGACCGCGTACGGGTGATTATCCTGCAAGCTTGGAAGGACAAATATATCGGATTGCCGAAGCAGTGCCGGAACATCTCTGCGCGTCCCCAGAAACGCAACGTCTGCCTCGATGCCATGCAGCTTCACGAGCTCGCGGAAATTGAATTCCAGCCCGCCGCTGCCAACAAGCCAGCATACCCAGTCATCTCTCTCCCGTCTTAATTTGGCGAGCGCCCGTATCAGATACTTATGACCTTTGATGACATCAAAGCGTGCTGGACAAATGATGACCTTTTTTCCTGAAGCAGGACGCATATCGCTTTCGCCGTGCAGCTGGTCCGTGAAGCCTCGAATATCGATACCGTTAGGAACGACCGTTAACCGATCCCGGGGAATGGCAAATTCGTCAACCAACATCTGTTTCATCCACTGTGTCGGCAGAGTAGCCGCGTCTGCATTCAAACCGAGCTGTTCGCGCATGACGGCATATTGCCACAGCCGCTCCTTGCGTTCCGGGTTCTCCAGGTCCCCCTGTCTGAGCAACGTAAGAAACCATTCGCCTGCCAGATGCCCGTGGATGGTGGTAACCAACGCGGTTTGCGGACTCTTGATCCGAAACAATGCCCGTGCGGAGATGACATCCTGCGCATGGATGAGGTCATAAGAATCCACGCCTAAATAAGCCGCCCCCAGCTCATAGCAATACTTCTCCGTCTCCGCATCCAGAATGATCGGATCCAAACCGGACAGGCTCTCCTGGAAATACGCCTTCACGTTCGACTCCACTAAGGATTTTACTGATTTTCTCGGTAAATGCCGACGTTTGTTCAAGATGGAATAGCCGCTGCCATCAGGATACCTGCACAGAATATCCACCTGGTGGCCGCGTTGTTCCAGCCCCAGCTTCAGCTGCCGAATATAGAGATCCACTCCCCCAACATGAGGCAAACCCCAAAAGGTGGCCAGCAGAATTTTCATGGCTTTCTTTTCTTCCTTTCCGGTGCGATTCTCTATAAGCCCATCTGTTTACATAAGTGGTTAAGGTCAGGGATCGAAACGTATATGTTGTCAAGACCCGCCCAATACCACGGAATCCCTTCATAGCTGGGAGGCCGGGAGCCGATTCCGGTATAGGCAACATGCTGCAGCCCACCGTAATCGCATATTCGCTTAATATCATGGACAATGAAATTGGGAGAAAAAAATTCAAGCACCTTGGTTTGTGAGCTGCAGAAGGTGAGATTCGTCAACGCGCTTCCGGTAGGCGAAATGACGTATTCGGCTTCCGAGAACAGCTTGATTTGTTCTTTGACCGGCAAGTCCTCCGGATAGATGGTCTCAAACCCATAGGATTGCAGGACCTGAATGACCTCGTCTTCATTCGTTAAGGTTCTTCCGACCGAGTGTCCGCGGCTTATATACAATCTTCTTGAAGGCCTTGGCTCCTGAGAGAGAAATTCGCTTCTTAAAAAATGATTGACCCATTTCTGTCCGAATCCGATTGATGGCACAATTAACCGTTCCGCTTCGATATGAAATTGATTATCGCTGTAAATCAAGCGGTCAGCCGTGATGCCAAGCATCCCGAGCGTTTCATACTGGAAGGGCTGCAAATCTTTACTCACGATGTATTTATCTACGGGTATCCTGCTGCAGGACAGCAGATAGATCCGGGGCAAGACGTCATGCATCCAGTGATAGTAGTTGGATGAGCCGATTTTCGTAAGGACTGCAATATTCCCCTGCATATATTCGACCGGCGGTAACGTTTGAGTGAGAAACACCGGATGTTTGTGAGGATCATTGCTCCAATCATAGGAGACCTCCCAAATCAACACATTATTAGGAGAAATCACGGTTCCGCTGTTACCGTACACCCTGCCCCGGGGAATCGCAGCTACAAAGGTTGGGAACTGGGCATTCACAGCGACCTCGCAGTATACATCCGATAAAGCGTAGCCCGAGCTGACTGCCCAATCTTTCATCCAATAATAATAATCCGTTGGCCTGTTCATTAAACGGAATACCCCCTCTCAGACTTGGACGAATCCCGTACGTTCGAGAATGCCGCTGTTGGAAACTTGGTAGGTTCCATACCGCTCCGTCGTGATTAACCTTCCGATGTACTCCGCTAAGCCAACCGTATACGCAAGGTGGCCGACTTGATCATCAACCGCCTTAATCGTCTCCTGATTCTCGGCGAGTGAGCGTACAATGAAATGCCGGGGACAAACCGCCTTCACGAACTGCTCCCCTAGCAGATTCGATTTGCCATAAATATTGAGATTGGTCCGATCCATATCGCTATTTAGCACTCCCTTGGTACCGTCAAACCTATAATCCGTACTGACATGCACCAGCTTCGCACCGGCTGACTCCGCGGCAATTGCCAAATTGCTGACTGCGAGCGCATTGATCCGGTAAGCCTCCTCAACAGCCTCCTCGGCCTGATCCACATTGGAGTAGGTCATCGCATTAATAACAACGTCGGGCTTCACATCACCAACCATCTTCTGCACTGCCCGCAGGTCGCAGATGTCGAGTTCCTGCCAGCTAAAAGCCGTACACGCAAACGTTGGTTCGAGAACACGGAGCAGATCTCGTCCGAGATGCCCGCCGGCACCCGTAATAAAGATGTTCATTCGTCCCTTTCCTCCTTCACTCGGAAGCTATTACTCTTTCACATTCCCTGACAGCCGAAGTCCGTCATCAAGCAGCGACAGCTGCGTTCTGGCGTCGGTCCACCATCCCGTAAGTACTCTATTTCCCAGCCGTCCTTTGCCGGTGACGAGTATATATCATGGATGCCGGCATCGGACATTTTAAGCTAAGATGATGCCTTTCATTGCCTAACTCCTTCTCTCTCGAGATAGGATCTCAGATAATACCATGCTACTATGATATGCATCCATTTCGGATGAGTAGTGGACGATTACCTTCACCGTTAAAAATTGGCTTTTACCCGTACCGGTAACGCACGAAAAGAGGGTGTCCCAGAAGCCATGAAAATGGCGAGGGCACCCTCTATTATGGGATTACTTTTTTGTTTTTGCCCAATCGTCGAGCTGCTGTTGGCGTAACGAAGGAATGAAAGGGCATTGACCCGTCGAGAAATGGGAGTGAAAGCCTCCGGAGGTACGTGGAGCAGCTTGCAGCAGAGCTCGCTGTACCGGTACAGATTGAACGAATCGATCAGCGGCGCCTCCTGCTTCAGCTCGTTTTGCCTTTTGAGCACTTCATAGTTCAAATAGACGTTCCTGTCGTCAAGCTGCTCAAATACTGATTTAATAAAGTGCGGTCTTTATCATGAAGGTCACAGACCAATCCATATTCATTTATATCTTCCAATTCGTTCTTAAAAACAATGTTCCCTTTGAACCGGATCGTTCGATCAAGGAGTTTGGCCCTGATTTGTATCACAAAGTCTCGACTTACAGGCAGACTCAACGTCGATACGAAATGCAGATCGTTAATGCCTATTTCTTTAATCTCGACTTCCGTTACGCCTAATTTAATATCTTCGTCCTTTATTTTGATTATGGTCATATCTGCATGTAAGGGAGGTGTGAAATAACTTCGCTTCCCGGCTTTTTTGTCTTTTCCGTGAAGGCCGCTCTCAGACTCGGCCTCTTTGGGAGGCAGTGTACCCCGGCTCAGCAACATGATAAATTCATGCTCGGGAACCGCACGGCTAAATATGTAGCCTTGTACTTGATCGCAAAGATGCTCTTTCACGAACTGAAGCTGGTCCAAGGTCTCTACGCCTTCAGCAACAATTGTCATGTTCAGGCTTTTGGCCATCTGGATGATCGCTTGTGTGATGGACTTTTCCTTGCTGTTTGTTGCGGTTACCTCTTTAATGAAGGACCGGTCGATTTTTAAAATATCAATAGGAAAACGAGTCAGGTAGGACAGAGAGGAGTAACCGGTGCCGAAATCGTCCAAGGCCATTCTGATGCCCAGATTTTTCAATTCGGCCATGGTATCCTGAAGCGATTCTTCATGCTGCAAAAAGACGCTTTCCGTTATTTCGAGCTCGATCCATTTCCCTTGTACGCCAAAGGTTTGGAGCGTATCATGCAAATTCGACACATAGTCTCTCTCCAAAAAGCTTTTGGGAGAGATATTGATCGATACGGGCACTTTTTTCAGACCGAGCCGATCCCACCTGGACAGGTGTTCACATACAGTTCTTGATATCCAGTCTCCAACGGGTAATATGAGTCCGGTCTCTTCGGCCAGAGGGATGAATTCCTCCGGCGAGACCATGCCCCACTCCGGATGGTTCCACCGAATGAGCGCTTCGGCGCCCAGGATCGTTCCGGATCGGGGGCACACTTTGGGCTGGTAGTAGATCACGAATTCTTCATTCGATATGGCCTTTCGCAGGCCTTTTTCAAGCGAGAAGATCCGAAAGGTATTCACGTTCATCGATGAAGTGTAAAATTGGTAATTGTTTTTGCCGTTTTCCTTGGCGCGAGCCAGCGCAATATCGGCATTTTTAAGCAATGTCTCGCCGTCGTTACCGTCAAAAGGGAAGATGCTTATGCCTATGCTGGTTGTTAGGAACAGCTCATATTGATCGATATAGAAAGGCTTTTGAATCTCTTTTAAAATATTTGCAGACAAGACTTTTACTTGCTTTTCGCTTTTCAGATCACGAACGATTGCCGTAAAATTGTCTTCTCCTACCCTAGACAATATCGTATTACCGGCGCCGATACACGAGCTTATTCGTTTGGCCGCCATTTTTAGAAGCTCATCGCCGTATGAATATCCCAATGTTTCATTCACATATTTAAAACGGTCCAAGTCCAATTGCATAACGGCGATTTTGTTTTTCTTTTCGATCGTGGATTTGATCGTATCGGTTACTTCGTTTTCCAGGTATCTCCGGTTCGGCAATCCCGTTAAATAATCATAGAAGGCCAGATGATGGAGTTCGGCCGACGCGCGCACCTCATCCGTGATATCAACCAATGTTCCTACCAAGGAGGGAATCCCGCCCAAAATCAATAATTTCACATAGACTTCGACATCCATTAATTGCCCGTCTTTTTGGATAATCTTTATACGTTCCGAACTGTTTTTCGGATACCCGTTCACGATGTCGCTTATTCTTTCTCTCATGGCATCCCTGTACTCGGGCGACAACAGCTGAAGAACATCCATTTGGAGCAGGTCCGACTCGCTGTAACCGGTTTTATGGATAATATACGGGTTGGCATAAGTCAGTTTCCCATTTTGCAAGATGATGACGCCAACCAGGGCCTCCGTAACCAGGCTGCGATAAATCAATTCGGATTCCCGCAGTTTATCCTGGATCGCTTTTTTCTCGGTGATATCTTGAACAATACCGAGAAGTTCTTTAGCCTTGCCGGATTCATCCGTTACGACTTCAGCTCTCCCCAATAAAGTGCGTACTTCCCCGGCACCACGATTGATCCGGTACTCGATCTCCGATGATTCTTGGCCTCCGTTGATGATGTCTCCAAAAAAGCGGAATACTTCATCAGCATCCTCCGGGTGAAGTGATTGTTTTAGGTCATCCAATGAAAAACTCGAGGATTTTTCTATGCTGTGAATGTGGAATAATTCGTCGGACCAGTGTATTTTGCGGTTTACGAGATCCCAATCCCAGTTGCCTGTCTGAACCATCTTTTGAGCGTAGGCAAGCCGGTTTTCACTTTTCCTCAATTTGTTTTCCATTTCTTTTCGAGCCGTGATGTCAAACAGAAAGGTAAGGATTTCACGGCGGGAATGGTCCGGATTAAAAATGGGAATTTTTACGACATCAAAGGTCGCCGAGTTTCCGCCAAGCATAAGAGAGGTTTGCAGTTGAAATTTTTGTTTGGATTCCCACGTGATTCGATCCGATTCTTGGGTAAACGTCATCAATTGTTCATGGTTGTCCGCGATTCGGATTACCTGATCAACCTTTTTTCCGGTATAATCCTTTATTTTTAGGTTGGAAGATAATCCTTCACTGACTCTGTTGATGCGTCCCTCCCCGTCTCTGCTGATCAAATAGCCGAAGGTATCAATAACAGCAAATAATAGATCGTTTTTATAGACATATTCATCCTCTACGAGAGGCTTGGTATTTAACTTGAATATGTTTTCATATGTGGTTTCCAAAAAGCTTTTGATGGTACTTTTCCGCATCGACCGTCATTCCTTTGTACTTTTCTAAGGATCATGGTTGCATTTGTATCCGCATAGCTATGAGCAGGTATGAGGAAAAACCCACCGCTGGATACATTCATAGCTATGAGCGTGACGGAAGCGAAGGTCTAGCGCTGGGCCATTCACCTGGCAAACCTCGCCGCCTTACGGATGAGCAAGAGAAGACTCTGGCGGAAACCTTTAATCGTACGGCCCCCAAGGCGGTGGAGAACCGCCAAACAACGCTCATACATCCGTTTGTCGGAAGTCTCGCGAAGCACCTTTTTGCCGCTGGTTGGGCAGCATGCTGAATGCCGCGCCGTTGTTCTTGTACAGATGAATTTTGAAAAACTCGCCGATCACTGAAATCTGATCGCCTCATATTCAAGCAAGTTCTTGTCGCTACACATGTTCTCTCACAAGCATCACCTACCGGAAAGGGTCAATTGATGTAAACTGCCCTTTAGCTTAACAACAGAAGGAGCGGCGGCGGCAAACTACTCCTGGATCGCTGAACTAAAGTTCTCCGTTAGATTAATCGTTTCGAGCAATATTACGAATTATTAGTTCAGGTGATTTTGAAGTCGAGTACCAATTAAAATGAGTATGACCAGCATATGAAGTTGCCAAAAGCTCGCAGGAATGGGTCAGTAATTCAAGTCCTAACCTTGAGGCATTTAGGAGGATAAGGTCTTGACCCGCATCTATTCTTAATTGCTTTTCGTATTTCCAACTTTCCCATGTATCCCAAAACACATCATTTTCTCTATTTTCAACAGCTAGCTCATATCTCCTGATCGGCTTATGGCGATTAAGGGCTGATTTTACTTCCTTACTAAGCTTTCGGTTTAATGGAGTGACAGCACCATTAAAAATAAAAAGGTCAGCATTTTCGGGACTTCCGCGTTGAAAATAAAGCACATCATCAGTGTCATGACAATGTTTAATGAGAGCTGAAAGCAAAAACATCTCTGAGGAATCTTTTACGTCAATAAGCAGAAAATGCCCCATCTCCTCTGTCACAACCACCCCGATCTCTTGTTGGTGCAGATGCACGACGTTTAGATCGTATGATCCTTCTTTAAGATGGTATCGATTCAAATTCAAATGATTACGCCTCCGTTATATGGTATCTCTAGGATACCAGAATCGGAGTTACACGGAAGTATCCTGCCTGTTAGCTTCATCCTTATTTTACCACATTCCACCCTCCTGACGTCTCAACATTTAGTTTGCATGTTCCAGCACATCTGCTCAGGCCCTTGACGTTCCACTTTGTAAATCGGTTATTCCGCGTTACAGATAGTCGTCGGGAATGGGATCATGTTCTTGACACGCATCGGAAATGGGATCATGTTCTTGACATCGGCCAATGACAAGAACTTGATCCCATAAAACAAAAAAGCCGCGATTAATGCGACTTTTATTGGAACAATGTTTTTGACTTCCGACAATTTTTGATTTTTTTCACAAAACTTCCTGCTGCAATCTTATCTATCACTTTTTCCTCGTCACACGACACGCAACCTGAAAACAGCTTTCTAGTGTGATATAACACCCCGGGTCAAAATTCTCCCACATGTTTAATCCTCTCATTTCTCTCTTATAACTGACAACGAAATTACTTTGCTAACGTAGACACCGTCGTGTTCTTAAAGAACTAACGTTTCCCGTTAGCTGAGAAATATTGAAATTGCTACTCTGCCTTAGAAGGCAACTTTAAAACATATTCTTCGACTTCCTCAGCACGTACATTGGAAAACCCCTTGTCTTCACCCGCATTTTTCCAACACCCGAATAGCATCCGGCCATAGCGATAACATAAATATAAAAAGCCCCATAATCAGCGTTCTATTGTTACTATGTTATTGTCACCCGACATTGATTTAGTGTCATACATTTATATCCCTCTGTTTTGTAGATATAAAATAATAAGTTGGATTAAACAAGGCTGCCGTTTATAAACCAAATAAAAATAAGGCGAACGTTAAGGTTTTTCCCGACATGTTCGTTACAGTTCCAAGATATTCTGTGATGAAACTATTAATGCTCGAAGTTGCTGAACCTATAAAAACAACAGCAGCAATGGCCAGCCATAGAACCGGCTTCTTCAATACGCTTATTTGGGAGCCATAAGAAAGTCTTTCTTCGTATATGAAAGCTCCGCTAGCTATAAAATTTGTGATTGCGACACCAATAATCATGCCAGCGGTTACTCCCAGAATCACTTTAGAAACAGCCATTGGAGCTTCTTCCGTCTTACAGAGGCTGGGGCGACTGTCAGAGCCATGGAGTAATATATGGGGTGAAAAAAGGTTGGAATCACGCGAGCAATTAGTAAAACGGTAAAGCTTGAAGCAAACAAAGAAACGATGTTGCCGGCAACGAAAATACCAAGTACGAGCAGCATGACCGTCTTTTGATTCATTCCCGAGAACAATAACGGCATGATAGGACCGGATAGTGCGACAGCAAGGGCAAGAGGCTTACAAGGAGACCTGCTTTGGCTACACTGATATCAAAATGCAAAGCAATTGAAGGCAGTATTCCAATAAAGCCCATCTCCGTGGTCAGGATACCGAAAACACCTGCAGCCAATATGAAAATAAGATATTTATTCTGTGAAGTCATGTTCATTTCCTCAGTCCATTACTTAATTCTTAATCTGCTCTCAGGTTTCTTTCAACCGGTACGACTGACTGTTCATAGTTCTCAATTTTTCGATTCAAAAGCTCCAAGGTTTTTTGCAGTTCATCCATTCTTGCAGCCAACTGATTTCGTTGTTCAATTAATAATTCCTTTCTCATTTGCTTCGTCTCGTCACCTTGATGTACCATTTCTACGTATTCAAGCAACAACTCTATGGACATACCTGCTTTACGCATATATATGATGGTTTGAATCCATTTACAGTCAAGCTCCGAGTATCCCCTTATCCCGCTATTGTTTCGACTTATACGAGGAATAAGACCTATTCGCTCATAATAACGCAGCGTATCGGGTGAAATACCGAATTTCTCGGATATCTCTGAAATTATCATACAAATCGTCTCCTTCCCTTATCGAAGCATAACAATTGAAGTGAACTTCAGGTCAAGGTTTTTTTGATCGCCGCAGCGAGTCATCTTAGGTTTGGATATTGCGCTCTTGATCAAACTCTCCCTTTCCGTGCAGAATGCTGCGAATCCAGCTATATTCCCAATTAACGATGTGAGACAAGAGAACCAGTCCTCGTGAACCTGCTAGTTGTTTTGGAATAGAGTCTTCATTATTGGGCACTCTCCTTAGATGGACCGAAGCAAACGTGCGCAGCCCATCCGCAGAGCGGCAGGAATAGGATCAAGGAAGTAAGCAGGCCTGGCGTGTAGCCTTCACCCGTGAATACGGGAACTGGATGAGACAAAGCGTTTACAGCCATGATTCCATACATCGACAAGCCGACCAAGGGATGATGTCGGCTCACAAGAGCGGCAATCGGCGCAGCGAACCATGCGATGGAAAGATTGACCGCCCTAAAAATCCGTTCGGCAAAAGCCCGCCTGGAGAAGCAGCCGTATAAAGCATCGTTGCCATCGTATTGGGAAATTCGTGAAGCCTCCCTCTCAAATCAATGCCATATTCCTCCACGTTATGAGCCAGATAGGCATACCACTGCAAATCCATCGTTTTAACCCTCCTCGTCCATGCTAATAACGGGATATCATACGCTCAACACACAGGATTATAGTGTTGATTGAATATAAGCAGCCTCTATTCTAAGATAGAACCAGATTGAATGACGATCAACATGTTGTTCATTGAAATCAACCTAAAAGGAAGCAGAGGTGCATTCAAGGATGAAAGCAGTCCGATATCATCAATATGGAGCGGCAGACGTGCTTCAGTACGAGGAAGCTCCGATTCCGGAAGCAAGCACAGATGAAGTGTTGATCAAGGTGGCGGCGACAGCCTTCAATCCGTCAGATGCCATGGTGAGAATGGGCGCATTGAAAGATTTCCTGCCATTGGAGCTGCCTTTCATCCCGAACGTGGACGTGTCCGGCATCGTTGAAAGGGTGGGAGATTCCGTTACTGGCCTGAATGTAGGCGACAAAGTATTTGCCTTTCTTGATATGACCCGCAACGGCGCGGCAGCCGAGTATGTAGTCAGCAAGGCCGCGGATGTCGCTATTGCGCCGGCAACGATTGCCCTCCAGGACGCAGCAGCTGTTCCGGGTGGAGCGATGACCGCTTGGCAAGGCCTCTTCGACCATGGGAATCTGCAGTCCGGCCAACGTGTCTTGATTACGGCCGCTGCCGGCGGCGTCGGCTCGTTTGCCGTTCAAATGGCGAAGTGGAAAGGCGCTTACGTCATCGGGACCGCTTCCGAGAGCAGCTTCTCTGCCCTTCAGCAATTGGGAATCGATGAAATCATCGATTACAAGACTGAAGCTGTAGAGGAGAAAGTGACTGAGAAAGTCGACTTGATCTTCAACCTCGCCCCGATTCCTTCCGAGGAAGTAACAAAGCTGCTTCGCCTCCTCAAGGAGGGCGGCAAGCTGGTCACGGCATTGAATCCTGCCGATGAAGAAGCGGCGAAAGAGCTCGGCGTTCATGCGGAGAGGATGGCTGTACAGCGCAATTCGGAGCAATTGTCCCAGATCGCTCAGCTTGTCGATGCCGGCGCTGTCAGCCCGTTCATTACCGAGAGACATCCGCTCAGCAATCTCGCTTCCGTTCATGAAAAAATGGGACAAATGCGTGGGAAAGTCCTGCTTCTTGTAGACGATGTCGAGTCCTGACAGCCTAATCTGACGAAATAGAACGGCCCTAGGTCCTCCCGGAAGGATTGACCTAGGGCCTTTTCTTTTTCGAGCTTCATCTTCGCTCTGATTGTAGCCTTGTACGCCTACAGCGGCAAATCTTTATTTTTAAAGACTCGAACTCCAAGAAGATAAAGGACTATGCCGACTGCGGCAAGCACGGCGTACGAAATCGCATAATTGCCGTTGTTCAATACGGCGCTCGTGTCGAACAAAGCGTTCATGGATATATATTTGAGCTTTTCCAAGCTGCTGTCGACATCCCCCATCAGGTTGAGGAGGAAAAAGGCCATTGGAATTCCTGCTCCCCATGCCAATGAGTTTTTGGTGAGATTGAATACGCAGGAGAAGAAGAAAGAAATTCCGCTTGTCGCGAACATCAACAGAAACAAGCCGAGATTGAGCATGAAATAGCTGCTCTGCTGGAAATCGGTATCGCCTTGGAAGAGCTGGATCGAAGCGCAGCCCGCTATCGTGACGATCAGAATCATCAGGATGAGCGATGAGATCAAATAAGCCGCTTGGGTCAAAACAACGGTGCTTCTTTTCGTCGGAGTCGACAGCAGGTATGCCATGGAGCCCCTATCCACTTGCGAGGCGATGAGGCTGTTGGCGGTCATGATGATGAATACGATCGGCAGCAGGATCCCTTGAATGCCATAAAACGTCTTGGCGAGCATGCCGAGGAAGGTAGCCTCGCCGAGCAGGTTGGCCAGAGGCGTGTCCTTCACCATGCCCGACATATCGGAGATGGTGCTGGGGTCAAAGACTGCGATCAGCACGACATGAAAAACGGTCATGATAACCGTGAACACGAGCCATAGCTTCATGTTCGCCTTCAAGGTCTGTTTGAAAATCGCTTTGCTAAGCATGGGCTTTATCCTCCTCGTAAATCCCTTTGAAGTAATTCTCAAGCGTATATTTGATTTCCTTGATGAACTTGATGGAATAGCCCTTCAGCGTTCCGAACAACCTATTGATATCGGCATCATGGATTTGGATCACCACTTGATTGTGTTCATCGCGCTTTTTCACGAAATGAAACGGCTCGGACAAAAACCGCCGATAATCGTCCGGGGATAAAAACTCGATTTTGTATTCCTTGTTTTCATTGTGCTTGACCTCGGAGGTCCGTTTGACCGCGATCAGCCTTCCGTCTTTGATCAGAGCCACCTTGTCGCAGGTATGCTCGACTTCCTCGAACATATGGCTGGACATGAATATCGTCTTGCCTTTCTTTTTTTCTTCATTCAGGAGTTCAACGAACTCAGCCCGCATAAGCGGATCCAAACCTGTCGTCGGCTCATCCAATAGGAGAATGTCAGGATCGCCCATCAATGCGGCCACGATAGCCGTCTTCTGCTTCATTCCCTTGGACATCCGCTTCAGATTGGCTGTCGGATCGAGCTGAAGCTTCTTTATCATGTGCTCTGCATAGGACATGTCCGCCAGTCCCATTACTTCCGCCTGCCGTTTCAGAAACTCCGTTCCCGTCGGGGCATCCGGAAATGCAATCTCTCCTGGAATATATCCGATCAGCTTCTTGAGCTCCGCTGAATCCGTCCAGCCGTTCATTCCGTTGATCGTCACCGTACCGCTATTCGGCTTCAGGAAGCCCATCATATGGCGGATGGTCGTCGTCTTGCCGGCTCCATTCGTGCCTACAAAACCAAAAACCTCGCCCTTCTCGATCGTTAGATCCAGGTTGAAAACGCCTTTTCCATCTCCATAATCCTTGGTCAAATCCTTGATTTCAATGTAAGGCATCATGTCCGGCACCTCCCGTTGCTTCCGAGCTGCGGTCATAAAACTTCATGAAATAATCCTCCAGCGTAAATTTGATCTCCGAGAAAAACTTCACCTCGAATCCGGCTATGAAGGAAACAAAGCTGTTGATATCCTTATCCTTGACGCTCAGTGTCGCCTGAAGCTTTTGAGGCGACAATGAAAGCACTTCAAGCTGCCGGATCGTCTTCGCTTCATCGCTGAACCGCTTGAAGGCGGCTTCCGTTTGGAATTCCAGCTCGTAGGTTTTGATTTCGATATGGCGCAAGTCATCCGCTACGAAAGAAGAGATCAGCCGGCCGTCTTTTATGATCGAGATCCTGTCGCAGGTCGCATCGATTTCGGAAAAGATATGGCTCGAGATCAGAATGGTTTTTCCCTTCGCTTTTTCTTCTTTGATGAATTCAATAAATAAAGTCTGCATGATGGGATCCAATCCGCTCGTCGGTTCATCAAGCACAAGCACGGCAGGGTCATGCATGAATGCCGTTACAATCGCAAGTTTCCGTTTCATGCCGAGCGACATGCGCTTCAAGCTTCCGGAAGCATCCAGCTCAAACTTTTTCATCAAGGCCCGAGTGTGGGTCATGTCCGATATCCCTCGCAAATCGGCCATCATTCCTATGAATTCAGTCCCTGTCAATGACTCAGGCAAGGCGATTTCACCGGGCAAGTAGCCCAGATCTCTCTGAATATCGCTCGCACGCTCCCAGCTGTCGAGTCCATGCACCAAGGTGCGCCCTTTCTGCGGACGGGAAAAACCCATGATATGACGGATCGTCGACGTTTTGCCGGCTCCGTTCGGTCCCAGGAATCCGTATACTTCTCCTTTTTCGACGTTGAAGGAAACATCGAAAATCCCCCGGTTATGACCATAATCCTTGGTCAAATGTTCAATCTCAATGATAGGCATAATAAACCCCCTTCTCCATGATATGGACTCTTATGTCCTATTCAGATCCCCTCAAACAAACAACGTGTTGTTTTACTTCTCGTTTTTTTTTATAATTATCGTGAATCAGCGAAACAATGATCAGAAAGGTCTCGTATGTCTGTTATCCAACATCATATGTAAATGTGTTTATCTTTTCTGAGGAGATGAATGAAAGATGGCAGATACGGATCTGCGCATTATTCGTACGAAGGAATCGATTCGAAAGGCATTGATTCATCTCATCGAGGAAAAAGGCTTTGAAGCGATTACCGTAAAAGACATTACGACAAGGGCTGGAATAAACCGCGGCACTTTTTATGCGCACTATCAGGATAAATACGATTTGATGGCCAAATGCCAGGAAGATATCATGATGGAGCTGGCCAACATCGTCAGACAGAACTTTGCCGGCTTGGAAGAGAATCAACACGAATTTGTGCCCTCAACGGCGCCGCTTGCGGTCTCGATCGCCCTTTTCAACTATCTGGATGTCAATCGAGAAATCCTGAGAGCGGTATCAGGCCCAAAAGGAGATCTGACTTTCCAAACGAAGCTGAAGGACTTTATGTGGAACACTCTCTTTGTGCGAAAAGAATTTCCGCTCATCAAGCAAGAAAATCTGCTCGTCCCGAGCGAATATTTGATCGCCTACATCGCTTCGGCCCATATGGGCGTCCTTCAGCAATGGTTGAATGGAGACGGCAAGGAAACGCCGGAAGAGATGGCTCGCATCCTGTCGACCATAACGGTAAAAGGTCCCTTCACAGCTGCAGGGCTGAAGGCCGAACAATTGCTGCCGGATGCTGAAACAACACCAAAAGAGGAGCAAGGCTGACAAGTTCAGCCCCGCTCCTCTTTCCTTTTACTTGATCGCGAAAAATTTGATCTTCACATAAATGACCGCCATTTCTTCCGGAGATTGCCGCATTCCGCTGTTCAGCCAATCTTCAATGACTCCAAGATAAGCGGAAGTGGCAAACGCGGAAAAATACTCTTTAGGAATCGAGATATCCTGGAAGTGATCGTTGATTTCTTTGAAAATGCCGTTTTTCAGAAAATCCTTCAACTTCGGTGAAAATCCAGGATCTCCTTTGGCGCCAAGCAATGCTTTCAATATCGGCCCGTTCTGCTTCAAATAGCGAAAAACGTCGACCAACGGAGCATGCGGCTTGTTTTCTTTATGGCTGTCCATCATCTCCTGATAATCGAGCGCGTGCATATGCTGCTGCAAACCATCAAGCAGCTCGCTCTCCACTTTTTCGAGCAAGTCATATTTATCCAGATAGTGGAGGTAGAAGGTGCCTCGATTTATTTTCGCCCGTTGCGTCAAATCCCGGACGGTTACATTGGCGAACCCTTTTTCTTCAATCAACAGCAGGAGCGTTTCTTTTATCAAGTGGCGCGTTCTCTCCACCATTCGGTCATGTATTTTATCTGCCATCATCATCTAACCTTTCAAAACGTATGCTGACTCGTATTGTCAGTCTAACCCGTATTCTTGGATGATACAAATGCTCAACAAGAGAAACCCAAGCCATAAAGCGGCCTGGGTCGGGGTCGCCGGCTTCCAGCTTGAAGCCATCGATCCCATATTCGCGCTGCAGAGTTTCCAGCTGTACATGCATCCACTCGATTGCCGCAGGGTTGGTGCAATCCAGCACCGCGCTCCAGCTTCCGTTCCACCACTTGCGAATCGCCGTCCCGCCATTCCGATCCGATCATGATGACGCCTGGAGGCATTCCATTCGATAGGACGTCTTTCGCGTAGCTCAACACTTTTTCTTGAGTAGGCTCATATAACAGCTCGATCCAAAGTGTACTGGGGGCAACTTTTTGAATAGTCATTAGCGTCTCCGAACCTTGACTCAACCTTCTGGACAATTCTCCCGCTTCTCCGATAACCTGCAGCTCGATTTGCTTCATCTCGTACAAATAACCCTTCTGCTCCATCAATTCCGCAAAGTACCCGTTTCCACGATGCTGCCTTGATCCATGACCACAATTCGGTCCATCGCCTCCAAACCGGCAAGCCGATGGCAAATCAGGAGGAGCGTATCGTCCGTAGCCTGTCTGAATAGCTGCCAACCGTCCGTTGCGGAGTATCGCCCGCGCCAGCGCGAGTCGCTGCTTCTCTCCATCCGACAGGTTTTAGCGCAGACTTTAGAAAAACGAAAAACCCGCTTCAATCGAAGTGGGTTTTTCGGTGTTCATAATGCCTCAGCAAGGGATTTCTCAATGTCCGCGACACTTTGGAATTGTCCTTGGACGATACGGGCGATCTTTCCTTCCGGAGAGATAAGAATGGAAGTCGGAAGCGCCTTTGCCCGAAAGGCGCTGACCGCTTCTCCCGTTATATCCACGAATACGGGCATGTCG
>NZ_JBKFAO010000007.1:0-316426 GCF_053345695.1 Paenibacillus sp. D51F | reverse complement strand
CGCCGCGCGCATCGCGCTGCTGCGCGCGGCGGGCGAGGCGGACCCGGCATGGACCCGGGTCCGCCTCGACCTGGCGCCTCTCCTCCCGCCTCGCGGGAGGACGGCGCTGCTGGCGGACGGACTGCGCTATGAGCCGCAGTCCGCTCCGCTGCAGTGGGAGCTCGGCATGGCTTATGCCGAGCTCGGGGATGCGCCGCGCGCGGAAGCGCGGCTGCGCGCGGCGCTGCGCCTGGACAAGTGGAACTCGTCCAGGCAGGCGGCCGTGCCGGAGCTGCTGCTCGAGCTGGCGCAGCTGCAGCTCCGGCAAGGAAAAGCTGCGCTGGCCCGAGGCACAGCCAGGCGGGCGCTCGGGCTGTATGCGGACTATGCGGAGCTTGTCCGGCAGGCACCGCTCCTCGGGACGCCGGCGAACAGCCGCGGTTTCCGCATGATGCCGGAAGCTGCGGCCGCTGCCGCTTCGCTGGCGGAGCTGCTCGACGGCTGGCCGGTGGCAGCAGTCATTCCTTAGCCCGCTGCCTTGGTTCCGAGCTCGGGCAGCCGCAGCTTACGCGCCGCGGCATGGATTTCCTTCAGCCGCCGAAGGCATCGCGGAATGCCGTCTTCAGCTTTTCCGGGTCGGCCTGCCACAGCTCGGCAATTTCGGCGGCGACGTTGTCGTCCCACCAGTCGCACAGCTTTTTGCGGTTGTCGCGGTTCTCGTGGACGAACACGAGATTGAGATAGACCTTGCGCGTGTACAGCTTTTCCGCCTGCTCCATCTGCTCCTTGGAAATATATCCTTTCAGGCGCTTGGCGGTCCGGTACAGCTCATTGCTGCAGGCGCGCCGGATTTTGCGGGCGGTAGGGAGCTCACGCTGATGCTTGCTGCCTGGCATGCCGTTCATCGAGCCCACTCCTTTCCCCACAATATATGTTCGGGCAGGCAGGATGTGCAGGCCGGCGCAAGCCGAAGACCATCCGCTTCTTCACCGAGGCCACTGAAAATGTGTCGCTGCAGACGGAAATCATTCTTCCGATCGCTGTTGTCCCCAGATTTCTCTGATTTCTGCCGCTTTTAACGGTTGAAATCCGGGGACAAAGGCGACCGCATCCGTTTCTCCAGAACGATTTCGCGCCTTACGCTACTTTTTCAGTGGCCGCTTCTTCACCCGGAACGTTTTTTTTCGAAGGCGACCGCAGCTTCCAGCCGGATCGGTTCCTAGCGAGAGATCCGCCGCTTTTTCTCCCCGGAACAGTCTCCGGCAAAAGCAATCCGCTTTTTCTCCCCGGAACAGCTTCCGGCAAAAGGCCCTCCATAGCTGCTTCCTGCTTCGCCTTTTCCTGCTTCGCCTTTTCCTGCTGCCGCGGGACGTCAAGGCCACGCTTGGCCGATAGTTTCATCTCCGGTTCCGGCTTGGGGCGGCGATCCGCCCTCAGACTTCATGAAAAAAAGCCGCCTCCCCCGAAAGGGAGCGCAGCTTTTTCGGCTTTCCGATCGTTTCAAGCATGTCCGGTCCCGGTCACCCTACTGGACGTGGATGTATCCGACCATCGGTCCGCCGTGCTTGAGGTCCGTATGGGTCATGCAGATGATCGGATAGGTGCCTGCTTTTTCCGGCGTGAAGCTGACTTCCGTCACCGCCCCTTTTTTGACCTCTCCTTTTACGCCAAGCCCTTCAATGACGAACGGGTGGCTGGCGCCGTTGACGCCGGTGATGCGCAGCGTGACCTGCTCGCCTTTCTTCACTGTGAGGAAGCTCGGGCTCCATTGATACACTTCGATTTCCTTGCCGTCTGCCGTCTGGCTTCTGAACTCGCCGGTGACCATCTCGAATACCTGCGAATTCGCCGCTGCCGTCGCCGACGCCGCTTCGCCGGAAACGCCCGGATACAGCCTCCAGCAGGCGACGGCAAGAATGGCGATCGTGAGCGCGAGAGCCGCGAACCGGAGCTGTTTTCTCGTTACGATAATGGCATTCATTACGGTCCACCCCTTCTTGTCCATGTCATCAACACATTCTATGCATCCGTTTCGGCTGCCATGACCGTTTGTCCTATGGCACCATTCGGGAAGCCTATGATAGAATTACCGGGACAAAACACCGATGGCGAAAGTATCGCCGCATTATGAGATTGGAGTGGAATGCATGCACTTTTTTCATGAACTCGTCACTTATTTGCTCGGCATCGTAGAGAAGCTCGGGTATTTCGGCATCATTCTGGGGCTTGCCATGGAAGTGATCCCGAGCGAGATCGTGCTCGGCTATGCCGGCTACATGGTATCCACGGGCAGCATGACCTTCTGGGGCGCGGTTCTTTGCGGGACGGTCGGCGCGATCCTGCAGCAGTGGATCCTGTATGCGATCGGCTTGTACGGGGGGCGTCCGTTCCTGGACAAATACGGAAAATACATCAAGATCAAGCCAAAGCATATCGATATCGCCGAAGGCTGGTTCCAGCGCTACGGTCCGGGCATGGTGTTCACCGCCCGCTTCGTTCCGGTGATGCGCCAGGTCATCTCCATTCCTGCGGGAATGGCCCGCATGCCGCTGTCCACCTTCACGATTCTGACGGCGATCGCTTCGCTTCCGTGGTCGATCCTGTTCGTCTATATCGGCCGCAGCCTGGGCAGCAACTGGGAACAGATCAAGGACAAGGCAGCTCCTTACACGATGCCGGCCATTCTGGTCGCCGCCGCGGTGCTGATCATATACGTGCTGTTCAAATACTTGCGTTCCCGCAGCCGCACGGTCTGATTGTGGCGCAGTCCGGACCTTTGGTACAATAGATGGAAATGCGCCTGAAGCCGCCGCCGGCGGCAAGGCGACAAGGAGTGGATAACCTATGGCCAAGCAAATAGCGGACAAGCTTTCGAAGGGAATCACGCCGCAGCAGTTCCGCGAAGGCATGACGAAAAACAAGGAAGCTTTCGATTCCTGGTACGACCGCTTCGAATGGGAAAGCGAGGACGACCGCGAGTTTTTCGAATCGCTGAACAACCGCGACGATCTGCGGGTGCTGATCTTGATGGCGGATTGGTGCGGCGACGTCGTGCGCAACATTCCGGCCGTGCTTCGCGCGCTGGAGAACAGCGGCGTGCCCGTCGAAGTGCTGATCATGGAAGAGCATCTCGATACGATGGACCAGTTCCTCACCATGGGAGGGCGCTCGGTGCCGATCGTCATCGTCGCCGACACCGGCGGCCATGTGCTCGGGCAATGGGGCCCGCGCCCGGCCCGCATCCAGGAGCCGATGGTCCGGTTCAAGCAGGAGAACACCGACCGCGAAGCGCCTGGCTATCAGGATAACCTGGCCGAGACGCGCAAGGAGATCATGCGCCGCTACGGTGAGGACGCTGCCTATCAGAGAGAAGTCGTTCGCGAGCTGCGCGAGCTGTTCTCGTCGATCTGATGAGCACGATGAAGATCGAGAAGTTCGTGCTCGGCCCCATCCAGACGAACTGTTATCTGTTGATCAACGAAGAGAGCGGCCAGGCGGTCGTCATCGATCCCGGCATGGAACCGAAGCGTCTCGTGGAGCGCATCCGCAGCGGAGGCTTCAAGCTGGAGGCGATCCTCCTGACGCACGCCCATCTGGACCATATGGGCGGTGTGGACGAGGTTCGCAAGGCATTCGGATGCCCAGTCTATATCCACGATCTAGAGGCGGATTGGCTGACCGATCCAGCAAAGAACGGATCCCTGCGATGGAGCCATATGACTCCGCCGCTCGTGACCGATCCGGCCGAATACGCCCTCGACGAGGGCATGAAGCTGGAGCTGGCGGGATTCAGCTTCCGCGTCCTGCACACTCCGGGCCACAGCCCCGGAAGCGTCAGCTTCCTGCATGGCTCGGACCTGTTTTCCGGAGACGTGCTGTTCCGGCAATCGATCGGGCGCACGGATCTTCCTGGCGGACGCGAGGCGGACCTGTACAACTCCATCCGGTCCAAGCTCTATCGCCTCGATCCGCAGGTCAAGGTCCACAACGGCCACGGGCAGGCGACGACGATCGGGCATGAAATGCAGAATAACCCTTATGTACGAATCGGCTGAGAGCGATTGTCCGCTTCCTTCCGCCCGGTTGTTTCCGCGGAAGGGGCGGTTTTTATTTCCTTCGGCAGCTTTTGATTCCTATCAAGCAATGGAGAGGCGGCAATGAGATTGGCGGATAGAATCGGCACGGATACGGACGCGAGGCAAGAAGGGGAAGCACGGCCAGCGCTTTCGCCGGAGGAGATGGCGGCCGAACAGGAGCGCATCGTGAAGGGCGTCGCCCAGGAGCTCGGCCTTCCTCTTAGCAAGGTGAAGGCGGCTGTCGGGCTGCTCGACGAAGGCAACACGATTCCTTTCATCGCCCGCTACCGCAAGGAAATGACCGGCGAGCTGGACGAGAACGAGCTGCGCTCCATCGAGGAGAGGCTGAATTACCGCCGCAGCCTGGAAGAACGCAAGCGGGAAGTGCTGCGGCTGATCGGCGAGCAGGGAAAGCTGACTCCGGAGCTGGAGAAGGCCGTGCTCGGCTCCATGAAGCTGCAGGAAGTGGAGGATCTGTACCGTCCTTACCGGCAAAAGCGCAAGACGCGCGCTTCCGTCGCGCGAGAGCGCGGACTCGAGCCGCTTGCCCGGTGGCTGCTGTCGCAGCCCCGTCAAGGAGATCCGCTGAAGCAAGCCGAGGCTTACGTTCATCCGGACAAAGGCGTCGAGACGCCTGCCGATGCCCTGGCGGGAGCTCAGGACATCATTGCGGAGGAGATGGCCGACGAGGCGAGGACACGGGCATGGGTGCGCAAGTTCACGATGGAGCAGGGAGCTCTTCGTACCGTCGTTCGGCAAGCCGGAGAGGAATCCGTCTATGAGATGTACTATGACTATGGGGAGCCGCTGCGCAAGCTTCCTCCGCATCGCGTCCTTGCCATCAACCGCGGGGAAAGGGAAGAGGTGCTCCGCGTCAGCCTGGAGGTTCAGGCCGATCGGATCCACGACTACATGATCCGGCACACGCTGCGCCAGGGAACCTCGCCCGGCGTCAAGGAGGCGCTCGTCTCCGCCATCGAGGACGCCTACAAGCGCCTGATCGCTCCTTCCATCGAGCGGGAAGTCCGGTCGGAGCTGACGGACAAGGCGGAAGAGCATGCGATCGGCATTTTCTCCGCCAATTTGCGGAATCTGCTTCTTCAGCCGCCGGTTCCCGGATACGTGGTGCTCGGCGTCGATCCGGCTTATCGGACCGGCTGCAAGCTGGCCGTCGTGGACGAGACCGGCAAGCTGCTAGAAGTCGCCGTCACCTACCCGACTCCTCCGAACAACAAGGTCGCGGATGCGGAACGGATCATCGGCGGACTGATCGACAAATACGGCGTTACTCTCATCGTCATCGGCAACGGCACCGCCTCGAGAGAGACCGAGAGCTTTATCGCCGGCCTCATCAAAAACCGGGCCGCAGCAGGCAAGAAGGGCGCTGAGACGCTCCAATACATTATCGTCAGCGAGGCCGGCGCAAGCGTCTATTCGGCTTCCAGGCTTGCCGCGGAGGAGTTTCCAACGCTCGATGTAGCGGAGCGCAGCGCGGTTTCCATCGCTCGCCGCCTGCAGGATCCTCTGGCCGAGCTCGTCAAGATCGAGCCGAAGGCGATCGGCGTCGGCCAGTACCAGCATGACGTCAGCCAGAAGCGGCTCGGCGAGACGCTCGGCGGCGTCGTGGAATCTGCCGTCAACCATGTCGGAGTGGACGCCAATACCGCTTCGGCATCCCTCTTGTCTTATGTGGCTGGAATCAATGCAACGACCGCCAAGAACATCGTGAAGCATCGCGAGGAGACCGGCAGGTTCGGATCGCGCGCAGAGCTCAAGAAGGTGCCCCGTCTGGGCGCCAAGACGTATGAGCAGTGCATCGGCTTCATCCGCATTCCCGAAGCGGCCAACCCGCTCGACCGGACCCCGATCCATCCCGAATCCTATGCCGTCGTCGCCGGACTGTTCCGGGAGCTCGGAATCGGCATGGACGCCATCGGAACGGATCGTGCGCGGGAGCAGCTCTCGGCGGCGGATGCATCCTCGCTCGCTGGACGTCTCGGCGTGGGCGAGCCGACCCTGAAGGATATCATCGATAGCCTGATGCGTCCGGGAAGGGATCCGCGCGAGGAGCTGCCTGCGCCCGTCTTCTCCAAGGACGTGCTCGCGATCGAGGATCTGCAGGCCGGCATGGAGCTCCAGGGGACGGTCCGCAACGTCATCGATTTCGGCGCCTTCGTGGACATCGGCATCAAGAACGACGGCCTTGTCCACATCTCCCAGATGAGCGACTGCTTCGTCAAGCATCCGATGGATGTCGTGGCGGTCGGCGACGTCGTGACGGTATGGGTGCTGAATGTGGACTTGAAAAAAGGCCGTGTCGGCCTCACCATGCGCTCACCGGGATAATTTGCCGGCCGGGCCAGGTCCCGTTGTCGCATGGAGCTTCGCATCGACGGCAGCTCGGCTGTCGCCCGTGAAGCCGGCCAAGCCGAACAAGGTGTCCTGCGGGCTGCAGGGCACCTTGTTCGGCTATTTGTCCATAGCCGTGATGGAACGGTTTCATTGATGGCGCGTCGGCAGCGTGAAACTCCGCTATTTCCTCCATCACCTTGCCAGACAAGCCTGCAGACAAGGAAAAGACAAAGAGGCTTCCACGCTGCCGGAAGGGCAGGAGAGAAGCCTCGGAATCAGACGGTCGTGGCGGAATCGTCGCGCGGCTCTTTGGTGCGATAAATGAACCAGCAGTCGTTCAGGATTCGGATCTGCCGGAGGTCCTTTTGCTGGAACGCGCGCATCAGTTGGCTGCTCAGCCATTGCGGCATCGCATCTTCCCCCCTCTGCCAGGAATGGTTCGTATAGCATATGGGGGGTGCTGACGGAGCGTGCAGGTCCAACTTCCGGTCGAGCCGGCTTACGCCGCAACGTTCCGTCCTAGTCCTCGTACTCTTCCTCGTACCACTGCTCGAGCTGGGCTTGCAGCGCCACCATCTCCGTCCGCAAGGACTTGATCGGATAGGCCTTCTCTTCGATGTTGCGGAAGCTCTCTACAAGCTCGTTGAGATAGTCGATGCCGGACTGGACCGGCACCGCGCCGTCATGCAGCTCGAGCTCGGAGAATTCGGCGATGCAATGGGGCAGGCTGGGAACGTTGGCGGCCGTAAGCTTGTCCAGCTCCTTGTGGAGGCGAAGGTTGAGGGCGGACAGCTGGTAGGCGTGGGTTGCGGGCATCTCGACGATGGAGAGCTGCTCTTCCTGCCGGAACAATACATATTTCATGGTAGGCATGGCTTGGGTTCTTGCTCCTCTCCCGCCCGCGGAGGGCGGCAATCTACTTGACAGTGTAGCCCAAGGTGGCTTTACAATTCAAGAGGGAGGGATGTCCAGAGGTGATGGAGGATAAGGAGCTGCAAGCATGGGTGGAGCGGGTATCGCTGGAGGCGTTCGGGATTCCGTTCCGGCACCGCGCGACGTTCAACAGAAGGCTGACCTCGACGGGCGGCCGCTACTTCCTGAAGTCGCATAACATCGACATCAGCGCGAAGCAGCTGGAGATCTATGGCCCCGAGGAAACCGAGAAGATTATCCGGCATGAGCTTTGCCATTATCATCTGCATTTGCTCGGGATGGGATACCGGCACCGCGATGCGGATTTCAAGGAATGGCTCGCTCGTTCGGGAGGATCCAGGCATTGCCGTCCGCTGCCCGACAGGGAGCAGCGCAAGCCGCTTCCGTTCCGCTACAAGCTGGTCTGCACCGGCTGCCGCATGGAATACAAGCGCAAGCGCAAGGTGGATCCGGCTCGCTACCGATGCGGAAAGTGCAGGGGGAAGCTTGTTTTGACAGCGCTTGACAGCGCCAGCGAGGCATGATAAATTAGATTTTGTTACCGTTTATTTCATTGTTCCCTGATAGCTCAGTTGGTAGAGCACTCGACTGTTAATCGAGTTGTCACAGGTTCGAGTCCTGTTCGGGGAGCCATTCGGAGAGATACCCAAGTGGCTCAAGGGGACCCTCTGCTAAGGGGTTAGACTGCGTAAGTGGTGCGAGGGTTCGAATCCCTCTCTCTCCGCCATTCTTCTGGACAGAAGAGACCGTATCCGGTCTTTTTTTGTTTGAAGCCGGGCAGCAGGCCGGCGAATTTTTCCCTCCTTCCGGACCCATTTTTTTTTGAAAAAGGGCTTGCACGGAATCGTCCCATATGATATATTCATTCATGTTGTTTGAAAAGTTCTTCCCTGAAGGACAAGCTGCATGGCCCGTTGGTCAAGGGGTTAAGACACCTCCCTTTCACGGAGGTAACAGGGGTTCGAATCCCCTACGGGTCACCATATTCGAGCCATTAGCTCAGTTGGTAGAGCACCTGACTTTTAATCAGGGTGTCGAAGGTTCGAGTCCTTCATGGCTCACCATTTTTTCCTAGGTTTTCCCCTAAACGTGCGGTAGTGGTGGAATGGCAGACACGCTATCTTGAGGGGGTAGTGGGCGTACGCCCGTGGAGGTTCGAGTCCTCTCTACCGCACCATATCCGATTATGACGCCTTCCGTTCACGGAAGGCTTTTTTGCGTTCAGAACCAAATGTCCAGACCTAAGATAAGGGGTGCCCAGGCTGCAAGGGGCACCCCTTTTCCATGCCCTTGAAAGGGCGGTCCGCCACAGGATGACTCATGCATGGATGTCGCGCAATGGAAGGATTGTCGAGCATGATTTTTTTCTTTGCGCGGAGAGATCAGGAGTTGATTGTCGTCGTGACCGTCAATGAGGGGGTGGAGGTGCTGGTGGAGGTCGTTCCGTCATAATTGTGGATGGCCAGGTTAACGGGTGTGCCGGGGAGGATATCGGCTGTCGCCAGGACAAGTCCGGTCGGGCTTGGCGTAGACAGCTCGCTTTGCTGCAGGATGCCGTTGACGTATACGTCGAAGGAACCGCCGGGGGCGACGGCAGGCAAGCTTCCCACAGGCACGGGATTGCCGGCGTCGTCAAGGAAGCTCGTCTCGGGAATCGTCGTCGTTCCGGCTCCCGCATCGATCATCGGCGCGGTGACGGCGGCATTGAACCGGGTAGCCGTGTCGACGACGTGGGTCGACGTGACCGTATCCACGGTTCCGCTAATAACGCTGCTAGCGGCAAAAAAGGCTTTGATCAAGGACGGAGGCATATCGCCTTCATCTCCTTTCAATTCGGATGTGATAGCATATGAGCGGCTTGTCTTCAAGGCAACAGGCATTTGCTTGTGGCGGACCTTTGTCCTGCGCCTTCTTTTGCGCGGCATCCGGGACAACAGGAGGCTCACGCTCTCCAGAAGGACAGGGGCTCCTCTAGGAGGAACGTCCCGGCTCAGCAGATGCAGGCTGTTGGGCCCGATTCGATATAGGCATGGCGGCTGGATGAACTGGTTGACATAGAGGTTGTACCAGCTGACCTGGCTGGGAGCGGGAATGCGGCCTGCGCCTCCGCGGGACGGACCGAAGTCTCTGCAGACACCGTCGGACAAGCCGCAGAAATAGATCCTCTTGACCTTAAGAATGCGGCTTGAAGAAGCAGGCCGCGGTTTGCGGGCGCTTTTCCTTTTTGCATGTCTGGTGGCGTTGCAGTCCTTTTTTCCTGTTCGCTTGCCGGTTCGCATAGCCATCCCACCTCTCCATAAGCTTATGCCGGTGCAAGAGGAACCGAAACGGCATTCGTCGCTGCAAGGCGATCTTGCCTTGCGGAAAGAATGTGAGGTTACTTCCCTTATAGTACCGAGGGAAAGAAATTCATGTCAGATGAAAACGGAACCATTTTTATTGAATAGCGCATACATTTCTAGAAGGAATTCTAAATCGTGAATATTCCGATCAGTTATGTGATGTAAAGTAACATTTCATTGATTTCTATCATATTTCGTTGATTCAACCCATAGAAATGGCTTCCATCCCGAACGTACAATGTACGCAGGGGGGAACAACATGGCACAACTGGAAGTCGACCTGCACCAACGCCGCAAAGAGCGGCCCGCGATCATTCGCTTTCTGCGCCAATGGGACCTGCAATTGATGGTCATACCAGCCTTTATCCTCATTGTCATCTTCTTCTATCTTCCGATGTACGGAACCATAACCGCGTTCCAGGACTACAACATTTTCAAGGGCATATCGGGAAGTCCCTGGGTTGGCTTCAAGCATTTCGAGCGTTTCTTCAACGACCCCGTATTCGGCAGGGTGATGCGCAACACGCTCGTCATCAGCTTTCTGAAACTGGTCATCTGCTTCCCGGCACCGATTTTGCTCGCGCTCATGCTCAATGAGGTCCGCAGCCGCTACTTCAAGCGGATCGTCCAGACGATCAGCTACCTGCCCCATTTCCTGTCCTGGGTCATCGTCTCGGGATTGGCCATGTCCATTCTTTCCACGGAGAACGGAAGCCTCAACATGCTTCTCCAGTCGGTCAATCTGATCGACGAGCCGGTCGGATGGCTCAACATGCCGGAGCATTTCTGGAGCATCCTGATTTCGGCCAATGTCTGGAAGGAAATCGGCTTCGGCTCCATCGTGTATTTGGCTGCGATCGCCGGAGTGGACCCGAGCCTGTACGAAGCCGCCTCCATGGACGGCGCGAGCCGGTTCAAGCAGATGTTCCTCGTCACGCTTCCGACGATCATGCCGGTCATCATCATCTTCTTCATCCTAGCCGTCGGCAACCTGCTTACGGCCGGCTTCGAGGACATCCTCCTGATCGGCAACGATCCTGTGCTGAGGCCGGTGGCGGATGTGCTGGAAACCTATGTATACAGGATGGGCATCGAATCGCAGCGCTTCTCCTATGCGACCGCCGTCGGACTGTTCAAAGCTGTCGTCAGCGTCTCGCTTCTAACCATAGCCAATCTGCTGGCGCGCCGATCCGGCAACAGCCTGTGGTGAGATGACATCTTGGATCGAAGGAGGAAGAGAGGCTTGAAAATCAGACTCAGCTATGGCGACCGGTTTTTCACCGGGTTCATTTATACGTTTTTGATCCTGCTTTCCGTCACATGCTTTTATCCGTTCTGGAACGCGGTTGTGGTGTCCTTTAATGAAGGAATGGACACCGCTCTGGGAGGCGTGACGGTATGGCCCCGCGCCTTCACGCTGGAAAACTACGAGATCGTGTTCCAGGACAGCCGGATCCTCCATGCGTTTCTGGTCTCCGTGCTCCGCACGATTGTCGGAACCGCATCCGCCATTCTCTGCACGGCGATATTCGCCTACGGCATGACCCGCAGCGAGCTTGTCGGGCGCAAGTTCTACATGATCGCCTGCATCATCACGATGTATTTCAGCGGCGGCCTCATTCCGACCTTCCTGCTGATCCGCAGCCTGCATCTGTTCGACTCCTTCTGGGTATTCATCATCCCGTCGCTGATCAGCGTCTGGAACATGATCGTCTTCCGCACGTTCTTCCTGGGACTGCCGGCCGGATTGGACGAGTCGGCGCGAATTGACGGCTGCGGCTACTGGGGAACCTTCTTCCGCATCGTGCTGCCGCTGTCGGGTCCAGTCATCGCGACCTTGGCTTTGTTCACGGCGATCACCCACTGGAACGACTGGTTCATGCCGAGCATCTACATCAACAACGAGAACCTGATCCCGATCCAGACGAAGCTGCAGCAGATCCTCAACTCCAACATCATGACCGAGCAGATGCAGCAGCTCGACTCCGCCGCTCAGGCCAGACTGTCCGCGATGAAGAGCATAACGGGCAAATCGCTGTCGATGGCGACGATGATGGTCGCCACGCTCCCGATCATCTGCGTGTATCCGTTCGTGCAGCGTTATTTCGTGAAGGGCGTGCTCGTCGGCGCCGTAAAAGGCTGAGCCGGGTATCCTTGCAGCGGCGATTGGTTTTAAGAGCACACAAGTCCGGCAACGGGCCGTGCATTTAAAATAAATATCTTAGAGCTCGAAAAAGGGGATGAACGAGTTGAGCAAATGGAAAGTGACTGCGTTCAAGAGCATGGCTCTCGCCATGGTAGCGGCTACGGCGCTGGCAGGCTGTTCAGGCGGCAACAACGGGGGCGGCAATACCGGATCGGCAGCGAACAATGGCGCGTCTCCGGAGCCGGCGGCTTCGACGGCACCTTCGCCATCCGCATCGACAGCGCCGGAAGCGACCGGCTGGCAGGTAGGCAGCGAGCCGCTGGAGTACAGCATGTACGGCCACTATGATTGGTACACGATGCCCAAGTGGGGAGGAGACGTCTCCTCCAAATGGATCATGGACAACATGAAGGTCAACGTCACGCCGATCCAGTCGGGAGGCAACGCCGCCCAGAAGCTGAACACGATGATCGCATCCGGCAAGCTTCCTGACGTCATCTGGCTCGACAAAGGCGCGGATGTCGAGAAGCTCCGCGAAGCCGACATGCTGGTGCCGTTCGACGACTATATCGACAAATACCCGAACTTCAAAAAATGGGTCGGAGAGAAGAACATCAACATGCTTCGCTCCAGCGACGGCAAAATCTATCAATTCCCGAATTGGTACAGCAGCCAGCCTTTCGGAAATGCCGGCTACCTGGTCAACAAAAAATATTATGAAGCGCTCGGCTCGCCGAAGCTCGAGACGACTGATGACTTCTACAATTATTTGAAGGCCGTGAAGGAGAAGTTCCCGACGGTCGTGCCGTTCAATCCGGATCTGGCCGTGGACGGACAGGGTCTTGACGTCATCTACAGCGCCTTCGCGGAAGATGCCAATCTGGCCGCCATCTCCAACCGCGCCGCCATCACCGGCGACAAGCTGACATCGATCTTCAAGGATCCGGTTTACCGCGAGTCGATGCTGTACAACTCCAAGCTTTTCCGCGAGAAGCTCATGAGCCCTGACGCCATGACGCAGAAGAAGGATCAGGTCAAGGAGAAGGCGTTTACCGGGAAGGTCGCCGTATTTGCAGGCGCAAGCCCGACGGAGTACGGTACCGCCGGGGATGCCGAGCTGAAGAAGGTGGACCCGAACGACGGCTACTTCATGATCTGGCCGATCCACAAGGAAGGCCTGAACAAAGACAAGATTTTCCCTGGCACCTACACGGGCCTTGGCTGGAACGTAAGCGTCATCACGAAATCCGCTAAAGACCCGGAGAAAATCTTCGCTTTCCTGGATTGGCTGACCGGACCGGATGGAACCCGCACGCTGATGTGGGGACCGGAAGGCATGTACTGGGAAGGCCACGACGAAGAGGGATCGCCGCTCTTCAAGGACACTTACCTGACGGATGTCGAAGGCCGCACCAAAGTCATGGACGCGACCGTCAACCTGCAATGGGTCGGCAACTCCGCCTTCATGGATAAATCGAAGATGAAGTTCGAATCGACTCTGCCTGACGACCAGAAGACATGGGAAACGAGATACCAGAGCACGATTACGTGGAAAACGCAAAAAGACGCCACCGAATTCATCAACCTTGATCCTGCGCCGAACTCCGAGGAGGGCATCATCCAGACGAGCCTGGAAGAGATCTGGGATGAATCCCGCGCCAAAGCCCTGTATGCGAAAAGCGACGAGGAAGTGCTGGCCATCCTCGACAAAGCCGACAAGGACGCGATGGCGATCGGCTACCAGCAGCTGCTGGACTACAAAACGAACAAATGGCATGAGAACCAGAAGATCATTGCCAGCAACGGCTGATTTCCATCCCCAAACATCGGTTTGAAAGCTATACTGAAAGCAGGTCCGCCGTCCCGGAGGGGCGGCGGTCTTTTTTCTTCAAGCCGCCGGCTAAATTCTACATTCCGGCCGGAGCGGCCCATGCCTTATTCGCCGACTGCGCTCGCTGCTGAATAGATGGCGGCATGCTGCCAGCCGGCAAGGGAGGAGACGACATGTACAAGGTTCTGATCGTGGATGACGAAGAGCTGGATCTGAAGGGCATGCAGACATTTATTCCGTGGGAATCGCTAGGACTGGAGATCGTCGGGGCGGTGCACAGCGGCTTCGATGCGTATGAGATTCTTGCCCGGGAGCCGGTCGATATTCTGGTGACGGATGTGCATATGCCCAGCATGTCCGGCCTTGAGCTTGCCGAGAAGGCGCTCGAGCTTCATGAACGGATTCGGGTCATTTTTGTGAGCGGCTATCAGGACTTTCACTACGTGAAGCAGGCCCTGTCGCTCCGCGCGTGGGATTATGTGCTCAAGCCCATGGATGATGCGGAGCTGGAGCAGGCTCTGCGGAAGCTGGCCGATCAGCTCGACAGGGAGAAGGCGGCAATGGCGGCAGCGCGTCAGGCGTCATCGGCACAGACGTCGCCGGCACGGGAGCCACCGACCGACCAGGAGCAGAGACTGCCTGCTGCGGCTCCCTCCAAGCCGTCCAAAAACGCCAGGCTGATCGCGGAAGTCGTCCACTACGTGGAGAGCCGCCTTCATGAGAACATCACGCTGAAGGAGGTTGCGGATGCGTTCGCTTTCTCGCCCAATTATTTGGGAGCCTTGTTCAAGGAGGAGACAGGAGTCAACTTCAGCGAGCATCTGATCGACCGGAAGATGAGGATCGCCGGGGAGATGCTCAGGGGGACCCGGCTTCGAATTTATGAAATCGCGGATCGCGTCGGATATAAATACATGCCTTATTTCAGCCGTCAGTTCAAGGAGACGTTCGGCGTGACGCCTAATGAATACAGGAGGCAGGAATGAAAGGCAGGCGGCAGAAGGGCTTCATTCCGCTCGGCATGAAGCTGTTCGCATCTTATGTGCTGCTCACTCTGGTTCCTCTGGCCTTGCTCGGCTGGATCGCGAATTCCATCATGGTCGGCTCCGTCCGCTCCCAGACGGAGAACAACATCCGCGGCACTCTAAGGCAGATGGAGGATAACGTCCGCTACCGGATCGACGATACCGTCCGCATCACCGACATGCTCTACCAGGACAGCATGCTGGTGAGGGCGCTCAAGAGCAAGGAAGAGGGCTGGGCCAACTACGACGCGACCAAGAAGGTGCTGCTGCCGAAATTCTGGGAAGCAATCAATTCTACGGACCGCAGCATGAGAATGTCGGTGTACATCAAAAACGAGGTGTACAACGAGATCTATGATCTGAGCAAGGACGGCGAGGATATTCTCAAGTCCAACAACCGTTCCTTTGAAATCCTGCATCTGTCCCGCATCCAGAAGGAGGAGTGGTACAAGTCCCTTCCGAAGGAGCAGTTCGACGTGACGATGAAATGGGTCCAGATCGGGGACGACGCCAAGTTCGGGAGAATCTCGCTGATCCGCCGGATCGTTGATACCTACACGCCTTCCGATCTGAAGGAGCTCGGCCTGGTCCGGATCAGCGTCTATTTCAAGGATTTGTTCGACAGCGTGGACGCCAAGAAAATCATGCCCGGCAGCCGCCTCTATATTGTCGATGAAGCGGGCAAGGTGCTGCATGCTTCGGGGAGAGATATCGATAACGTCCGAGCGCCTGCCCCTGCGGCGGGAGCGCAGGAAGCCGGCAAGGGCAGCCTTGTCATCCGCGAGCCTTTGCCGGGGCTCCAGTACAGCTTGATCGCGGTCATACCGGAGGATGTCCTGCAGGCCGATGCACGCAAGATCACCTGGCTCACCGTGCTCGTCTGCGGCATCAGCATGGTGCCGATCATCGGCGTCGCTCTGTTCGTCACGCGCGCGTTCACGAAGCGGATCGGCAAGGTCATCTCGGTCCTCCAGTCGTTCCGCCGAGGCGATTATCGCCGCCGGATCCAGTACAAGGGCCAGGACGAGTATTCCATGATCGCCGATGCCCTCAACGAACTCGGCGCACAGACGGACAACCTCATCCAGGAGGTGTACCTGACGAAGCTGCGCAAAAAAGAGGCGGAGCTCGAGACGCTGCAAGCTCAGATCAATCCGCATTTCCTCTACAATACCCTCTCTTCGATCAGCAGGCTGGCGAAGTTCGGCGAGGTGGACAAGCAGCATCAGATGATCATGAATCTGGCCCGCTTCTACCGGATGTCGCTCAACGACGGGAAGACCATTATTCCTGCGGCGGACGAGCTGGATCAGATCCAGGCTTACCTGGCCATCCAGCAGGTCAAATACGGCGACCGCGTCGAAGTCGGCTATCAATGGGACGAGCGGCTCCTCGGTTATATGACGATCAAGCTGATTCTCCAGCCGTTCGTGGAAAATGCGCTTGAGCATGCCTGGAAGGGAGACCGGATTCGAATCTCGATATCCGCGGAGCTCAAGGCAGGCATTCATCCCGTCATCGAATTCAAGGTGGCCGACGATGGAATCGGGATGCCGGGCGGCCTGGCGGAGGAGCTGTTCAGGGAAACAGGGCGCAGCCGGCAAGGCTACGGCATCCGCAACGTGCATGAGAGGATCCGCCTCTATTATGGAGAGGGCTACGGGATCTCGATCGAAACCGGAATGGAAGGGCAAGGGACGGCGATTCGGATCCGAATTCCGGCACGAAGAAGCCTCGATGCGCCCGATCATACGCTGCTGGAGCAGCATGGCTGATGCGCGCGTGGGCATGCCGCGGCGAATCAGGTATACTGGAATCATTCTGCTGTTATTCAGGAGGCAAGGAAAGATGAATGAAGAAACGCTTGGATTGTTCCGGACTTTGACGGAGATGCGCGCCGTTCCCGGCCATGAGAAGGAGCTGCGCAACTATGTGGAAAGCCAGCTGGCCGCCTGCACGGACGAGCTTGTGCGCGACCGCCTGGGCAGCATCTTCGGCGTTCTCCGCGGCGACGAGCAGGGGCCGCGGATCTTGGTGGCCGGCCATATGGACGAGGTCGGGCTCATGGTATCGGCCATTACGGACAACGGCATGATCAAGTTCGTCACGCTCGGCGGCTGGAATGCCCAGACGATGCTGGCCCAGCGCATGGAGATCGTGTCCGACAACGGACCGGTCATCGGCGTCATCGGCTCGACGCCGCCGCATCTGCTGGACGACGCTTCCCGCAGCAAGGTCGTCGACGTGAAGTCGATGTTCATCGATATCGGCGCCGACAGCCGGGAGGAAGTATTCTCCTACGGCATTCGGCCCGGACAGGCGATCGTGCCGGTATGTCCGTTCACGCCGATGGCGAACCCCAAGAAGATCATGGCCAAGGCTTGGGACAACCGGTACGGGGTCGGGCTCGCGATCGAGCTTGCCCGCGAGCTGAAGGGCAAGAAGCATCCGAACGTCATCTATGCCGGAGCGACCGTGCAGGAGGAAGTCGGCCTCAGGGGAGCGCGCACGGCGGCGAATCTCGTTCAGCCCGATCTTTTCCTGGCGCTGGACGCCAGTCCCGCGGCGGATGCGACCGGAGACCGCAATGCGATGGGGCAGCTGGGCAAGGGAGCCCTTCTGCGCATCCAGGATCCCGGCATGATTACGCACCGCGGCCTCGCCGAATTCATCCGCGAGACGGCCGAGGACGGCAACATCCGTTACCAGTATTATTTCTCCCAAGGCGGAACGGATGCGGGGCAGGTCCATCTGTCCGGCATCGGAGTGCCTTCGGCGGTCATAGGACTCCCGGCGCGGTACATCCATACAGCGGCATCCATCATGCACATCGATGATTATGCGGCAGCCAAGGAGCTTTTGTTTGCGCTCGTGCAGAAGCTCGACAAGAGTGCTTTTGAATCCATTTTAGATCAATAGCCCTATGTTGGAATGCCATCTCCCCTACTGGGGAGATGGCTTTTTTGCGATCAAGAGGGACTGGATTTTAGGTAAGATAGAAAAAATAATTCCATCGAGACGCAATTATTGTTTAACGTATTAATTATATATTGCGTTAAAGCGTTGCATCAAAAAACAATGAAAATCATAAAAAAGTATTGGTAAAAATAATGGTTTAAAGCACTCATCCAGACTGGTTTCGAATGGTAAAAAAATTCCCGTTTTTTGAGACATTTTGTTTGTTTATCCCCTAAAACGCATACTATCTACAAATCCACTTCCCTTTTTAAAGATGCCACGGACCTTACAGCGGCTTGATTGTAAGCGCTACCCCAATAAAAAGAATCTATGAATAATTATGCAGTTAATAAAATTTTAATTATTTTCAGAACAATCTATATTCGGACGTTAAAAACCGTGCTACAATTGGAACCGGAAATGACATGTTTTGGCTAGAGCCAAGGAGGAATGTGGAGTGGCAGGTTCATTCAAGTGGAAAACCTTGCTCGTGGGTGTGTCCGTAATGGGGGTTTTGGTTGCAGGTTGCTCAAGCAACAGCAACAACGGCAGCAACAGCAATTCCGGCGCAAAGACAAATACGCCGGCATCGACAGCACCGGCTGACAACACGGCTGCGAACGCAGGCGCGACGGATCCGGCCGGTCCTAAAAAGGGCGGCACGCTGACGATCGGCACATTCTCCGACATCGTCAACACGAACCCGATCTACGTATCCGATACGTCTTCGGGCGATGCGGTACAGTTCATGTTCGCGAAGATGCTGGACTACGACAAGGACGGCAACATCGTAGCACAGCCTTGGTCTCTGCTGGAAAGCTTGCCGGAGATCTCGGCCGACGGCCTGACGTACACGCTGAAGCTGAAAGCCAACGCCAAATGGAGCGACGGCCAGCCGGTAACGGCCGAGGACATCGCCTTTACGATCAACACGATCAAGAACCCTGACGCCGCTTCCCAAGGCATCAGCAGCTACGACAAAGTCGACAAGGTCGAAGCTGTCGACGCCCAAACGGCCAAGATCACGATGAAGACAGTCTTCGCTCCGTTCATCTACACGCTGGTATCCGAGATTGCTCCTTCCCACATCCTGAAGGACATCCCGGTCAAGGAGCTCGAGAAGAACGACTACGGCAAGGATCCAGCCAAAACGGTCACGAACGGCCCTTGGAAATGGTCCGAATGGAAGCAAAAGCAATACCTGAGCTTTGAAAAAGAAACGAACTACTGGGCTGCTGACGTCAACGACGTCAACATCGACAAGATCATCTACAAGATTTATGCCGACCAGAACACGAACGTACAAGCCGTCCTCAAAGGCGACGTCGACCTCGTGGGCGCCATTCCGGTAACGCAAGTCGAAGCCGTCAAAGCCAAAGGCCTGAACGTGCTGCTTGCTCCTGGACCGCTGTACGAGTACATGAGCTTCAACTTCAACAAAATGAACTTCGGCGGCAAGGAGTCGCTCTTCGCCGGCGAGAAGACCCGTCAAGCAATCGCCTACGCGCTGAACCGCCAAGGCATTCTCGACAACATCCTGAAGGGTACGGGAAAAGCCCTGAACGCGCCATTCCTGCCAGGTACTTGGGCAGATCCGGGCGACGCAGCCGTCAACTACAACTACGATGTAGAAAAAGCGAAAGCGCTGCTTGCTGAAGACGGTTGGGTAGCAGGCAAAGACGGCATTCTGGAGAAAAACGGCCAGAAATTCACCTTCGAGCTTCAGTACAATTCCGGCAACAGCCGCCGCGAGAACGTCTCGACGGTCATCCAGGACAACCTGAAAGCTGTAGGCATCCAGGTCACGACGAAGGGCATCGACTTCGCATCCTGGCTGGAGCAGAATATCTACCCAGGCAAATACCAAGCCGCTCTGCAGGCATGGTCGCTGAACAGTCCGGATCCGGACAGCGAGTCGGTCTTCTCCTCCAAGTACTTCCCGCCGAACGGTCAAAACTCCGGCTGGTACAACAACCCGACGCTGGATAAGCTGTGGGTCGAAGGCTACACGACGACGGACCAAGAGAAGCGCAAAGAGGTGTACAAACAAGTCGCCCAGCAAATCTCCACCAACCTGCCTTACGTCTTCCTGTACCAATACGGCACGCCTGAAGTGCTCGGCCCACGCGTCAAGTACAACGCTGAAGACGCTCCTGTAGCGGCTTTGCCTTATGGCGGATTCTTCGGAATCAACAAATGGTGGCTTGAGGATTCGAAATAAGACATCGTGACTCAGACAGAATCATAGAAAAGGGGGAAGGCGACGTCCTTCCTCCTTTCTCCTTTCCTCATATCCACCCTTCATGCTGTTGGAAGACGGTTTTGCCCTGTGCATAACCGGGCGGTCTGCAGCTTGGGACCCACCACGGTTCTGCTCGGCGCAAAGCCGGCAGCTGCCAGCAGGTTGGGATTCAGTATTCAAGGAGGTAAGCCTGATGGGCGAGTATTTGATCCGACGGACTTTACAGTCCGTCATCGTGCTGTTCCTAATTTCGATCTTTACATTCGGGTTGATCCACGCCGCTCCGGGCGGGCCGACCCAAATATTCCTATCCCCCGGACTATCTGTGGAAGCGGGCCAGATCAAGGCTCAACAGCTCGGCCTCGACAAGCCGATTCCGGTCCAATATTTCAAATGGATGGGCGACATCCTGACCGGGGACCTGGGCGCCACCTTCAAAAACAATATCCCGGTCGGCGACATCCTGTGGCCGACGGTGAAGAATACGATGATTCTGATGGGCGCATCGTGGATTCTGACGCTGATTATCGCCATCCCGTGGGGCATCTACAACAGTACCAAGGAATACGGCTTCTCCGATCAGACGGCTTCCTTCATCTCTTATATCGGATTTGCCATGCCCGCTTTCTGGTTCGGCATCATCCTGCAAAGTTACTTGTCTCTCGAGCTCGACTGGCTTCCCTTGTCGGATATGTACACCATGGGCAAGGAAGGCGATATTTCGGATCTCATCATGCACTTGATCCTGCCTGTATCCGTGCTTTCGCTCGGCATGCTGGCCGGCTACTTGAAGTACGCGCGCTCCAGCATGCTGGAAGTGCTTGAGCAGGACTACATCCGCACCGCGAGGGCAAAGGGCGTGAGGGAGAACAAAGTCATCTTCCGCCATGCGCTGCGCAATGCGCTGATTCCGCTCATTACCCTGTTCGGACTTGATCTGCCGATCCTGGTCGGCGGCGCATCACTCACGGAAGCCGTCTTCAACTGGCCAGGCATGGGCCGTCTGTTCGTCGAGATGGCCAACTCCCGTGAATATTCCGTCCTGATGGCGATTACGCTGCTCGGCGCCGTGTTCGTCGTCGTCGGCAACCTGATCGCGGATATCCTGTACGCGATCGTCGATCCGCGCGTCCAGATAAGCAAAGGAGGCAAGTAGGATGAGCGCGAATCTGCAGCCCACAAGCACCCCTATCGTACCGAACCAAACGGATGCGCTGCCCAAGGCGGACAAGCCGATCGGGCCATGGCTCCAGACATGGAACAAGTTCAAACGCAACAAGTTCGCTATGACCGGCCTCGCCGTCCTCCTTATCTTCATCCTCTCGGCGATACTGGCCCCGGTCATCGCGCCTTATGATCCCGCCAAGCTGGATCTGATGAACGCCAACATCAAGCCGTTCACAGGCGACCATATTCTCGGTACGGATGAGATGGGACGGGACATTTTCTCCCGCCTCATCTATAGCGGCCGGGTCTCGCTGCTGGTCGGCTTTTCCGTTGCGGCGATGGCCGTCATCGTCGGCTCGATCATCGGCGCGGTGTCCGGCTATTTCGGCGGTTGGATCGACATCATCTTCATGCGTCTAATCGATGTCATGATCTCCATCCCGACGCTGTTCCTGAACATTCTGATCGGGGCCATCTTCGGCACCAAGTTCATCTATATGATCCTCATCCTGTCGTTCACGAGCTGGGTGGGCGTAGCGCGCCTCGTGCGGGGCAACTTCCTGCAGCTGCGCGAAATGCAGTATGTCGAGGCGGCCAGGGCAATCGGCGTCTCCAGCTGGGGCATCATCTTCCGCCATTTGCTGCGCAACGCCAGCTTCCCGATCATCGTCAACGCGACGCTGATGGTCGGCAGCGCGATCCTGGCGGAGTCGGGCCTGTCCTACCTGGGACTGGGCATCCAGCAGCCGCAGACGAGCTGGGGCCAGATGCTCAGCAACGCGCAGGAATTCATGCTTATTGATCCGATTCAAGGGGTTTATCCCGGCATGTGCATCCTGATCGTCGTGCTGGCGGTCAACTTCATCGGCGACGGCATCCGTGATGCGCTGGATCCTCGTCAAAAAATGCATCTTTCTCCAAGGAGGCTGGAAAAATGGCGCGCAAAATTCTCGAAGTCAACGAAATGAGTGCCGGCTTCCTCGTGAACAAGGAGATCCTGAAAGCGACCGACCGGATCTCGTTCAGCGTGGAAGAAGGCCAGACTCTATGCATCGTAGGAGAGAGCGGCAGCGGCAAGAGCGTCACCTCGCTAGCCGTCATGCGTCTCATTGATTACGCGGGAGGCATGATTCTCGAGGGCGACATCAAATTCAACGGTGAAGTTCTTTCGGAGAAGGATCAGGATGAAATGCGCAGTATTCGGGGCAACCAGATCGCGATGATCTTCCAGGATCCGATGTCTTCGCTAAATCCCGTATTCACGGTCGGAGAGCAGATTGCCGAGAGCCTTCGTCTCCATCAAAGGAAAAGCCCGAAGGACGCCATGAGGATGGCTGTCGATCTGCTTCGCGAGGTCGGCATTCCGTCCCCGGAGGTTCGTGCGCGCCAGTACCCGCATGAGCTGTCCGGCGGCATGTGCCAGCGTGTCGTCATCGCAATCGCTCTTGCTTGCCGGCCGGAGCTGCTGATTGCGGATGAGCCGACAACGGCGCTCGACGTAACCGTACAGGCTCAAATCCTCGATCTCCTGCAGCAGCTGCAGAAAGAAACGGGCATGTCCATCGTCCTCATCACTCATGATATGGGCGTAGCGGCAGAGGTTGCAGATCGGATCGTCGTCATGTATGCCGGCGGAATCATGGAAGAGGGCTCCGTCGAGGAGATCTTCAGCAAGCCGAGCCATCCGTACACGGTCGGCCTATTGAAGTCGATTCCAGGATTTGAAGCGAAGACGGATGAAGAGCTTTACACGATCCAAGGCAATATTCCGCGGATCAATCAGCTTCCTACCGGTTGCCGCTTCCATCCTAGATGTCCGCATGCGATGGATATTTGCCGGCGCGAGGAGCCGGGATTTTTCCAGCTCGGCAACGACCACAAAGCAGCCTGCTGGCTGTTCGAGGAGCATTCCGATGAGTCTCCGCTATCCCCAAGGATCAACATCGGCAGTCAAGGGGAGGTAACGGTATGAGCAGGCAGCTGTCCAACGAAACTTTGATTGAAGTCAAACATATCAAGAAGTATTTCCCGATCAAGAAGGGCTTGCTCAGCCGAGTCGTCGGCCAGGTCAAAGCCGTGGACGATATTTCCCTGGAAATCAAAAAAGGGGAGACATTCGGCCTCGTCGGCGAATCCGGCTGCGGCAAGTCGACGCTCGGGCGCGTAATTCTGCGGCTGCAGAGCGCCACGGAAGGATCGGTCGTCTATAACGGGGAGAACATCCATCAGCTTGGAACGAGCAAGCTTCGCGATCTCCGTCAAGATCTGCAGATCATCTTCCAGGACCCGTTCGGCTCCCTGAACCCTCGCTTCCGCGTGAGCGATGTCATCGGTGAACCGCTCAAGGTGCATACGAATATGTCTGGAAAAGATATCGACGCCCGTGTCGTCGAGCTGATGGAGCTTGTCGGCCTTGACGCTTCCCGTCGCAACCGCTATCCGCATGAGTTCTCCGGCGGCCAGCGCCAGAGGATCGGCATCGCGCGCGCGATCGCGCTCAATCCGAAGTTCATCGTCGCGGACGAAGCCGTCAGCGCCCTGGACGTATCCGTCCAGTCCCAGGTGCTCAACCTGCTGTCGAAGCTGCAGCGCGAGCTCGGCTTGACGTTCCTGTTCATCGCCCACGGTCTCAACGTCGTCCGCCACATCTCGGATCGCGTCGGCGTCATGTATCTGGGCAAGCTGGCAGAAGTCGGCCCGACGGAGGAACTGTACAACAAGCCTCTACATCCATATTCCGCGGCGCTGCTGTCCTCCATTCCGAAGCCGAATCCGGCTCTCAAGCGCGAGCGCATCATTCTCAAGGGAGATGTGCCTTCGCCGGCGAACCCTCCATCGGGCTGCCGCTTTCACCCGCGCTGTCCGCTCGCGCAGGATCGCTGCAAGGCCGAAGAGCCGCTGCTTCGCGACGTGCTGCCTGGCCGTCAAGTAGCTTGCCATTTCCCGCTTCTTGAGGAAGGCGATCTGCAGCGCATGGCTTCCGGACGTTTGGGTTAAATCGAAGATTCACTATGAATAGAAAAAAAGCTCCCTATGCGGGGGCTTTTTTTCGTATGTGCATTCAATTGAAACGGCCTTCAATGAGGCGATGGGATATCCCGACCTCCAGCCCTCCGTTAGGACAAGATCCGCCAATCCGGGAGAATAAGCCGGCTCGGCCGTCATACAATGGGACTAAGGATGCATCATAGGGACACATCTGGGGAGGGAGCGGGAATGGGGACCGGGATGAGCATGGAATCGATCTTCTCCACGGCAGGAACGGCATTCACGATTCTTATTGCAGTCATTGCGGTGATCATCGGTGCGGGCCTCTGGAAATCCTACTCGGGCTGGAGCCGCATCAACGGCCAGCCTCAGCTGTCTGTGAAGGCGGCCGTGGTCAGCAAGCGGTCGCGAGTCCGCAGCCGGCAACCCTACGAGGAAGGCTCGCATCAGCAGACGCTGACCGATTACTATGCGACCTTTGAAGTCGAAAGCGGCGACCGAATGGAATTTTCCGTTACGGGCAAGGACTTCGGCTTGCTGGCTGAAGGGGATGTCGGAAAGCTCACCTTCCGCGGCTCCCGATACCAAGGGTTTGAAAGAGACAATAACCGTGTCATCCAATTTGGATGACGACCATAACGACTTGAAATTCTTGTCGAGCAAAGAGAGCTGCTTGCTTCCCGTATCGAACGTTGGGAGAGCATGCTGAGGACATTGTCGGATACGATAAGCGCGATTCGAAAAGGGGAGCCTTATTGTGATTATGATATGGCTGCCGAGCCGAATATCGACTTTCTCGAATTCCGACAAACCGGACTTGCTTATTATTTGTATGCGGCTGCCGAAACGAGAGAGAACGCTCAGGTCTAGTGTCTTCCCATATAAGCTGAACCGAAAAGGCGAGCTGGATATCCGCGGATATCCAGCTCGCCTTTCTTAAAAAATCCGCCCGCGATGTACATCGGGTTCATTCCGAGGTTCTTCGACTTCATTTGCTTTATTACAATGACCGCTGATTTGGACAAGCTAGAACAGCAGTCCCATAAATTCCTCTATCTCCATCGGACCGAGATAAGGGACGAGATCGACCCCTTCAAGCGCCTCCCGGACGGAACCGGGTTCATAGCGGATGCCGGCCAGCAGCTCCTCAAGCTCCGAAACTTCAGCGGTACCGAAGAAGTCTCCGAAGATGGATGCCTGCTCGATTCGGCCCTCGGCGACGTTCAGCCGCACATCATAGGTGCCGGCAGTCAAGCGTTCGACTTGACGCATATTGAAGGCAGGGGAACGCCCGTAGTTCCAATCCCAGTTGCGATAGCGTTCCTCCGAGATTTTGCGGACACCATCCCAGTCCGCATCCGTCAGCTCGTAGGCTTGGACGGGCTGGCCATCGTATAAGGTCTCAAGCAGATAGGAGCGGAATTGCTCCACCGTCATCGGCTTCTGCAGGAATTCGGAAATGTTGGCGACACGGCTGCGAATGGACTTTGTCGACTTGGATTTGAACTTCTCCGGATTGGCTTTGAGCGCCGATGCGACATGCGTAATGTCGGATTGGAACAGCAGCGTACCGTGAGTGAACATGCGGCCGCGCGTCGCGAACTGGGCGTTGCCCGATATTTTGCGCTCGCCGACCTGGATATCATTCCGCCCGCTGAGCTCGGCCTCCACGCCTAACGAGCGAAGCGCTTGAATGACCGGTTCCGTGAATTTGCGGTAGTTGCGGAAGGATTCGCCATCATCCTTGGTGATGAAGCTGTAATTCAGGTTGCCGTGATCATGATAGACGGCCCCGCCACCGGATAGCCGGCGCACGACATGAATATTCTGTTCCTTGACATAGTCTTCGTTGATTTCCTCCAGCGTATTCTGGTTTTTCCCAATGATGATGGACGGTTCGTTGATGTAAAACAGCAGATAATCCTGATCTGCGGGAAGATGGCGGAGAATATATTCTTCGAGAGCCAGGTTAAGGGATGGATCATGCATGTCCCGGTTGTCGACAAACAGCATTGGCGCTTCCTCCTCGACTTCTATGTACGGATGTTAATTCCACTGTACCATAATGGAGCTCCATGCAAAAATGCCGCCTGCTGGGGCAGGCGGCATTTGCATGGAAGAGATCAATAAAGGGAAATCGTAAGCGTGTCTTTTTCATTGATCGTATGGAGAGTGGCTTCGCTTCCCGAGATTTCGACGCTGATCAGGGAACGGATGGAGCCTTTAAGAGCATTTTTGCCTGTGGACAGCTTGCGGTTCAATACCTCGCCTAACTTGTCGAGCGCTTTTTTATTATTTTGTTCGGCGATATATACAGGAATCTTCTTGTTTTGGAAGGAAATCAGAGTTCTCATGTTCTTATCACTCCAATCAATTCGAATGGTTGAGTATATTGTACCCAATCAAGATTAATAGATTCTTAAAAAAGGGTTATGAATTCGTTACAATTAGCCCGGAATCAAGCTTTTCCGTTCTTAAATCGCATGCAATCTAATCCTTTAGTAAAGTAAGTATAATCATTGAGTGCCTTGGATGCAACCCATAGCCCAAAATTTCATGGCTAAAAAGGTTCCGTGATAAACGTTCTTCATGCGCTTGCGCATTCCTGCCTGCAAACGCGAGGAAGCGGACATATCTTTTCCCCGGTAATCTGACAGATTTCTGTCGAGAAGGCGTTACTTGACCTTCGGGACGGAGATGCCGGCTGCAGCCATGCGGGCATAGGTCATGGAATCGCTGTATACGCCATGAACGCCGGTGGCAAGGAGCGAACGAATCGCTTCGAGATCATTGACGGTGTGTACATACACCGGAACCTGGAGCGTTGCGAGCTGCTGAACCAGCTTGACGGATTTGCCGGCACGCTCCTCCGGCATCGTGACGGCATCGATGGATTCCGTCCGTCGGACGAAGTCGAGCACTTGGTTATCCGAATCGGGAGATTGATAAAGCGTATATATATAGGAAGAGAAGGAATGAACCTGTTCGATCCAGCCGTACATTTCCTGGCTGTAGATCTGGGGAATGATTCGGCTCAATACTTCGGTATCGGACCCGGATGCTCTCATCAAAGCTCGGAACGATGCTTGGGCTTCCTCGGCCGTGGAGCCCTTCGTATCGGTAATGATCCACATATCGGGATGCTTGCGCATGAGATCGCAGATCTGCTCGAAGCTCATCGCATGGTAGCGCTCCAAGATAGGCAGATCGAGGATCGTTTTACGGCTTGTCGGCTTGCCCATTTCCGGGCGGGGCAGCTCCTGGCGGAAGCGGTCGTAGAGATAGGAGCCCCAGTCGTGACGGCTGATCAGATATCCGTCTGTCGTAAGCTGCAAGTCGACCTCGAAAAGCCGGTAGCCCTTATCGTAATTCTGTTGGAAGGCTTCATACGAATTCGTATAGAAATGGTTGTCCACCGAGCCCAGCGCATGAGCGGCCAAAGTTTCATTGGTCCAGGCAGGGGCCGGGTCCCGTCCGGCAACGAAAGCGGATTTGGCGCCGGAGTACAAGGGGGCTGCAACGATCAGAACGGAGATGGAAAGAATAATAAAGGATGTCCATTTCTTCATGCTGACGACACCTCTTTCGGATGCTTTTCGCTAAAGCTATGCCTGAGTCCATTCATTACCCGATCAAGGAGCGGATGAAATACATCTTGACTTGACTGGATAAAGATACATGGGATACTCTTCTAGGTATCACTATACCTTCTCTATGACAGGCATTCCATAACATATGGGAGAAATGCCCTTTTGGTTGAAGAGGTCATCTCTTGAATCGGTTGTCATCGCCTGCTTCGATAGAGACGTTCAAGGATTGGAAGGATTACGATGGGAATGTTGATGAAATACGCGTTGACCGGCGTATTGAATACGGTTCTGGATTATGCGATTTTCGGCCTTCTGAACGCGGTTTTTGGAGTCCACTATTTGATCGCGCAGACGATCAGCTACGCGGTCGCGACAATCAACAGCTATCTGGTCAACCGGAGCTGGACGTTCAGAAGCTCGGAACCGGGACGCAAAGGCGAATGGCTCCGGTTTTTGACCGTGAACCTGTTCACATTCGGAATTTCGACCGCTGTATTGGCTGTTTTCCACGGCGGATTGGGATGGAATACACTCATTGCGAAAGGAATTGCCGTTGTCGTTGCGACCGGAGCCGGATTTGCCGCCAATAAATATTGGGTATTTCGCGTCAAGGAAGTTTCTCCGGATGTGACCAAAGTCTCGAATTCTGTCGAATCGGGTCTGGAAAAACCTTGAACGGCATCATCATTTCGCCCTCTCGTTCCTAAGTCCCTGAATGCGGTCAGCTGTTGTAGGACTGCTGCGGGGGCGCAGAAACAAGAACCAACAGAACAAAGAACAGGAAAACCGCTCAAGAGAGCGGTTTTTTGTTCATTCAGGGACATGGGCGCGCCTGCGACAATAGTCTGCTTCATGGAAGCCATACGGAAGCTTCCATAGATGATGACGATAACGCATACATTTACATGAAAACGTAAACAAGTCTGAATATTTCTACCATCCATACCATGAAAACTAGGAGCAGGGTACTTGAAAACAGGACTGAAAATGAACAGGAAAGACTAATCCAAACACATCTTTCTTCCCTCTAGCTTTTGCGACGAACTGTGTCATAATCGAACCAACAAGCTGAATAGCAGCGAATCTGCTGTGAGGCTGACTGCAATCCCCTGGCAGCCCGTGTCTGAAAATACCGAATGCTGAAGCTTACATCCGACAACAGACGCGATTATCATCCACGCATGGCGAGCATCAATGGAAGCGACGATATAGGGAGGGACAAAGGGATGGCGGTCCGCAAACTATCGCTTGTCACGGAATATGAGGGACTGAACGAGCAAATCCAGAGAACGAGGGAGAGCCTGCAGGCATTTATGGAGATGGAGCAGAAAAAGCTGAAATTGCGCCAATTCCTTCAAGTACTCGCGGAGGATGAAAGCCTCGGCTCCGCCAATAACGCCGATTCGCTTGCCGAGCTGCTGTATGTAACGGAATATCCGCTCCGCCGTGAATTCGTGTTCGATTACAAGAAGAACCGATATGAGCCGTGCAACCAGAAACCGCGCATCGATCTGGCCGAGCTTCTGACGCTTCTTCTGGACAAGAAGGGCATCGATAAAAGCTTCGAGGATCTGATGGAGCATATCCTCCACGGCGGAAGCCTGGATGATTTCCTGGAGAGAAGTTAACAAGCCGGCAAAAGATAGAGGAAAGCGAATAGGCAATCCGCTCTTTTTTTTCTTCAAAAGTTCTCGAAATGAATAATTAAAGAAAATTAATAATTCGAATAGGAGTCTGTTCTCGTATTTTCAACCATTTTTTACTGGAGGGAACATCTTGGAAATCAAACATTATGCCTACATCATCCGCAAGCGGCTATGGCTGATCGCAGCCATCGTCATCGTGAGCTGCTCGCTGGCCGCAACCTACTCCTATTGGTACGCGAAACCCCAATACGAGGCTTCGGCCAAGCTGCTCGTCGGACAGGTCAAGGACGGCGGCGGTTTGATGTCCAGCATCGACCTCAGCATGATCAACAGCAATATCCAGCTGATCAAGACCTACAAGGAAATCATCAAGACGCCGCGCATCATGCAGATCGTCGCCGAAGAGTATCCGCAGCTCCACCAAAGCGCCGGCGAGCTGGCCGGGAAGGTGACGGTGACATCGGTCAACGACACCCAGGTCATGTCGGTTACCGCCAGAGACGAGTCGTTCGCCGGGGCAGCGAATATTGTGAATGCCGTCTCGCTCGTCTTCTCCAAGGAAATACCCAAACTGCTGCAGGTCGACAACGTCTCGATTCTGAATCAAGCCGATCCTGCTGCCGGGGCCGCGCCGGTCGCTCCGAACGCCAAGCTCAATATCGTCACGGCGTTCGCGCTTTCGCTGCTCGCGGGTCTGGGACTGGCCTTCCTGCTTGAGTATCTCGACGATACGATCAAGTCCGAAGAAGATGTCCGCGATGTCCTTGGACTGCCTGTGCTTACAGCGATCCCGAAGTTCAAGGAGAGGGAGGCGACTGCCAAGGGCGGCAGCAATCTGAACAATACGGGAACGATACCGGCTTCCGGCCATGTGGGGAGGAAAAGCAATGTCTCGCTTGACGCGTAACTGGACTCTGATAACAGCCAGCAATCCGAAGTCGCCGATCTCGGAATCTTACCGGATGCTGCGTACCGGGGTGGACTACGCCGGAGTCGACGATCCTGTCGACCTGCTGATGGTCACCTCTTGCCGGGCAGGAGAAGGCAAAAGCACGACTTCGGCCAACATGGCCGTCACCTTTGCCCAGGCGGGGCAAAAAGTGCTGCTGATCGATGCGGATATGCGGAAACCTTCTCAGCATCATATCTTTGCTCTCAGCAACCGGGGAGGACTCACCGGAGTGCTGCAAGGACGCAGCACGCTCGAGCAGGGGGTTCAAGCTTCTGAAGTGGACAATCTCGATATTTTGACAGCGGGCCCGACTCCGCCCAACCCTTCGGAGATGCTCGGGTCGAGAGCGATGGCCGCGCTGCTGGAGCTGGCCAAGGAGCAGTACGACCGGGTCATCGTCGACACGCCTCCGATCCTGGCTGTGACGGATGCCCATATCGTAGCCGGCAAATGCGACGGCGTCGTGCTCGTCATCGATTCCGGCAAGGTCAAGAGCGATACGGCGCGCAAAGCGAAGGAAACGCTTGAAAATGCCGGGTCGCGGATGCTCGGAGTCGTTCTCAACAATGTCGACCGGGATGCGAACGGCGGCTACTACTATTACTACTACGGCAGCGAGGAGCAGGCTTGAGCACGGAGGATGGACGGATTTTTCCCGCAAGCGGAATTTGAACCGCCATCAGCCATGAGGACTGGCCGGCAAGCCGGTCGAGGCGGTCCGTAATCAAGCCAAGGTAATGTCTCCTGCACCTCTATCACCGGAGGCACTCGGTCATGCTGTGGGCCAGCGGCCTTAGACGTTCATCGTCGAGGGCATGACGTGAGGCGGGGTTGGATGCCCCCTGTGTTGGTTTGGAGATTTTCCCGGTGAGGATCACCGGTGCCTTTGAGAAACGGAACGTGCAAGAAACGAGCACGGCGGATATAAACTTGTTTCGGCGAATGGCGAGTGTCGCGAGCAATTCAGGTGCAGCAAGCGAGGAATAAGCGGAATAGCAGCATGAGGTTTTTGTGAGAGCGGATAGCGGAAGGGACGGAATCGTTCTGGAGAAGCGAGAGCGTTCGCCTTTGAAGACCGGATTCCCCCAAAGGGAATAAGTTCAAGGAATCCGGGCTTCAACAGCGATCGGAAGAATGATCCGTTCCTGCAGCGAATTTGCTGAACAGGGAAGAATGATCCGTACCTGCAGCGGATTTGCTGAACAAGGAAGAATGATCCGTACCTGCAGCGGATTTTCTGAACAAGGAAGAATGATCCGTACCTGCAGCGGGGGTTTGCTGAACAAGGAAAAGTATTCGAGCAAACGAAACCATTCCAAATAGATAGGGTGAGCGTCATGCAAAAAGTGAGAAAAGCGATTATTCCCGCCGCCGGCCTAGGAACGCGATTTTTGCCGGCAACCAAAGCGATGCCGAAGGAAATGCTCCCGATCGTAGACAAGCCGACGATCCAGTACATCGTCGAGGAAGCGATCGAGTCCGGCATCGAGGACATTATCGTCGTCACCGGCAAGGGCAAGCGGGCGATCGAGGACCACTTCGACATCGCTTTCGAATTGGAGCATACGCTTCAGGAGAAAGGCAAGCTGGACATTCTGGAGAAGGTCCGCCGCTCATCCAACGTAGAGATCCACTATATCCGCCAAAAAGAAGCCAAGGGGCTTGGCCATGCGGTCTGGTGCGCCCGCAACTTCATCGGCGACGAGCCGTTCGCGGTTCTGCTCGGGGACGACATCGTGCAGTCGGATGTCCCTTGCACGCGGCAGCTGATCGAGCAGTATGAACAGACCGGCAAATCGGTCATCGGTGTCCAGACCGTAGGCGTCGAGCAGACGCATCGCTACGGCATCGTGGATCCGATCGGCAATCTGGATCATCCGCTCAGCAGGCTGCATGGCGTCAACCGCTTCGTGGAAAAGCCGGCTCCGGGAGAAGCGCCGTCCAATCTGGCCATCATGGGCCGATATGTGCTGACGCCGGAAATTTTCGAATTCCTCGGCAGGCATGAGACAGGAGCGGGTGGAGAAATCCAGCTCACGGACGCGATCCAGCGGCTCAACGAGCATCAGGGCGTGTATGCCTATGATTTCGAGGGGATCCGTTATGATGTCGGCGAGAAGCTCGGGTTTATTCTCACGACGCTTGAGTTCGCAATGCGCAACCCTGAGCTTCGCCATCCGCTGCTCACCGAGATGGGCGAGATGCTGGAGCGGGAGCTGGGCAGGGGTCTGCTGGCGGCACGCGGCGAATAAGCTGCCCGGGAGCTGGAGGAACATACGGAAACGGAGTTGGGAGCATGAAGGTAACGGTCGCAATCTGTACGCATAACCGCGCCGCAGACACGAAGGAAGCGGTATGGAGCGTGCTGGGGCAGCAGTTCGATTCCTCGCAGTACGAGGTGCTCGTCGTGGACAACAAGTCGACGGACGGCACCTGGGAGACGATGCTCGAGCTGCAGCGCATGCCTGGCGTCGGACCGGAGCGGGTGCGCTGCGTACGGGAGGAGACGCTCGGCTTGTCGGCGGCAAGGAACCGGGCGATCAGGGAAGCGAGAGGTCAATACATCCTCTTCCTGGACGACGACGCCGTGGCGAAGCCCGGCTGGATGGGAGCGATCATCGACGTATTCGAGCGGGATGCCGGCATCGGATGCGTGGGCGGCAAGATCGATCCGGTATGGGAAGGCGGCGAGCCGGAATGGCTTCCGGACATGTTCAAAACTCTGTACACGGTGCTGGATTACGCGCCGGGCGTCACGGAGATGGAAGCTCCGCGGATTCCATTCGGGGCGAACGTCGCGTTCCGGGCGGACGTATTCAAGCGCCATGCCCCGTTCCGCGAGGATCTCGGCCGTGTCGGCAGCAATCTGCTGTCGAGCGAGGAGAGCGAGCTCATCGACCGGATCCGGGCGACGCATAAGGTGTGCTACACCCCGCATGCCGTCGTCGACCATAAAATCGCCAAAAGCCGCATCAGCCGCAAATGGTTTCTGCGCCGGGTGTACTGGCAGGGCATTAGCGATGCCGCCCGCAAGCAGCGCGGCCCCGGATATCTCCTGAAGCAGGCGGTGAAGGTGCCGGTCTCGGCGCTGCTGCTGCCGTTCGCCTTGGCTGATCGCCGGAAAGCGATCGTCCAGCTGCGCCGCATCCAGTACAGCAATGGTTATATCGCCGGCTGCCTCGGAATGTACAAGTAATCGGAGAGGCACTCTCTTTTTTTACCCTGGAGGTCGCGTTATGAATAATAAAATGAAAAAAAAGAGAGGCGTCGATCTGTGAGCGCGGGTGTTGCCGAGGAGGCTCCCGCCCCGAACGGAAGGTTGGCCAAGGCGGTGCGCCAACTGAGAGGCAAAGGAATAGCGGCGACGATCGCCAGGACGAGCGGCACGAACATGCTGATCATGCTGCTCGGCACGCTGACCTCGATCCTGACTGCCCGGATGTTCGGGGTGACCGGGAAAGGGGAGCTGGCCGCCATCCTGTTCTGGCCCTCCTTTCTGGCGGGGCTGACCGGCTTCGGCTTGCCGACAGCGCTGATCTATCAGGTCAAGCGAGGCGCATCGATGGCGGGCAGCCTGGCAGTCAGTCTGGCGGTGCTCCTGCCGGCGAGCCTCATTACCGGAGCGGTCGCCTGGATCGGCCTTCCCTATTGGATGGACGGATACAGCCCGGAAGCGGTCGCTTCCGCCAGGCTGTACACGGTGATCGCCGTGCCGATGGCGCTGGCCGTCAACCTGATCGCGGCCGCGGCGCAAAGCGCGGGCCGCTTCCAGGTGTACAACGGCATTCGGCTGTATGTGCCGCTGCTCAATCTGGCCGGGCTGGCCGTCCTGTGGGCGGCAGGCAGGCTGACGGTGCCTTCGGCCGTCATCGTCTATCTCGTCACGACGGCAGCCGTCATCGCGCTGGCTGCGATGGGCATGCGCCGCGAATTCGCCGCGATGAGCTGGAGACAGGCGTGGAACCGGAAAGTCGCCGCTCCGCTGCTGTCGTACGGCAGCCGGGTGTTCGGCACGGACCTGCTCGGGACGCTGTACGGCCAATTCGACAAGCTCATTATCCTCTCGCTGCTCACGCCCCGGGATTTCGGGCTGTACTCGGTTGTATACGCCCTCTCCCGGATGTTCAACGTCGTGCAGACGGCGATTACGAGCGTTGTATTTCCCAAAGTAACGGGCGAGAGCCGGGAAGCGGTCATCTCCACCGTCAGCCGGGCGTTCCGGCTGTCGATGCTGCTGATGCTGGCAGCAGTCGTGCCCGCGATGCTGATCGGAAGCCGGCTGATCGGGCTTGTATTCGGCCCTGTATTCCTGGAAGCGAGCGGAACGTTCTATCTGCTGTCGATCGAATGCATCATCGGCGGGGGATCGTGGATTCTCGCCTCGGCTTTCAATGCGATGGGCCGTCCCGGGATGGTGCTGATCCGCCAGATCATCGCTCTTGCGGCAACGGTGGCGCTGTTCTTCGTCCTGACGCCGCTGATGGGGCTTGAGGGACTTGCACTGGCGCTGCTCTGCGGAGCGCTGATCCGGATGGCGGTGTCCATCGCCTCGATGCGGCTGCTGTTCGGCGTTCCTCTGCGCCGCATCCTGTACGACCGCGAGGATTTCCGGTTCCTCCTGAACCGGATCCAGTCAAGAAGAATGGCGGCTGCGGCCGCCGGAGGAGGAACGAGGAAGGCATGAACAAGCTTGAATCCTATTCGATGGAGCAGCTGAAGGAGCGCCTCTCGCTCATTACGAGAAGCATCCCGAAAGGCTCTGAAATCATCTATATCGACTATCCCGTGCACAGCAACGGCGGGGACATCCTCATCATGAAGGGCACCGAGGCGTTCTTCAAAGCTTACGGCATCCGCGTCCGCGCCCGCTACAGCGTGCTCGACTTCCCGGACGGGCTCAAGGTTCCGCCGAGCTGCATTCTCGTACTGCACGGAGGAGGCAACTTCGGGGATCTCTATACGAAGCATCAGCTGCTGCGGGAAAAGATCGTGGAGCAGTACCCGGGACACCGGATCGTCATGCTGCCGCAGACGATCTTCTACAAGAGCGAGCTGAACTTCGGCCGGACGGCGGCCGTGTTCAACCGGCACCGGGACTTGCATCTGTACGTGCGGGACACGCTCAGCTACGAGATGGCCCGCAAGAAGTTCAAAAACATCAAGGTGTTCATGTCACCGGACATGGCCCACCAGCTCTATCCGATCGCCTCATCTTCGCCTCCTGCCGGCGAGACGCTGTTCTTTCTCCGGAACGACATCGAGAAGACGCCTCATCAGGAGCGGCTTGAGCGGTCGGGAGGAGCAAGCAGCGCGGCCAAAGACTGGACAAGCCTCTATACGGCGGCGGAGCGCAAGGCGCTTGTCGTCATGATGAAGCTCTACCGTCTTCCCGGAGCGCGGGGGCCGCTGCAGCGGATCTGGTACCGGTACTCCCAGTTCCTCGTGAACAAGGCGATCCGCGAATTCGGCGCCTACGGCAGCATCGTCACTTCAAGGCTGCACGGCCATATTCTCGCCTGCCTGATGGACAAGCCGAGCGTCCTGCTCGACAATTCCTACGGCAAAAATACGAGCTATTACAATGCCTGGACGAATCGGGTGCCCGGAGCCGAGCTGTCGGCGGAAACCCTGGCCAACTAAAAGCGTCTTCGGCAGCCTTAATCCAAATGAGCGGAGGATGATTTCACTTGGCATTTCACGACAGAAGCGAGGAAGCGGTCGGCGGGGGCTGTCCGGCGCAAGCGCGGCAGCTGGCGATCTACGAGCAGCTTAAGCGGTCGGTCGACATCGGCTGCTCGCTGGCCGGCCTGCTGCTGCTGAGCCCGGTATTCGTCCTGATCGGGCTGCTGATCAAACTGGAGGATCCTCGCGGCACGGTGTTCTTCTACCAGACCCGCGTCGGCAAGGACGGCAAGCCGTTCCGCATGTACAAGTTCCGCTCCATGGTATCGAACGCGGAAGAGAAGCTGAAGGAGCTGATGGCGCAGAACGAGGTGCAGGGGGCGATGTTCAAGATGAAGAACGATCCCCGCGTCACCCGCGTCGGCCGCTTCATCCGCAAGACGAGCATCGACGAGCTTCCCCAGCTGGTGAACGTGCTGCTCGGGAACATGTCCCTCGTCGGCCCAAGGCCGCCGCTGCCGCGCGAGGTGGCGGAATATACGCCGTATGACCGGCAGCGCCTGGACGTCACGCCCGGCTGCACCGGCCTGTGGCAGGTCAGCGGACGCAGCAGCCTGAGCTTCGAGCAGATGGTGGAGCTGGACCTGCGCTATGTGCGGGAACGCTCTCTCGGCATGGATTTCCGGATTCTGCTGCGGACGGTGAAGGTGCTGGCGGGCAGCAAGGACGCTTTCTAAACAACCCCTACTGGAGGAGAACGGATATGGACAAGCAAGCAGCGATATACGTAGCGGGCCATCGCGGCCTGGCGGGATCCGCCATCTGGCGGGCTCTGGAAGCGAAGGGCTACCGCAATCTGATCGGCCGCACGAGCCGCGAGCTCGATCTCCGCGATCCGATTCAAGTGGAAGCCTTCTTCGGCAGCCAGGCGATCGAGTATGTGTTTCTCGCCGCAGCCAAGGTCGGCGGCATCGTCGCCAACAACGATTTTTGCGGGGACTTCATCCGCGACAACCTGATGATCCAGACGAATGTCATCGAGGCTTCGCGCAGGCATGGCATCAAGAAGCTGCTGTTCCTCGGCTCGACCTGCATCTATCCGAAGCTGGCGCCTCAGCCGCTTCAGGAGGACAGCCTGCTGCGCGGCGATCTGGAGCCGACGAACGAGGCTTACGCGATCGCCAAGATCGCCGGCATCAAGATGTGCCAGGCGTACAACCGCCAGTACGGCACGAAATTCATTTCCGCGATGCCGACCAATCTGTACGGGCCGAACGACAACTTCGACCTCGAAACGTCGCATGTGCTTCCGGCCTTGCTGCGCAAAATCCATGAGGCGAAGGAGACGGGCTCTGCGGAGGTGGAGATCTGGGGAACGGGTACGCCGCGCCGGGAATTCCTCCATTCGGACGATCTCGCCGACGCCTGCATCTTCCTGATGGAGAATTACGAAGGCGACGACATCGTGAACGTCGGCGTCGGGGACGACATCAGCATCCGCGAGCTGGCGGAGATGATCGCTGCGGTCGTCGGTTTTGAAGGCCGGCTTGCCTTCAACTCCTCGCGGCCGGACGGGACGCCGCGCAAGCTGGTCGACACCGGCCGCATCAACGGCCTCGGCTGGAGGGCGGGAACGCCGCTGCGGGAAGGCATCCGCAAGGTCTATGCCGCTTACCGCCAAGCGGAACCGGCGCTGGGCTGACCTCCGAGGCGCCTTGCCGCACGGCCGCCGCGAATCCGGGAGCTTGGCGGCCAGAGAGTTTGATCAACCGGGAGTGGAAGCAGCGCCTCCGCCGCACAGAAGCGCGAGAGAAGCGCATGGCGGAGCTAACCAGCAGGCATGAACCGTACTGTCGTCGTCCGGAATGGACGGCTCAATCTAACAAACTATTGGGGGATGCGGAAGATGAAGAGAGCGCTAATTACAGGAGTAACCGGTCAAGACGGATCGTACCTGGCGGAATTGCTGCTGTCCAAGGGCTACAAGGTGTACGGCATGCGCCGCCGCACGAGCACGCCCAATTACGAGAACGTGGAGCGGATCAAGAACAGCATCACGTGGCTGTCGGGCGACTTGACGGATCTGGCTTCGCTGATCGAAGCGGTGCGGGCTTCCGATCCCGACGAGGTGTACAACCTGGCGGCGCAATCCTTCGTGGCCGCATCGTGGCCGCAGCCCCTTGCCACGGCGCACCTGACCGCGATCGCGGTGACGAACATGCTGGAGGCGGTCCGCATCGTGAAGCCGTCGGCCCGGTTCTACCAGGCGTCCAGCAGCGAGATGTTCGGCAAGGTCGTCGAGACGCCGCAGAAGGAGACGACGCCGTTCTATCCGCGCAGCCCATATGGAGTAGCCAAGGTGTACGGCCACTGGATCACCGTGAACTACCGCGAAAGCTTCGGCATGTTCGCCTGCTCCGGCATCCTGTTCAACCACGAGTCGCCGCGCCGCGGCGTGGAGTTCGTCACCCGCAAAGTGTCGGACGGCGTTGCCCGCATCAAGCTGGGCCTGGCGGCCGAGCTGCGGATGGGCAACCTGGATTCGCTCCGAGACTGGGGCTTCGCCGGCGACTATGTCAAGGCGATGTGGCTGATGCTGCAGCAGGACGAGCCGGATGATTTCGTCATCTCTACCGGCGAGATGCATTCGGTGCGGGAGCTGCTGGATGTCGCCTTCTCCCATGTCGGCCTGGACTACCGGGACTATGTCGTCATCGATCCCGAATTCGAGCGTCCGGCTGAAGTCGACCTGCTGCTCGGCGACTGCACGAAGGCGAAGGAGAAGCTCGGCTGGGAGCTGGAGGTCGGCTTCAAGCAGCTCATCACCATGATGGTGGATGAGGACCTAAAGCGGGTCGGCCTGGAGAACGCGTACCTTCATGCCATGAGCGTGAACGCTTAGGGGCTGCCATGAAGACGAGGCAACCGGCAGCCGCCGCTTCCGGCGCCGTCCTGGACGGCGGGGTTCCGGAGCCGGCGGAACGCAAGTGGATGGAGAGGGGCATCCTGCTGTACCTGATCTTCGCGGCGATGGCTTATCTGCCCGAGGCGCTGAACGACATTTTGAACGCCAGAATTTCCTACGCCAAATTCTCCATGAACGAGCCGCTGTTCGGACTGAACATCCGGTATATCAAGGACGTGATTCTGGTCCTGATGACCACTGCGTTCTTCGTCCTGGATGCCCGGAAGGGGGAGCGTTATCGGCTTGCCAAATGGTATTTGCCGGTACTCCTGCTGATCGCTTACGGCACTTGCGTTCTCGTCTTCCGCGAAGCCGGCCTCAATATGTACCAGGTCGCTGCGGGAGGGCGGTCGCTCCTGCTGATCGTGTTTTGCTTGAAGGCAGCGGCTTACGCGGGCCGTCCCGCGTTCGTGCGCAGGCTGTGCCGCTGCGCAGCATGGCTGCTCGTCATCGAGTTCGCGGTGCTGATCGCCCAGTATGTTTTGTTCACGGGAAGGTTCGGAGTCGTCAATCCGTTTTCACTGCGCCTGATCGGAACCTTCGGCGGCATATCGATCTCGGGTTACATGGCGCTTGGCAGCTCCATTCTCCTCTATACCGCGAGGGGACAGCTCGACAGGACCATGCTTCGCCTGTCTCCGCTGCTTCAGCTGCTCTGCCTGGGCATCGCCGGCATTTCGGGAACGCGTTCGGCCATTATCGGCTGCTTCCTCATCCTGTTTTTCCTGCTGGTGGAGAAAGCGTTCAACGGGCGCAAGCTTCCGGAGAAAGGCTTGCTGATGCCGGCTGTCGTCTGCTTCTCCATGCTGGTGCTCACGGCGGGCATCCAGGCCGCGACGCTGATGGCGGATCGCGGCAGCATCGTGGAAGCCCAGGTCAAGGGAGGCAGGATCGACATGGTCACGGGCTTCTTCACGGACAATCCGTTCTCCGTCGTGCTGTTCGGAGACGGCATCGGCTACGGCACCAACAGCGGCGTGAATCTCAACAAGCAGCTTGACGTGGATCTGGAGCATAAAATCATGGACGGCACCATCAACTCGATCCTCACCCAGTACGGCTTGTTCGTCCTGACGCTGCTGGCCGCCGCCGCGATCGCGGCGGCGCCGGCCGTGCTCCGTAGGCTGAAAGGCCAATCGATGCAGCTGTATGTGCTGCTCGTCGTCAACGTCGTGCTGTGCATCTCGACCAACATTCTGGAGCAGTTCGTGTATTTGTTCCTGCTCGCCCTGTCGGCGGCCGTATTGGCCCGCCGGAATCAACAAGCCGCCGCGGAAGAGGATCCGTCCACCGGGACGGAGAGCCTGCTCTCCCGCGGACGGATGAAGGAGAGTCTTACATGAAGCCGCTTGTGCTGCTGTCCGACGCATACGGGGGACATGGCGGCATCGCCAAGTTCAACCGGGATCTGCTGACCTCGCTCAGCTCGTATCCGGGACTGCGGGAGGCGACCGCGATTCCGCGGCTGATGCCGTTTCCGCCCGAGCCGATCCCGGCCAACTTGAATTACGTCACGGAAGGGCTCGGAGGAAAAAGGCGCTATCTGAGCGCCGTGCTTCGCTCCCTTATCGGCCGGGCACGGAGGAGCGATCTCATCGTATGCGGCCATATCAATCTGCTGCCGTTCGCCGTCCTGGCCAAAAAGCTGACGGGCGCCAAGCTCGCCCTTGTCATTCATGGGATCGACGCATGGGATCCCGTTACCCGCAAGGGAACGAGCTATTCGCTGCGCCAGGTCGATGCAGTCATCGCGGTGAGCAAGCTGACGCTGGACCGCTTCCAAGGCTGGGCAGGCCTCGAGAGCGTACCATCGTTCGTGCTTCCGAACTCCTTCGAGCCCGGGCTGTTCGTGCCGGGACCGGCCCCTGAGGCGCTTCTCGACCGATACGGACTGCAACGGTCCGATCGCATCGTAATGACGCTCGGGAGGCTTGCAGGCCAGCAGCGCCGCAAGGGCTTCGACGAAGTGCTCGAGGCGATGCCTTCCCTGCTGCGCGACGAGCCATCGCTGAAATATCTCATCGTGGGAGACGGGGCCGACCGCGGCCGGCTGGAGCAGAAGGCTGCCAGCCTCGGCCTGGAGGAAGCCGTCGTATTCACCGGCATGATCAAGGAGGAAGAAAAGGCGGATCACTACCGCCTGGCGGACGGCTTTGCAATGCCGAGCCACGGCGAAGGCTTCGGCATCGTGCTGCTGGAGGCGATGGCCTGCGGCATTCCCGTGCTGGCGAGCAAGGCCGACGGCAGCAGCGAGGCGCTCATGCGAGGCAAGCTGGGCATCCTGGTGAATCCTTCGGTTCCATCCGAAGTGGAGCTAGGCATCCGGCGGCTGCTGAGCAAGCCAAAAGGCGAGGTTCCGGAGGAGCTCGGTTACTTCTCGTTCGGCAATTACACCGCTCGGCTCCACGATATTTTGGACCGGCTGGGCAAGCCTGCGATTCCACAGCAAGACCGGGATACGGGAAGGCTGCCTAGCTCCATTCATTGAAAAGGGGGAAGCAAAGATGAAAATCCTGCATGTCATCGCGAATCTGGCCCCCCGTTACGGAGGGCCGGCCAAGGCCGGGCTGGAAATGGCCGCCGTGCTGGCGGCCAAAGGACATGAAGTGACGATCTTCACGACGAACCAGGACGGCGACGGCGTCCTTGACGTGCCCGTGGATACTCCGGTCGTTAAAAACGGGGTGACAATACGCTATTTCCCGGTCATCCAGCCTAAATTCTGGAGAACCTCGCCGGCGATGGCGCTTGCGTTGAACAAGGAAATTCCGAAGTTCGACATCGTCCATATCCATTCGCTGTACCTGTTCCACGGCATGGCCGCAGGGCATTTCGCCCGCAAGCACGGCGTGCCTTACATCGTGCGACCGCACGGCACGCTCGATCCGGTCATGCATGCCCGGCACCGCGGCCGCAAGCGGATCATGGAGACGCTGTTCGAGAACCGCAACATTCGGCTCGCCGACGCCCTCCACTACACGACGGAGGAGGAGCTGGTGCTTGCCAAGCCCTATGTCCATGGCAGCTCCGGCTTCGTCGTTCCGAATGGCGTCAACACCTCCGAATACGCGGACCTTCCGATGAAGGGATCGTTCCGCCGCGGCTACCGCCTGCTCGACGGCAAGAAGATGCTGCTGTTCTTCAGCCGCATCAACTTCAAGAAGGGCCTCGACATCCTGGTCGAAGCCTTCCGCGACATCCATCGCCGCCATCCGGATACGGTGCTGGTGCTGACAGGCCCGGATGACGAGAACTACGGCCAGAAGGTCAAGGAATGGCTGGCCAAGGCGAACTTGAGCGATTTCGTCATCTTCACGGGCATGCTGACCGGCAGGGACAAGCTTGCCGTGCTCCGGGATGCGGATGTCTTCATCCTCCCTTCTTATACGGAGAATTTCGGCATCTCGGTTGTGGAGGCGATGGCCTGCGAAGTGCCGGTCGTCATCTCGGACAAGGTCAACATTTGGCGCGAGGTCGTGCAGGAAGGCGCCGGACGCGCCGTTCCATGCGATCCGGGCAAGGTAGCGGAGGCGGTGTCGGAAATTTTGAACAATCCGGAACTCGGAGCGGAAATGGGGCGCCAGGGCAAGCAGCTCGTGGAGAAATATTACGAGTGGAGCCAGGTTGGCGTGCAGCTGGAGCAGGAATACCGGCAGCTGATCGGCAAGAGCGGACGGCAAAAGGCAGGACGCTCTGCCGGCGCCGCTCTGGAGATGACGAGATGAACCGCATCCGGCTGGATCGGTACAACCAGGACTGGTACTCCCGGGGCCGCAGCGGTCCCGTCGTGCTGCTCTGGTGGCTCGTGCAGGGAAGCCTGTTCCGCTATTCGCTGCATCCGATGTACGGCTGGAGAAGGTTCCTGCTCCGCCTGTTCGGAGCCCGCATCGGCAGCGGCGTCCAGATCCGCTCCACAGCCCGCTTCACCTACCCGTGGAAGATCAGCATCGGAGACTGCTCCTGGGTCGGCGACGACGCCGAGTTCTACAGCCTCGACGCAATCGAGGTCGGCAGCCACTGCGTCGTCTCTCAGCGCAGCTATCTGTGCACCGGCTCGCATGACATCGGGGATCCGAGCTTCGGCCTCATCACCAAGCCGATCGTCATCCGCGACGGAGCCTGGATCGCGAGCGACGTCTTCGTCTATCCCGGCGTCACGGTCGGCACGATGGCGGTCGCCGCGGCCCGCAGCACCGTAACCCGGAGCATTCCGGACGGAGAGGTGCATGCCGGCACGCCGGCCGCATTCGTGAAGCGCAGGTTCGCGGAGGAAGCTGCGGACAACGCTGCGGGCAGCACGGCCATCGCCGACAGCGGGCTGCCGCCAAGAAACAGCGGCTATGCGGGAAGAAGCGCCGGATAGCCGGCCAGAGAAAGCAGGGAGCCCGGCCGCAGCGCCGGCCAGCCCGCAAGAAGGGAGGCCTGGAGAAAAGTGAGCAAGCCGCGCATCGTTTTCGTCATCAATTACTTTTATCCCGACTACGCCTCGACCGGCCAGCTGCTGACAGAGCTGTGCCTGCATCTGCAGCATGACTTCGACATTACGGTCATTGCGCAGCAGCCGGGCTACGCCGGGGAGAAGAAGGACGCCAAGGCGGCCCGCTTCGCCGAGGATCGGCTGGAGAACATCACCATCCTGCGGATCCGCCTGCCGGAGGTGGACAAGCGGAGCAAAGCAAGCCGCCTCAAGTATATCGCATCCTATTTCTTCCATGCGGTACGGCTGCTGCTGCGCCAGCGCGAGGTCGACTTCATCTATACGATCTCGCAGCCTCCCGTTCTGGGCGGGCTGATCGGCACCATCGGCAAGCTGTTCAAGCGGGCCAAGCATATCTACAACATCCAGGATTTCAATCCCGAGCAGGCGCAGGCGGTCGGCTTCATGAACCATCCGCTGATCCACCGGACCGCGCTGGAGCTCGACAAGCTGAACTGCCGGCTGTCGGATCATATCATCACGGTCGGACAGGACATGAAGGAGACGCTGGAGCGCAGATTTGCCGGACGCCGGGTGCCGGCGCATACCGTCATCAACAACTGGACGGACGAGCAGGACATCGTACCTCTGCGGCGGGACGATCCCGGCGTAGCCGCATTCCTGCGGGAACACGGGCTGGAGGATAAATTCGTCGTCATGTACTCCGGCAATCTGGGCCTCTACTACGATCTCGAGAATCTGATCCGCATCGCGCCGCAATTCCGGCAGATGTCCGACCTGATGTTCGTGTTCATCGGGGAGGGAGCGGTCAAGCCGCTCATGGAACAGTTCGTCGCGGAGCATGGGCTCGACAACGTGCTCTTCCTCCCATATCAGCCGAAGGACAGGCTCCGATACTCGCTGAACGCGGCCGACGTGCATCTGGTCGTCAATCAGAAGGGCATCAAGGGCGTGTCCGTTCCGAGCAAGATCTACGGCGTCATGGCCGCGGGAAAAGCAGTCATGGGCGTCCTGGAGGAAGGCAGCGAAGCCCATCGCCTGATCGTGGAAAGCGGCTGCGGCAGCTCTTCGGAGCCGCAGCGTTACGGAGATGCGGTACGCCAGCTCACGGAGCTGTATGCGATGGGGCGCGGGGAGCTGTCGCGGCGAGGGCTCGCCGGGAGAGCTTACCTCGAGCGCCATCTGCGGCGAAGCCTCTCGCTGGAGAAGTACCGGCAGCTGCTGCTCTCGCTGCATCGCAGCGGCGGACGGCGCGGGCGTCGGGTCCGCGTCGCTTCGGCTCCGCTCGCCGAGCTGCGGCGGACGCCGGCCGAGAGCGGAGCGGCGAGCCGGGCGGAGCCGGCGGGACGATGAGATCCGGCAGCGGGGCAAGCGGCTCCAAGCCGGCAAGAAGCATGGACTGTACAGGCGCACGTCATTCAGCGGCATGGCCGCAGCAGGAGAAAGGTGGAGGAATACGATGAAGCTCGTTCTTTTGTCCGGAGGCTCCGGCAAGCGGCTGTGGCCGCTTTCCAACGATCTGAGATCCAAGCAGTTCCTGAAGGTTCTGGAAGATGAAGAGGGCTCCCGGGTTTCCATGGTCCAGCGCGTCTGGGGGCAGATCGAGGCGGCCGGCTTCGGCGGTTCCGGTTATATCGCCACCGGCAGCAGCCAGACGGAGCTCATCCGCGGCCAGCTCGGACCGGATGTGCCCATGATCGTCGAGCCGGCCCGCAGGGATACGTTCCCCGCGATCGCTCTCGCGGCCGCATACCTGTTCTCCGTCGAGGGAGTAAGCCCGGACGAGACGGTAGCGGTGCTGCCGGTCGATCCTTATGTCGAGGAGAGGTTCTTCGAAACCGTAGCCAGCCTGGACGGAGTGCTCAGGAGCACAGGTGCGGACCTGGCTCTGATCGGGGTGAAGCCGAGCTATCCGTCCGAGAAATACGGCTACATCGTGCCGGAACAGCCTGCCTCGCCGGGAGACGAATCATTCCGCGTGGGCGGCTTCCGCGAGAAGCCTTCCGTAGAAGCGGCGGCCGGCCTCATGGAGCAGGGAGCGCTCTGGAACTGCGGCGTCTTCGCATTCCGGCTGGACTATATGCTCGCCATCATGGAATCCAAGGGCATTCCGCTCGTCTACGACCAGCTCGTCCAGGATTACTCCAGCCTCGAGAGCATCAGCTTCGATTACGAGGTCGTGGAGCGGGCGCGCAACATCGCGGCGGTCGCCTACGACGGGTACTGGAAGGACCTCGGCACCTGGAACACGCTGACCGAGGAGATGAGGGATCCCAAGATGGGACGCGGCATCGTCAGCGGAGACTGCGTGAATACGCATCTGATCAATGAAACGGATATTCCGGTCACCGTGCTCGGCCTATCGAACATCGTCGTAGCCGCCAGCCCGGACGGCATTCTCGTCACCGAAAAAGGAGCGAGCACGAGGCTGAAGGAATTCATCGGCCACGATCAGCGGCCCATGTACGAGGAACGCCGCTGGGGCTGGGTCAGGGTTCTCGACGACAGCCTGTATGCAGACGGAACCTGCGTGTTGACCAAGCGCGTCGGCATCGGCGGCAGCCAGAGCATCGGGTACCGTCTGCATCAGCATCGGGAGGAAGTATGGACGATCGTCAAGGGCGAGGGAGAGTTCATCTGCAACGGCACGTACATGCAGGTGAAGGCAGGGAATGTGCTGCATATCCCGATGAAGACGCTGCATGGCATCCGCGCCACGAGCGATCTCGAGTTCATCTCGGTCCAGACCGGCCGTCATGAGCAGGAGAACTCGATCATGGAGCTGTACAGCAGCTGGGAGGAAATCCAGCAGAACTGCATGAGAGCGTAATTCGGCGAGGCCGCCGGAAGGAAGGACCTCCGGCCGGCCAGCCGGCAGAGGCCTGAAGGAGGATGCGGCATGGCCGTGGCGATCGCCTATTACATTTCGGATTACGGATACGGCCATGCCGCCCGCAGCATCGCGGTGATCAGGTCGATGCTGCGGCAAGCCTCGGAGCAGGGCCTGCCGCTGAACCTTCATCTGGTCAGCGGCCGCGCGCTTCCTTTTCTGGAGCAGTCGCTGCGGGCAGAGTTCGAAGCGGGGAGCTGCGAAGGACACCGCCTTCAGCTGCGCTTCATGGAATCGGGTCCGGGCTATGCTCTGCGGCAGGGCACCTGCCAAGCAGATGTCGGGCTGCTGCGGCAGGCTTACATCCCCTATATCGATAAAATGCCTCGGAGGATCACAAGCGAAGCCGCATGGCTGGAAGAAGCGGGCATCCGGCTGGTCGTCTCGGATATCGTCCCCGAGGCGTTCCCTGCCGCTTCCAAGGCGGGCATTCCCTCCGCAGGCATCTCTAATTTCACCTGGCATACCGCCTATCAGGACATGCTGCCTGCGGAGCTGCTGGAACCTCTTGCCAAAGCTTACCTCGACATGGATCGGTTCATCGCCCTTCCTGGAGCGCGCGAGCCGGCGTGGGCCGCAGAGCCGAGCATCGATGCCGGATTCTTCTCCCGGCAGGCGGGAGCCGCCGAGGCGGCTCAGTTAAGGAAGCGCCTGGATCCGAGCGGGGAGCGCAAGCTGATCTGCTTGTTCCCGGGCAAGGACACGGGCAAGGTCGATCTGCTGCAAAACCTGCCGCTGCTGAGCGACCGGAGATGGCTGCCCATCGTGTCTTCAACGATGGAACTGCCCGAAGGTTTGGAGCCTATCGTCCGCATTCCTGCCGAGGCCACCGAATCCCAGCTCTATGTCGCCGCGAGCGACTTGGTTCTGACCAAGCCGGGATGGGGCACCGTGGCGGAAGCTGTCGCCTTCGGCAAGCCGCTTGTGCTGCTGGAGAGGCCGCTGTTCCGCGAAGACCGCTGTACGATGGAGGCGCTGGCCGGGCTTCACCCCCATCTGGCGATGAGCGAGGACCAGCTCATGCGGCCGGATCTCGGCGACCGGCTGCTGCACTGGCTGGAATCAGCCGCCTTTTCCGGTCCGCCTGCCGCGGGAGGCCGTCCGGACGAGGCAGGGCTCATCGCGGCCCGCCTGCTGGGCTGGGCATTGATGGAAGCCGCCCATGAGGAAGGGACTTCCATCAAGGCTGCTCTCGGGGAAAAGATCGAATCGCAACGCTGAACGCCAAATTTCGCATAACGGGAGTGGAAGCCATGAAGATTACGGTAGTAGGGACAGGATATGTCGGGCTGGTGTCGGGGGTCTGCTATGCGGAGCTGGGGCATTCCGTCATTTGCGTGGACAAGGATCCTTTGAAAATCGCCACTTTGCAAAACGGGGATATTCCCATCTATGAGCCGGGGCTTCAGGAGCTGTCCGTCCGCAACGCGGAGCTTGGCCGGCTGAGCTTCACCTCCAGCCTGGATGCGGCAGTCAAAGGCGCCGATCTCATCATCATCGCAGTCGGAACGCCGCCGCTGCCGGGAGGCGAAGCGAATCTCGCCTACATCGAGCTGGCTGCCAAGGAGATCGCCGATGCGATGGAAGGCAACCCCGTCGTGGCCATCAAAAGCACGGTGCCTGTCGGAACGAATGAAAAGGTGCGGGACCTGATCCGCAGCCGCACCGAATGCCCGTTCGACAGCGTCTCGCTGCCGGAGTTCCTGCGCGAGGGCTCCGCCGTCCCGGATACGATGCATCCGGACCGGATCGTCGTCGGCACGGATTCTCTGCGTGCGGAAGCTCTGCTGCGGGAGCTGCACGTCGGTCTCGGCGGCGCTTTTGTCGTGACGGACATCCGCAGCGCCGAAATGATCAAGTACGCATCCAATGCGTTTCTGGCGACCAAGATCTCCTTCATCAACGAGATTGCGAACATTTGCGAGAAAGTCGGAGCGGATGTGACGAGGGTCGCCGAAGGCATGGGCTACGACAAGCGGATCGGCTCCTCGTTCCTGAAGGCGGGAATCGGCTACGGAGGGTCCTGCTTCCCCAAGGACACGCAGGCGCTGATCCAGATCGCAGGGCATTTCGATTACGAGTTCAAGCTGCTGCGCTCCGTCGTCGAGGTGAACCAGGGCCAGCGCTTCAATATCGTGCGCAAGCTCGAATCGATCTTCGGCGATCTGGAAGGACGGACGATCGCGGTATGGGGGCTTGCGTTCAAGCCTGAAACCGATGACGTGAGGGAAGCTCCTGCCCAGGAGATCATCGGGGAGCTTCTGGATCGGGGAGTCCGGGTCCGGGCCTACGATCCGATCGCAATGGACAATTTCCGCAGCCACTTCGGCGGCGGAGCGGGACGGGTGGACTGGTGCTCCGGCGCGCTGGAAGCCGCCGCGGGAGCCGATGCGGTCTGCCTGCTGACGGAATGGGAGGAATTCGTCTCCATCGACCTTGCCGAGCTTCGCGCGATGCTCCGCCAGCCGGTGCTGATCGACGGCCGCAATGCTTTCCGCGAGCAGGATCTCGAAGGCACGGACTTCGTGTACTACTCGGTCGGACGCCCCGGCATGACCCGCGGAGTGAAGGATCCGATTCCCGAGCTGAGCTATTGATCTCTTGCAGCCCGCCCAGGCAAGCCCGGGCGGGCGAAGCTGCAGGACGAGCTGGGAGGAAGGCATGATTCCCAGGCGGTCTCCGCTGCCATCCGTTCGCATCATTCAACGCTTGACAAGCGATGGAGAAAACTATTCCAAGAGGTGAAGATGCAATGACATGGAAAAAAAAGATGACGTTGTCCACACTGGCCGCCATCCTGGCGTCAGGCGCTGCTGCGGCTGTTCCTCCTCGTCCGGCAGCCCATGCCGGGCTGATCGGTTATGCCTATGCGGCCGACAGCCTGCCGCAGCCTGGCACGATCGACCAGGCGCTGGCCCAGTTGTATGCGCTTCACGCCGCTCTTCTGGCCGGAGATCCGGCCGATTACCGGGATGTGCTGAATTTCCGCGAGGAGCTTCGCTCCCTCGATCCTGCGGCAGAGTTCGCCATCGCGGCTCCGGTATGGGACAAGATCCAGCCGAAGCTGGCGGCGTCCGAGGATCTGGAGTTCATCAAGAGCAATCTGTTCCTGCTCATGCGGGACACGATAGCGCTGCTGTACGCGCCGGAGGCCTCCGATCTTCAGGCGATCCGCTCCAATGCGGATTACCGCCGCGCGCTCGTACCGATCGTCCGCGCGGGCGGAATCGACGACCTGACGATGGACGAGGTGGTCGAATTCATGTACGGGAACGGCGCGGACAAGCGCGGCGTCGAGGGCACGATTCGGGAGTTCGTGTCTCGCCTGAGCCAGGCTGAGCTGATGCAGCTGCTGTTCATGCCGGAGAAGCGCAACGAGCTCATGCTGCGGGTGCTGACGGACATGCTCGGCCGCACGGGCGACTATGCGTTCAGCCGCATGCTGCAGGCATACGGCATTACGGGCGCGGATCTGGTGAAGGTGCTCGGCAATGCCCAGGAGCGGCTGCAGCTGGAAAAGCCTGCGGGAACGGCGCTGCTCGTCGCGCTCATGAGGATGACGAGCTCTGAGCTCGTCAAGGTCGGCAATGGCGGGCGCATGCATCAGTATTCGCTGCTGCTGAACGGCATCGCCGCTCCGGAGGGAGCGATCCGCTGGTATAAAATCGAAGGCGATGCCGATGTGCGTGTTTTCGTGAACGGGCTGGTCACCATTCCGGACGACTCGGCTGCGGGAAGCGCGCTTCTTCAGGCGAAGCTGATCAATCCTTACGGAGGACCGGAGAAAATCGTGTTCGAGAAAAGAATTACGCTGACGGCGGAGTCGGGGGCGACGCCGAGCCCGAGTCCGGATCCTGGGGCAAGCCCGACGCCGGATCCTGGGGCAAGTCCGACGCCGGTTCCTACGCCGACGCCGGATCCTGGGGCAAGTCCGACGCCAGATCCTACGCCGACGCCGGATCCTGGGGCAAGTCCGACACCGGTTCCTACGCCGAGCCCGGATCCTGGGGCAAGCCCGACGCCGAGCCCGGGAACGAGCCCGAGCCCGGATCCTGGAGCAAGTCCGACGCCGAGCCCGGGAACGAGCCCGACACCGGATCCTGGGGCAAGTCCGACGCCGAGCCCGGGAACGAGCCCAAGCCCGGATCCTGGGGCAAGTCCGACGCCGGTTCCTACGCCGACGCCGGATCCTGGAACCGGCGGAGGCTTCCCTGGATTCCCGGGCTTTCCGGGAGGAGGCTTCCCTGGCGGAGGAACGCCGGGCAGCGGCAGCGGATCCGGCTCCGAATCGGGTAACGCCGGTCCGGGAAGCATCGCCGAGCGGATCCGCTCGATCGTCGAGCAGTATCTCGCCAGGATCGAGGCGATCCGCAGGGAGCTGGCCGCTTCTCCGACGCCGGCGCAGCGGATCGCGCTCATCCGCGAGGCGTTCAAGGCTGCCCAGGAAGCGCTGGATGCCATCGCCAAGATCAACCCGACGGCGCAGGAGCCTGACTCGGCCGGCCTGTCCGGCATCAAGTGGGACTCCGCCGATGCCCTGGCCAGCCTTGCGGCTGTGTCCGAGGCGGCGGCTTCGGTCAAGAGCGCGCTGGACGGACTGGATGGATCCGGCTCCGACCTCGCCAAGAAGCTGCGCGTCAGCGTTCTGCTCGATGCCGGATCGGCCGGCAGCAGCTGGTCGCTGGAAGTTCCCCGGGAAGCCTTGACCGCTGCGCAGACATCCGGCATCCAGTACATCGGACTGGCCGGCGGCGGAGCGCAAGTGTCCGTTCCCGTAGACGGGCACAGCGGCGACCTGCATATCAGCCTGACCCATGAGGCCGACAGCGAAGTCCGGAAGGCGACCGATCTTCCGCTTGCCTCGGGCGGATATTCGTTCAAAGTCCGCCAGAATGGACAGGCTTCGGCAACGAGCGCCAAACCGCTCCGGCTCTCCTTGCCGGTGTCGGCGGACAGTGCGGGCAGCGACCTGCTCGGGCTCGTGAGAATCCGTTCGGGACGCGCGGTCGATTTCCAGGCCGGCACGGTATCCTCGTTATATGAAGCGGATGTGCTGGATTCGGCGGCGGTCTATGCCGTCGTCGAAAACAAAGTGGAATTCTCCGACTTGGCGAAGGTCAAATGGGCGGAGGCGTCCATTCAAGGCATAGCCGCCAAAGGAATCATGACTGGCGTAGCTGCCGGCAAGTTCGACCCTTCCCGGTCGGTTACGAGGGCGGAGATCGCCAAGATGATCGTCCGAGCATTCAATCTGGAAGGATCGTCGGCTGATATCGCGTTCAAAGACGTGAAGGCGACCGACTGGTTCGCTCCGTATGTAGCTGCTGCCGTCGCAAGCGGCATTACGAACGGACGGAGCAGGGACAGCTTCGCTCCCAATGCTCCGGTCAGCCGGCAGGAGCTGGCTGTGATGGTGACGAGGGCGATGCAGGCGGCAGGCGGCTACCCGGCTCTGACGAACCCGGATGCGGCGCTGGCAGCCTACAAAGACCAGGCAGCGGTAGCGGCTTCCTTGCGCCCCGGCGTCGCTCTCGCAGCACAGCTCGGCATCGTCGGAAGCGACGGCGTTCTTCAGCCGGCGAAGCCGGCATCAAGAGCTGAGGCCGCTGTCATTCTCTATCGGACGCTGAAGCAGCTTCAATCCTGATTGAGGCCTCTACGGTTGTTTCGCCGGCAGCTGCCGGCGGACAGCCGTTTTGCGCTTCGGCAAGGAAATCGCGAACCAGGAGGGCATGGTATGAGAACCAGACGAATCGCGGCCGTGCTGGCCGCTTGCGGATTGCTCGGAGGAGCTGCATTTTTCTCGATCGGCTGGGCTGGGGAAAAGGCGCTCGGACTGCTTGCGGATCCGTCGCTTGCCGGTATCCAGGAGGAGGCGGGTGCCAGGGCAGGGGCCACCCCGTCTCTCTCCGGAGCCGAGCACGCGGATGCCGGACATCAAGGTATCCGGACGGACGAAGCATCTCCCGGACGTTCCGGTCCTCCCTCTGTTCCGGATGCTCAAGCGGAATCGGCTTCAGCAGTCGGCAAGGCTTCATCCGGAGCGTCGGTAGACCGGGGAGGGGGACTGTCGGTGGAGAAGGCCAGGCAAGCAGGGAAGAAGCTGTCCCTGTCGGAGAAGGCGGAAGTGCTCCGTATTTTGACGGGAAGCCTGGGAAGCAAGGAAATCACGGTCCTCAAGGAACTGGCTAAGGGAGGACTCAGCAAGGACGAGAAACAGGAAGTCAAGGAGCTTTTGCTGGAGCAGCTGGCGCCGGGCGACTACAACCGGCTCTCGGCCCTCGCCTTCAAGGCTGGAGCGGGCGGCGGAGGCAAGGCGGAGCAGGTCAAGCGCTGAGCGGGCGATCCATATCAAGCAAAGGGGAACGAAGGATGAAACGGATTGGAAGGAGAAAAGCGGCGGCTTATGCCGCGGCAGCGGCTCTGCTGCTCATGGGGACAGGGGCAGGCAGCGCGGCTGCAGCCGCTGCGAAGCCGGCTGCAGCTGCCGTTCAGGCGGCGGTGAAGGCGGAATCCATCGGAGCGAAGCTGGTCGTCGACGGCAAGCTGCAGAAGTTGAAGGAAGGAATTTATATTTTAATAGAAGGAGGCCGGGTATACGTTCCGCTGCGCGTCGCAGCTGCTGCTCTTGAATGCAGGGTGGAATGGGATTCCAAGTCCCGAAGCGTGTCGCTGTGGACGCCGTCCGTGCGTCAGCAACAAGCTGTGAAAGGAAAGGCCGGGACGGTCTACACGGTCCCATCAGCCCCAGCCGGCCATAAGCTCAGCCTGACGGATGCGAAGGCATCGTTCTCCGCCGATGGCAAGGCGGCTGTATTGCCTAAGGACCAGCGAGCCTATATCGCCGCAGACACGATCTATGTCCCGCTGCGTTTTCTGGCGGAGCTGTCGGGCGCGGCCGTCCAATGGACATCCTCAAGCCAACTGATCGAATTGTCGCTGCCAGCCGCAGGCGGGGCGGGCGGCAGTTCGGAAGGCGGCCTCAGCGGCCCTGGCGAAGGCTCATCCGGAGCTTCTCCGGACACCCCGGGTTCGGCTCCAGGGAGTCCGGAGTCTCCTCCGGCATCCGAAACGTCGCCGGGAGGCGTGCCGACTCCGGCAGTTCCGGGAACTGGAGCACCGGGTATACCCGGAGTGCCGTCTGTTCCCGATCCCAGTCCCGGTCCTTCTGTTCCAGCACCATCTCCAACGATACCGCCGGGTTCTGGCAATCCGCCGGTGACCGTGCCTCCTGCGCCGACTCCTGCGCCGACTCCTGCGCCGCAGCCCTCCGTGCCGCAGAAGGATATTCAGAATGCGGCGGAGGACAAGCTCAACAGCCTGCTGGTGCAGTGCCAGAACAAGCTGATGGATGCCGCGTTCCGGTACATGCAGTCCGGCAGCGCGGAGGCGAAAAGCAAAATCCGCGCGGAAGGAGAAGCGGCGCTGGCCGATTGCGACCGCAGCTTCGAATCCATTCTGGCGGACACGGGAACCAAGCTGGAAGCAGGCGGATATTCCACAGCGATTCTCGCCACTTACCGGAATATGTACGAGGAGCAGAAGGCTATCGGGGTGAAATTGCTCGACAGCATGATGCAGAAGCCTTGATCGCCGCATCTCCGGCATGGAAGGAGTGGAAGGCATGGAAATGCAGAAGAAAAGGAAGAAGCGCCGGCGCCAAAGCAGGAAGTCTCGAAGCTGGAGCCTCGGAAAGCTTGCCTTGGCAGCCGTCATGGCTGCGGCGCTGGTGCCGGCTGTAACGGGATACATGCATCATCGAAGTCTGGGTGCAGGCGCTGGAGAGACAGCTGTCGCTCCTCGGCTGGAAGCAAGCAAGGACAGCCCGTCGGAAGTGCTCCCGATGGACCGGGAACCGGACAGCCCCGCTCCGGCGGGCGCTGGCCTCTCCAGCGGGCAGGCCCTTCTCCCTGGAGAAAAGAATCCGGCATCCGCAGGAACCGGCAGCGGCAGCAGCAAGGCCGGAAGCCGCCCGGCCTCGCCTGCGCCGGAAATGTCTCCCTCGCCGATGACGGAGCCGCCTCAGCCGGGATCTTCAGCCGCGGGAGAGAAGAAGCCTCTTCCGGCCGCATCGCCGGGGGCTGATAAGATGACCGATGGTCATGGAGCGGCTGCGGCCTTGGCGGCTTCCGATGAAGAAGTCCGCGCCTTTGAGGTTAGGCTGGCTGCTCTTCAGAAGCAGTGCGTAAGCGAGGCGGGAAGCGTGCTGGAGCTCGCTGGAACGAAGTCGGACGCGGTCCGCAGAGGAGAGCTCGACCAGGAGGGGGCCGCTAAGGCCGTCGGCGAGTTGAACGAAAAAATGGACGAGGCGCAATCATCCTGCGGCACCCGCTTCAAAGCGCTGATCCAGGAGGCTGAGCAGGCATCCGTATCATCCGGGAAGCGGCAGCAATGGGAAGAAAGCTATGAGGCCTCCAGCAAGCTTTTGAGAGCCGGCTTGACGGAGCGGCTGAAAGGGCTGAAGCAGGCAGGCGGATGATCGGCGAAGCGGGTACCGCTCCGGACTGTCGACGCCGATCGTCTTTTGAAGCAAAAAAACCGGCAGGCTGCAATCAGCCATTGCCGGTTTCGTCTTTTCGAAAGCTGCGTTCCCTTACGACTCTTTCAATGAGAAGTCGGATCAGATCGACGTCCTCGGTCTCGAGAGGAATGCCGTCCCAGTGAAGCTGCTGGAGATTGAGCCATTCACGAGCGTTGCTGGTCGGTTCTGCAGGCTCCGAGAAATCGGTCAGTCCAAGCAAGTAGTCGGATGTCGTCTGCAGCCGACGGGCGATGGTGTGGATGGATTCAAGCGTAGGCTGGCGATAGCCGGATTCATAACCCGCATAAGTGCTCTTGGCTACGCCGACGTAATCGGCTACTTCCTGCATGGTCAGCTTTCTCTTCTTGCGCAGCTGCTTCAGTCGTTTCGCGAACATTTCTCACCATCCCCCTTAAGGACAATATGACCCTGTCGAGCTGCCGAGGCTGCAAGTATTCGTAGCCATATTAAAAGTGCATGACGATTCTATGTACTCTACTAACTTCATTATAGCATGGCATGCGGCAACATGCACCTAGGAAAATAGGTCATTGGAATCATGATAGTAAGACTATAGTCACTGTTCATAAAGCGATTATAAGATACGGGATATCGTTATCGGTTCTATGTATTTTCAATTTATCCTATGCATTATCTGTAATCACGGCCGTATTCGGAATGAATGATGAGAATGCGGGCTTGGCTTCAAGGGAAACCTCTTGGAAGGGATGCAAGAGATAATAGGTTGAAAGTCCTATTATAGAGGGGGAATGGAGCCGGGGCGCTTCAGAAAATCGAAATTAGGAGCAGGCTTGCTGCAGGCATATTTAACGCAAGTGACCGTTTATGGTATGCTTTGGTTAGATAGTTGTACGAACGGAGCGTATTCATTCATGGACACCAAACAATGCGCCGCGTGCGGCCGTGATAAACCCGAGGGGGCCTTTCCCAAGCGTACCGGCCGAAACGGCAGAAGGGGCACTTGCCGCGCATGCCAGCGCCGGCGCAAGCGCGGAGCCGACGAGAGCGGCAGCGCCAGGCAGGCGCTTCCCGCTTCGCTCATCCTGCCGTCCCAGCCGGTGCTGTCTCCCTCAATCGTGATGACTCCTTCCGTGGAGACCTATGCCCCGGTGGAGACGTCTTCCGCGGCAGCGGAGCAGGCAGGCGGGCTGGTCAAGCGCAAGCGCAAGCGGCGCCGGCGGCGCAAAACCCGCAAGGGAGCGGTAGCGGCACATTCCCACACTCCCGGCACCCGGCTGCCGTTCAAAGCCATCAAGCCGTTCAAAGGCTCGTTCACGTACGATCCCTCGTTGCTGAACGATCGGGGCACCGGCATGATCCAGCTTCGGGGCCGACGGGAAAGCGGCAAACGCTGGCATACGGAGATCGACCGCGATATCGCCGTGCGCATGGTGCAGGAAGGAGCAGCCGGCATTCTCCATCCCAGGCTGATCCACAAGCTCTATACGAAGAGCGATTTCAGGCTGCTCATCCTCCAGAGGGACAACTATGTCTGCCATTACTGCGGCCGGTTCGGCGATACGATCGACCATGTTTTTCCGAAGTCGAAGGGCGGCCTCAGCACTCCGGCCAACTGCGTGTGCGCCTGCTCCGAATGCAATCTCAAAAAAGCGGATACGCTCCCCGATTATCTCTGATCCAATCTGTATGCTGCAGCCGCCCGGCTATTCGCCGGACGGCTTTTTTTCATGCCCTCGGCAACGCTGCTTCCGTCGGTTAGAAATTTCTCATCCGGCTCTCATAGAGCGGTTTCGAAAAGGCCTGAAAGCCGCGCGCCGGCTCGATCAGGCCTCATGAGAACGCCTGCCCGGACGGATGCTCGGAGTGCAGATTCCCAGAATCTTACTAGCCAAACCTGAAGTAGGGCGTGCTAGGATAGGGTTGTCCGGCAAGCTCGGGACGACACCAACTAGAATCTTCGCCAACGCGGAGAAAATCAGGAGGAGAATTTACGTGAACAAACGCACTTTTCTTGCCATAACAGTAGCAGCAGGCGTCGCCTTTTCCGGTACGGCCGGATATGCCGGCACAGCCCAGGCTGCGGCGGCCAAGCCCGCATCTTATACCCTTCAGCAAATGCTCAGCTCTTACGGAGTAGACTTTGAGGATCTTCTGAATAAACTGCAGCAAGGCGGCTTCGTCGTGAAGAAGCCGGCGCCGACGGCAACTCCGGCGCCGAAGGCAACTCCGGCACCGGCCAAGACACCTGCGCCAGCGGCGACGCCGGCACCGGTCAAGACGCCAGCACCGGTCAAGACACCAGCGCCGACGGCACCGGCCAAGACGCCGGCACCTACCGTGAAGCCTACTCCGGCTCCTGCCAACCCGGGATCCGGCCAGCAGGGAGCGAGCGATACGTCCACTTTTGCGCAGCAGGTCATCACCATCGTGAACCAGGAGCGCGCCAAGCAAGGCCTCGGAGCTCTTACGAGCGACATGCAGCTGACGAAGGTCGCTCTCGACAAAGCCAAGGACATGTACGTGAACAACTACTTCTCCCATACGTCGCCTACGTACGGATCCCCGTTCGATATGATGAAGGCTTACGGAGTCACGTACAACTATGCGGGAGAGAACATCGCCAAAGGACAGCGCACGCCTCAAGAGGTCATGACTGCATGGATGAACAGCGAAGGCCATAAGGCGAACATCCTGAAGTCGAACTTCACCAAAATTGGCGTCGCTTATTACAACGGCGTCTGGGTTCAGGAATTCAAAGGCTGATTACCGGCCATTCAGCGGGCTCCCCGTCCTGACGGGGGGCTTTTTTTGTGCTTGGCGGAATGGTTCCCTAAAAGAAGAACAGTCGACTTGCGAGCGGCCGACGCCATCCGGAAAAGCCCTGTTTCGCCCTTCGCAACCTCCATTAGAATTTTTTCATTCCGCCGGGAAGGCGGGCGGCGCCGATGCGCCGATCCCCTTTTGCCGCATGGGATCACGCTTCCTCAGGCAAAAATGAGAGCCTTTCATAATTGCTTCCTGTCAGTTTTTGGACGGTCCCCGGCGCGGAAGGCTGTGTTATTCTGAGTCCCGACGAGTTGCCGCGAACTCACATAACGGTTCCAAGCTTCATGGGGAACCGCCGAACTGGAGGACATAATGACGATGACGATGACGATGAAAAAACAGATGACATCCCTGCTGCGCCCGATCGGAAGGACAGCTGCCGCTTTGCTGGCAGGAGCCGTGATCTGGACCAGCGCCTCGCCTGCATTCGCCGCCACGGATTACATCGCCAAGGACGGCGACACGTTCTGGAACCTGTCGAAGCAATTCGGCGTTCCGCTAGGCAAGCTGATGTCGTTCAACCAAGACGTCGAGGCCACGAATATCTATGCCGGACTTACGCTCTCGATACCTGCCACCGAGACGGCCAATGCGGCCGCCGGAGCCGCGCAGAAGGCCAATGCGGCTGCCGGAGGCATTCAGCTGCTCTCCAAGGAAGACGGAGCCAAGCAAGTGATCGCCCCCAACGGAAACTTCTATCAGGTGACGAAAACCTTGAACATCAAAGCGACGGCTTATACGTCGGCCGCATCGGAAAACGGCAAGTGGGGAGCAGTCGACTACTTCGGCAACCCGCTCAAGGTCGGAACAGTCGCCGTTGATCCGAAGCAGATTCCGCTGGGAACGAAGCTGTACATTACGGGCTACAATTACGAAGGCCTTCCAGTCGGAGGCATGATTGCGACAGCTTCAGATACGGGCGGCGCCATCAACGGCCAGCGCATCGACATCTTCGTGCCGGGGACGACGGCGCAAGCCCAAAACTTCGGCTTCCAATATGTCAAGGTGCATGTACTGAAATAGCAGCGAGATCAACCGGTTCCTTTCATGGAGCCGGTTTTTGCTTTTCATGCTGAGGCTCGCGGCTTCTATCGTACAGCTTGAATTCCTCTACAGCCTCCGATTCGCCGAGCAGCTCGGGCAGCGTCACCAATTCGTATCCCTTCTGGCGCAGCATGGCGATCATGCGGGGCAGCGCATCCAGCGTTCCGCTCAAATCTTCTCCCGTTCCGCCTCCCGCATGCTGCAGAATGATGCTTCCGGGCACGAGCGTACGCTTCACATTGCGGATGATGGCATCGGCGCCGAGCCCTTTCCAGTCCTCCGTGTCGACGTTCCAGTTCACGACGAAATAACCGTGTCCCTGCGCCCAGCCGAGCTGCTCCGGCTTGATTTCCCCATACGGCGGACGCATGAAGCGGGGAGTGAAGCCAAGCTCGGGAAGCAGGATTTTATCCGTCCGGCGGATCTGCGAGATGAATTCCTCCACGGACAGCCGGGCATAGGAAGTGTGATTGTAGGAATGGCTTCCCACCGCATGCCCTTCCATTCGGATCCGCTGCACCATATCCGGATGGGCTGCGGCACGCTGCCCGACTAGGAAAAAGGTCGCTCTGGCATGCTCGCGTGCCAGGATGTCGAGCACACGAGGCGTATAATAGTTGTCGGGCACGTCGTCGAAAGTAAGCGCGGCCCGCTTCGGAGCAGCCGGCCCCCTTGTGGCGAATGCCCCCGGGTAACGGCTGGACAGAGCCGCCCACGATACAGCGGATCGCCGCTGTTTGCGCTTCTTGGACGATGCATCAGAATGGGAGATGCCGGCTTCAGCGCCTGCGTTCCATGCCGCGGCGGCCTTGATCCCGGCCGAAGAGGAAAGGCTGCCATCCGCCGAATCCGGCGCCTGCATCAGCAGAGCGGCCGCCAGAACGAGGCATGCTGCCGCAGGCCGAGCAATCGGCCGCATCTTGCGGAACGAGTCCAAGCGGCATTTACTTCGCTTCAAGCATCATCTCTCCTTCCGGACTGATGGGCGGTAAGCCCGCTCAAGCTTTGGGATTCCTGCCGGTACATGATTCCCTGCGGAAGGTTGGATCATTCCTGCGGACAGGACGGAGGGACAAAAAAAGCCTCCGGAGTTCCCGGAGGCTTGAGACGGCTAGACTTTGAACACTTGAATCGTCCGCTGAAGCTGGGACGCCATCTGCTGCATTCGCCCGGTTTCCTCGACGACGGTCTGGATGGCTTCGATCTGCTCGTTCATAGCCGCCGATACTTGCTCGGTTCCGGCCGCGGATTGCTGCGTAATGGCGGATATGTTCTGGATGGCGGAGGAGATCAGGCGGGCGCTTTCCTGCATGCTTTCGCTTTCTTTGGAGAAGGTGTGGATCTGTTCGGTAATGAACTGCACGCTGGAGACGATCTGGCTGAAGATCTCTTCCGTTTCCTTGATCATCTCGGATTGAAGCTGGACGGCCTGCTCGTTGATCTTTATATTAGACGCCGCTTCCTTGACGCCTTGCTCGATCCCTTTGACCAGATGGAAGACTTCCTTGGTCGAAGCAGTCGATTCCTCGGCCAGCTTGCGGACTTCCTGGGCGACGACCGCGAAGCCGAGTCCGTGTTCTCCTGCGCGCGCCGCTTCAATAGAAGCATTGAGGGAAAGCAGGTTGGTCTGCTCTGCCAGATCCGATATCGTCCTCGTAATGGAGGAGATGCCTATGGCTGCTTCGGAGAGCTTGCTGATGGCCGCCGATACCTGGGTCGCCGCCTCTTCCGTCCGGCGGGTTCCTTTCGCCTGGGTCTCGACGGAGTGGCGCCCCTTCTCGACCAGACGCATCGCGGCTTCCGAGCGCTCGTTCATCAGGCGGCTCGATTCCGCATAGGCGGAAACCTTCAATTCGATGTCGCGGATGGAATCCGTCATGTCCCCGACTTCGCCGGAGATTTCGTTGGCTCCGGTCGCAAGCTCGCCCGCCGACGAGGCCACTTGCTCCATGACGTTCTTGACCTGGCGATTCTTCTCGAAGATGCCGGTGCTCGTCTCGCCAACCGTACGGCTGATCTTGGAGGTGTCGACAAGGATGTCCCTGAGCTTCTCGATCATGCTGTTGAAGGAGTGGCCCAGCTCGCCGAGCGAGGAGCCGGAGACGTCGACTTTCTGCGTGAAGTCGCCCTTTGCGATGCGATAGGCGACGGCGGTCATCTCTTCGATCGAGCCCATCAGGGAGCGCTCGATGACCTTGGAGAGCGGAAATGCGGCGGCTGCGCAGATGACGATCGTGACGAGGACCGGCCACAAGGCGGAACCGGCAATCAGCGCGAAAACAAGGCTTACAAGACTGAATGCAACGACCATGCCGTACAAGGCGTACTGGATTTTGCTTTTGACGGAAAGAGAATTGTACCATTCCATGAAAATCGCTCCTTATTGATAGGAAATGAAGACAATGTATGTAAGCTTGAAAGGGAAAACGGAATAAATTAGGTCTTTTGTATTATCCATATTATAACATTGTGTCTGGGAAAAGGTCTATAATTGTCGAATATCTATTGAAAAACAGGGAATATAGACCCGGATAATCGTAGAATTTTATCATATTTTGTAAAAATTTAGTTGATTGCTGGGAATGAATGTCCTATAATGTCGCTACAGGCCTCCTAGAAGCGTTTTGACCAAGATGCCCCGGCAACAGGGGAATGGAATTCACGACAGGGAGGTGACATTAATGAATCCATATGGTTCTGCGCCGCTGGCCAGACAAGTCGATTATGTATTTCGCCAGCTGGAGACGGAGCTTACGCATGCATCCTCAGGGACCGTGCTTATCCATATCCGTAATAATACTGTCGGCAAATACGGCATCAGGCATAACCCCATCGAGCTAAAAAATAATTCCGCCTCGTTCTCGCCGAAAGGGCTGACGGCAGCCCAGGTGCAGGAATTCCGGCATATGGCCGTCGAAGCCCTCAAGCACAAGAAGGAATGGACCCACGGAGAGATCCTGTACGACTTCTCGGTCCGTCAAGGAACGGCATCGAGCTGGTCCGCCAGCATGCTCTGCGAGTCGAACTACAATCTGGCGACTTCCCCGTTCCGGTTCGAGCCCAAGCATCCGAAGCTGTACGAGCGCAAGGAAGCAGCCGAAGAGTAGCCATCTTGACAATCCGTTGCAATCGAGCGGACTATTCCCTTCAACGATGCTGCTCGGACATTCCAATGAAACCGTATGACCTTCCCATGCAGGTAATGAAAATGAATGCAGAACGAATGGACAATCTCGTAAACCGCTCTTCAATCCAATTGATCGCAACGCCCCCAAAAGAACAGCCTTTGTCCTCATTGGACAAAGGCTGTTCTTTTCTAATGGAGTCCGCGCGGCATGCGGCGCGTCCGAGCTCGTACGGATCAGCGCATGCGTCCGGCGTTGCCGGAGAGCTGCTGCTCGGCGATTTCAACGAGACGCTTCGTTATGTAGCCGCCAAGGGAACCGGCATCGCGTGTAGCCATGTTGCCGTAGTAGCCGTCTTGCGGAATTTGGATGCCGAGTGCTTGCGCAGCTTCGAATTTCATTTGCTCGAGCGCTGTTTGGCAGCCTGGAACGACGAGGCGGTTGGTGCGGGATCCTGCCATGGAATTCACCTCCTAAGTGGTCTGGAGGTAGTATGCGCACATTGTTTCCAAATATATGCATGGAAAATTTCCACGCGGTCTTTCTTTCAATAAAGAAGGCGACTTCCATTAAGAACGCGAATGCGGCGACGGCAGCGGCAGGGCCGATTTTCCTTCGGGAACAGGAGCGGAAGGGGAGGAGGGGGGCAGGCTGCCGCCGTGATCGTGGATTCCCTTCTCCTGCTGCCAGCCTGCGGGGCTGCCTTGATCGGGCAGCATGCCGAGCAGAAGGGGGAGGAGGAAAAGGGCGTACATCGCCCATTGAAGCGGTCCCGCCTTTCCCGGCGAATGAGCGCCGCAATCGCAGTCGGCCTGGATATCCTTGCCTTGAAGCAAGGCCACGGCGGCGTACAGCTGGCATACGGCCATGGCATACAGCGCGATCGCAGACAGCTTGATTCCCGCGAATGCGCCGGATGCGGCGAACTGGCCGAGCGAGTCCGTCTTGGCTAGACCCGTCATGTAGAGAGCGAACGCGCCCATGATGAGGGCGCGCGCGAGCTGGTGGAATGCTTTCGTACGGTATTCCGGCTGCAAATAAGATCAGCCTCCTCTCGCAAGCGTTTCACATCAGGACAGGAACAAGGCTTCGACGATCCAGGAACCGGCCAGGACCAGCAAGGCTGCTGAAGCGGCAGCTGTAAGGACAAAACGGATGCGGAACGAGGCGAGCAGCATCATCAGGCTTTTGAGATCGATCATCGGTCCGAAAACGAGGAAGGCCAGCAGCGCGCCATGCTCGAAGCTGCCGCCGAGGGAAGCGGCGACGAAGGCGTCGGATGTCGAGCAGAGCGACAGCAGGAAGGCAAGCCCCATCAGGAACAAATGCGAGTACAGCTGGCTGCCTCCGAGCTCTTCCAGCATGGAGCGGCTGACCGCGGTCTGGAACAGGGCGGCAAGCGCGGCGCCGAAGATCAGGTACTTGCCCATATCGAAAAACTCGTCCGAGGCGTGGGTCATCATGCTGATCAGCCTATTGCCCGGGGGCCTGGGGAGTTCATCCTGCTGCATCGACGCAGTGCCGTACATGGAAGCGAGGTCGGCCTTGAGCGGGTTACCGCGCATGGATTTCCAGGCGATGATCCCAGTCAGGACGGCCACGGAGAAAGCGAGCCCGATCCGGGCGAGGGCCATTGCCGGCGCGCTCCCGAAGGCGCTGAACGTCGAGTAGAAGACAACCGGGTTCACGACCGGTCCGGCAAGGATGTACGTAATGCCTGCACTCGCAGGCATGCCTTTGCGGATGAGGCGGCGGACGACGGGAATCATGCCGCATTCGCACAGCGGAAACAGAATGCCGGCCAGCCCGGCGATCAGAATGGCTGGAAGCGGCCGCGAAGGGATCAGGCGACGGATCAGCTCGTCCGGCACGAACACCTGCAGGATGGCGGAGAAGAGGACTCCGAGCAGGACGAAGGGAAGGGCCTCGAGGATGATGCCGGTAAAGACCGTTTTGAACGGCTGGATATCGGCTGCCCATATTCCCGCATCCCTGCGGATGACGGCAAAGGCGGCAGCGGCGGCTCCGATGGAGGCGGCTGCGGTCAGGAGGGGAACAAGGCGGTGAGGTGACATGGACAGCCTTCTTTCTTCGGTCCGATGATAGAGCCGGCGCGGCCTGTACCAATGTATGCGCGGCGGCCGAGGAGCAGAACGGACGCCCTTGACTTTTGGGGGAAGGAGGCTATAATCGGGGTAAGCAAATGGCTGTGAACAGAAACAAGTAGGCGCTGTAAGCGAGGATTCCCCAAGAGAGCCGGCGGCAGCTGAGAAGCCGGCGGAATCGGAAGGCGCCGAATGGACTCTGGAGCCGGGAGCCAGTCTCCCCGGGTAATCCACGTTATCGGATCCAAGGCTGGATTTATCCAGCGAATTAGGGTGGCACCACGGTCTCTCGTCCCTTGCGGAGGAGGGGTCTTTTTGTTTTTTTCAATCCACTGAAGAAAGGCGTGGTTCCAATGAAGAAAGTCCTCTCGGGCATTCAGCCTAGCGGTCAGCTGACGCTGGGCAACTATATCGGCGCTTTGCAGAACTTCGTCAAGCTTCAGGAAACGCATGAATGCTATTTCATGGTCGTGGATCTCCACGCCATCACCGTGCCTCAAGATCCGGAAGCGCTGCGCGAGCAGTCCAAGTCGATCGCCGCGATCTACCTGGCCGCAGGCATCGATCCGGAACGCGCGTCCATCTACATGCAGTCTCACGTGCGCGCTCACGCCGAGCTGGGCTGGATTCTGACGACGCTGACCTCGATGGGAGAGCTGGAGCGGATGACGCAGTTCAAGGACAAGGCTGCCGGGAAGGATTCCGTTGGCGCAGGCTTGTTCGTCTATCCGTCCCTGATGGCGGCGGACATCCTGGTCTACAACGCCGACCTCGTCCCGGTCGGAGACGACCAGAAGCAGCATCTGGAGCTTACCCGCGATCTGGCGCAGCGCTTCAACAGCCGCTTCGGCGATTTCTTCACCGTGCCAGAGCCCTATATCCCGAAGGTAGGCGCACGCATCATGTCGCTCGACGACGCCTCCAAAAAAATGAGCAAAAGCAATCCGAATCCGGGCAGCTTCATCGCGCTGCTGGATCCGCCTGACGTCATCCGCAAAAAGATCAGCCGCGCCACGACGGATTCGGGCAGGGAAGTCCAGTACGACCTTTCCGCCAAGCCGGAGGTCAGCAATCTGATGGGAATCTACTCGCAGATGTCGGGCTTGTCACTGCAAGAAGTAGAAGCGAAGTTTGAAGGCCAGGGCTACGGTCCGTTCAAGAAAGACCTGGCCGAGCAGATCATTGCCGTCCTGGAGCCGCTGCAGGAGCGTTATCGCGATATCCGCAGCTCCGGCCAGCTGGAGGAAGTGCTGCGCCGCGGCGCAGAGAGAGCATCGGCCGAAGCCGACGTCATCGTTGCAGGCGTCAAGGAAAGAATGGGGTTCCTGAAGCCGTGAGCTGAAGGTCGAAGGAAATGCAAAAAGGGTGCATCGCTCGGAGCTTGTCCGGGGGCACCCTTTTCTTTGTCTATATCCGGCCGTTCAAGAACGCTTGAGACGCGACTTGAGCATGAAGCCGAGGCCGATGAACACCGTCGTAACGATGGCCAGCGTAATGGCCAGCCAGGCGCTGAAGCTGATGGAGATTGCGGTGGCTACCATGAGAACGCAGGACAGCAGGGAGTAGATCAAGGCAAGGGGCTTGGACATGGCGGAATGCCTCCCGATTCAGATTAGGATGAGGAAGAAATTTTGAAGAGCCGTAGAATAGAACTTCCGGAACGGAACATAATAAGCTGGCAAGCTTGCAACACACATCACAGTGCGAACTTCGAAAGGAGCAACTACAATGGCAGGCAACAACAGCGGAAGCAACAACAGCGGAAGCAACAGACTGATCGTCCCAGGTGCAAAACAAGCCCTTGAGCAAATGAAATTCGAAGCAGCACAAGAACTGGGTGTACAAATTCCAGCAGACGGATACTACGGCAACGTAGCAACCCGCGATGCAGGATCCCTCGGCGGCTACATCACGAAGAAACTCGTGCAAATCGCCGAGCAACAACTGTCGGGCCAAGGCCAACAACTCCGCTAATAGCGGGAAGATAAACAAGAGGAAGCTCAAGGGAAACCTTGGGCTTCCTTTTTTTGCTGTTCATTTTGCGAGAACAAATTAAAAAGCCCCTCTTATTGTGAAGCAAGGGGCTTCTGCGGTCAACCGTTTCGGGGTGCTCTTTTAATGGAAGCAAGCTCAGTAGGTGTTCATCCGCAGCCTCTTCTTCAGCCTATCGTCGCTCAGCCATCCGACATAAGAGCCGAGCGTGGCGTAATCCTTGTCCATCAGAACGACCGCTACGAACGGGTACTGCTTGCGATGGCGGTAGCGCACGTCGAACCATCGCACCTCGTAGCCGTACGAATGCTCCAGCACCTCGGAGCAGGCGAACGAGGAGAAGTACAGGAACGCTTTGACGGATGCGTCGAACTTCGACTGGTCTATCGCGGGATGATCCATGCAGCGCGCGCTGCCGGACCATTTGAGCTCGCCGTTGCGCAAGTCGCCGATCATGAAGCTTCCGTCTTCATGCCGCTTGACTACATTCCAATTGTTCAGCGTTATCGTCGGGATGAGAATATAGCTATCCCCTTCAGCATGGGAATCGTCCAGCGAAGGCAGCTTCCGCGCCACGCTTCGATGGACCTGCGTTCTCCAGACGTAGTAGACCACGAGCAGTCCGTACAACACCGGAAAGATGAGCTGCGGCTGGAAGACTCCGAAAGCCCAGAGCAGCAAAGCGGCTGCATGGCCGGCAAAAATAGTCGGATCGAAAATGTGGATGATGTTCCACGAGATCCATTTGGCCGTAAAGGGCCTTGCAGCCTGGGTTCCGTAGGTATTGAAGCAATCCGAGAAAACATGGGCGGATACCGCGAGCAGCACCCACCCGGCCAGATGCAGCCACGGCAGCGTGCCTTGATAAGCCCAAGCGATCGCTCCCGTGATCAGTGTGGTCCAGATGAGGACGGCGGGCAGGGAATGCGAGGCGCCGCGATGGTTGCGGATATAGACGGCATTGCTTTTGAGCCGAAGGAAGCCGTCCAGATCCGGAGCCTGCGATCCGATGATCGTGCCCGCCAGGACGGCCGCGAACAGGCTCGGGTTTCCCGCGACGGCCGGATCGACGGTCGACAGCCCGGCGAGTCCCAGTCCGGCGACCAGATGCGTTCCTGTATCCAGTCCAAGCACCTCCTGAAGATTTCAAATGGCTTTGGAAGCGGCCTAGACGGCCTAAACGCCCCCGCTCCCGGTCTTTCCATTATGCCCTCGTCGATGGTTTCTTATGTCGGGCTTGGGCTGAGAGCCCGGGTCATGCTAGGATGGAGAAACTTGATGTCGCGAGGAGGAAACGGAATGAATGCCTATGCTCTGATGGTTGAATACCGCATCGAGGAGGAAGCCCGTGCGGACTACCTGGCCTTTATCGGGCGGCTGGCTGAAGGCGGGGTGCGGGTATCTCTATACGAGGGTACGGATCAGCCGAATTTGTTCGTCGAAATTTGGCCGGCAGCCTCGGAGGAGGAAGCGCGGGCATGCCAAGAAGAACGCCTCTCGGAGCGTTCCCCATGGTTTGGCATTGGCGGGATGGTCGCCGGGGGGCGTTCCCGCATCCATGCGTGGACGTTCAAGCCGTCGCTTGGACGCCAGCCTTTGGCTTAGCGTTCCGTCTCAGGCGTCAGATTGGAGATCGTCTGTCCTTGGAACTGATACTCGTAGGCGATCGGACCGTCAAAGGTGACATAGTCGAGATTCAGCGTCAGGAGCAGATAGCGCATATTCGTGGCGGGATCGCGGATAATGATATGATCGCGGCCTGCCGCCTCGATGACGCCGCGGAAAATTTTGGCGTTCCATTCCTTGTTGTTCTCATAAGTCATATAGAACGTCGCCATCTTGCTGCGGTTCAAGCGAAGGATGTTCTCGACATACGATTCCTCGCGGGCCGGCACGGTCGTGATCGTTCCGGCATTGGGCGTGATGACGGATCCGCTCGGAACGTTCGGAGGCATCTGCATGAAGGCGGCTCCCGGAATCATCATGCCGTCATGGCTGTACATGGCGGCATTGACGCCGCCGACGGAAGGATGGCCGTAGCCCGTGCCGGCGCCGCCGACGGAAGGATGGCCGTAGCCCATGCCGGCGCCGCCGACGGAAGGATGGCCGTAGCCCATGCCGGCGCCGCCGACGGAAGGATGGCCATAGCCCGCGCCGGCTCCGCCGACGGAAGGATGGCCGTAGGCGCCATAAGAACGATAGTAATCGAAGTCATAAGCATTCGACATGAAAGGTTTCCCCGCTCTCTCTGGATAGATGCTTGATTTCGGTCAGTACACGTCCGGGCAGTCGCCGGGGGTCGGCGCGAAGAAGCAATGCGCTTTGAAGCGCCCGGTGTTACTTTGGTCATACCAAGTATCGGGGCAATCTCCCGACGGCCTGAAAAACCATAGGGCGTTGCTGGCAGGATGCTGGCGCTCCCCGCCGATGACGCGTTTGGCCAGCCGGATTTCCTTGTCCCTGGCCTTCTGATAGAAGTAGCTCTTCTGGACCGCCTCGTATCCTCCGGGACTCTGGTACACCATGTCCGGAATGGACCGTATATTGCGGAAATCGAGGCAATTGCCAAGTATCCGGTTGACGCCGACGTTGCCCACCATCAGCATGCCGAGATCGCCTTCGCCTTCCGCTTCCGCCCGCATCAGCCGGGCAAGCAGCCTGGTGTTCGCATCGTTGGTCTTGATGACAGCCATTATTCCTGTTCACGCTCCTTTTGCGGGAGCCTGCGGCCTGCTGTTGCTGCGGTGCCCTCCCGCCTGGGCTCCTGACCACACCTTACTGTATGCCGGGGACCGCGAGATGTGCCTGTTTTCGACTTGAAAATGAAAGGCGAGGCAAGCCCTGGGAGGCAAGGCCCGGCAGCATTCGTCAACAAATAGTCTTCATTGACATGTCGAATTCATGAACTTGCCTTTCCTTACATTGTCACAAGCATTCATTTTCGGTATCATTAGTACCGTTGACTACTGAAGCCCTTAGGCGCGATGCGCTTTTGCGCTCCAAAAACAGGAGGCGCACGACTGTGTGGAAAGACTTGATTGCCCTTACCAAGCCAGGAATCGTTCGCATGAACGCTTTTGCGGCTTTTGGAGGATTCTGGGTAGCTTCCCAGTGGAGCATCGACTGGCTGAAGCTGCTATGGATGCTGATCGGAACTTCTCTGACGATGGCTTCTGCCTGCGTCATTAACAATTACTGGGACCGCGAGCTCGACCTCAAGATGGAGCGGACACGCAACCGCGCGCTGCCGACAGGGCGGCTGAAGCCGGGCTTCGTCATTACCTACGGCATCATTCTCGGAATTGCCGGCCTTGCCGTGCTGTTTACCCTGGTGAACGTTCTATCCGGCTGGCTGGGACTGCTAGGCTGGTTCGTCTATATCGTCATCTATACGATCTGGCTCAAGCGGAGCTCGACCTGGAGCACGTCCATCGGCGGCGTATCGGGAGCGATGCCGCCGGTCATCGGCTACTGCGCCGTCACCGGCCAAGTGGATGCCGGAGCTTGGCTGCTCTTCGCCTTCCTATTCCTCTGGCAGCCGGCACACTTCTGGTCGCTGGCGATTCGCCGCGTAGAGGAATACCGCGCTGCGGGCTATCCGCTGCTGCCGGTCGTGAAAGGCATCAAGCGGACCAAGCTGCAGATGATTCCTTATGTGCTGCTGCTCATTCCGACCGTAATCCTGCTCTACACCTATGGTTACACGGGCCAATGGTTCCTGTGGGTTTCCGGGCTGCTTACCGTCATCTGGTTCGCTCACACCTTGACAGGCATGCGCGCGAAAACCGCACAGGAGACAGAGAAATGGGCCAAGGTCAATTTCCTCATCTCCGTCAACTACCTGCTTGTCGTTTTCCTGCTCATGATCGCCAACACGTACAGAGAGCCTGGCGCGGCGTTCATTTCAAGCATCCTGCCTTGATCGTCTTGCATGCCTGTCCGCCCGGACAGGCTTTACTTACATAAGAGGAGAGGTAAACGTTGCCATTCATCCGCAAGCATGCTTTCAAAATCGCCTTGTTCGCGCTTTGCGCCGCCATGGGCATCTACCTGCTCGTATCAAGCCGGGCCGACAGCACGCAAGCCGTCAATTTTCCGCAAAACAGCCCTGCGCCTGAGTTCACGCTTCAGAACGCTTTGGAAGACGGAAAGGAAGTCAAGCTTGCCGATTCGGACGGCAAAGTCCGCGTCGCTTATTTCTACTGGTCTCATTGCCCGGACGTCTGTCCCGCTACGACTTTCATTCTGTCCAAGGTGCAGGACAAGCTGAAGGAGGAAGGGCTGTTCGGCGACAAAGTCGAGCTGATGTCCATCACCTTCGACCCTGAGCGCGACACTCCCGAGGCCATCCGGACCTTCGCCTCCAAGTTCCATGCCGACCCTGCGGGCTGGCTGTTCCTGCGCAATCCGGACGAAGCGGCCACGGCCAAGCTGGTCAAGGATTACGGCCTGTCCCTGCTCAAGGATACCGATGGCAATTACAGCCATAACGACGTGTTCACGCTGATCGACAAGAAGGGCAATATACGCAAATACATTACCGGCGGCATGGATCAATCGATGACACCGGACCAAAAGGCGGATTCCATCGTGACAGCCGTCAAAAGCTTGCTCAAAAAATAAAGCCTCTTCCGAGAGGCAGACAGGTTGTCCATTCCTGCAAGAAATTGCAGGAATTTTTTTTGGACATGAGGGAAGGAGTGGCACTCATGGCATTGCTCGGCTCGATCCTGCTGCATAACATCATTCCGCTATGCGTCATGATCCTGATCGGGGTCGTGCTGCAGCGGATATTCGTGCTGGACATCCGTACGCTGTCCAAGCTGAACTTTTATCTCTTTTCTCCGGCAGTCATCTTCAAGCTTTTGTACACGACCGATATTCCATTTTCGCTGATCGGCCAGGTGCTGCTGTTTTTCGGCGTGTTCATGGCGTTCCAGTACGCGCTTGTGGAGATCGTGATCAGGCTGAGGGGATTTCAGGGGGGCATGAAGGCGGCGATGCGCAACAGCGTGCTGTTCTACAACAGCGCCAACTACGGCATTCCGCTCAACCAGCTGGCTTTCGCTGCGAATCCGTTCACGCTGTCGATCCAGGTGCTGATCATGATGATGCAGTCGCTGCTTCCGAACACATACGGCATCTACAGCGTCAATGCGCATAAAAGCAGCTTCCGCGACATCCGGCGCACGATTTTGTCGCAGCCGGTCATTTATGTGATCCCGCTCGCTTTTGCGCTGCGCGGCTTCGGTGTCGGCATTCCGGTCTATCTCGCGACGCCGCTCGATTATGTGGCGAATGCTTTCATCGGGACGGCTCTGCTGACGCTCGGCGTGCAGCTCGGGAGCATGAAGCGCGGCAGCGGCAAGGGGAAGACGGCGGATCTGGGGCTTTCCCTGGCGCTTCGCCTGGCGGCGGGCCCGGCGCTGGCCGCCTTGACGGTCTGGCTGCTCGGCATCGACGGCCTTGCGGCCAAGGCGCTCATCGTGAGCTCGGCGGTGCCGACTTCGCTCAGCAGCGTGCTGCTGGCGGTCGAGTTCGACAACGAGCCGGAGTTCTCTTCGCAGGCGGTGCTGTTCTCTACGATATTGAGCATCGGCACGGTGACGGCGGTCATTGCGCTGCTTCAGATTTAGCTGCTGCCAAAGCTTGAGTGCTCAAGGCCGTTGCGCTTAAGTGCTCAAGAGCGCTCAAGTGCACAAGACCGCTCAAGTGCTCAAGACTGCTCAAGTGCTCAAGACCGCTCGGCAAGCCGCCGCTCCTCCAATCGCTGTTGAACCCGGGTTCCTCTGAACTTGGCGGCAACGCGGTAGGAACCCGGCTTCAAAGGCGACCGCTGGCGCTTTTCCGGATGCGGCGGCCCGCCTTCGCTGGCTATGCAGCGGGAGAAGGAGCGAGCAGGCCATGCGCTGGACCGCGCTGGCCGCTGGGAAAGGCATTGGCCGCTTCAGCAAGCTAGCTGCAGCTAGGCTTGATAACGCTGCGGGATGCCCGCTGCACTCAAGTGCTCAAGACCGCTCAGCAAGCCCGCTGCGGCATGCCAGCTGAGCTCAAGTGCCCAGACCGCTCGGCAAGCCGCCGCTCCTCCAATCGCTATTGAACCCGGGTTCCTCTGAACTTGGTGACAAAGCGGTAGGAACCCGGTTTCAAAGGTGACCGCTGACGCTTTTCCCGATGCGGCGGCCCGCCTTCGCTGGCTATGCAACGGGGCAGGAGCAAGCCGGCCATGCGGCTGGACCGCGCTGGCCGCGGGGAAGGGCAAGCCCGCTGCGCTCAAGTACTCAAGACCGCTCGGCAAGCCGCCGCTCCTCCAATCGCTGTTGAACCCCGGTTCCTCTGAACTTGGCGGATACCGCTGCAGGAACCAGGCTTCAAAGGCGACCGCTGACGCTTTTCCGGATGCGGCGGCCCGCCTTCGCTGGCCATGCAGCGGGGCAGGAGCGAGCCAGCCATGCGCTGGACCGCACTGGCCGCTGGGAAGGGCAAAGCCGCTCAGCAAGCCCGTTGCAGCTAAGACAGCTCGGCAAGCCGCCGCTCCTCCAATCGCTGGAACCTGCGTAGCCGGCCACGATAAAAGCCGCCGGCAAGAGCAAGCCGAAGAGGCAGGGCGCCTTGCGCCAGAGCGAAGCTCCTGCCGATTCCGATGGAAGCTGGCCGAATCGCTAACGAGGGGAGGGACAACTGCTCCGGCATGGCTCTTGTTCCTAGAGCCCGTCCTCTTTGGACCATCGCGGCTCCGGTCCCGCATCGGGGAAGATAAGCTCGGACTCGAAGCCTGCCTTGAGAAGCTGCTCCAGCAAATATTCCTCGGGAGTTCCTTCGACGCCGGGATAACCGCGACGGGTATAGATATGCTCGGCGTCCGGGAATTCATCGCGCAGGATGCCGCGGATGCGCCGGCCGGATGAATCATTGTCGGTGAAGATGTAGACCTGGCTGCCGCCGGCCTGCTTGCGCAGCGTCTCCAGCTGCTTCGAGCCCGGAGTGCCGAAGGTGCACAGGATCGGAACTTCTTCCGACAGCACGCGCCGGAGGCGGCTCCGGTCGTTCTTGCCTTCGACGATGATGACGGCTTCTTCCACGGGAATCGCCTCCTTATCCACTAAGATTAACCTTGGACCGCCGGTTATTCAACGCTGCTCGTTTGTCTTTTCCACAAAAAAAGGAGGTCTGCCGAATTCGGCAGGCCTCAAGTTTTACGAGAGCGGGAAACCAGTTCTCATATCATTAGAAGCAGAAGCTGCTGATGATGATAACGAGCAGGATGAACAGAACGAGGATTGCGCCAGTGGAAGTCCAGACTCCTCCCACTCCGCCTACGGGAGCATAGCCTACACCTGCACCTTCGACATAAGACATTGTATTGGTCACCCCTTTGCTGCTTGGTGAGGTCATCCGGGCGCCGGCCCGCGGGCAACGAGCTGGCGGTCCGTCAGACATTGTTCAATGTATGTACCTGCATGGTGCGCGCCCTGTGCATTCACCCAGTCCTCGGCAATTGGGCGGATGGCGCTGCAGGAATCCGGTTCCGGCCTCCCCCTCCGTGGAAGGGAAGCACGGCGAGAGCGAGCATGAGGAAGACGAAGGAAATATAGTAGGGCGAGACGAAATGCCGGACCTGGCCCGCGATCATAGGCCCGAGGAAAGCTCCGATGGAGAAGGCGATCGACAGGATCGAGAACGTGCGGCCGTAGCGCTCGGTTCCGCTAAGCTCGATGAGCAGCGTCGAGAGGGCGGGGAAGATGACGCCTTTGGCCATGCCGACGACGAGAAGCAGCGACACGAGCGGGGCGTTGAATCCGGCTGCGATGCCGAAATAGGCGATGGCCAGCAGCAAAGCGCCCCAGAGCGTGCGGCGGAAAGCCGGAATGCGGTTCAGGAACAGCATGCTCAGGGTGATAAGACCTCCCGCGCTTACGACCGAGAACAGCCATCCGGTACGCATCATGCCCTCGGAAGTGGTGGACATGAGCGGGAGCTCGAAGCTGAGAATGCCTTGCGAGCAGCTGATGGCGACGGGAAGCAGGAAGACGATCCACGGGAAGCCTGTGGAATCGCCGGCGGGGACGGCCGCAACCGAAGCGAGCGCGGCTTTTGGCGGAGCGTGGCTCAAGGACCGGGGACCCGCCGGGAGCATGGCCGTCTCCTTGCGGTCGCGGATGAACAGAAGCGCGCAGATGCTGGTGCCGATCAAAATCCAGCCCAGCAGGTAAAAGGCGCTGGAGAAGCCGATCCGGGCTACAAGAAAAGCCCCCGCCGCGGGCGAGACGACCGACGCGAGCGTGTGGACGAAGCCGCTGCCGCTCATCAGCTTGCCCTGCTGGAGAGCGTCCGTCGCCATTCTGGCCAGCAAGGCGCTGCAGGCAGGGGACAGGAAAGCCAGGACGAAACCGCTGATCGAGCGGAGAGCGAGCAGCTGCCATGGATTCGTGACCTGAGCCTGAAGCAGGAGGATGACGCCGGCTCCTAGCAGGCTGAACACGATGAACATGCGGCTGCCGAAGCGGTCGATGCCGAAGCCGGCGATGATGTTGCCCGGCAGATGGGTGAGGGAGTACATGCCCATCATAAGCCCGATGAACGAAGGCGCGGCCCCCAGCGAGACGGCGTACGGAGTCAGGATGGGGTACTGGGCATGCAGATCGAAAAAGGCGACGAATAAAAACAGGTACAGCCACATGGCGGTTCTCACGTTGTTGCCCTCCTTCAGGCTTGCGGACTCGGCTTGTTCAGGACTTTACTACTTGTACGCCCTTGCGGGACAGGATATGCTTTATCGCCGCCTCTCCGGCCGCGTTTACGCTCCCGGCAGCGTCGGTTATAATGGGACTATTGACCGCGGGGCCGGATGCCGGCCCGGGGAACGCGGATATGCGACAGGGGGCATGGCGCGTCATGGATAGCTTGGGTTACGACTATGAGACATGGAGCACTTTTTTCAAGGAGAACTGGCTTGTGCTCGCGGTAGGACTCGTCATCCTGCTGCTGGTCATCGGCATCGTGCGGACAGTGGCGAAATGGGCGCTTGCGGCGGTCATCGTCATCGGTCTCGTGCTGTACAGCGGCTACAACCTGCAGGATCTGAAGGGTCTCGGAGGCAAGGTCCGCGATCAGGCGGTGACCGCCATGGCCGGGGAAGCGGGCAGCGCCGAGTACATGGACAACGGCGACGGCACCTACACGGTCAAGACCGACAATCTGGAGCTCAAAGGAAAGAAGGGCGAGGATAAGGTGAATGTGTCGTTCAAGGGGGCTCCGCTCGGAACATGGAGCATAGACGGCACGATCAGAGCGCTGATCGAAGGCGCCCGAGGAAAGTAGCCGGGGGGACGGCGAGAGCAGGGAGAGCGGATGCTCTTTGCCGCAGAGAACGATAGGACTTCGACGTAAAAGGACAACAAGGGAGGGGCATGCACATGTCTATGGCCATCATCCAGAACAGTCTTCAGCCGCTCCTTGATATGGAGCCGGTATCGCTTGCCGTGCTGCTTGTCATCGCCGTTTCCCTGCTTCAAGGATTCGGACGAGGGGCGAGGAATTCCTCGCAGCGGCTGTTTCATTTCATCTGGGAAGGAGTGCTGCTGATCGCGGCTCTGGCCGGAGCGGCCAAGCTGGCGCAGCTGCTCTCCTCTCCCGCCAGCCGCTGGCTTCAGGCCCATGTCCATCTTCCGCAGAAAGAGATGGCCGGCCTGGAGCAGGCCTGGTATACCTTCCTTACAAGCGTGAGGGACCTGCCTCTGCTTCGCTTCGGCGTCTTGTTTCTGATCGGCTATGCGCTGCTTCGCCTGCTGCTGTCGACCTTGACTCCTCTTGCGTGGAGAGCGTTCGGAGCCGCGGCTTATCCTGCCCGTACAGCAGAGGAAGTCGGGGAAGAGGCCGGAGCCGGCAGCAGACGTTCGGCCAACCGGGCTGCGGGAGCCGTCATCGGCGGCCTGCACGGGGTCGGCCGCTCGCTCGTGCTGCTTGCTCTTCTGTTTCTCTATGTATCGGTATTTCCAACAGCTCCCTTGGCCGGGAACATCGAGAGCTCTCCGGTCTACCGCCAGGCAGCGGACAAGCTGCTGCAGCCGGTTGCCGGAGGGCTGCTCGAAGGCAGCGGTCCGGTCATTACGGAAGCGGTCGGCAGTGAGTTCCAGCAGGTACTGCAGCGGAGATACGAGATCATCGACTCCAACATTCCGGCCGATATCGGGGACGCCGCAAGGCAGGTCACAGCCGGTGCAGTCAGTGACCGGGACAAGGCGGAGCTTCTCTACGAATGGCTCGGCAAGCGGATCGCCTATGATTGGGACAAGGCGGACAATTACACGTCCAAGGGCATATGGAAAGAGCAGACGCCGGAGGAGACGTTCAAGTCCCGCAAGGGCGTGTGCATCGATACGGCTCGTCTGTACGCGGTCATGGCGCGTTCGGCCGGACTGGAAGTCCGGGTCGTGACGGGCCTTGGAGCCGACGGCCGCGGAGGGTTCGGCAGCCATGCCTGGAATGAGGTCAAGCTGGCGGACGAAGGCGGCAAATGGATTCCGCTTGATGCGACCTGGGCTTCGACCGGCGATTGGTTCGATACGGCGGACTTTGACAAGACCCATGTCAGGAAGGTTTGAAGTGGTTCGGAAGTAAACATTTTTGCATTCGGAAAATGACTTGATAAATAAAAGGTTTTTCGTATCCAAGCACTCCTTAGGAGTGCTTTTTTTCATGTGCCGGAATATCTGTTGGTATAACAAAAATATGTTGCACTATGGAAACTTTATTGTATACTATAAAAAATAAGTCTTAAGCCCAACTGAAGAAAACAACAACGAAGGCTTGTGCCGTCGAGGGGGAGAGGAATTTGAAGGCAGGGAGATGGAGATGGAAATGGGAAAGGCTGGCTCTGACAGGCTTGCTTCTGTCCGTGCTCATGATTGCCCAGGCCTGTTCGGGCGCCGGCGATGCCGGAACCGGGGCGAGCGGGGGCGAGCTGGCCGTGACGGTTACGACGGGAATGATCGCGGATGCGGCCGAGGCGGTGGGCGGGGATCGGGTGCGCGTGGCGGCGTTGATGGGACCGGGCGTAGACCCCCACCTGTACAAGGCTTCGCATGGGGACATGGTCAAGCTCGACAAAGCGGACATCGTCCTGTACGGAGGCCTGCATCTCGAAGGAAAGATGGCCGAGGTGCTGCATAAGCTCGGCCGATCCCGGACGGTTGTCGCCGTCACGGACGGGATTCCGCAGGGCATGGTGATGGAGACCCAGCCCGGCAGCCCGGATCCTCATGTCTGGTTCGATGCGGAGCTGTGGATGCATGCGGTGGAGAAGATCCGGGATACGTTTGCGGCGAAGGATCCGGAGCATGCCCAGGCCTATAAGCAACGGGCCGACGCTTATTTGGCGGAGCTGCGGAGCCTCCATCAGTATGCGTCCGACAAGCTCGCTTCGATTCCGGAGCGGCAGCGGGTGCTCGTGACCGCCCACGACGCCTTCGGCTATTTCGGCCGGGCCTACGGGCTGGAGGTGAAGGGGCTGCTGGGAATGAGCACGGCATCGGAGTTTGGATCGAAGGATGTCGCCGCGCTGCGGGATTTTCTGGTCGACAACGACATTCCCGCCGTTTTCGTCGAATCGAGCATTCCTCGAAAGTCGATCGAATCGGTCATAGAAGGGGCTGGCCGGATGGGCCATAAGGTCGTCATCGGGGGCGAGCTGTTCTCCGATGCGCTGGGAGAGAAGGGAACTCCGGAAGGAACGTATATCGGCATGTTCCGCCATAATGTCGACACGATCGCAGAAGCTTTGAAGGGAGAGAGCGAATTATGAACGTATACGAAGAGGCAGCAGCCGATAACGGCATTCGAGATGCGGGCAAGCGGAAGCGCATTGTCCTCGAAGTGGCAGGGCTGAGCACGGCTTACCGGAACCGTTCCGTGCTGCGGGAGGTTTCGTTTGCGGTTCCGGAAGGGGAGCTTGTCGCCATCGTCGGACCGAACGGAGCCGGCAAGTCGACGCTGATCAAGAGCATTCTCGGCCTTACGCCGGCGCTTGGAGGGGAAGCGAAGGCATTCGGCGAGACCATCGATGCCGCCCGCAAGCGGATCGGATACGTGCCGCAGCGCGAGTCGGTCGACTGGGACTTTCCGACGCATGCGCTCGATGTCGTCATGATGGGACGGTATGGGCGGCTGGGCTGGTTCCGCCGTCCGGGCCGCAAGGAGCGGGCCATCGCTCTTGAGTGCCTGAGGGGAGTCGGCATGGAGGCATTCGCCGAGCGCCAGATCAGCGAGCTGTCCGGCGGCCAGCAGCAGCGGGTGTTCCTGGCGAGGGCGCTGGCGCAGGATGCGGATCTCTACTTCATGGATGAGCCGTTCGCCGGCGTCGACGCGGCGACCGAGAAAGCGATCGTCGAACTGCTCCGCAAGCTGCGCGCGGACGGAAAGACGGTCATCGTGGTTCACCATGATCTGGCTACCGTTCCGGAATATTTCGATTCCGTGCTGCTCCTGAATGTAACGGTCCAGGCATTCGGCCCTACCGCCATGGCTTTCACGGAAGAGAACCTCCATCGCACGTACGGAGGCCGGATTGGATTTGCCGGGGCAGGCGCTGCCGCAGCGGCCAGCGAGAGGCAGGCTGATCCGGCTCCGCGGAAGGCTGAACCGGCTCCGAGGCAGGCAGATCCGGCTCCGCGGCAGGAAGCCGTCCCTACCCTTCATGGAGGAGGGCGGCCATGACGGGGTTATGGGCTTCCATCGAGGCGCTGGCCTCAGATCCCAACCTGCGCTGGATCGCGCTCGGCTGCATGCTGCTCGGTCTGAGCAGCGGCATGATCGGCTGCTTCGCCTACTTGCGCCGGCAGAGCCTGATGGGCGATACGATCGCCCATACCGCGCTTCCCGGCATCTGCGTCGCTTTCCTGCTCACGGGGGTCAAGTCGCTGCCGGTATTCATGCTCGGCGCCGTGGCGGCCGGCATCGCCGGCACGCTGGCGATCCGGTTCATCACCTCGCGCTCGCGCATCAAGGAGGATGCGGCGATGGGCATCGTGCTTTCCTCGTTTTTCGGAATCGGCATCGTGCTGCTGACGATGATCCAGCACAGCGGAGACGGGAGCCAGAGCGGCCTCGACAAGTTCCTGTTCGGCCAGGCGGCTTCCATGGTGGGCAGCGACGTGCGGCTTATGGCCGGGGTCTGCCTGCTGCTGGCTGCCGTATGCACGCTGCTCTTCAAGGAGTTCAAGCTTCTTTCGTTTGATCCCGCCTTCGCCAGGGGAGCGGGATTCCCCACAGGGCTGCTGGATTTTCTGATGCAGGCGCTCGTCGTCGTGGCCGTCGTCGCCGGCATCCAGGCCGTCGGGGTCGTGCTCGTCGCCGCCCTCCTCATCACCCCGGCCGTATCGGCCCGCTTCTGGACGGAGCGGCTCGGGCGGATGATCTTCCTGTCAGGGCTGTTCGGGACGGTCAGCGGCCTGCTGGGAGCGTGGATCAGCTCGCAAGTGAATCAGCTGCCGACCGGCCCGGTCAGCGTGCTGGCGGCAGCGGCGATCTTTCTCTTATCCGTGGCCTTCGGCAGCCGCAAGGGCCTCGTTGTCGTTTCGTTGACCCGCAGGGGCATGCGGCGCAGCCTGGAGCCAACGTCTGCAAGCAAGGCAAAGGAGGCCGGCTGACATGATGGATTTCTGGATTTTGCTGACCGGCTCCCTGGCCGCCGTGAGCTGCGCCGTACTCGGCTGCTTCCTCATCCTGCGCCGCATGGCTCTGATCGGAGATGCCATCAGCCATTCCGTATTGCCGGGAATCGTCATCGCTTATATGTTCAGCGGATCGCGGGATTCGATCCTGATGCTCATCGCCGCTGCCTTCATGGGGCTGCTGTGCGTCTTTCTCATCCAATGGTTCAACCAGCGGGGAATCCAGAGCGATGCCTCGATCGGCGTCATCTTCACTTCGCTGTTCGCGATCGGAGTCGTGCTCATCAGCCTGAACGCCAGGCAGGTCGACCTCGACCTGGACTGCGTCCTCTACGGGGAGATCGCTTATGCGGCCTGGAATACGCTCGAGATCGGCGGGGTCGGCATCGGGCCGCGCTCCGTATGGCTGCTCGGGGGAGCGCTGACGCTGATCCTCGCCGTCATCGGACTGTTCTACAAGCAGTTCAAGCTGTGCGCGTTCGATCCGCTGCTGGCGGCGGCGTTAGGCATTCCGGCCGCCCTGTTCCATTACTTGCTGATGGGCCTCGTATCGATCACGACGGTGAGCTCCTTCGAAAGCGTAGGCGCGATTCTCGTCGTCGGACTGCTCGTCATCCCGCCGTCCACCGCCTATCTGCTCACCGACCGACTCGGCAGGATGATCGCGATCAGCGCGGCTTGCGGCGTGCTCTCCACGTTCCTGGGCTTCCTGCTCGCCGTATGGCTGGACGCTTCCATCGCCGGCTGCATCGTGGCGGCTGCCGCGGCATTGTTCGCGGCTGCATTCGTCCTTTCGCCGAAGCACGGCCTCATGGCGGGACGGCTGCGGCGGAGGCGCAGAAGCCTGGAGGGAGCCGCCTGAGCGGATTTCGCCTTCTCGTTCCGCTCTTTCTTTCATCGATGGCTGACGGCTGGATGCCGGTCTGCCATCGATTTTTTTATTTGCGGAAACCGAAAGAGCGCCTCCGTAGCCAAAATACCATGCAGATGCGCCAAAATAGGCAGGCGCGCAGCCGCAGCGCCTGGGCGTATAATGAATCCAGCCGGCTGAATCGCATTTGGAATCCTTGTCCGATATGATAAAATATCAAGCAACACCATCTGGCAGGGAGGAACATATGAGAGATTACAAACTGCTTGCCCTCGATATGGACGGGACGCTGCTGACGGACGAGCAGACGATAAGCGAAGAGAACGCGGAGTGGATCCGCCGGGCGATGGAGGCGGGAATAACCGTCTGCTTCTCGACCGGCAGGGGCTTCCAGGGAGCTTTGCCGTTCGCGGAGCAGCTCGGGCTGGACACCCCGATGATCACGGTGAACGGAAGCGAGATCTGGAGCAAGCCGCATGTGCTCTACCGGAGGACGCTCATGAACGCCTCGGAGATCAAGCGTCTGCACAGGCTTGCCGTCCAGCATGCTGAGCCCTGGTTCTGGGGATACTCCGTCGAGGGCGTCTTCAACAAGGAAAAGTGGATCGAGCCGGCGGACGGCTACGATAATTTCCACTGGCTCAAATTCGGCTATCATACCGAGAACGACTCCATCCGCGAGGAGATCCGCCGCGAGGTCGAGAGCTGGGGCTCGCTGGAGATCACCAACTCGTCTCCGTGGAACCTCGAGCTCAATCCCGCCGGAGTGAACAAGGCGACCGCCATCCGCGAGCTGTGCGGCGTGCTCGGCATCGAGATGTCCCAGGCCGTCGCTGTCGGAGACAGCCTCAACGATATCGAGGCGATCCGCCAAGCCGGGCTCGGCGTCGCCATGGGCAATGCCCAGGCGGCCGTCAAGGAAGCGGCGGACGCCGTTACGCTGAGCAACAACGAGCATGGAGTCGCGCATGTCATCCGCGACATGCTGCTGAAAGGGTGAGCCGGCGATGACGCTAGCGATCATCGGCTGGATACTCGTCGTCATCCTGTTCCTTGTCGGCATGGCCGGAACGGTCTATCCGATCCTTCCGGGAGCGCTCGCCATCTACGCGGCCTTTTTCGTCTACGGCCTCTTCATCAGCTTCTCGCCGTTCGGCTGGATGTTCTGGACGATCCAGACGCTCATCGTCGTCGTCCTGTTCATCGCCGATTACGCCGTGAGCGCATGGGGCGTCAAGAAATTCGGCGGCTCCCGGGCATCCGTCGTCGGCAGCACGATCGGGCTGATCGTCGGCCCGTTCGCCATTCCGGCGTTCGGCCTCATCATCGGCCCGCTGGCTGGAGCGATGATCGGGGAGCTGTACAAGATCGTCATGGACAAGGAGCCCGTATCGGGACCGATCCTGAAGCGCACCTTCATGTCCGGCATCGGCGCCGTCGTCGGCCTGCTGTCGAGCACGGCCGTGAAGATCGTCCTGCAGCTCGCCATGATCATCCTGTTCATCCTCTGGCTCGCATTCTGATGTCCATCTTCCCAATATCTACTTAAAGGAGTTCACCATCAATGATCAAACTGACGATCTGGAACGAATTCGTCCACGAGAAAGAACATGAGGAAGTCCGCAACATCTATCCGGACGGAATCCACAACACGCTGGCCAAAGGGCTTGCAGACTCCGGCCTCGACATCAAGACGGCAACGCTGGAGGAAGCGGAGCACGGCCTGAGCGAAGACGTCCTGAACAACACCGACGTTCTGATCTGGTGGGGCCATATGGCGCATGACCGCGTCGAGGACGCCATCGTGGAGCGTGTCCACAAGCGCGTCATGGAAGGCATGGGCCTCATCGTCCTCCACTCCGGCCACTTCTCCAAAATCTTCAAGAAGCTCATGGGCACGGGCTGCGACCTGAAATGGCGCGAAGCCGGCGAGCGCGAGCGCATCTGGGTCGTCGATCCCGCGCATCCGATCGCAGCCGGCCTGCCGGAGCAGTTCGCGCTGGAGCAGGAAGAAATGTACGGCGAGCACTTCGATATCCCGGCTCCGGACGAGCTTGTGTTCGTCAGCTGGTTCGAAGGCGGCAACGTCTTCCGCAGCGGCTGCACGTTCCACCGCGGCCAAGGCAAGATCTTCTACTTCCGTCCGGGCCACGAGACGCATCCGACTTACTACGATGCCAACGTGCTGAAGGTCATCTCCAACTCCGTCAAATGGGCGGCACCATCCGGAGCGGCTGTTCCGGTGCGCGGCCAAAGCGTGCCTTCGCTGGAGCCGATTTCGCCTAAAAACGTATAGTTCCAGCAGCGGGGGCAAACCCGGCTGCAGCAGAGCCCATCGATCCCGCAGAATTCTCTGCGGGATTTTTTCTTGCCGCGGCAGCGCATGCGCCTATTCGGGATGGACGGGTGTGGGGGGGAACCGTTTTGTGGTACACTAGCAGGGTCATTCGTATTATTCGTGAAGGAAGAAGGAACCCGACAACATGGTCAAAAAAGACTCCCTCATCCGGGGCACTCTAATTCTGGCGGCGGCCGCGCTCATCGCTCGGGTGCTCGGACTGTTCCAGCGGGTTCCGCTGGATTATATGTTCTCCGGACCCGGCAACGGGTATTTCGGCATCGCCAATACGGTCTATCTATACCTGCTCATCATCGCCACGGCCGGCATTCCGAGCGCCATCAGCAAGATGGTTTCGGAACGCTACGCGCTCGGAAGGCCGCGCGAAGCCCAGCGGATCTACCGCGCCGCGCTGCTGTTCGGCGCCGTCACCGGCGTCCTGCTGTCGACGCTGCTGTACATATTCGCGCCTTATTACGCCTCCAGCTTCGTCCGCACGCCGGAAGCCTCCTCATCGATCCGGGCGATCGCGCCGGCGCTGCTGCTGTTCCCGATCATCGCGATGATGCGCGGGTACTTCCAGGGCAGGCAGATGATGTCGGCAGGCGGCATTTCCCAGATCGTCGAGCAGATCGCGCGTGTGCTCGTCGGCATCGGACTTGCGCTCATCGTGCTCAATCTCGGCTGGACGGACCGCTGGATTTCCGCCGCCGCGACTTTCGGCAGCGTGTTCGGCAGCATCGGCGCCTTCCTCGTCATGCTGTATTACGCCCGCAAGCTGAAGCGCTCCGACATGGAGGAGGAGCGCTCGCTCGGCCGGGCGGCCCGCGAGAGCGCGGCAGCGTCCGAGGCGGCGGCTCCTCCGGTGCGGCTGCGCAGCATCTACAAGGAAATTTTCGCCATGTCGGTGCCGATCGTCGTCACGGCGATGACGGTTCAGTTCATCTATCTGATCGACTCGACCTTCTTCATCCGTTGGACGGACAGCTATTACAGCGCCTATGATACGGCGAGCCGCATCCGCGACTATCTCATCTTCAACGCGCAGTCGATCGCCGGCATCCCGCCGATTCTGGCGATCGCGCTCAGCCAGTCGATCATTCCGGTGCTATCCGCCGCCAATTCCGTCGGACGGCTGGATGAAGTGCGCAAGCAGGCTTCGCTCGTCATGCGCATCGTCGTCTTCACCGGCGTGCCTGTCGCCCTGGTGCTGACGGTTGGAGCGCATTCCGTGAACGGGCTGCTGTTCTCGGATCCCGGCGCCAGCGGCGTCGTGGCCGCTCTGACGATCGGCACGATCTTCCAGATCACGATGATGACGAGCAACTCGATCCTGTTCGGACTCGGCAATCCGCGTCCGGCGATGATCAGCGCCATCATCGGCTACGCCGTCAAGATCGTCGGCAGCCTGGCGCTCGGCCCGCTGCTGGGCGGCTATGGCTTCATCATCGCTTCCATGCTCTGCTTCATGATCATCACCTGGCTGAATATGAGGGCGATCCAGAACAAGGTGAAGCTGAACGTGCTCGGCCGCCGCTGGCCTGCATACCTGCTGACGATCGTCATCGCCGCCGGGGCAGGCTACGGGACCGACATGACTGTCAGAGGCGTGCTCGGCTCGATTCTCCCTTCCAAGCTCGTCTTTTTTGCCGGCACCATCGCCACTGGCGCCGTGATGGGCATGTTCTACCTGTTCCTGCTCATCGCGCTCGGCGTCATCAGGGAAGCCGACGCAAGCTCCTTCCCTGGCGCTCTCCGCAAGATTCTGCTTCCTCTGGTCCGCCGCTTCGGGCGCCGGGAGACGGAAGCGCACGGTTCCCGATAATGATTCTCCCGGAGGCTAGGCGGCAGGACTTTTACAAAACGGTTCAAACTCGGTACGATAGAGTAAATCCATACTAAAAGGGTGATTGACATGCGCAAAGTAACGACCGACGAACAGTTCCGCGAAACCGTCGCCTCTTCCGGCGTCACGGTGGCTGTCTTCAAGACGACCTGGTGTCCCGATTGCCACTTCATCGATCCGTTCATGCCGGAGATCGAGCAGAACTACGCGGGCAAGATCGAGTTCATCGAGATCGACCGCGACGATCTGCCCGAGCTATGCTCCGAGCTGAACATTCTCGGCATTCCGAGCTTCATCGCTTTCCGCGAAGGCAAGGAAGTCATCCGCTTCGTCAGCAAGCTGCGCAAATCGAGAGACGAGATCGAGCAGTTCCTCGGCCGCGCGATCGAAGTATCTGCCGCGCTGTAAGCCTCGGCGCAGCCCGGCTTGGCAGCCAGCCCATCAGGGGCCACTCTCTGATGGGCTTTTATGCTGCATGCGTTATTTATTCCCCGTTAAGGGCATGCAAGCTGCCAGCTTCAGCGGGACAAAATAACGCCGGAATGCTTGTACAAATCATGTCTGATCCGACGCGGAATGATGCCATTATCGTCACATTTTCAACATGGCTTTTGCATTTTTTTGCCGCTATAATGAGGGTTGTATCCATCGAAGGGGTGACTAACAAACGATGATCTCCCGCCTATACCGCCTGCTTGCATGGATGTCCAGCATCGGCATGTTCCTCGTCCTGCTTGCAGGCGCTCTCGTGACCAATACGGGCTCCGGAAGGGGCTGCGGCGATGACTGGCCGCTATGCAACGGCAAGTTCATTCCCGCCTTTACCCTCGAGACAGCCATAGAATATTCGCATCGCGTCGTGACCGGACTGGTCGGCATCATCGTCGTAGCTACCTTTGTCATGACCGTGATGGTCTACCGCCGCTTCCGCGAGCCGCTCTGGTTCGCCGGCCTGACGCTGTTCTTCACGATCGTGCAGGCGCTGATGGGCGCCGCTGCCGTCGTCTGGTACCAGAGCCCTCCCGTCATGGCGCTCCACTTCGGCATCTCGCTGCTTGCGGTCGCCTCGACGGTGCTGCTCGTCCTGTGGGTGAGGCGGATGGACAAGGGGCATGATCCCGCCTCGGCATCGATGCTTCCAGGCTCCGTGTATACCAGGGTTTTATCTGCGGCGATCTATTGTTACGTCGTCGTTTACCTCGGCGCCTTCATCCGCCATACCGACTCTGGAGGGGGCTGCCTCGGCTGGCCGCTGTGCAACGGCGAGCTCGTTCCGGAGATCAATGGAGCGACCGGCATCGTCTTCGTCCACCGGATCGCCGGACTGATTCTTTTCTTCGTGCTTCTCGGCCTTTTCCTTCATGTCCGCAAGCAAGCCGGAAGCGCCGACCCGGCCGCGCGCTCTGCCCTTTGGGTGTTCATTCTGGTCATTTGCCAGATTTTCAGCGGTGCATGGCTGACCGCGACCATCGGCAACGACCAATGGTTCATCTTCACCAATATGGTCCACAATCTCATCATTACGATCTTGTTCTCCATCCTTATAGACCTGGGTGTCCAAGCCCGGAAGAGACGTTAGGAGCCGATCAATGACTTTTGCAAACCTAAGGCAATTCGTAGAAGCGCTGCGCAAGGACAACGACCTGGCCGTCATCGAGGCTCCGGTGGATCCGAATTTGGAGCTGGCGGAAATTCACCGGCGAGTGATCGAAGAGGAAGGACCTGCCCTGCTGTTCACGAACGTGAAGGGCAGCACCTTCCCCGTCCTGACCAATATGTTCGGCACCGCCCGCCGCGTCGATCTGGCGTTCGGCACGAAGCCCGAGGAGCTGATGAAGACGGTCGTCGGCGCGATGGACCGCCTGCTGCCGCCAACGCTCGGAGCCGTATGGGGCGAGCGAGGCATGGTGAAGGATCTGCTCAAGGTAGGACTCAAAAACGTTCCGAACAGCGCTGCGCCGGTCATGCAGGCCGTCCGCAGGGAAAACCCGCTGAAGGGGCTGCCGTTCCTGACCAGCTGGCAGGATGACGGCGGTCCTTTCGTCACGCTTCCGCTCGTGTATACGGAGCATCCGTCTCATCCGAAGAAGCATAATGTCGGCATGTACCGCATGCAGATCTTCGACGACTCGACGACCGGCATGCACTGGCAGATCCACAAAGGCGGCGGCTTCCATTATCACGAAGCGGAGAGGAACAACCAGGAGCTGCCGGTAAGCGTATTCCTCGGGGGACCTCCGGCGCTGATCGCCTCGGCGATCGCTCCCGTTCCGGAGCATCTGCCGGAGCTGATGATCGCATCGCTCATTCTCGGCAGCAAGCTTCCGGTCACCCAGGATCCGCTGGGACGCCACCGCATTCCGGCGGAAGCCGAGTTCTCGATCCACGGCAGCGTGCCGCCGCATCTGCGCAGGCCCGAAGGCCCGTTCGGAGACCATTTCGGCTATTATTCCCTGCAGCATGATTTCCCGGTATTCAATGTCAGCCATGTGCATCACCGCAAGGATGCGATCTACCCGGCGACGATCGTCGGCAAGCCGCGGCAGGAGGACTACTACCTGGGGGAATATCTGCAGCGGCTGCTCAGCCCGGCTTTCCCGATGGCCATGCCTGGCGTGAAGGATCTGTGGGCTTACGCGGAGACCGGCGTCCACGCCTTGGCCGCCGCTGTCGTGCGGGAGAGCTATTCGCGCGAGGCGCTTGCGACCGGCTTCCGCATTCTTGGCGAAGGCCAGCTGACGCTGACCAAGTTCCTGATGCTGACCGACCAGCCGGTCGACCTGTCCCGCTTCGACGTGCTGCTGGAGACGATTTTGGAGCGCTTCCGCCCGGAGACCGACCTGTTCGTCTTCGACAACACATCGCATGATACGCTCGATTACACGAGCGGCAAGCTCAACCATGGCAGCAAGGCGCTTCTGATGGGCGTCGGCGAGCCAGTGCGTGAACTGCCGCATGAGTATACGGAAGGCCCGATCGCCGAAATCAGCGACATCGCGGTTTATTGCCGCGGCTGCCTGACCGTCTCCGGAGCGGACTATGCTTCGGATCCGGAGCTTGCGTCCAAAGTATTGGAGAGAGCCGCCGAGAAAGGAACCGACTGGCCGCTGATCGTCCTGGTCGATGACGCCAGCACGGTCGCTTCGGCCCAGACGCCGTTCCTGTGGACGGTATTCACCCGGTTCAATCCCGCGGACGATATCTATGCCCTCTCGGAAGCGAGGCGCCATCATATGGCCTACCGCCTTCCGATCGTCATCGATGCCCGCATGAAGCCGGGGTATCCGGACGAGCTGTTCCCTCGGGAGGATATCGTTTCTCTGGTCGACGGCAGATGGAAGGAATATTTCCCTAAATCCTGAATGCCTGAAGGTTTTTGGCTCTGCTGCACAGAAGCTAAGAAAATCCGGAGGAGGAAGGTCCATGCTGAGAATGTTGTTCGGGGAAGCGCCGGCCAAGCCTGAGGGCAAGATGGCCGAAGCGGTCCAAGCGATGGCCGATTATGCCTCCCTTCTCCACAAGCTCGTGGAGGAAGGCAAGGACCGCAATCATAAGGCGCGGACTTACGAGGTATGGACGATCGGCCTGATCGCTTCCCTTGATGAGCTGGAGCAGAGCTGCTACGCGGCATCACGCTTCTGCGCGATGGTCACGAGCTCCAGCGTCGAGGACATGGGCCCGGATGAACGGCTGAATTACAGGCGCTACGTCTATTTCGACAAAAATGCCTTCATCCGGCTGTTCGCGTTGCTGGACAAGCTGGGCACGCTGCTCAATGACATGCTGTCACTGGAAACGGAGCAATTCAAGAGGCAGTTCTCCTACTTTACGGTGCTGCACCGGATGCGGGATAAAAAGCTTCATCCGGGGCTTGCCGGTCCGCTCACGGATCTTAAGAACCAATATGACGAGCCGATCGTCCGATTGCGGAAAAGGCGGAATGTCGAGATCCACAGCATGAACTCCGAGCTGCAGGACGATCTGATGCAGCTGCATCTCAACTTCGGAGACGAAGTGAAGCTGGAGGATATCAACAGCCAGATGGAGGATCTGGCCCAATGCCTGGACATGGCGGCGGGAACCGTCCATCTCGTGTTCGATTATGCTTTGTCTCTATTGAAGCCTGCCGTAAGCAAGTGAGTCGAGGCAAGGAGGAGAAGCGTGGAGCTGAATGGAAAAACGGCGCTCATAACGGGCAGCGCCAAAGGGCTGGGCAAACGGGCGGCCGCTGAGCTGGCCCGGCTGGGATGCGATATCGTCCTGAACTACCGTTCCAGCGGGGCGGAGGCAGATGAGCTCGCTCGGCGCTTGGCACAGCAATACGGAGTGCGCGCGACCGCGGTGGAAGCGGACATCGCCGACCCCGGCGACACGGGCAGGCTGGCCGAGGAGGCGCTGAAGCTGAGCGGAAGCGTCGATATTCTGGTGAACAATGCCGGCCCGTTCATCCGGGAGCGGAGAGTATTCGCCGATTATGACGACGAGGAGATCATTTCCCTGCTTCATGGCAATCTGCTTGGCGCAATGCTGCTTGACCGCAAATTGCTGCCAGGCATGCGCAAGAGCGGCTGGGGACGCATCATCCATTTCGGGTTCGGCCATGCGATGGAAGGCAGAGCGTGGCCGCATCGCGCCGTCTATGCGGCGGCCAAGACCGGCCTCGTCTCCTTCACCAAGACGCTTGCCGTCGAGGAAGGCGAGCATGGCATAACGGTCAACATGGTCTGTCCCGGCGATATCCGGGGCGACTTCAAGGAGAAGTCCATTGCCGACGTCGACGGAATGAGAGATCCGGATTCGCCGCTCGGCCGGCCTGGCACCGGAGAAGACGTGGCGAGGGTCATTTCGTTCCTCTGCCTGCCGCAATCGGACTTCCTGACCGGCAACATCATCGATGTGACAGGCGGCTTCGATCCGATTCGCACGAGCATCAAGCCGGTCCAGCCCTGAGACAAAAGCACGAGCGGCCGATCGCCTCCAAGGAGGCGATCGGCCGCTCGTCTGTATATCGCGATGATGATGGATGCGGGCAATTAGAAGACTTGCATGACCTCTTGCACGCCTTCGACTTCTTCAAGCAGGGCGCGCTCGATGCCGGCCTTCAGCGTGATGGTGGAGCTGGGGCAGCTGCCGCAAGCGCCCATCAGGCGAAGCTTGACGATGCCGTCTTCCACGTCGACGAGTTCAACGTCGCCGCCGTCGCGCTGCAGGAAGGGACGGAGCTTGTCAAGAACGTCCAGTACCTCATCATACATCGTGCTTTGTGCGTTTTCGCTCATTGCAATCAACTCCTTTCTTATCTATTATAATACAAAGCCATTCAATTGAAAATGGACGGCAAAGCAAAGAGGTGAAACGACATCATGTTGAAACCGATCATCGAATTCTGCTCCAGCAATATGCATCACGGCACCGACCGGCTGATGAAGCAATACGAGCTCGATCCCGAGCTTGAAGTCATCGAATACGGCTGTCTCGGCAACTGCGGCGAATGCTATTTGTTCCCGTTTGCCATGGTGGATGGAGAGATCGTGAGCGCCGGGAGCGTCGAGGAGCTTGAAGCCGCCATCTCAGAAAAAATCGCCGTCAGCGCCGCCGAGCGCGCCGCGCTGGACAAGCTGATCGACGATTTATAGAGCTTAGCCGAAATGATTTTTGGAGCGCCACAGCACGCCGGTTTTGAGCACTCGGGGCACACGGCCCATAATGGCCGTCTTGCCCATGAGGCCGAAACCGGCTTTTTTGCCGAGCGAACCGAGCGTGCCCTTGAGCTTGATCTGTCCAAGCTTGGGCGTGCGGCCTTTCCATACGGCCTGCATGACGTCGGCCACTTGCTTGCCCATCGCTCCCGCCAGCTGTCCGCTGGGAGAGAACGGCACCGAGGCGCAGTCGCCGATGACGAACACTTCCGGATGGTCCGGGAGCTGATGCAGCTCGTTTACGACGAGCCGGCCCTGGTTGTCTTTGGGCACATTGAGATCCTGGACGACATCGACCGGCTGGATGCCGGCCGTCCAGATCGTCGCATCGGTATAGATCGGCTCCGGGGAGTTGCCGTCATGCAGAATGCCGCCCTCGAGCAGCTTGAGGGAGACGTTGCCCCTCATTTCCACATGATGCTCCAGGAACCATGACGACACGTACGTCTTCAGCTTCGTCGGAAATGCCGAGAGGATGCTCGGTCCGCGGTCGATGATGCGGATGTTGAGATCGCCTCTGCTCTCGCGCAGCTCAGCCGCGATCTCGACGCCGCTGAGGCCTCCGCCGATGATGGATACTTGGCCGTAAGGCTTGACGTCTCCGATCCTGCGGTACGTCCTGCGCGTCGCGGAGAACGTCTGGATGCTGCTGGAATATTTCTCCGCGCCGGGAATGCCGTGATAGTTGTCCGTGCAGCCAAGCCCGATCGACAGCCAATCGTACGACACGGGATCCTGGCCTTCCAATAGGATGTGCTTGTTCTCCAGATCGATACCCGTCACTTCACCGTAGGTGATAAGCAGACGGGGGTCGTTGGGGAACGCGACGCGCAGCTCGATCTCCGGCGAAGTGCCGGCAGCCAGCGCGTAATATTCCGTCTTGAGGCCTTGGAAAGGCATGCGGTCGATCAGGACGATGATCGTATCGGACGGAATGTCCCCGTCAAGCAGTTCCTGAGCCAGAGCCATGCCGCCGTAGCCGCCGCCCAAAATGACAAAACGTTTCATGATATCCCAACCCTTGTTTCACAATTCAGCTGATGGTGAACCTAATATGCTCGCCAGCCGTTCTTCTTACTCAAATACCTTGACTTCATTGTAGAAGGTGTCGCGTTCAACCGGAATGCGTCCCGCACCCTTTATTAACCAGATCAGATCTTCTCGTGACAGACCTTCCGGAGTGAGGGCGCCAGCCGCGTGGCTGATGCGCTCGCGGACCAGCGTTCCGTGCACATCGGATGCGCCCATCGCCAGCGATACCTGGGTCAGCTGAGGGCCGATATTGATGAAGTAGGCCTTGATGTGATTGAAGTTGTCCAGCATCAGGCGGCTGATCGCGATCGTCTTGAGGTCCTCGAAGGCCGAATTGCGGCGGCGGATGCCCGCCTTGGGGCTGGCCGGCTGCATGGAGAGAGGGATGAACACGAGGAAGCCGTTCGTCTCGTCCTGCAGCTCGCGGATCGACATCATATGCTGGATGCGCTGCTCGTGGGTTTCCACGGCTCCGTACAGCATCGTCGTATGCGTCTTGATGCCGAGGTTATGCGCGGTCCGGTGGACGTCCAGATACTGGCTCACGTCCGCTTTCTCGACCCTCATCTTCTTGCGGTACTGGTCCGACAGGATTTCAGCGCCGCCCCCTGTCAGGGATTCGAGGCCGGCGTCGCGCAGCTCTCTCAGCACGCCTTCGTAGCTGAGGCCGCTGATGCGGGAGAAGAAATCGATCTCGGCCGCCGTGTACGTCTTGAGCGTCACATGCGGATATTTTTCCTTCAGCGCCTTGAGCGAATCCACATAATATTGGAAGGGAACATGGGCATTATGGCCGCCGACGATATGGAACTCCCGCACGGTTGGCGTAATATGCTGATCGACGTATTGGATCATCTCTTCCGGCGTCAGCGTATAAGCGCCTTCGTCCCCCTCATCCTTGCGGAAGCTGCAGAAGGCGCAGTGGGCTTCGCAGACGTTGGTGAAATAAAGCGTCATCGTATCGATGAAATAAACCTTCTTGCCGTTCTTGCGCAGGTTGACCTCGTTGGCCATCTGTCCGATGCTGAGCAGATCGTCGGAGCGGTACATAAAGACGCCGTCTTCAAGCGTCAGCCGCTCGCCGGCGGCTACTTTCTCGCGGATGCCTTGCATGACGGAGGCTTCCGTCGGAGTAATGATATTCATGAATGGGACCTCCTTGTCCGTTCCGGTTCCTGCGGCCCGTGCGTCACCTCGGCGGGTCCGGCCCGCTGTTGCGGGAAGCTGCAGGTCAAGCGTCCTGCTTTGTGAAAAAAAGTACTTATTCGTGCGTCGTATGCAAACAAATCGTATTCATTATAAACCTTGAGTTGTTAAGCTTCAACAGGAAAACGGCAAAAGATCAGGGATTTCAAGGGAGTTATGGAGACAGGTTGTCCGCCTTGGGCGGACGCGGTAATGAGGTAAAGCGCCCGTGGACAGCTGTTCCGTTCAAGCTCATGCCCGTCTTGATTGCCCGCGCGCCGGACGCTCGCTTGTTTCCGCTCCAGCTTGCTTGAGACCCGGATGCAATAGGAGTATACTTAAAGCAATCGCCAGCTTTGACAGGAGGATGAAACGATATGATCGAGATCAGTGAAACGGCCTCGGATAAAATAAAAGAAATGCTCGCCGCCGAAGAAGCAGCGAACCTGTTCCTGCGCGTCGGCGTCAAGGAAGGCGGCTGCAGCGGCTTCTCCTACGGCATGGGCTTCGACGACGAGCAGAAGAGCGACGACCAGGAGCTCGACGTCAACGGAGTAAAGGTCGTCGTCGACAACGACAGCGCCAAGTACCTGCGCGGCCTCGAGATCGACTGGAAGGAAGGCGCCATGGGCGGCGGCTTCACGATCCACAACCCCAACGCCACCGTTACCTGCGGCTGCGGATCAAGCTTCCGCACGGCGAGCGACGCCGGCAAGCCGAAGCCGGACGAGTGCTGAGGCCAGCGCCTCTGAGAAGGTTTTAAGGCGGCGCAGAGTCGGGAGTTTACCTTAGGGTCCAATTCGGAATTCTTACAACCGAAATACAAGGGCTGTGAATTGGGATTAGAAAATACACAATCGTCGAATTGATTATTATCAACCGGCAATAAGGCAGTTATGGGTTGTAAATCCGACCTTCCGAACGTTGTATGTTGACATACAACGTTCGGAAGGTTTTTTTGTGTTGAACAGGAAACAGCGAAAAGTTCCAACCCGAAGATGAGCTGATAGCTGCAAGTTAGATTCCGAAAAAGGAAATCCTCCGGCGTACATATTTTATTGTTCTTTCCAAGAATCCATTAACGGATATATTTATATCATTCATATATATGCTGTATACTCTTTAGGCAAAAGGGAAAGGAAGATGCGCTTGAAGAGAAAAGGAATAAATGCTCTGCTTGCTCTGCTGCTCCTGGTTGCTTTTACCGCCCAACCGCTATTGGCGGCCCCCAAAGCCACAAGCGTCAAAGTCACCTTCGTAAGCGCGAAGCTGGTCGAGAACAATCATGTCGGCAACGAGTGGCGGTATGAAGCACGGGCTGGCAGCAAGGAGATTGAGGAGGGCCATTCGGTCACGCTGACAGTAAAGGGCAGCGAAACCATCAAGCTGGAAGTGGACGTCGAGGAACAGGACAAGATTCCTGACATCGGAAAAGGAAGCTCAACAATCAAGTTGTCCGCTATCAAGGGCACCGTGACGAAAAAAATGAAAGTGACCGTCGTCGAGAATCGTGGCCGCTATTCCGGAAATACTGCAACATGGGAGTTCGCTTTTAAAATCTCGAAAGCTTCATAAAATCGCATTCAAGCTTTGAGTCCCGCAACTCCGAAGTCGAATAAAAATAGGATGTTCAACCTTGATGGTAAGTAATCAGACCAGCACGGTCTCGAGAACAATTGAAGCCCCCGGAACAAGTCCTCTCGTTCCCGGTTTTTTCAATCGGTTTCAAGATACGGCCTTCAGTCCGCTCACGCCGATTACGATCAGCAGCAGGCTGAGCATCCGCATCCTGCTTTTCGATTCGCCGAAAAAGATCATGTTCGTCACGACGGCAAGAGAGGTTCCGAGACCGATCCATACCGTGTAGGCAATGCTAAGCTGGAGATATTGGAACGAAGCGTAAAGCAGGATGAACGACGCCGCGAAGCCGCCGGCGAACAGCAGGGCGTTCAGCCAGCTTTTGCGCCTGGAGAAGCGGCTGAGTCCTACGACTCCGGTCACTTCGCAGACCGCTGCGGAGAAAACAAAGATCCAACCCATGATGATAACCTCCATGTTGTCTTTCTAAATTGGTTGAACCGGCCATTGGCTGCTTGCCGGTTTATTTCAGCTGTTAGGCGAGGAATCGGCGCTTTTGCCGTCCGCCAGCTTCAGCATGACGATCCCGATCAGCAGCAGAATCATGAACAGGCTTTTGGCGATGCTGAAGGTGCCCCCGAACAGGGTGGCGTCCATCAGAGCGGTGCCGATGGTTCCCGCTGCCGCGAACAGGGCGTAGACGGTGCCGGTAGGGATGGACTGGCAGGCCCGATAAAGGAAGTAGAAGTCGATGACGATGAGAACGGCGATCAGGACGAAGTGCCAAGGGAGATTCGCGGTATGGAAGCCATACACCCAGATCCATTCCATAAGGCAGGTCAGTCCGACGAACAGCCAGCCTAATTGCGGCTTGGCGGGTTTGTTTTTTTGTTGCGCATGCATGAGAGACACACCTTTCGAGATGAAGGAAATCATATAGGAATGAAACGGTTAAACGAAAAAAGGTTAAAACGAATGAATCGTCCTATGAAATGAAGTCCTGCTACTGAATAAAAGCACCTTATGAATGAACGTCAGTCATAATTAGCTGTGAAAAGACGCAGAGCCGTCATTTCACTCCAAGCCCGGCGACAAGAAACGCTTTAAGCTCCGCGACATGCTCCTCCACGACTGCGCTGTCCGAAGCGGCGTACAAATAATTCTGCTCGGCGGCGGTTTCGATAAGCCCGAGCACCAGCTTGGCTGCATAAGCGGTCGCGATGGACGGGCGTATTTCGCCGCGTTCCTGGAACTGGACCAGCCTTCCGTTGATCCACTTGTAAATCGGGTCGTAGATCGCTTCCCATTCCCGGACATGCTCCGTCTGGGTGATGCCGGAGTAGATCAGCGCGGACAAATCCCGATGCTGCTCGGTGACCTCGAAGATCGCTTCGACCATGCCGTCCAGCTGCTCTCTGGCGCTGCCGCTGTCATCGATCGCATGCAGCCGGACGAGAATGTTCTGGACCATGACTTCCGCGATCGCCGGCATGACGGACAGCTTTGAAGGGAAATACAGATAGAAGGTGCCTTGGGCGATTCCCGCCTCTTTCACGATGTCGGAGATTTTGGTTTTTTCCATGCCCTTCTCCTGCAAGACCGCAATGGCGGCATCGATAATCAGCTGTCGTTTATCCATGGGAAGCACGATCCTTTCCGCATATGAATGAATGTCAGTCATTTATCTTCAGTTTAATTGTTCCCTTGCAGGATGTCAAGATGCAGAGCCGGTGCCGCTCTGTCTGGCTCCAAGATGAAATGCCCCCTGCTGTCCGATATAATGAGGGATGCCGTTATACCTATCGGCCCATCCCATCCACCAAAGGAGAACCATGAGATGACTGACATCAATGGATTTATCGCCGAGTGGCGCAGCCACCGCAACGTTTTGCCTCAAATGCTGGAACAGGTAACAGATGAGCAGCTGGGCATGAAGCCTTGGGAGAAGGCCATGTCATTGTCCGAGCTCGTCGTCCACATCGCCGGCTCGATGGTCATGTTTGCCGCGACGGTTGCAAACGGCGCCTACATGCCGGGAGGCAAGCCGGCTTCGCTCCATACGGGAAGATGTCCAAGAGAAATGGGAAGCCCGCATCGCTGCATTCCGTTCCAGCGGCGAAAAAGCAACAAAATGGTGCAAAGATAATCAAGTAAATCGTCGTCATCTTTACGCATGGTTGAAAAGACTAAGCAGTTCATCTTCGGACGCCAACAGTACCAAGTCAACTACCTTTGTCAAAGCTAACGTTATTCCTGAGTCGAAGCCTACAACGTCCGCTTGCCCCCTTTGCATCCGAATCGGTACAGCTGTTATCGAGGTCGAACCTGGGTTCAATCCTGCCCTGCTCCGCGATGTGGTGCAAGCATTGGAGGCCGAATGCTAAGCGAGCTGATCACTCAGCAAGTGTATCTGGCATGCGGTAAAACGGATTTACGGAAATCCATCGACGGACTGGCTGCTCTCGTCCAAGAAGGACTTGTATCCCAATCCCATTGTACCGAAAGGTGATGGAGCGAACGTTGTCAATGTCCGGGCGGACACATGAGTGGCTCTATGAAGAAGTGTTGTACACCGCGCAAGCGGTAAAAATTTATTCTTTCTGATCAAATTGTCCGGCCAGCGAAGCAATTGTTACTGCAGCAAGTTCATTTTCCATCGCAACCTGAACTTTGCCGTAGACCTGGTCCAGCATCCGGGGAATCTTGCTTCCAACTGGACAGGTTGGACATGTGGAACGATGGACGGCGAAAAATTTTTCTTGTTCTTGCTGCCCGTCCGTTACCGCACGATAAACATCCAGCAGCGTGATCTGCTCTGCCGGCTTCGCCAACGTAATATTCGCATGGACACCCAGCGAGGATTGAATCAAGCCCGCCTGCGTAAGCTTGCGCATATTCCGCCGAATAGCAGCCGGATTTGTGTTCACACTCACTCCCAGCAATTCGGAGGTCGTTCTTCCGGAAGCGTTGAACGCAAGAAAACATAAGATATGAATAGCGATGGAAAACTGATTGCTGTTTACCATCAGGACACCCCCTACCTTCTATCGAGCTTAGCTGCTTAGTCTATTGTATGAGTTTAATCTTTCTAAATCAATGCATAGTATTCAGTTGACATTGCACAAAAAAAATGCTAATGTTTAAATGTAATAGTAATTAATGCTGTTACAAATAAAATGATGAGGTGATATGAAACAATGGCAGATCAGAATGCAAGCTATTCCGTTTTTGAAGCAGGACCTTTCCGACAATTGGATAAAGGCAAGCAATTTCTGAAGGATTCGCTAAATTTGAACAGTATGGAAGTATCGCTCAACAGCCTTCCTCCCGGAGGTCAATTTCCCTTTCTGCACAAACATAAGGAAAACGAAGAACTGTACTTGATTATCCACGGTCAGGGACAATTCCAAGTGGACGGGAATATCTTCCCGGTACAAGAAGGATCGTCAATCCGCATTGCGCCTGAGGGCGTTCGTTCATTGCGAAATACTTCGCAGGAACAACATTTGGAATTTATTGTGATCCAAGCGCAGCAGCACAGCTTAAAACAATGGGTGAGCACAGACGGCATTCCGCTCGAAGAGCCCATCACCTGGTAGCCTATCTTTCAAGAAAGGCAACCGAGGCGGAACGTAACGGAAGATCCACTCCCACCTCGGAATTTTATGAAATTGTAATGTGTTAAAAAAGACGCTTCCATGCCCGTCGGTTATGCGGGTTTGGAAGCGTCTTTGCACATTTTTACGCCCATCTTCGCTCAAGCTTGCATGCGCATTTGGTTCTTGTGTCCCGTTAGTTGAAAAATTGATTGGTTCCCGTCATCCCCGATTCATTTGCGAAAGTGAATAATCTTTTAATAACTGCACCCATACTTTATCGTTAACAACGTAGTCCCAATTGACGTTTTCAACACCATTTGACGTAGCTTCGGGAACTAGATTCTTTGCTATCGCGGACCATTGTTTACTTATTTCATAGATGCCCTTTATCTTTTCGAATTGTTTCTCGTTAAGCGTAAGAGTTGACTTAGCAGGTGTGCAATCCCCGAGGACTCCATTTCCGATCAGTTGCCTGGCCAGAAAAAAATGAATATCCTGAGCTGCGTATGCTGTTATTTGATCAGTTTGTACATCGTTCTCCTTTTTTAAAGATTTTGCGGTCTGAAGCATTTCTTCATATTCCGTGCCGATCGATTTAAAGTTGTAACAAAGCGTAGTCGCTACATTGGGCAGCATTTCTTTCTTGCCACTGTTCATATATTGATGAAGAGTCTCTTCGCTAACCAGTACGGCTGTTAAAAAGTCCGATAATGATTGGCTTAATTTTGCGGAAATATATCTTTCATACCTTTGGTTTTCCTTAAACTGCACAAATATAATGACTATTGAGATAATCAACAAAACCATATATATTACAACAAGAACTCGTTTGATTGTCATTCAGCACTTCCCCTGTACCGATAATGATATTTAAGACATGCCCGTTATTTCAACAATAACAGCAGCCAATTACTAGCCAACTGCTGTTTGTTGTTTTGAAGTATTGTTTCCCTTTAGCTTAAATAAATAATGTTTTATTAAAGCCATTATTTCTGTTCATTTAGGCTTAGCAGCCGGTCTTATTGATGTTAGCTTTCCGGTGTGTTTGTTCTCGTCTTTTGTTTTAAAATCGTATGATACAGCGTAAATTTCACCTATTAATATAAGATTCCATGTATTTTCATTATTCACTTTAAGCCGGACTACCTCGGGATGGTTACCTAAGTCTTTGACCTTAATCCAGTATGAGTTCCTCTCTGGTTGCTCTTTATCAACAACTTTTATTAATCCAACGGTCGTGCTAGTGGTACCGCAAGATGCAAGCATCCCAACCAGAATCACAATACTGAAAATTTTTAGCATAATCTTGAACATTAATACACTTCCTTTTAATTATCCCGTTACACTTTAAACGTAAAATTTTCCCATTTGTTGCGTTAAACTGCCCGTTAGCTTAATGCCGGCTGCAGTCTACAACTTTATTTTTACGGTCTAATACTTTATTTTCACACCACACCATGATTATTCCGAATTTGTGCTGAAGCACCCTTACAGCAACTGAACTTGTTTTATATTCTTTTCAACCACTCGTTTAGTATGATTCGCACCTTTACTTGTTCTTCAATAGCCTTTTCAAGCGCATATCCCAGGACCATGCTTAACGTAATGTGTTCATGTGGACTTTTCGCATCGATTTGGCTGGCTAATCTCTTCATCTGCTCATTTGTTGCTTCATCAAGATTATTCTTTATCAACTGAGCCATAATGTCATACATCAATTTCTTTTGCCTAAGAACTTCGGTAATAATCGATGCTGCTGCAGCCTGCACGGATAAATCCATCGCATAAGCTAACTGGGATATCAGTTCATAGTCCGTTGCTTTTAGTCGCATAGACAGACGCTTTGCTCGTTTTCCAAACAAGACATACGATTCGTAATCCAAGTGGCCGATCATGAATCGGTTTGTTTTGTATACTAAAGTACGCTTCAAATGTGCTTGAAAATTATTGATCACTTCGTCCTTTTCATATCCCTTGATGGTCAAGGCTTCGCCAATAGTTTTCATGGGTAATTCGCATAGATAGCTCAGCATAAAGATCTCCTCGTATTGATCTGCCGTCAGTGGCGCTGCTATCGCTCTCTTTTTATCACTCCTGGACTTCCTTCCCTCTATGGTCAAAACTGACACCTCCCGCTTAGGTTATGCCTGCAACATCGTTTACGTGTTTCTGAGTTATTTTAATTTTATGATGATCCCAGCAATGTATGACAAGCATGTATGCAGCAAAAATACGTTGGGGATACTGGGAATAGAGGTGATGATTATGAAAACCAAAAGCATTGATCCCGGATCCCAACTGGCTCAAGAAATTATTCAATTTGCTAAAAGCCACAATATGAAGCTTCGCAAAAAAAGAGTTCCACCAACAGACTCCTCTAAGAACCTCCAGAAGCGACCATCAAGTTGATTCAGAATTTTTAAGTTACAACTATCAGCCCATCCTGAAATCGATCTATCGACCTGTATTCGTCCTTATGACGAAGGCAGGTCTTTTTTGTGTAAATTATTTACGGCACACCAATCATAAAGCGAGCTGCGATCAATTTTCTTACCGTTTATCTATCAAGAATCAAATCCTCTCCTGTTGCATTTAAAAACATCCAAATCAATCCTACCGGTGGAGATGCACTAACAAATTACTCTATTATGCAAAAATAACATTATGAAAAATTCACAATAGAATATAGTAAAATCGAAAAAAGGGAGTGCCACACCCAGAACAAAAAATCAACCCCGAACCGAATATTTAATTAGGCTCAGCAGGAAACAAAATGTACTTATGAGGTAGTGTCCTGTGGACGTTTTAACCCGACATGCAGCCAGGACGCCCAAACTTCCGACCCACATCCTTAATAGCCCCTAAATCAGCTTTATAGAACGCGAGAGTTAAACCAAGCTCTTACAGCGTCGCGTATCTTCAAAGAGGGGCAGCCAGTTAATTCAAAGAAAAGACTGCCCCCGATTCATAAGATACATTCTTAGAAGAGGGGAGGGGGGGTGTGGATTAGATATTAGTAACGTTAATGCTAACATTAAGGCTAGTGTTAATGTTAAACCCAGGCATGTATTGTACTTGAGGAATTGCATTAGTGGGTTGAGCAGCATAACGAAGAAGTGAAACTGCGGGAATGAAAGACCCATATTGTGCAGGAAGGGGATAGTAGCTAGAACAAAGAAGATACAATATATAAAGATGCAATGAAGCGGATTTCTGAACTTGTAGAAGAAGTAATCCAGGTTTGTGATGAAGTCCAGGTTTGTGATGAAGTTGCAGATGAAAACCATTACGAAAGAGATTGGGTTTTGGATCGATTCAGAGAACAATTTAGCAAAGCAAAACGACGAAAGTGAGCCGGGGACGGACATGAATAAAGTCAAGAAAAAGAAGTCGGTGAATCCGTGGGAAGGGCTGAACAAGCGTCAGCAGCTCTATTTGACGGCCATCTATGAAACGGACCAGGACGAGGAGCGTAACGCGAAAGCCTCGGCGGCAATCGATCGCCATAGCCGGCCGGCTGATGAGTGGCGTTGGCTCCCCTACGGATATGACCAATACGGGAATATGTTGCCTCTCATGGAGCGGATACATTCCTTAAACCTCATCGATCAGGGGACAGGTAGTACATTTAAGGCGCTCGAGAGCCGCGGGATGATCTCGCTTCGTTGGGAGCCGACCACGCTCGTTGATAAGATCCCGATCGTCCGGATAACAGCGAAAGGGCGAAGGGTGGTTCGAAAGGCGACCGGCGAAGTCCGCCCGAAGAAGCAGCCTGCGGTCATGCTGCGGGAATGGCATTGGAGAGCGCTCTCGATGGCATACCAGGCTTACTTAGAGAAGACGGAAGGTCTGCTGGATGAATGGGGAACCGCCTCTTATGGGGGGATATCCTGGAACACATGGCTGCGGCTTCGTGGCTATCGATTGAACGGGGAATATATTCAGCTGGTAAAGGAGCATCAAAACCGAGAGGCGGAGAACTGGCGTTTGTGGTATTACGTGATGCGGATTACGCCTGAAGGTGTTCGTTTTTATATTAGGGAATGGAATCGCTATCACGAGCTTTATCCGGATGTAGATGCGCCGGCACCCAACCAAGAGAGGGGTGATGCGATCGTTTAGATGGACGAACAGCTGTATTTCAGCGCGTAATGGATCGGTGTATGATGGAAAAAGCGGGTGCGGTATGGCCAGTGATTGTGCGCGCTGGGGGAACATACAAGTGAGTAGTCAGTCTTTGTTAGCCGATTAAAAGATTACCATCTATACTATAAAAGTAAGGTAATCAAACTTAAGAAAAAGGAGCAAGTTACTATGAAGAAGGAAGTTAGAATGCATTCAGGAATCTACCGTTTCAAATGGCCTTATCTTATGGGCCCGTTGATTCCAGACGATGCAGGGAATGTCACGGTATATGATTGTGACGTAGAAGTAAGAGTCGGTCAGGATGAAGATTTAAAAGAGGGGAAGCTAGCTACAATTATTATTACTTCCTACAGCGCTCCAGGTGTTCAAAATAGAATTGAACATATTGCAACTAAAATTCGGTTGGCGTTCTTTGATAATATCTTCCATGAACTTCATTGGGAGAAGGCGATTGTACCTGAAGAGAAGATACGCTGGATTGAACAACATCTATTCTCTAAAGGTAGTATGCAGGGGGACACCTCGCTTGATCAAGCTCTGGAAGTCACGATGCAATGGGACGCTAAGAAACACGCATACGGTGGACCATCGTGGAAAAACGCTCAAATTACATATAACTAAGAGTTAGACGGTTCTCTTGGATTGTCGAGGCGCGCCGGGCTGGTCAGATTAAAGGAGATTAACAGAATAAGATAGAAGCTGAAGCTTCAGGATGGCCGAAAGTGGCCAATAAACCAAGAAAGAGCCCCGGCTAATCGCCGGGGAATATTCGCATTACGAACAGCGGCGAGTTACCCTTTCACATTCGGATTTCGGGGAGATATCACAACAAGCCGAGCTTCAAATTGAAAAATTAAGGACTGTCATTGGCCTTCAGATCATGGGTAAGCTAAGGGTAATGCGATTATTTGAACCAGGAGGCGTTTCTTATGTGTGGACGATTCACGTTGGTTGCAGATCAAGAACAGGTCATTGATACATTTCACATCCAGGATGTTCAGTACGAGCTGGCCCCGCGATATAATGTCGCTCCTACCCAAACGATCGCTGGCGTATTAACCAATGATGAAGGTGAGCGTTCGCTGCAAGGGTTTCACTGGGGGCTTCTGCCCTTTTGGGCAAAGTCCAAGAAACTCGCTTACAGTACGTTTAACGCCCGAGCAGAAACACTTCAGAGTAAGCCGACATTCCGTTCAGCCTTCCCGACTAAGCGCATGGTAGTGGTTGCAGATGGATTTTATGAATGGGCGCATGATGGGAAAGAAAAGCAGCCTTATCGATTCCGGGTCCAATCCAATGAGGTTTTTGCCTTTGCGGGCTTGTATGATCATTGGAGGAGTCCGGAAGGTCAGCTGGTCCAAAGCTGCACCATCATAACTACCGATCCCAATAAACTAACCTCTAAGGTCCACGACCGAATGCCGGTAATATTAGGTGAGGAAGAATTGAAGGTTTGGCTTGATCCAGGAGTAACTGATAAAGAGCTCCTGCAGGAGCTTCTACAGCCTTACGACGCGAATGATATGTACTGTTACCCGGTATCTAAAGCTGTAGGTAATGTCCGGAATCAAGCTGCAGAGTTAATTGAAGAAATACCGCTAAACTCTAAGTGAGGGAGAGGTTTCCTTGTGATTGCCGGGACTGCAGGGAGATCATCGGTTCACGTAGTTAATTATTGAGGTCGTGAATCAGCCGCCTATATGGATCATACGAAAGATAATTAAAAGATGAGTAGCAATGAGGTTAAGGAGTAACCGTGCCGAATCCTGCCAATCTCGTGAATTTCAAGGGATAATGTGATATAATGCAGATCGTCCTCAAAGTGTATGTTGTTTCGCTTACACGTATACTTACACTTCGGATTGCTGGGCCGCTGATCTCTCCGGATCACGGCCTTTAGTTTATTCTGAGCTGCAGCACGAAAAAAGACGCTCTCCGCTTGGAGAACGCCTTATCAATGGCCGCGGCCTTTTCATCTTCTGACGCTTTAGAATAACCTCTCGTCATATTAATATCGGTATGACCTAGTGCCGAGGATCTGGCGAAGGGAAAACACAGTGATTAAACGAGTTTTAAAGGAGGCATACCGCTGACCATGTGGTGCCTTGAAATAAGTCTTTAAAAATATAATCAAATTAAAATATCAACCAGATCGCTAACATCCTTTTCTTTTTTTAATTGTGTTCGCAAATAATTTTCCTTAGTGGTTCGTTCTGACTCATGTTCAAGTGTCTCTGCAATATCTGATACTGATGCTCCTGCAGCTCGGGCAGCCTGAGCGAAATAATGACGCAAAAAATGTGGTGTAACCCTATGGAGCTTAACCGTTTTTAGACCAGCTGCCTCCATATATCGAGAAAGAGCAGATGATAAACTAGGCAAAGAATAGTGCTTACCATAACGATTAGGGTAAAAGGGAGTGAGATCAGTTGGATCAATCTCTACAGAAAGACCTAACCGTAATCGATACTCCATAATATCGTCGAGAGCGTATTGCTTGATATGTGCAAGCCGAATCTTGCCCCGCTTCCCCACCGTTTTTAGATAGAATTTATTCCTTTGTTTATCGTAAGAAAGGTCCCCCCATTTTGGAGTTATTATTTCATTCAGTCGAAGACCGGTTGTCGCGAGGATCAGTAGTAGACCTTTGATTTTAGGATTTTTCTTAAAATAAAGTATAGAACTACGAAGAGTTTCTTCATCTATTTCACGCTCAGGTATTAAATTTTTATCAATTTTAACTGGAAGTAAACCTCGAGCTAAATCTTTCCCGCAATAATCTTCTTCGTAACACCATTTCAGAAATCCCCTTAGAACGGTTGTTTTTTTGGCCAATGTAGTTTTTTTAGGATAAAGCTGCTGAAGAACACCTTGGTACTGCTCTATATTGAAGCGGGTCAACGATCGGAAATCATCAACTTGAATCGTATAACAAAAATATAGAAAGTGGAGAAGGATTTGAATGTAATCCCGCTTAGTTGTTTCTGAACGATTTTTGCCCCGTTGATGTATATAAAGGTAGATCATTCCTACATTAGATACCTGGGCATAATTATAGTTACCTTTATAATCCTCCTGACTAGCAACAACTGAATATAATTCTCTATAATAATCTGTTTTTATTAATTCCTTTTCTAACATAGGCTTATTCAAGCTATTAAGATTCACATTTTGAAAAATAGAAAGAATAACTTGATATATGTTTTCATTCATATATATGTATTCTCCAATCTATAATTTTAAGATTCTATTCTATTGATCAAACATTAAAGTCTAATTTACTTTTATTATAATGCTAAAACTCAATTCAAACAAAAATAATAGTCAATTCTTTCACATTTAGTGGTACTTGCTTGTTTTTAAAATATATAATTGAAAATAAATAAATACATTTAAATGAAGCGCTATTTAGAAAATTAAACGCAATGAAAATTATGTATTTATCTATATATAGTGTAAAATAATATTAACAAACGTAGTAGAGGTGATTAGATTGATCAAATATATGAATGTTGAGCAAGTATCTAAAGAACTTGGGATAACCCCCGCTTCGGTATATAAATTGATGAATCATAAAGATCCAAACAAAATTCTTGAACCGGTGAATCGTGAGACTTACAGGGGCGATGGGGGATACGTCTTTAGTGTTGAAGATGTTAACCGCATAAAGCCGCTATATATTAAAGAAGACTTAACTTCGGCCCAAGCTGCTAAACAAATAGGGAGATCTACAAGTTATATTCATAAACTGATTCAGGATGGGCTTATTGATTATTACGAAGGGGAGTATAGAGGGAAAAAGACATACTTTTTGAAGCAAGAGGAATTGGACAAGCTTGCTGAAATGAATGCAGCAGATGAGAGAAATGAAACGCTTTATGACCATAAGACAGGGGCATTCCTTTTTCAACTATATAAGAAAGGGGATGAGCTTGCACGAGTCGTACATATTAAGAAATTTAACCGTACTAAAGTAGAAATTTCATTGAAACTTGATAATGGCAAAATCCTTTCTTATAAAAAGGCTATTTTAGACGGATGGAAACCAACTATGCAAATAAGCCCTAAAAAGGCCATTACCAGCTATGGGTATTCGGTATTTGAATTTCCTATCCCTGCGACTATGGACTCCATGATCTACTCGATTATTGAAGAACTTATGAAACAAGCGGGACCAGTTAATCTTCGAATAAATCGAAGCAATGAAATAATCAAAGTAGAAGTTAAAAAGGTCGTATTAAAAGATATACTGGTCACTACACATCCGGATATGATTGACAGAATGAAATTGTTTTTAAAGCGGGGGAAAATCATCGCTAAATATGATGGGCTCTTAATTGATACCGGCTTATCTCCTATTACATTGTATATTTCCGAAGATAGAAAGGAGAAATTCGTTGAGACGGTAACGAATAACAAAGTTACGCTGCAGGAGTGGGCTGATAAAATTAATAATCTCGATCAAAAACAGTTTGAGCAGCTGATGCATTCATTAGGCACATTATTCAGTGAACTTGATAAATAGAGAGAGCAAGCTGTAATTGGAAGTCACTGCTTCGTCGATTTAAGGCAATGACAATTGCGTTTAGTATTTTGAAATAAAGCGAGCAGGTGTAATTCTATCAGCTCGCTTTTTTGTTTTATATTTTTAGAAAACATTCGTTAAAACATTGAATGTATAGTATTTTTGTGGATATTTTTCTATGATATACTCAAATAAAGCAATTCGACAACCTAAAACGGTGTTGATTTTAAATGAATAAGGAGCGTGTATTAAATGAATTATTGCGGCATATGTTCCCATTTTAAAGAAACGGGTAGTTCGGATGGTCCTATGCCATTAGGATTCTGCTATGGTAAAGCATGGAAAGATGGAGAACCTGAAGAAATACGTGCAGACGCAATTGCATGTGGCTCTTTTGTCGATGTAGAAGATACAAATTGAATAGGCGGTGTACATGAGATGAAGGCGCAAAAACTTCTCGATAAACTTGAATCTTACGAACAAGAAGCATACGACGCTGCCATGGGAACTGACTGGCTCGAAGCTATTGGTGAAGGTTTCAAATTTTACGTTCGACAATGCGTCGAGCAAGGCGAATCGGTCACGATGGCTGGCTTTGTTAAATACGTGGATGCTATGGCTCGTGAAAAGCTTGAAGTATCTGAATGAATACGCGGTTGTAATCATTAGGAGGTATGCAGCGAATGAAAGAAGTTCAATGTAAGTCCTGTCTTAAGAAGATAGCAACAATCAATTCTTTTAATGTCACAGAAGAAAATTTTGTCTCTCGATCTAATAGCTCCTACCCGGTTGGACCTAATATGGTTAATGAAGTTAAATTAACTTGTGAGTGCGGTCATGTAACAATGCTTTATGGCGGTTAATGTATCGTACTGAATATAAGTGAACATCACAATGAATCGGGAGCGTGCATTCGGATGATTAAAATAAATAATTTGGTAAAAAAAATCAGTAAAAAAAGATTGGAGAAAGCTAAGAAAGCTCGTATGGATGCTTCGAATGTACTTTATCGAACGCGGCCCAAAACAGATGGAGCTGTTTTTATCCTCGGAGAAGTCAACGATGCTGAAAACTCCTTATCGAAGATGCTAACAACAAAGCAAGATAGGTCATAAGGTATAAAGTTGCTTCGGTTCAAGGGGGATCTTAGCTGACTACTTAACGATGAGCTCCGGGCTTTTGTCGCTTCCACGACCGAGCGGGCGGAGGAGCTGCTTCGCTCGATCGGCGGGGAGCAATTGGAGCGGCAGATCGATTTCTTTGGAAATGCGATGCCGGGTCATGTCCTGCTTCAGAACGCGAAGGACCATGAGATCCACCATAAAGGCCAGCTGTTCGTCTACCTGCGTCTGGCAGGCATCGAGCAGCTGCCTTTCTTCGTCAGCCGCGGCTAAGAGCGGACGTTCAATTGACGTTCAATGAATGAGGCTGAGGCATCCGGCTCGAGGCCGTCTGCGTGCAAGAGCACAGCAGCCTGGGCGGATTTTCAGGTTGTCCGGAAGCATAGGGAAGCCCGGTGTCGGACTCGACAGCCGGGGCTTTCTGCTTTCAGGAGGACGAATGGGAAGCCCCGGCGTCGACTTCGATCGCCGGGGCATTTTTATATTCAAGAGGATAACGGGAAATGCCAAGCCAGAGCACTGTCAGCTGAAATCCGTGCGCCAGCTTGATCTGGGGCTGCGGCTCTGTTAATGGAGCTGCTCGGAGAGCGCCCGCCCCGCCTGACGTCCGGTGAACAGGCAGCCGCCGAGGAAGGTGCCCTCCAGCGCGCGGTAGCCGTGCACGCCGCCGCCTCCGAAGCCGGCCGCTTCGCCCGCTGCGTACAGGCCGGGAACGGGAGCTCCCTCGGTGCCGAGCACCCGCCCGGAAAGATCCGTCTGGAGGCCTCCCAGCGTCTTGCGGCTGACGATCCGCAGCCGGACGGCGATGAGAGGACCATGGGCCGGGTCGAGGAATTTATGGGGAGCCGCGGTGCGGATGAGCTTGTCGCCGAGATAGCTTCTCGCTCCGCGGAGAGCTACGATCTGCAGGTCTTTGGAGAATTTGTTGTCCATTTCGCGGTCTCTGGTCAGCAGCTGCCGCTCCAGCTCGGCCGCTTGGATAAGGGAGCTGCCGGCGATCCGGTTCATGCCTGCAGCCAGCTCGGCTGCGCTGCCGGCCGTGACGAAGTCCTCGCCGCGGTCCAGGAACGCCTGGACCGGACCTGGTACGGAAGAGAAGGCCCGTCCCAGGACGCCACGGATGCTCTTGCCCGTCAGGTCCGGATTCTGCTCCGAGCCGGAGAGGGCGAATTCCTTGCCGATGACCTTACGGGTGAGGACGAACCAGGAGTAATCATAACCCGTATCCTGGATGGCCTTCAGCGTGCCCAGCGTATCGAAGCCGGGAAAGTTCGGAGCGGGAAAACGCCTGCCTTCGGCATTCAGCCATATCGAGGAAGGGCCGGGCAGAATCCGGATGCCATGGCGGTTCCAGACAGGGCTCCAGTTGCGGATGCCCTCGGTATAATGCCACATCCGGTCCCGGTTGACGATGCGGCCGCCGGCTTGCTCCGCAATGCCGAGCATCCGTCCGTCCACATGAGCCGGGACGCCGGACAGCATCGTTGCGGGCGGCCGTCCGAGCCGCTCCGGCCAGTTTTGCCGGATCAGCTCGTGGTTCGCTCCAATGCCTCCGCTGGCCACGAGCACGGCTGCGGCATGGAATTCGAACTCGCCGACCGGCTTCCGAGAGCTTGCTTCGCCGCGTCCTGCGCGGCTGGGCTCGAGCACGACGCCATGCACCCCGGCGATGGAGGCGCCTTGCTTGATGAAGCCGTCGACCCGGTGGCGGGGACGATAGTCGACGAGCCCCGAGTCTATTGCAGCCCGGACGCGGGCCTCGAACGGCTTCACGATGCCCGGTCCGGTGCCCCAGACGATATGGAACCTAGGCACGGAGTTGCCGTGGCCCTCGGCCAGATAACCGCCGCGCTCGGCCCAGCCGACAACGGGAAAGAAGGAGATGCCGAGGGAGCGCAGCCATGCCCGCTTCTCTCCGGCGGCGAAGTCGACGTAGGCTTCCGCCCATCGGCGGCCCCAGCGGTCTTCGTCCTCCGCACGGTCGAAGCCGGCGGACCCGAGCCAGTCCTGCCAGGCGAGCTCGCGGGAGTCCTTGATGCCCATCCTCCGCTGCTCCGGAGAATCGACCAGAAACAGCCCTCCGAACGACCACCAGGCTTGACCGCCCAGCGACGCTTCCGGCTCTTGATCGACAAGCAGCACCTTCTTGCCGGCTGCGGCCAGCTCGCATATGGCCGCGAGTCCAGCGAGCCCGGCTCCGACCACGATGACGTCGTAATTCATGGATGGCCTCCTTTTATCGGCATAATATGAACATAAAAGCGTTTTCAACAACTTGGGCGGAAAGAAGGCCTGAACACGATTCGGATGCAAAATGATCTTAAATCACCAGGGGGCAAGGGTCAAATCGCTAGTGGAGGTTTCTCCCGACCTAAGCCCGGCTCATGGTTTTTCCCCTTTGTGGTAAACTTTCCTTATATGGAGGGGAATTCTATGTACCGAATCACGATCGTCGAGGACGATGACAAGATCGCCGAGCAGCTGGCGGGAGCGCTGGAGCGCTACGGCTTCCAGCCGCAGCGGGCGGCCAGGTTCAAGGAGCTGAACGAGGATTTCCGCGAGCATGCGCCTCATTTGGTGCTGATGGACATCAATCTGCCGTATTTCGACGGCTTCTACTGGTGCCGCCAGTTCCGCCAGCATTCCAAAGCTCCCGTCCTGTTCATCTCCGCTCGATCGGGCGAGATGGATCAGGTGATGGCGATTGAAAACGGCGGGGACGACTATATTACGAAGCCGATCCATCTGGATCTGCTCATGGCCAAAATCAAAAGCGCGCTGCGCCGCGCTTACGGTGAGTACGCGTCCACTGCGGGTTCTGCATCCCACGCTGCCGATCAAGCCGTCGCCATGGGAGCTCTCCGCCTGGATGCGAGCCGCAGCCTGCTGGAATGGCGGGGAGGCTCCGTCGAGCTGACCAAAAACGAGCGGCTGCTCGCGCAAAGCCTGCTTGAGTCGGGGGGCCGGATCGTTTCCCGGGACAACCTGCTGGAAAGCCTGTGGGACGATACGAGCTTTGTCGATGACAATACGCTCACGGTCAATGTGACCCGGCTCCGGCGCAAGCTGGAGGAGATCGGGCTAAGAGGCGTGCTGGAAACGGTGCGCGGCCAGGGCTACAGGCTGAATGAAGCTCAACTGGCCGAAGAAGGGGGCGGCCGTTCTTCGGCGCCGGAGAGCCGGGCATGAAGCGGCACTCGGCTCTGCTGCTTTATTTGCGCGGGCAGCTGTTCAGCCTTTCCGTCGTGGCTTCCTCCCTTCTGACCGGAGCGGCGATCTGGTACCTGGAAAGGGTGATGTCTTCCGCCGGCGTCGATTGGGCGGTTCTGGGCTATTTCCTGCTCTTGTCGCTCTGCATGACGGTTGCCGGATTGATGCTCGGCTACTTGCGCCAGAGGGCTTACCTGAAGCAGCTGCTCCGCATGACCGGGCAGCCGGCCGGCTGGAAGCCGCTGCTGTCGCCGGTAACGGCCGAACAGAAAAAAACGGCCGAGCTGATCTCGGTGCTCGGCCATCAGAGCCAGGACCGGCTCGAGCAGCATAACCGCGAGCGGGAGCTGCACCGGCATTTCGTGTTCCAATGGGTGCACCATATGAAGACGCCGGTATCCGTCATCGATCTGATCGCGCAGAACGCAGCCAGCAAGCCGGGCCTTGTCGGCCAGGAGCTTCAGGATGCCTCGGCCAGCCTCCGGGAGGAAACGGACAAGCTGGCCCGCGGCCTCGAGCAGATGATGCACACCGCCCGCCTGGACGAGTTCGCGATGGACTTCCATCCAAGGCGCGTCTCTCTTCACGAGGCCGCCCGCACGGCGGTCAACGCGCACAAGAGGCTCATCATCGCCGCCGGCGTCTATCCCCGCATAACGGGGGAGGGCTGGGTAGAGACCGATGAGAAATGGCTTCATTTCCTGCTTGGGCAGCTGGTGGCCAATGCCGTGAAATATTCTCGTCCCAAGCCCGGCAGCAAACAGCTGGCCATCGCGATCGTCAGCCAGACCGGCGGAGGGACAAGCATCTCCGTCCGGGATGAAGGCATCGGCATTCCGGCGCAGGATATTCCCCGAGTGTTCGATCCGTTCTTCACCGGAGAGAACGGACGCAAGACGGAGGAGTCGACGGGCATGGGCCTCTATCTGGCCCGGGAGGTCGCCTCGCGCATGGGCGTCGGCCTGGAGCTGGAATCCGCGGCGGGAGAGGGGACGACCGCGACACTGTCTTTCCACGGGAAAGCCATCCATGAGGATCTCCAAGTCAGGTGACAATGTTGTAAGGCGGGCTGTAAGCTGAATCAATGGGCCGGCCGCGGCCTCCCGGCTATACTTGGAACCAAGCCAGACAGAGAAACAAGATAGAATCGGGAGGATCCAAACGACATGAACATTCTGGAAGTCAACTCGCTGGGCAAAATCTACAGCACCAAAGGCGAGGTCAGCTATAAAGCGCTGGAAAGCATCGATCTCAACGTCGGCGCCGGAGAATTCGTCGGCATCATGGGCCCGTCGGGCAGCGGCAAGACGACCCTGCTCAATCTGCTGTCGACGATCGACAAGCCGACATCCGGCACGATCCAGGTGCGCGGCATCAATCCGGCCGGCCTGTCCGAACGCAAGCTGGCGCTGTTCCGGCGCCGCGAGCTCGGATTCGTGTTCCAGGATTTCAACCTGCTCGACACGCTCAGCCTGAAGGAGAACATCGCGCTGCCGCTCGTGCTCGACGGCGCATCCCCGTCCAAGATCGAAGCGGCGCTGGAGCCGGTGGCGGCTCTGCTCGGCATCGCTCCGATATTGGCGAAGCGCCCTTACGAAGTATCGGGCGGCCAGAAGCAGCGCGCCGCCATCGCGCGCGCCATCATCCACCAGCCGTCGCTGCTGCTGGCCGACGAGCTGACGGGCAATCTCGATTCCAAGTCGGCCAAGGACGTCATGGAGTCGCTGAAGGACCTCAATGAACGGCTCGGCGCGACCGTGCTCATGGTGACGCATGACCCGTTCAGCGCCAGCTACTGCCAGCGGATCATTTTCATCAAGGACGGCCGCTTCTTCTCGGAGATCCGCCGCGGGGACAACCGGCAGGCGTTCTTCCAGCAGATTCTGGACTCGCTCAGCGTGTTGGGAGGGAATTTCGATGACGTTCCGTTCGCTCGCGCTTAACAACATCCGGGGCAGCTGGCGCTCCTACGCCGCCTTTTTCCTCAGCAGCGTGTTCTCCGTCATGATTTTCTATTTGTACGCTTCCTTCCTCATGCATCCCGATGTGGCCAGCGGCCATATCGTCCATGCCAACGAGGTCAAGCCGATGATGAAATTCTGCGAATATCTGATCGTCATCTTCTCGTTCTTCTTCGTCCTGTACTCCAGCTCGGCCTTCCTCAAGACGAGGAAGAAGGAGTTCGGCCTGCTGTCGCTGTTCGGCACGACACGAGGCCAGCTCCGCAAGATGGTCGTCTACGAAAGCATGGCCATCGCGGTGCTCTCCATCGGGGCGGGACTCAGTCTGGGCATCCTGCTCAGCAAGCTGTTCCTGATGGCGCTGGAGGTGCTGCTGCAGAGCGATGTGCCGATCCGCTTCGCCATTCCCGGCCAGGCGGTGCTGCTCACCGGCGGAGGCTTCCTGCTGCTGTTCCTCGCGATCGCCCTCATTACGGCGATGACCGTAGGCAGGCAGCAGATCGTCGAGCTGCTCGGCGGTGCGAGGCGTCCCAAAAAAGCGCCTGCCGCATCGCCCTGGCTGTCCATTCTCGCTGCGGCATCCCTCGTGGCGGGTTATGGGCTGGCCTGCTGGATGACGCCGATGAACTTTCTGATTTTCGCGCTTCCGGTCATCGGACTGACGACGCTCGGAACGTATTTCCTTTACACGCAGCTGAGCGTGGCCGTACTGAATCGGCTCAAGCGGAGCAAGGGCATTTTCTACAAGCGCACGAATATGCTCGTCATCTCCCAGATGTCTTACCGGATCAAGGACAACGCTCGGGTGCTGTTCGTCGTCACGATTCTGAGCGCGGTCGTCATGAGCGCGGCCAGCACGGTGTATGTGTTCCAGAAGCTGCAGCGCGATCAGATCCTGGAGCATACTCCGTTCACGGTCGGATATGTGGAGCGCGGCGACGGCCATCCGGTCATGGACCCGGCGCAGGCCCGCAAGCTGCTCGAAGACGGAGGAGGCCGCATCGCCGAGCAGGCGGAGCTCCAGGGCGTCGTGGCGAAGGGGCTAACTTCGGCGGCGGCGGGCTGGAAGCCCGAAGATTCCCGCAAGGCGATGGCGGTGTCGGCTTCCGACTACAACCTGCTGGCCAAGCGGGCCGGGCTCGATGCGGTCAATCCTGCCGAGGGCGAGGCCGTCATCAGCTTTCCTTATAAGGAAATGAAGGGAAGCAAAACGAAGCCGAACGAAACCGTCTCGGGCCAGGCTGGCGGAGCGAGCTTCGAGCTGAAGCTGCAGAAGCTCGTGTACGGCAGCGTCTTCAGCCCCGTAAATGACGCGACCTATCTGCTGGTCGTTCCCGATTCCACGCTGCAAGCATGGAAGGACGGGGCTCCATCGGCGGAGCGCCTGCGTGCGTACGGCTTCGAGCTTAGCGATTGGGAGCGTGCGCTGCCTGCCGTCCAAACTTTCGAAAAGGCGCTCGCCAAAGAGCAGAAGAGCTTTGTCCAGAGCTACAGGGTCGAGAGCTACCGCGACATGAAGCAGTCGATCGGCCTGACCATTTTCGTCGGCCTCTTCATCAGCGTCCTGTTCTTTGTCGCTGCTGGCAGCCTGCTTTACTTCAAGCAGTTCACCGAGCTGCAGGAGGATCAGAGCCAGTTCCAGGCGCTGCGCAAAATCGGCCTCACCGCCGGCGAGCTGCGCCGCACGGTAGCGGCTCAAGTCGGCATCCTGTACCTTGCGCCCTGCCTGCTCGGCATCGTCCACAGCGTATTCGCAATGTTCGCCTTGGGGACGCTGATCGGAACGCCGGTCTGGATGTACGGCCTGATCATCATGGGCATCTACATTCTGCTCCAGGGCGTGTATTTCCTGATCTCCTGCACGGCATACACGAGAAGCATTCTGAAGCTGCCTGCAAGCTGAACCCGATAGTCTATTGATCGGGAAGGGAAGGGCTGATAGGCCTTGCACGCCTTCGCAAGAATCAATAGAAGGGCGAGTGATCCCGTACGGGCAGCAGGAATCGTGCGAGGGGCAATGGAGCCATAAACTCGTCAAAAAGAGCGGACCCCCGGAAAAAGTTCCGGAGGTCCGCTTTTTTTGGATTCGGCTTTTCTCAAGCGCGGCTTCGCGAGAGCAGCAGGAACGAGCCGCCGATAATGAACAGCAAAGCAAGGAACGGGAATACGGAGGCGAAGCCGCTGAGCAGCGCGCTGATCGAGAAGACGGCGCTGAACAGCAGGCCGATCACGAGCAGGATATTGATTGGGATAAGCAGCCAGCGGTTCCGGTTTCCGAACCAATAGAATTCCCACAGGCCGAACGGAACGGCCAGGATGAAGCCGGGCCAGATCGAGCCCCAGTTGTCCAGCAGCATGGCGAACTGGCAGACGAGGCCGGCCGCCAGCAAAATCCCGCCGGGAATGAGAAGTCCCGGAGCGCGGCGTCCGAGCAAGGAGAAGTACATCCAATGGAAGAAGATGCCGAGCGGGATCACGAACAGGCTTGGCCAGAAATGGCCGAAGATGAATCCGGGACCGACGCTGCGGCCTTGCTGCAGCATCATATAGACCCCGAGGAGGATGAGCGCCGCTCCGAGGACGGCTTTTGCTTGGCGAGTCATGATTCCACCCTTTCGGCTGTAGGCCACCTGCAGAACGCGGTTGATGGCCGTTTTTTTCCACTATACCAAGGCTGCGGCCTGCTGTCCTCCTGCCGGAGGGAAATCAGATCCCGGACTTAAGTCCAGGTCGAGGCTGTCTCAGGCTCTCATCCTTCCCCGGCGTCTGCCTGGAAGGCTGCAGCGGGCAATAGAGGCCATAAGCCTCGGACAATCATCCAAGAGAACGAACGCCTGAAAGCATAGAATAGAAGAGAAAGAGGAAAGGAGAACCGATCCAAATGGAAGAATTCGCAGCAGATTCGGCCTTCCCGGCGGATGAAGCGCCTGCGGCTGCCGTTGCGGCTGCCCAGGACGCTCCCGTTCAAGGAGAGGCAGTCCCCGAGACGGCGAATGCCGAGGATGAGCTGGCCTATGTGCAGAAGGCGCTGTCGCTGCCGCTTCATGCGGGGAAGGGCGGCGGACGCATGCTCTCGAGCAAGATGGCCAAAACCGCCGCGCTTCTCTCCCATCCGTCCATCGCTCCCCATATTCCCCCGACCCGGCCTTACACGGAAGCCAATCTGAAGAGCATGCTGGAGCAGCACGGGATGGTCGTCATCAAGCCGGTTCGCGGGACCGGGGGAATCGGAGTCATCAAGATCGAGCGCAGCGGAAGCGGATACAGCTATACGCACAGCTCGAGGACCCGCTCGGCCTCGTCGGTCCCATCCCTCCACAGGGCTCTGAAGCCGCTGCAGAAGGGGCGCGCCTACATGATCCAGAAAGGCATCCAACTGGCGACAGTTGGAGGAAGGCCGATCGACTATCGGGTCAAATACGTGAAAAACGGAAGCCGCTGGGAATTCCGCTCGATGGTCGGGCGCGTCGCCAGGCCGGGATTGTTCGTCACGAATCTGTGCCGGGGCGGCAGCCAGCTGACGGCGGCCCAAGGAATAAGCCGCTCGCTGTCCTCGAAGCTGGTGAGGAGCAAAAAGCAGGAAATGCGCAGCCTGACCCGAATTTCAGCGTCGGCGCTGGAAGCCCGCTTTCCCGGCATCGGCCAGCTCGGCTTTGATTACGGCCTCGACAAAAGCGGGAAGATATGGATTTTCGAGGTCAACACCCGCCCTAAATAGGCATGCAGCCGAGCATTATCATTACCCTCCCCATCTCCCGCTCAACCTTGCTGGAGCCTGCAAAATCTTTATCGGAAATAAAGTATTCATCAAACTTTTTTATTGAATTTCCCTCCCCTCCGGTTGTGTATAACTCTGTCCACAGTAAGCATGAAGAGTTTCCTCAAGATTTTCCAAATACCCACAATTTGTGCACATCTTGTACACCGTTCCATGTGGATAACGGAACGCTTGTTCCTTGAAAACAGCCCATGCTAAGATTGGGAAGAAATAGAAATTCAATTCGAAAGGAGGCTGAAATATGGAGTTGTTGTCTGATGAGCTGCTGATCGAGACTTACTTCAGCGCGGTCCAGTTCAATCTGGATTACGATTTCATCAAGCTTTTGAAGGGTGAGCTGAAGCGCAGACAACTGAGTCCCGAATCCATACTTTTAGGCGCTTGATGACTTCTTGGCCGCGCTTGTTGTTCCACGGCCATCCGGATGGAAATCAGGGATGGACGATCACAGCTCAATGCGGACGCTGACTCCGCAGCTGCTGGAGCAGGCGGGACAATACACCATATGATAACAAGCCTGTTCCAATCCGCCGGACAGATCGTCGGTCTGTACTGGCGAGTACGGCGAATACGGGCCTGCATAATCCGCCGCGGGACCGCAGTCTTCGGCCGGTCCTGCGCAGTGCGGGCATGCCGCATAGAGAAGCCGGATTCCATTGCATACGGGACACATAAAATAGGGTACCCTCCCAAGACATCGTTTGCTGCCGCTCAATCGGAAGCATGGCGCATGTCGAGGTAGGATACCCTTATTTTTTCGGTTCTAACGGGTCTGATTCGAGGATCTTCTTCCGTTATGGCCTACAGCTTGAGATTGCTGCTATGTCCAGGCGAGAGCTTGGCGGAAGGATCGATATAGACTTTGGCGTTGTTGACGGCCGTCGGCGCTTCGCCGAAACCGACCGCGATCAGCTTCAGCTTGCCCGGATAAGTCGTGATGTCGCCGGCAGCGAAGATACCGGGCACGCTCGTCTCCATCCGGGTGTCGACGACGATGCTGCCTCCCTCGATATCGAGGCCCCACTCGGCGATCGGGCCGAGAGACGATACGAAGCCGAAGTTGACGATGACCGTATCCGTATCCAGCACGGTCTCCTCGCCGGTCTTCACATGGCGCAGAGTGACCCGCTCAATGTAGACCTCGCCCTCCAGCTTGGCGATCTCGGTCGGGACAAGCACCCGGACGGTGGATTCCTGCAGCTTGGCTACGCTGTGCTCATGAGCGCGGAATTTATCCCTTCTATGGATCAGGGTGACGCTTTCGGCGATCGGCTCGAGCATGAGCGCCCAGTCGACGGCGGAATCGCCGCCGCCGCTGATCAGCACCTTTTGGCCCTTGAACTGATGCAGATCGCTGACGAAGTAATGCAGGTTCTTCTTCTCGTACAGCGCCGCCTCCGGCAGCTCGAGCCGGCGGGGCTCGAAGGCGCCGACGCCTGCCGTGACGATGACGGCGCGGGCCAAGTGGACAGCTTTGTCGGTACGAATCTCGAACAGCCGCTCCCCGTGCTTGACGAGAGAGGTTACCTTCTCCTCCAGGCACACTTCCGGCGCGAAATGATCCAGCTGCCGCCGCAGCGAATCGACGAGCTCCTGGGCGGTAACCTTGGGAAAGCCGGCGACATCGTAGATGTGCTTCTCGGGATACAGGGCGGCGAGCTGGCCGCCCAACTGCGGCATGCTTTCAATGATCTTGACGGATGCCTGGCGCATGCCGCCGTAAAAGGCGGCGAACATGCCTGCCGGCCCGCCGCCGATAATGGCGATGTCGACCGGTTCCGCATTGGATTCCAATCCTGTCATTTCCGCACCTCCAGAACATGGGCTACAGGATCATTATACGCCTGCCCGGGCGTCCAAGGGAAACGGCGCAATTGTACGTTCTTCTAATTATTTTCGTAGGAAATGACCTTGATGTGCCAATCCTTATTTTGATATCATGGCAGGAGTATATTTGGATCATTAGATAGCAGGATGTCAAGAGATGGATTGGAAGGGAACGCCATATGAGCAATATACCGAAGATCGTCATACTGGGAGCAGGCTACGGAGGCATTCTGACCGCGCTGAAGCTCCAGAAGCAGCTGAACTACAACGAAGCGGACGTCACGCTTGTCAACAAGCACGACTACCATTATATTACGACCCATTTGCATATGCCGGCAGCGGGAACGGACAATCCCGAGAATGCCCGCGTCAATATTTCCAAGCTGATCGATGAATTCAAGATCGACTTCGTGAAGTCCACGGTCGTGCAGATCCGGACGCAGGACAAGAAGGTCATTCTGGAGGACGGAACGCTGTCCTACGACTATCTGGTCATCGGCCTCGGCGGAGAGCCGGAAACGTTCGGCATCCCGGGCCTCGCCGAGCATGCGATGAACATCCGCAGCATCAACTCGGTCCGCCTCATCCGCGAGCATATCGAGTACCAGTTCGCGAGGTACAAGCGGGAGCCGCATCGCACCGATTACCTGACGTTCGTCGTCGGGGGAGCGGGCTTCACCGGCATCGAGTTCGTCGGCGAGCTGGCCGACCGCATCCCGCAGCTATGCCGCGCGTTCGACGTGGACCGCTCGCTCGTGAAGCTCTACAACATCGAGGCGGCGCCGTCCGCGCTGCCGGGCTTCGATCCGGAGCTGGTGAAGTACGGCATGGACGTGCTGGCCAAGAAAGGCGTCATCTTCCGCATCGGGACCGCGATCAAGGAATGCTCGCCCGACGGCGTCATCGTCGGCGACGGCGAGGAGATCCGCTCCAAGACCGTCATCTGGACCGGGGGCATCCGCGGCAACCGGCTGATCGACGAGGCCGGCTTCGAGACGATGCGCGGCCGCGTCAAGGTCGACGACTACCTGCGGGCTCCGAACCAGGAGAACATCTACATCATCGGGGACAATTCCCTGATGTTCAACGAAGAGGGCCGTCCGTATCCGCCGACCGCCCAGATCGCCATGCAGCAGGGCGTCACCTGCGCCCACAACCTGGTCGCGGCGATCCGCAGCCAGCCGCTGAAGACATTCGCCTTCAGCAACAAGGGCACGGTCGCCTCGCTCGGCAAAGGCGAGGGCATCGGCGTCGCCTTCGGCAAGAAATACCAGGGCCGCAAGGCCGCCTGGCTGAAGAAGATGATCGACCTGCGCTACCTGTTCATCATCGGGGGAATCCCGCTCGTCCTGCGCAAAGGGAAGTTCTTCTAATGCGCCACTGCAGCGTGCAGGTGCGCGGCCTGCTGACGAGAGACGAGCTCGACCGGTACAACGCGCTGATGGAAGTGGGCTCCTATCTGGAGTCCCAGAACCGCCACGACTTGGCCTATACCGTCCAGAAGGAAGTGGACAGGCTCATCGAGCCGGGCATCGAGCGGCTCAAGGAGAAGGGCCGGCAGCGCGACCGGGACACCGAGGAATATCTGAATGCCAAGAGGCTGGCCGCCGAGGCCGGTCTCGAGGATGACGAAGACGAGGATTAAAGCGAAAAAGCCGCAGGCTGAAAGGGGAAAACCCTTCCGCCTGCGGCTTTACTTCTGCTGCCATGCGCCGGCTGCGCAGAGCCTGCCTCGACCGGGATATCCCGGTCAGGGCATCAAACGGACAGCAGCTGCTCCAGCTTGGCGCCGTCGAGCAGATTGCCGATGAAAAACTCGCCGAAGTCGCCGTAGCGAGCGCTCACCTCGTCGAACCGCATCTCGTAGACGAGCTTCTTGAACTGGAGGGCGTCCTCCGCGAACAGCGTCACGCCCCATTCCCAGTTGTCGAAGCCGACGGAGCCGCTGATGATCTGCTTGACCTTGCCGGCGTACTGGCGGCCGATCATGCCGTGGCTGCGCATCATCGCGCGCCGCTCGTCCATGCCGAGCATATACCAGTTGTCGCCGCCGTCGCGGCGCTTGTTCATCGGATAGAAGCAGATGTGGCGGGCTTTCGGAAGCGTCGGCTTGAGGCGGGCCACGATGTCCGGGTTCTGCATTGGATCCTCGCCCGGCTTGCTCATGTAATTGCTGAGCTCCACGATGCTGACATAGGAGTAAGCGGGCTTCGTATAGTCGCCGAGCGGACTCTTGTTGAAGCTCGTCTCCAGTTCGCTGAGCTCCTCAAGCGTCTCGCGAAGATGCATGATGACGAAGTCGGCTTTCTGGCCGACGACGGAATAGAACGCCGTGCTGCCCTTGCGGTCCTGCTCGTCGCGTGTCCACCCGGCCAGCATGGATTGGATGGAGTCCAGCGCGGAAGCGCGGTCTCCGGCGCCGGCCGCTTTCCAGGCCTGCCAGTCGATCGTGCGGAAATCATGGAGAACGTACCAGCCCTCCAGCGTTTGTGCTGCGTCACTCATTTCCGTTGTTTCTCCTTCCATAAGAAGGGCATGCCTGCACCCCTCCTGCCATGTCTCCCATTGTATCGAATCGCCTCAAGCAGAGCAACCGGAGCGGGAAGCTGCAAATTGACTTGCGGGCAGGCTTGGCATAAACTTAGAAGGAACCGCGTTTGGTATGCGAGAACGGAAGGATGATAGGCGGCATGCTTCAAATTATAATTGCGACGGTGCTCTTTTTTGTGATGATGTTTGGAATCGGATTCATCCTGAACATGCTCATGAAGACGACCTGGTTTCCGATTTATCTGTTCCTGATCGTACTGGTGCCGATCTACATATGGTCCACCTGGGACCACAGCGTCTCGGTGGCCGATAATATAGGAGAGTTCACGTTCATCGATTGGATGCCGGTCATCGGCGCCCTTGTCGGAGCCTATGTAAGCGGGTATGCCATCCGCAAGCTCCGCATCGGCGGCTTCAAGATGTTCTAGGCTTTTGCCGGAGTTTCAAAAAGGAAAGCGGCCGACATGCGGCGCTTTCGCGGCCTGCTCGTTCCATAGGCTGCGGGCGCTGCCATGTCTTTTTTTTCTCTCCCGCCCAAGGAGATCCCGGCTCGGCTCCGCATGGGGCCGGCCGATGAGGGCGGCGCCATAAAATGGTCGGGCAAGAAGGCTGGACCGGCTTCCCGAATGGTGTCGGATAGGCTCGATTCTATGATACACTAGTAGGACGAAGAAAGAAGGGGTGGAAGAAACGATGCGCATAGACAGCCGGCTGCAATTCACCGAACATCACCGGTTCTGTGTGTACCGGAGCTTCTCGCTAAGTCCGCTCGACCAGCGGATGCTGACGCTTATCTACCAGCCGATGACGGGAGCGGCAGCCGCTTCCCTCTATCAGTTCCTTTATTATCAGGTCGCGGAGGGCTACAGCGGGTATTCCTCTCTCGACAGCCAGCGCAAGCTGTTCCTCGGTCTAGGCCTCGACATGAACGATGCCGGCCGCCGGGAGCTGGCCGCATGCGCTTCCGTTCTGGAGGCGCTCGGCTTGCTGACGACCTGCCGGCTGTTCCTGCCGGGCCAGGAGGACGTCATGTACGAATACGAGCTGACAGCGCCGCTGTCGCCGGCCGAGTTTTTCCAGAACCAGCATCTGAGCATGCTGCTGCGGGACAAGGTCGGCAAGTACGGCGTCGTAAGCCTCCAGGAGTCGCTGTTCCAGCGGGAGCCGGACGAGCTCGCCCAGCATGAGCTGGTCAAGGAGAACATTTCGATGCCGTTCTACGAGCTGTTTCGTCTGAACGCCGCCGTCGATCTGGAGCTGGAGCAGGCTCTCGAGGAAACGTCGCCGGTCCGCAAGGCTCCGGTCCAGCCGGAGCAGCCGAGTGCCGGAATCCAGTATGGCGACCTTATCTACCGCTTTCCGCGGGGATCGGCGAACCGCCCTTACGTGGAGAGGCTGCGGGGGGATCAGGACCGGATGGCCCAGCTGAATTACGTCGCATACAAATACGGTCTCGGGGCTGCCGACCTCAGCAGGCTGCTGGACGAAGAGGATGTATTCGACGGACGCGGGGAGCTGCAGCTCGACGACTTGCAGCTCAAGGCCGCCCAGATGTACCGGCAGGACCGCAAGCGCGAGAGCGACCGGGCGCGCCAGACTTCTCGGATGCAGGAGGAGACGGAAGCCGAGCAGCCGGAGCACGGCGTGCTCGCGGAGCATTATTTGCCGGTTCCGTCGCAGCTGTCCGGACGATGCGACATTCAGCAGTACAACATGCTGATGCGCAACGAGCCGCATACCCGCTTCCTGCGCCGGTTTTTCCCCGGCGCCGTGCCGGACTGGATCGAGCGGCAATTCGAGCGGATCGACCTTCACTACAAGCTGCCGGGACCGGTCATCAACGTGCTCGTCCATTATGTCTTCGGGATGAAGGGATCGTCGCGCGTCACGAAAACGTTCATTGAAGCGGTCGCCTCCAATATGCTCGTGCAGCAGGTGGACGAATTCGAGAAGGCGGTCGGTTATGTGAGGGAGCAGATTGAAGTGGAGCGCTCCCGCGAAGCCCAGCAGGCCGGCGCACCGGGCAGGGGGCAGGCTGCTTCCCAGCCGCGGAGCGCCCCGGCTGCCGGCGGCAGAGGCGGCTACCGCCGGACGGGAGCGTCGCGCAAGCCGGTGCTGCCGGTCGTGGGGGATGACGCCGCCGCTCCGGAGGTATCGCCGGAGGAGCTGGAAGAGATTTTGCAGCTTGCGCGCAAGCTGGACGGCAAGTAGAATTTGAGCCCATCGGGCTTTTTGGATAAACGGCCAGCATGAGAAAGAAAGGAGGAGGCAGCTATGGAATCCCTGAAGGATTTGCTCAAGACGATGCCGGGAGGAGCCCAGATTCGGGCCCGGGCCCAAAAGCAGCTGCAGGAGCTGCTGGACGATCCGGGCGTCCGCAAGCTGCGGGAGCAGCATCCCGATATTGACGAAGGCGTGGTGCGGCGCAATTCCAATCTGGTCTATCAATACGTCAAGGAGCATCGCAACTGCTCGGCCTGCCCGGGACTGGACGAATGCCCCAACGACTTCCAGGGCCATTATACGCTGCTGTCCGCGGACGGCTCCAGCGGCGAAACCCGCCTGATCGACCGGAAGACAGCCTGCCGCAAGTTCATCGCCCGCCGCAACGAGGAGCTGATCCGCAGCCGCATCCGCAGCTTCTACGTCAGCGACAAGGTGCTGGCCAAAGCGTATTCCTTCGAAGACATCGCGAGGAAGGACTCGGCCCGCCTGCCGGCGGTCAAGCAGATTCTTCAATATATCGACCGGACCAAAGAGCAGGGCCTACAGACGGACGGACTGTACTTGACCGGCCAGTTCGGAACGGGCAAGACGTTCCTGATGGGCTATATGATGGGAGAGCTGGCGAAGCTCGGCTACTCGGGCGTCATTGTCTACATGCCGGATTTCGTCGAGGATCTCAAGGCGATGTTCGGCGAGCCGGGCCGTCTCAAGGAGACGATCGATCTGATGAAGGAAGCCGATATTCTGATCTTCGACGACATCGGCGCCGAGAACCTGAGCCCGTGGGTTCGGGATCATGTCATGGGCTCGATTCTGAACTACCGGATGGAGCGCAAGCCGACCTTCTATACCTCGAACCACGCTCTCGACGATTTGGAGCAGCATTTCAGCTTCACGAGCAAGGACGGGGAGGAATACCACAAGGGCCGCCGGATCATGGACAGGATCCGCCCGTTCGTGGAGGTCATCATGGTCAAGGGAAGCAACAAGCGCGGATCCCGGGGAGCTAATCCGGGAGCGGAAACCTGAACATCTCAAGCCATAACGTCCCGATCGAGACTTCCGTCTCGCATCGGGGCTTTTTTTCGTTTTCTTCCCCTGCTTGACCGATTCTAACCAGCTTGCCCATGACGCTTTGCCGGAACAAGCCCGCGGCGAATTACCGGAAGTTTGCTCGAAACGTGACTTGTTTTGGATGAGACCGCCTTCGACAGAAACATTTCCTCCATAGTGCCGTTAAAGAGGGTACATTCGCTGGCCCGCATCCGCGATGCGGTTTTTTCTTCTTCCGCGGTTCCGGCAGAAAACCCTTAGGAGGACTGCAAAGATGAGGAAAATCGCTCTGGCATTGCTCGCGTTATCGTTGCTGCTTGGATTAGCCGTCCCAGCCGCGGGAGCGGCGACGCTGACGACGGAGGAGAAGTTCCAAGTGCTGAAGCGGCAAGGTATTATGACCGGTTTCGAGGACGGATCGTCTCGCCTGAACGAACCCATGTCCCGCGAACAGTTTGCTTCCGTGCTCTATAAGCTTCTCGAATTGCCTCATTCCAGTTCCACAGTCGGCTTCGCGGATGTTCTGAAGACACGCTGGTCGTTCACAGCGGTCCAAGCGGTGCGAAGCGCAGGCATCATGGTCGGCAAAGGAAATAATCGATTCGAGCCGACCGCCGCGGTGAAGGTCGAAGAGCTGGCTGTCGTGCTGCTGAAGGTCAACAGCATCCCTGCCGATCCGAAGTCCGGATTCGTTGGCAAAGCATCGGCCTGGGCGAAGGATGCGGTCGGAACCTCTCTTAACAAAGGCTGGATCGCCCCGAGGAACGACTACACGGTCAACGCTACGCGAGGTGTGCTCGTGGAGGCTGTCTACGCGGTCTATGCGGGCTGGGCCAGTGCGCTCGACGTGAAGTCGGTCGAAGGACTGAGCGTCCAGTCGGTGCGGGTGAATCTGAAGGCGAAGGCCGACTCGGCGGATATCGGACAATTCTCCCTGAGGGACGATCTCGGCAACGTCGTGCCGATCCTTCTCGCGACGGTCGGAGGAGACGGGATGTCGGTATTGCTTACAACAGGCTACCAAATCGAAAACCGCAAGCATACCTTAACCATCGAGAGCAAGGCGTGGGCGTACACTTCGGCGAGATCGGACATGGTGAAGCCGACGATAACTGCGTTCGACCGGTCAACAGCCCGCAGCTATGTCCTGACGTTCTCAGAGCAAGTTGACACCAAGACGGCAACGAGTCCCGCGAACTACTTGTTCTCCGGCGGATTGAAGATAACGACGCTGCAGCTCTCTTCGGACAAGAGGCAGGTCACGTTCTCCACGTCGGATCAGTCGGACAACACTCGGTACTGGCTGACCGTCAAGAACGTCAAGGATCTCGCCGGCAACGTCATGGACACGCGATCGGATTTGTCTATCGTAGGCAACGACGACACGACAAAGCCGGCGATCATCGATTCGGAATTTAAGGTGAATGCGGATGCTTCTTTGACCGTCAAATTCAGCGAGAAGGTGAATCGGGACATTGCCGTGCAGACCGGACGGTACAGCATCGACGGCTTGGCGATCGTATCAGCGAGTCTGGACAACGAGGGGCGCACCGTCACGCTTCGGACATCGGCCCAACAAGACAAGACCGTGTACAGCCTTGCCGTATCCGGCATTCCCGACCTGGCTGGCAACATGATGGATAAAAAATCCGGCCTTCTGTTCGGGGGCATCTCCAATCCGATCCTGCCGGTGAAGCTTCAGAGCATAGCCGCGGTTAACGAGAACACCCTGGAGATCGCGTTCGACAGAGATATCAAGGACGCAGACGTCGGTTCCTTAGCAGCAACGATTCTCAAGGATAACGGTGCCAACGTCTCGATGTCCGGCTGGAGCAAATATGTCGTCCGCAAGCCGGGAACGAAAAGGATCGTTGCGGTCCAATTCCGCACGGGAACCGATTCGAATCCGAGCTTGTTCGATCCTGGCCACGTATACACGGCGAGGGTAACAGGCGTGTCGTCGCTCATCTCGCGGGACGGCGCGAACGAATCCGCGTTCGCGGGAACCATAGCCGCCAACGAGGCTCCTTATGCGAAACAGGTGATTGTCTTGAACCGGACGACGATTAAGGTCGTATTCAGCGAACCGGTGAAAAACGTGAACGAGCCATATTTCGTGATGAAGGAACAGGGAGGAGATGCTGTCGGCATCTCCCATGACGAATTGAACAACACGGGCGCGGTTGTCACCGAGGTGACGCTGAAGCTGTCCAAGGATATGACGCCGGGCCAGGTCTATGTTCTCACGTTCAAACCGGGCATAACCGATGCGGCAGGCTTCAACGGATGGAAGACGAAGAACGGCAATGAGGACATCAGCCTTCTGTTCACAGGTGTTTAATTTTCTAGTACTCTTGGTCACCAAGGCAGGTCTGAGCGTGATCAATACCAAAGACAATATGGCATTATTGACGGCTGCCGAAAGAATGGATCGCTCTCACCCGAGAAGTACAAAGTCTTTTATTGACGAGACACCTAATGGTGTCGTATGATCGAATTGTCACCAAATGGTGTCCGATCGCGGGTTCAACTAAAATACGTAGGAGAGGGTGTTGTGAGCGAGAACAACCAGTTGCGGGATGTATATGACGCGATTGCAGATCCTACCAGGCGCCGGCTGATCCGTCTGTTAGCAGAGGCGGAGGAGATACCGCTTCATGAATTGACGGCACAGTTCGAGATGGGCCGGACAGCCGTTTCCAAGCATTTGACCATCCTTAAAGAGGCCGGACTGGTGCTTGACCGGAAAGTCGGCAGAGAAACGCGATTCAGGCTGAATGCCTCACCGCTTCGAGAAGTTCAAGATTGGCTGGCTTTTTACAGCAGGTTTTGGAGTACGAATATGTCGCGCCTGAACCAACTATTAGAGGAGGAAGAAAATTGAGTTTAACCTTATCCTTGGATTTTCAGTACACGGCATCGATCGAGAAGCTTTGGTCCGCCGTAACCGATTCCAACAAGCTTGCCAAATGGGTGGTCGACATCCACAGCGGCCAGGCGATGGAAAATGATTTCAAGCCCGTCGCAGGACATCATTTCCAGTTTCGCACTCAGCCGTCCGAATGGTGGGATGGAATTATCGATGGTGAGGTTCTCGTCGTCGACGAACCAAACAAAATATCCTATACTTGGGCCAGCGGCGGGGAAAAGCACACAGTCACCTGGACACTGCAGGATTTAGGGGACGGGAAGGTAAACCTTCATCTCGAACAAGTCGGATTCACCAATGCTCAAGGACTCGAAGGTGCAAGGTATGGCTGGAGCAAATGGTGCGGCGAGCTTGAAAAGGTATTGGGACAATAAACGATAACGGCATTCGGCTTAGGATTGCAGTTCCTTCTTCAATGCTGAATTTGAACCCTGCTTAGCTCGAAGTAGACCTAAACCGGCTGCATGCACCTTGCAGCCGGTTTAGGTCTACTTCGGATCATGGGACAAGCTCTTGTCGTTTCTTTTCAAGATCGCACGAATCCGTCTGGAAATGTCGGAATGAAGGAAAAGAACAATCGGAAGGGTGTCAAGCATGAGCGAATCGAATCAGGAGTACATCGTCATCTCGGGTGCGAGGGAAAACAATCTCAAGAGCGTATCCTTGCGCATTCCCAAGCGGAAGATCACGATCTTCACCGGGGTATCCGGATCCGGCAAGTCCTCGATCGTTTTCGATACCATCGCAGCAGAATCCCAGCGTCTGCTGAATGAGAACTTCAGCATGTTCGTCCGCAGCTTCCTGCCGCGTTTTCCGCAGCCGGATGCAGACGCGATCGAGAACCTCAGCATGGCCGTTATCGTCGATCAGAAGCGGCTGGGCGGCGGCTCCCATTCCACGATGGGCACAATCACCGATATCTCTCCCATTCTTCGTCTTCTCTTCTCCCGAGTGGGACAGCCCTATGTCGGAAAAGCAAACATGTTCTCCTTCAATGACCCGCAAGGCATGTGTCCCCAGTGCAACGGGCTCGGCCGCAGCCTGTGCGTCGACATGAGCAAGGCGCTGGACATGTCGAAGTCGCTAAATGAAGGGGCCATCTTGCTGCCCGGCTATGCGGTGAACAGCTGGGACTGGAACATGATCGTCCAGTCGTGGCCCTTCGATACCGACAAGAAGCTGAGCGATTATTCGGATGAGGACCTGGAGCAGCTGCTGCACGGCAAAGCTAGGAAAGTGAAGATGGATTTCGCGGGCAAGGCGACGAATATTACGGTGGAAGGCGTCATCGAGAAGTTCTCGAACAAATACATCAAGCAGGATGTGAAGACGAAGTCAGAGCGCACCCAGCAGGCTGTCGCGCCTTACATCACCGAGGGCGCCTGCTCCAGCTGCCACGGCGCGAGGCTCAGCCGGGCCGCGCTTGATTGCAGGATCAATGGATACAACATTACGGAGCTGTCTTCCATAGAGGTCGGCCATCTCATCCGCGTCATTCGGGAGATTGATGATCCGGCAGCCGCGCCGGTAATCAAGTCGCTGTCGGATAGGCTGCAGCATCTGGTGGATATCGGGCTCGACTATTTGACGCTGGACCGGGAGACGGATACGTTGTCCGGCGGCGAGTCGCAGCGCGTCAAGATGGTGAAGCACCTGAGCGGCAGCCTGGTGGACGTCACCTACATCTTCGATGAGCCCAGCGTCGGCTTGCATCCCCGTGATGTGCACCGGCTGAACGGGCTGCTTCAGAAGCTTCGCGACAAGGGCAATACCGTCCTTGTCGTCGAGCATGATCCCGATGTGATCAAGGTGGCGGATCATATTGTCGACGTCGGGCCTCACGCCGGCAGCCGCGGCGGCTCCATCGTGTATGAAGGAAGCTTCCAAAAGCTGCTGGAGGCCGATACGCTGACAGGCACCCATATGAAGCGGCTGCTCCAGCTGAAGCGCGATTGCAGGCAGCCGTCCGGCAAGCTCAGCATCAAGGATGCCACGCTGCACAACCTGCGGAACGTGAGCGTGGATATTCCGACCGGGGTGCTGACCGTCGTTGCAGGTGTCGCCGGCTCGGGCAAGAGCACGCTGATCAACGAAGTGTTCCTCAGCCAGCATCCGGATGCGATCGTCATCGACCAATCGGCGATAGGGGTGTCGACGCGCTCGAATCCCGCGACCTACACAGGCATCATGGATGATGTGCGCAAGGCGTTCGCTTCCGCGAACAAGGTGAGCCCGAGCTTGTTCAGCTTCAACTCCAAGGGGGCCTGCGAGAACTGCCAAGGGCTGGGAGTCGTGTACACCGACCTCGGCTACCTTGACAGCGTGAAGCTGCCCTGCGAAGTCTGCGGAGGCAGAAGGTTCAAGGAAGAGGTGCTGACGTACAAGCTGAACGGCAAGTCGATCGCAGAAGTTCTGGAGATGACGGTGGAGCAGGCATTGGATTTCTTTCAGCTAAAAGAAGTTGTGCGCAAGCTCCGGGCGATGAGCGATGTAGGGCTGAACTATGTCACGCTCGGGCAGCCGCTCAGCACGCTCTCGGGCGGAGAATGCCAACGAATCAAGCTCGCAAGCGAGCTGCATAAGCAGGGCAGCATCTACGTGATGGACGAGCCGACGACCGGCCTTCATATGTCCGATATCGGACACCTTCTGGAGATCATGAACCGTCTCGTGGATGCCGGCAACACCGTCATCGTCATCGAGCACAACCTCGAGGTGATCAGCCAAGCGGATTGGATCATCGATATGGGACCGGACGGAGGCAGCAAGGGCGGCCAGATCGTGTTCGAAGGCACGCCGGCGCAGATCGTCCAAGCGGAGCAGTCGATCACGGGAAAATACTTGATGTAAGGAAGCTGAGCTTGTGCAAGCGGGTTGAGCCGGCAACAGGCGGAGAGTTGGACTGGCGGGGAACGAAACGAATGCGGTATAAGGATGGACAGCTGAAGGCTAATCTCAGCTGTCCTTTTCCATTCAAGCAGCGCTATGCGGATGAATATGAAACTAATTTCATTCCATAGGATCAACATGCGAACCCGATCGGAAGGGTATCAGCTTCAGTTATGGACCCCATAAGGGTTGTTGAAAAATCCGTTGACACCAATGGGGATAGGCTGGTATTATTTGATCCATAAACCAACTAAACAACTAGGAATTATCTCACTTGTTACCGGACCTCCGGAACAGGCGGACTTATCTTCCATGAAGGGGTGCTCGTCCATGACAAAGAAAAAGCTTCGCACGCTGCCTGTCCTTTTGCTCTCGGCTTCTCTCGCCTTCACCCTGACCGCCTGCGGCTCCGGCAACAACAGCAATAATGGAAATGCAGCGGCCGGCAATACCGGCGGTGCGGCCAACGCCGCAGGCGCCAAGACAGAGCCCAAAGGATCTGTCGAGCTGCTCAACGTATCCTACGATCCTACCCGCGAGCTCTATGGGGCGTATAATGCGGCGTTCGCGAAATATTGGAAAGACAAGACCGGCCAGGAAGTAACCGTGAAGCAGTCGCATGGCGGCTCCGGCAAGCAGTCGCTCTCCGTCATCGGAGGCCTCAAGGCTGACGTCGTCACGCTGGCGCTCGGCTACGACATCGATGCGATCGCCTCGAAAGGGCTGCTGAACAAGGATTGGAGCACGAAGTACGAGGACAACAGCGCTCCGTATACGTCCACGATCGTATTTCTGGTCCGCAAGGGCAATCCGAAGGGCATCAAGGACTGGAACGATCTCGTGAAGCCTGGCGTGCAGGTCATTACGCCGAATCCGAAAACATCCGGCGGCGCCCGCTGGAACTATCTTGCGGCATGGGGCTACGCCTCCAAGCAGGACGGCGGCGACGAAGCCAAGACGAAGGATTTCATGAAGCAGCTGTTCAAGAACGTTCCGGTGCTCGATTCCGGCGCGCGCGGCGCGACGACGACGTTCACGGAGCGCGGCATCGGCGACGTCCTGCTCGCGTGGGAGAACGAGGCTTTCCTTTCCCAGAAGGAGCTTGGGGACAAGTTCGAGATCGTCTATCCTTCGATCAGCGTGCTGGCGGAGCCTCCGGTAGCCGTCGTCGACAAGGTCGTGGATAAGAAGGGCACCCGCGAGGTCGCCGAGGAATATCTGAAGTATCTGTACAGCGACGAAGGCCAGAAGATCGCCGCCGACAATTTCTACCGTCCGATCAACAAGACGATCGCGGAGCAGTACAAAGACAAATTCAAGGAGCTTGAACTGCTCCAGATCGACAAGGACTTCGGCGGCTGGGCCGAAGCGCAGAAGAAGCATTTCGCCGACGGCGGAACGTTTGACGAAATCTACACGCCGGGATCCAAGTAAAAGGTTCTGGACGATACAGGAGCTGACTTCACATGAAAGGTTCCCGCACTCGGAGCATTTTACCCGGATTCGGATTGTCGATGGGCATCACCGTGTTTTACCTTTGCATCATCGTGCTTATTCCGCTGTCTTGCGTCCTGCTCAAGACGGCGGAGCTCAGCTGGGGAGAATTCTGGTCGACGGTGACCGCTCCCCGTGTCATGGCTTCCTACCGCATCAGCCTTCTGACTTCGCTGGCGGCAGCGGTAATCAACGTCGTGTTCGGCTTCATTGTCGCATGGGTGCTGGTACGCTATTCGTTTCCGGGCCGCAAGTTCCTGGACAGCCTCGTCGACCTGCCGTTCGCGCTTCCGACCGCAGTCGCCGGCATCGCCCTGACGGCCATCTACGCGCCTAACGGCTGGGTCGGAAAATGGCTGGAGCCGCTTGGCATCAAGGTGGCCTTCACGCCGCTCGGCATCACGATCGCCTTGATCTTCATCGGCTTGCCTTTCATCGTCCGGACCGTTCAGCCCGTATTGGAGGATCTGGACGCAGAGGTCGAAGAAGCGGCCGTCATGCTGGGAGCCGGAAGATGGCGCACGATCCTGCGCATCGTGCTGCCGGAGCTGACGCCGGCGCTCCTGACCGGCTTCGCGCTTGCGTTTGCCAGGGGCATCGGGGAATACGGCTCCGTCGTCTTCATCTCCGGCAACATGCCGATGCGCACGGAGATCGCTCCGCTGCTGATCATGACGAAGCTGGAGTCGTTCGAGCTGGAGCAGGCAACGGCGATCGCGCTCGTGCTGCTCGTCATCTCGTTCGCTATGCTGCTCGTCATCAATTACATCCAGTGGCGGGCCGGCAGGCGCGCGCTGTCGCGATAGGAGGAATGCCCTGTGGCCGGTACCGTAACTTCCCGATTGTCCGCCAAGGCCGTTGTCCGGGCGAAGCCCGTAAGCGAGCCGCGTGCCGTCAAATGGCTGCTCATCGGCATCGCCTTCGTATTTCTCGCGCTGATCGTCCTGCTGCCTCTTCTCACCGTCTTCATCGAAGGAATGAAGCGGGGCTGGGATGTGTATATCAGCGCCTTGACAGACCCCGACGCCGTGGTTGCTCTCAAGCTGACGCTGCTCGTAGCCGTCATCGCGGTGCCTTTGAACGCCGTCTTCGGCGTGGCGGCCGCATGGCTCGTAACCAAGTTCAGCTTCCGCGGCAAAAACCTGCTCGTGACACTGATCGACTTGCCGTTCTCGGTGTCGCCCGTCATCGCGGGCTTCATCTTCCTGCTGCTCTTCGGCGCCCAGGGTTATCTCGGCCCATGGCTGGATGAGCATAATCTGCAAATCGTATTTGCGACTCCAGGCATCGTACTCGCGACTATGTTCGTGACATTTCCTTTTGTAGCCAGAGAGCTGATTCCCCTCATGCAGGCGCAGGGCACGCAGGAGGAGGAAGCGGCCGCCACGCTTGGGGCGAAGGGATTCCGCATCTTCTGGAACGTTACGCTTCCCAACATCAAATGGGGCCTTCTGTACGGCATCGTGCTCTGCAACGCGAGGGCTATGGGAGAGTTCGGCGCCGTATCGGTCGTATCCGGACATATCCGCGGGGAAACGAACACCCTGCCTCTGCATGTGGAAATACTGTACAACGAGTATCAGTTCTCGGCATCCTTTGCCGTGGCTTCGCTGCTGATGATGCTTGCGCTGGTTACGCTTGGCGCGAAAAGTCTCGTGGAATGGAAAACCGCGCAGCGGGATAAAGAAACCGTGGAGGGATGACGGATGGCGAAACCTGTGGAATTGGATGAATCCTGGCTGGAGCGCATCGCCGACCAGGTCAACGGGCTGGAGTACGGCGCGGTGGTCATTACGGTGCATGACGGACGCATCGTGCAGATCGACCGTACGGAGCGCAAGCGGTTCGATGCCGCCGCCCTTCGGCAGCCGGGTGCCGCCGCGGCTCAGGGATGAATCCGAAGCAAGATGAATAGAGAACGGAATAAAAGGACGAGACAGGGCTTCCCCTATCTCGTCCTTTTGGTTCTGTCAGCCGGCTTTGCGGTCAGAGTCTTGCGCTTGAAGCCAGATTCTCGAATTAGGCCGATAAAAAAATGAATACCCTCCTGGCCGGAGCCGGAGGGTTGGATTGGATGTGTGGGTGGAACGGGAGCCTAGGAAATGATGTATTTGACAACCACCATGATAATATAGGCAACGGTCATAAAGCCAAGCATGCCGCCGAATCCGACCATAAGATCCATCAGGTCGTCACGCGGTTCCTCATTCAGATGCTCGCGCGGATCTCTTACATTGACGCTCTCCATTGTTCGCCCTCCTCGCTTCAAGACTCAGGTATCGCTGTCCCGGCCCGGAGGCCGTTATGTATCGGACAAGACGTTATCGCATCAGCTTGTAATAGTATACCCAACCTGGCGGAGTTATGTAAAGGTGAAATTTGCCTTATGGAACCGCTGCTGAAAGCGGTATCCGGCCGCGGCTGACGGCTGCCTGCTCCCTGTGCTACAATAGAGAATACGGCAAAAGGCCAGCGGGGCCGAGCCGCGAAAGGTGGATTGTCCATGGATCCCATCAAGGGGAAGCTAGCGCTCCTTCCCGACCAGCCGGGCTGTTATCTGATGAAGAACGGCGAAGGCACCATCATCTATGTCGGCAAGGCCAAAGTGCTGAAAAATCGTGTCCGTTCCTATTTCAACGGAACCCATAACGGCAAGACGCAGCGTCTCGTCTCGGAAATCCGGGATTTCGAATATATCGTGACGGCAAGCAACATGGAAGCGCTCATTCTGGAGTGCAACCTGATCAAGCAGTATCACCCCCGCTACAACGTGCTTCTGAAGGATGACAAGTCCTTTCCTTATATCAAGATTACGAATGAGAAGCATCCGAAGCTGGAAGTTACCCGGCGGATCGTGAAGGACAAGGGCAAATATTTCGGCCCGTATCCGAACGCCTATGCGGCGCAGCAGACCAAAAAACTGCTGGACCGCTTGTACCCGCTTCGCAAATGCAACACGCTGCCCGACAAAGTATGCCTGTATTACCATCTCGGCCAGTGCCTCGCTCCTTGCGAATTCCCGGTGGAGCAGGCGACGTACGATTCCATGGTGCAGGAGATCGCCCGCTTCCTGAACGGCGGTCAGGACGAGGTCAAGGCGGAGCTGCAGCGCAAAATGCTGGAGGCCGCGGAATCGATGGAGTTCGAACGCGCCAAGGAATACCGCGATCAGATCACGGCGATCGATGCCGTCATGGAGAAGCAGAAGATCACGCTCGCCGACGCGCTCGACCGCGACGTGTTCGGCTATGCCACCGACAAGGGGTGGATGTGCGTGCAGATCCTGTATATGCGCAGCGGCAAGCTGATCGAGCGCCATACGACGTCCTTCCCCTATTACGGCGAGGCTTATGACGACTTCATGACGTTCGTTACCCAGTACTACAGCGACAACCCGGCTCTGCCGAAGGAAATCCTCCTGCCGGTGCCGCCGGGCGAGCTCCATGCCGGGGCGACTGTGGAAGACGGTGCTGCCGGGGGAGCGGCTGGCCGTGGGCAGCAGAGCGCCGCAGGAGCAGCGGAGACAACGGTGCCGGCTGCACAACCCGCAGGAGCAGCAGAAGCGGCAGCGGACGACGGCGGCGAGCCCGCGGCCGGATCCCATGCGGAGGAGATCCGCTCCTCGCTCCAGAGCTGGCTCAAGGTCAAGGTCCATATTCCGCAGCGCGGGCGCAAGCGCGAGGTCGTCGGCATGGCGGAAGGCAACGCCAAGGTGACGCTCGACGAGAAATTCAAGCTGATCGATCGCGATGAGGAGCGCAGCGTCAAAGCTGCTTCGGGCTTGGCCGCATCCATCGGCTTGACGACGATCCGGCGCATCGAGGCGTTCGACAACTCCAATATCCAGGGAACCAACCCGGTATCGGCCATGGTCGTCTTCATCGACGGCAAGCCCGACAAGAAGGAGTATCGCAAGTACAAGGTCCGGACCGTCCAAGGGCCGGATGATTACGAGACGATGCGCGAGGTCATTCGCCGGCGGTACGAGAGGGTGCTCAAGGAAGGGCTGGAGCTTCCCGATCTTATCGTGGTGGACGGCGGCAAAGGGCAGATCAGCGCGGCGGTCGACATCCTCGAGAACGAGCTCGGCCTTCAGGTGCCGGTATGCGGGATCGTGAAGGATGCCAAGCATAAGACGGCGCAGCTTATGGTCGGCGATCCGCCGGAGCCGGTCGTGCTGCCCCGCGACAGCCAGGAATTCTATCTGCTGCAGCGCATCCAGGACGAGGTCCACCGCTTCGCGATCACGTTCCACCGCGAGCAGCGGGGCAAGTCCATGGTTCAATCGACGCTGGACTCCATTCCCGGCATCGGGGAGAAGCGCCGCAAGCAGCTGCTGAAGCATTTCGGCTCCCTCAAGAAGATCCGCGAAGCATCCGCCGAGGAATTCAAGCCGCTCGGCATCGGCGCTGCCCTGGCGGAGCGGATCGTGGCGGCGCTGAAGGAAGAGTAGCGTCCCGGCGACAAGCGGGATTGGCGAGAAAAATGGGGAAAAGCCTGCATGGCTGTCTGCACCGCTTTCGGTGCCGGCTGGCCGGGCAGGTTTTTCTTTACCATGCGGGATCGTGAAGCGGGCCTGGATCCAAGCCAAAACTGCTGCCCTTTTCGGCTTGGCGCAGGGGGTAGCAAGGCTCGAAACGAGCCTTGCAGGGTGTCCTTGCGGCTACGCGCAGGGGTGCAAGGCTCGAAACGAGCCTTGCAGGTCACCTCGCGGCTTCGCGGAAGGGTGCAAGGCTCGAAACGAGCCTTACAGGGTGCCCTTGCGGCTTGGCGCAGGGGGTGCAAGGCTCGAAACGAGCCTTACAGGTCACCTCGCGGCTTGCCGCAGGGGGTGCAAGGCTCGAAACGAGCCTTGCAGGGTGCCCTTGCGGCTTCGCGTAGGGATGCAAGGCTCGAAACGAGCCTTACAGGGTGCCCTTGCGGCTTCGCGTAGGGATGCAAGGCTCGAAACGAGCCTTACAGGGTGCCCCTCGCGGCTTCGCGGAGAGGATGCGCAAGGCTCGAATCGAGCCTTGCAGGTGGCCTCGCGGCTACGCGTAGGAGAAGGGGCTGCCCCAAAGCCATCGGCTTTAGGGACAGCCCCTTTGAGTTCCAGCGTGATAGGGAGCGCAATCTCAGCCCGGCGCCAGCGGAATGCTGCTGCTCCGCCGCGAGCCGTACCATTTCATCGCCCAGGCGACGCCGGCAGGCGCGACGATGTAGACGACGCCCGCAAGGATATTGCCGCCTCCTCCGATGAGGAAGAGCGAGATCGACATCAGCACGGAGTCCATGATGGCATGGGCGAATACCGCCGTGAAAAATCCGAACCGAAGGAAGATGTATCCGAACAGAAGGCCGAGAATCGTCAGCTCGATCAGCCTCGTCGTAGACGGGTAGATCGGATAGGTCACATGTCCGAGCGCCCAGATGATCGTAGGGATGAGGCAGGCGACGAACGGGTTTTTCAGCCACTTCATCAGCAGGCCGATGCCGAACAGGCGATAGACGGCTTCCTCCTGGATGGCTGCGCACCACGCCAGCAGCGGCATCAGCAGCGGAGCGGCGAGGTTGTAGGGCGACTGGGTTACGTCGCTTGTCGACCAAGCTCCGGTAAATGCCGACAGGCCGATCAAGATAACGGTCTGCAGGCCGAGAAGGATGAAGCCGAGCACATAGGCAAGCTTCATGCTGCTCCAAGCGGTCTCTCCGAAGCGGGACTCGCGGGAGGTCAGCCACAGCCGCCTGCCCTGCGCGCGCCATAGCCCATCCCCGGCGACGAGGGAGAAGTAGGCGGACAGAGCGAGCAGGAAGGTGAGGCCCATCGTGATGACGAGCTGGACCAGGACGACGGTCTCGGCGTTGGGCCGCGCTCCATACATGGCCCGGAGGCCGTCGAGCATGTTCAGGTTGTTGATGGCATAGAAGCCGAGAAACACGAGGCTGATCGCCCAGCCGCGGCGGAAGGAGCTGTACTTCCTCATGACGATCGAATAGATGACGGCGAGAACGAACAGGATTCCGCTCGGCAGCAGATTGCCCAGCAGCGACAGGCTGGAGGCGATCCGATCCTGATCCGCCGTGTAGGCGAGGTAATCCTTGGGCACTTCATAGCGCGGCATGAACTCCGCCAGGACGGTCTTGCCGCCAGGCTCAGCTGCGGCGGCGGAAGGAGGAGCCGCCTCTATGGTGAGGCGGGCTTGGCCGATCCCTCCTCCTTGCACGGCATACACCGTCTTGTAGCCCGCCGATTCACCGATCCTCTCCAGCTTGCCGTAGCCGAGCTCGGCGGCTTGCTTGGCGGCAAGCCGGTCAAGCTGTTCCGCGCTGGGGGCAAGGACGTCCGCGGATTCTCCGGCAGAGGGCGTGAACACCTGCTTCCAGCCGATCACCCGGCCGCTGGACATGCCGACCTCGACGAACATCTGCCCTTCGGGCAGGGAGAGAGACACCTGCCATGTATCGGCCGGAACGATCTTGCCGGGTCCTTCCTCGAATTTTTTGGACAGCTTTTCTTTGCTCAGATAACCGGTTATGTCCCGGTCGGATTGGTGGACCGTATGAGCGGCGAGAGGCTCGGAGCCGGTCAGCTGCCGGGCGAAAGCCATCGCTGCCTGCTGCGCCTCGCCCTTGGGAACAGGCTTGTCGGAAGCTTCCTCTCCCGACAGCCCTCCCGCGAAGGAAGGGATGATCTGCAAAATCAGGAAGATGGCGGCTCCAATGATTCCCGTCCAGAAATACTTACGATAGCTTTTCTCCAACTCGGAGCTGTTCATGATTGTCCTCCTGACGATGCCTGACTGCAGGGCAAGCTTTTATAACCTTACCACAGCGGCTTTCAAATTATCCACGCCGCGGCAGGGAGAGATCGAGATTTCGCGCAAAAGAAAGAGCAAGGGCAGGATTACGCCTTGCTGGACTTGTCCCAGCACTATTTTCCGTCCCATATCGCTCCGCAAGCTTGGATTGGGACATTGGTAACCTGTCCTCTATCCTATATAATCAAATCCGACCATATAGAACAGCCGAATTTCCAAAGAATACGGGGGAACCATATAGCTGCCTGGCGCAGCTTGGGGTGAATTCCGTTCCGGCGCAGGCGGCTGCCTGCCGGGAGCGGATAGGGCAGCCGTCATGCCCGAATCCGACAGCTAACCTCGGAGGCTGCTTGACCGGACTCGCAGGGCGCACAGGCACTTGGGTTTCCAGTGCTTTTTTTTGTGCTTCCGAAGCGACAGGCTTACGATGCCAGGACTTCGCGATCGGCAGGGATATGGAGACAAAAGGAGAGTCGCCGGCATGCAATCATGGTCTTCAGTATTCAAGCAAGCTTTCAAATTGTCGCCGCCGCGCATTCTCGTCGCCGGATTCGCCGTCATGATCGGCATCGGCTCGCTGCTGCTGATGCAGCCGTTCGCAACGGCCGGCGGAGAGGGCACGAGGTGGATCGACGCCCTGTTCACCGCTACTTCGGCGGCTTGCGTCACAGGCCTCGTCGTCGTGGATACCGGCACCCACTATTCGATTGCAGGCCAGATCATCATTCTTCTGCTTATTCAGATCGGAGGGCTCGGCTTCATGACGATGGCGACGCTGTTCGCCCTCGTGCTGCGCAAGCGCATCTCGCTCAAGGACCGGCTGCTGCTGCAGGAAGCGATGAACCAGAGCTCCATAGAGGGAATCGTCCGGCTTATCCGCAAAGTTCTGCTGTATTCCCTCGTCATCGAAGCGGCGGGAGCGCTGCTGTACGCGGTCCGCTTCGCATCGGACATGCCGATCGGCCGCGCCGTTTACTTCGGCATCTTCCACGGCGTATCCATGTTCAACAACTCCGGCTTCGACATCTTCGGCGATTATCGGAGCCTCACCGGCTATGTGTCGGATCCGCTCGTCAATATCGTGACGATGGTGCTGATCGTTACAGGAGGCCTCGGCTTCATCGTGTTGTCCGATCTGATGGAATGGAGGAACAACCGCAGGTTCTCCCTCCATTCCAAAGTGGTCTTGCTGGCCACGGGCAGCCTGATCGTCATCGGAGCGGTCGTCATCTTCATCTTCGAATATTCCAACGCCAAAACGATGGAGCCGCTCGGCTTCGGAGGCAAGGTGCTCGCAGCCTTCTTCCAATCCGTCACGACGCGCACGGCGGGAGCCAACTCGCTCGATATCGGCGCGATGCGCCAGGCGAGCTTGTTCTTCATGATCATCCTCATGTTCATCGGGGCATCGCCGGGCTCGACGGGCGGCGGCATCAAGACGACGACGTTCATGACGCTCGTCGCCGCGATGGGCGCTATGATCCGCGGCAGGGAGGACATCGTCCTCTTCCGCTACCGGCTGGGCAAGGAGCGCATCATGAAGGCTTTGACGATCACGATGCTGTCGCTTGCGCTCGTGCTCGTCGTGACGATGGTGCTCTGCACCGTCGAGGACCGCGATTTCCTGCGGATCCTGTTCGAGACGGTATCGGCATTCGGCACCGTCGGGCTCAGCACGGGAATCACGACCAGCCTGAAGGATGTCAGCAAGCTGCTGCTCAGCCTGACGATGTTCGCCGGCCGGCTCGGTCCGCTGACGATGGCATACGCGCTGAGACCGAAGCAAGGCAAGGAATTATATAAAAATCCAGAAGGCAAGATTATCATCGGATAGGAAAGGAAATAAAGAGACACAATGGGAAAGAGTTCAAAAGGAGAGCAATACTGCGTCATCGGGCTGGGCCGATTCGGCTCCAGCCTGGGCAAGGAGCTCATGCAGCTCGGCTATGAGGTGCTCGGCATCGACCGCAGCGAGGAGCTGGTGGACGATATGAGCGCCGTGCTCACCCATACGCTATGCGCCGACGCGACGGACGAGGATGCGCTGCGCGCGATCGGCATCCGCAACTTCGACTGCTGCATCGTGGCCATCGGGGGAGACATCCAGTCGAGCATTATGGCGGCGATACTGGTCAAGGATTCCGGAGTCGGCAAGGTCGTCGTGAAGGCGGTATCGGAGCTGCACGGCCGGGTGCTGGACAAGCTTGGCGTCGACAGGGTCATCTATCCGGAGCGGGATATGGGAATCAGGGTCGCCCATCAGCTCGTATCGCCCAATCTGCTCGACTATATCGAGCTGTCGTCCGAATACGCCGTCGCGGAGCTGGCTGTTCCGGGCTGCCTCAACGGCAAGGCGCTGTCCGAGATCGACACACGCAAGCGCTACGGCTGCAGCATCGTAGCGATCAACAAGCCCAAGGGCATCATCATCGCTCCCCAGGCGAATTCCATTCTGGAAGAAAAGGATGTCATGGTCGTCATCGGAACGAACGAGGGCATCGAGCAGTTTGAAAACGCGGTGAGCCGCAGCTGACGACCGCCGTGGAGGGAAATAAGCGGCCTGCCGGGCAGGAGCGGTCCGCTCCAGGCCAGGCATACGCATAGAAAGAAAGGCAGGAGGCGCGTCAGTCGACGCGGACTCCTGCCTGTTTGGTTTCAGCGGCCCTCTGCTGCATGGCCTTCAAACTTGCCACCGGCGAAGCCGAGCGGCGGAAGTAGTTCGCGGCCGCTTCGCGGATCCAGTCTCTGACCGCAGGCTCCAGCCGGGCCGGGTCGCCATGGATGAGCGAGGTGGTCCGCTTGGCCTGCTCCAGCTCCAGCACCGGGACGACCATAAGGTCGTTGTCCGCCAGCATCTGCTGCCGGATATAGGAGCGCGGCAGCAGCGTCGCCGCTCCGCAAGTATGGAGCAGCCGCAGGATGGCTTCGAACGAATCGATTTCCATTTTGACATCGGGATGCAGCCTGTGGGTGTCGAACAGCTCGTCGGTCAGGTTGCGGTACCAGGTTCCTTTGGAGAAGAGGATCATCGGCAGCCCGCTGAGCGTCCGGATCGCCAGCTTGCCGTTCTCGGTCAGCAGATGGCAGCGGGGAAGCACCAGCTCCAGATGGTCGTCGAACAGCGGGACGCAGTGCAGCTGCGGGTCGTCGATGACGGATGCCACCAGGCCGAGATCGATTTTTTTGTCCCGGACGAGCGATACGATCTCGTGGGTCTTGCCGGTGACGGCCTTGATGTCGATCTCGGGATGGCTGGCGGTCAGCGCCTGGATGAGATCCGGCAGCGTCGTCTGCAGCGTCGTCAGGCTGGCCCCGATCGTCAGGCTGGAGCGATGAGTTTGCTTGAACTCGCTCAAGGTGCTCATGTATTTGCGATGCAGCTGACGGGCCTGGAGCGCGTAGTCGTAGGTCAGCTCGCCGATGCGCGTCAGCTCCAGCCTGCGTCCGACGCGGCGGAACAGCTGCGCGCCGAGCTCCTGCTCGAGCTTGGCGATCTTCCGCGACAGCGCCGGCTGGGACAGGTTGAGCAGCGCCGAGGCTTTGTTCATGCTGGACTGCTCGACCACGGCGGCGAATACGTTGAGATCTTCGTTGAGCATTTCCTGCAGCCTCCCGATCCTTTAGAAGAGAATGAATGAGCAAGGCAGCAAATCTTATCTTGCGCATGCCGGCAGCTTCCCTGAGGAGAGCTGCAGCTTCATGGCTTGAGCTCTTATGCATATAGGTTATAACATTGTATAAGGAATAAACAATATCTTTATAAGGAAAAAAAGAGTACGATGGAAACTGTGGCTAAACTGTGACCGGAAAAAGCAGGGGAAAGCTGTCGGGTTTTGTTGACGCTCCCATGCACGGGCTGTAAAATGGATAAGGTTTGCAACAAAATTCGACCGATGATGACTAGAAATCAAACGGCTGGAAAGGAGAACGCTTTATTTATGAATGGTAACTCGTACTTAACGCGCAAGATTCACTCGCTGCTCGGGGTGATTCCGCTCGGCCTGTTCCTCGTTGAGCATGCCATCACCAACTACTCGGCGTTTGAAGACGGGCCTGAGGGCTTTAACGACAGCGTCGGGTTCCTGAACGGACTGCCCCTTGTTCTCTTCCTGGAGATCTTCGGCATCTTCCTGCCGCTCCTCTTCCATGGAGTATACGGCTTGTATGTCGCCTACCAATCGAACTGGAACAACTCCCGCTTCAAGTACGGACGCAACTGGGCGTTCACGGCGCAGCGCGTCACCGGCGTGATCACGTTCATCTTCGTCATCTGGCATGTGTTCGAGACCCGCTTCCAGGTCGCCCTGGGCAACCTGACGCATGAGGAGCTCGGCGCCCGGATGCACGAGATCTTCACGAATCCGGTCTACATCGTGCTGTATGCGATCGGTGTCCTTTCCGCTGTCTTCCACTTCGCGAACGGCATGTGGTCGTTCCTCGTCAGCTGGGGCATCACGGTCGGCCCGCGCGCGCAGCGCGTCTCCGCCTATATCTGGATGGGCGTGTTCGTGATTGTATCGGCTCTGTTCCTGCTTTCCATCGTGGCCTTCACGGGCAGCGACTTCGCCGAATCGGCATCCGCCGTACGTACCTGGATCGGTTAATACGACAGACAAGGAGGACCTCATAATCATGGCTAAAAACAACATTATCGTCGTCGGCGGCGGACTCGCCGGCCTGATGGCTACAATCAAGGCGGCCGAGGCAGGCGTGCACGTCAACCTGTTCTCGCTCGTGCCGGTCAAGCGCTCCCACTCCGTGTGCGCGCAGGGCGGCATCAACGGCGCCGTCAATACAAAGGGCGAAGGGGACTCCCCTTGGGAGCACTTCGACGACACCGTCTACGGAGGCGACTTCCTCGCCAACCAGCCGCCTGTCAAGGCGATGTGCGAGGCGGCGCCCGGCATCATCCACCTGATGGACCGGATGGGCGTCATGTTCAGCCGCACGCCGGAAGGCCTGCTGGACTTCCGCCGCTTCGGCGGCACGCAGTACCATCGCACGGCGTTCGCCGGCGCGACGACGGGCCAGCAGCTGCTGTATGCGCTGGACGAGCAAGTACGCCGCTGGGAGGCCGCCGGCCTCGTCAGCAAGCATGAGCATTTCGAGTTCATGGGAGCGGTCGTGGACGAAGACGGCGTCTGCCGCGGCATCACCGGCCAGGACCTGCGCACGATGGAGGTCCACTCCTTCCGCGCCGACGCGGTCATCCTGGCGACAGGCGGCCCCGGCATCATTTTCGGCAAGACGACCAACTCGGTCATCAATACGGGCACGGCGGCCAGCGCCGTGTACCAGCAAGGCGTCCACTACGCCAACGGCGAGATGATCCAGATCCATCCGACGGCCATTCCGGGCGATGACAAAAACCGCCTCATGTCCGAATCGGCTCGCGGCGAAGGCGGCCGCATCTGGACGTACAAGGACGGCAAGCCTTGGTACTTCCTCGAGGAGAAATACCCGGCTTACGGCAACCTCGTGCCGCGCGACATCGCGACCCGCGAGATCTTCTCCGTATGCGTCGACCAGAAGCTCGGCATCAATGGCGAGAACATGGTCTACCTCGATCTCTCCCATAAGGATCCAAAGGAGCTTGACGTCAAGCTCGGCGGCATCATCGAGATCTACGAGAAGTTCGTCGGCGACGATCCGCGCAAGCTGCCGATGAAGATCTTCCCGGCGGTCCACTATTCGATGGGCGGCATGTGGGTCGACTACAATCAGATGACCAACATTCCGGGCCTGTTCGCCTGCGGCGAATGCGAGTACCAGTACCATGGAGCGAACCGTCTCGGCGCGAACTCCCTGCTGTCCGCCATTTTCGGCGGCATGGTGACGGGACCCAAGGCTGTGGAATATATCAAGGGACTTAAAAAGTCCGCGGAAGACGTTTCTTCCAGCATCTTCGACCGCGAAGTGAATCTGCGCACGGACAAGTACGAGTCCATCCTGAAGATGGACGGCACGGAGAACGCCTACGTGCTGGCCAAGGAGCTCGGCGAGTGGATGACGAACAACATGACCGTCGTCCGCTACAACGACCGTCTGGAGCAGACGATCCAGAAGATCAAGGAGCTCAAGCAGCGCTACACCAACATCAACATCAACGATACGGCCCGCTGGAACAACGCCGGAGTCGCCTTCACCCGCCAGCTGTGGAACATGCTGGAGCTGTCCGAGGCGATGACCAAGGGCGCGCTGCTCCGCGACGAAAGCCGCGGCGCGCACTACAAGCCGGAGTTCCCGGAACGGGACGACGAGAAGTTCCTGAAGACGACGATCGCGAAATTCACGCCGGAAGGCCCGGAGATTTCGTACGAGGAAGTCGACACTTCGCTCATTACGCCGCGCAAGCGCGACTACTCGAGCAGCAAGCACTAAGGAGGAGGGAGAACGACAATGGCAACCGAAACAGCTACCAAGACCGGTAAAATGGTCAAGTTCATTATTACCCGTCAGGATTCGCCGGATGCGGCTCCTTATACCGAAGAGTTTGAGGTTCCGTACCGCCCGAACATGAACGTCATCAGCGCCCTGATGGAAATCCAGCGCAACCCGGTCAAAGCCGACGGCGCGTCCACGACTCCGGTATGCTGGGAGTCGAACTGTCTCGAGGAAGTATGCGGAGCCTGCTCCATGGTCATCAACGGCAAGCCGCGCCAGGCATGCAGCTCCCTGGTCGACAAGCTGGAGCAGCCGGTACGCGTCGCTCCGATGAGCACGTTCCCGGTCGTGCGCGACCTCGTCATCAACCGCGAGCGCATGTTCAACGCCCTCAAGCGCGTCAAGGCATGGATTCCGATCGACGGAACCTACGATCTCGGACCGGGACCACGGATGGCCGAGACGAAGCGCCAATGGGCCTACGAGCTGTCCAAGTGCATGACTTGCGGCGTCTGCCTCGAGGCTTGCCCGAACGTCAACGACCGCTCCAGCTTCATCGGACCGGCGGCGATTTCCCAGGTTCGCCTGTTCAACGCCCATCCTACGGGCGAGATGAACAAAGCCGAGCGCCTGGAGACGCTGATGGACGACGGCGGCATCGAAGGCTGCGGCAACTCGCAGAACTGCGTGCGCTCCTGTCCGAAGGGCATTCCGCTCACGACGTCGATCGCCGCGATCAACCGCGACACGACGGTGCAGCTGTTCAAAAACTTCCTGGGCGTGTAATCGGCCCCGCAATACGAAGACCCCGTACCGGCTCGGTACGGGGTCTTTTTTGTTCATTTCAGTCTGGTTTAGAGCTTTCCGGTCTGGTTAGAGCCGCTCACTTCCTTCCGGCTCATGCAACGTCCTCGTTAGAGGCGCTTATACGGGAGCCGGCGCTCCGAGAAGCTTGGCGACATGGCTCTCGATCTTCTCGGGCTTGTCGGTCGGCGCGAAGCGCTTCACGATGCGGCCTTCCTGGTCGACCAGGAACTTGGTGAAATTCCACTTGATCGCCTTGGTGCCGAGGAAGCCTCTGGCGTTCTCGGTCAGATAACGGAAGAGAGGATGAGCGCCGCTGCCGTTGACGTCGACTTTGGCGAACAGCGGAAACGTGACGCCGAAGTTGATCTTGCATGCTTCCTGGATCTGGTCGTTGTCTCCTGGTTCCTGGTTGGCGAACTGTCCGCATGGAAAGCCGAGAACGGCCAGCCCTTTGTCCCCGTATGTCTGATGAAGCTTCTCCAGTCCGTCGAATTGAGGCGCCAGGCCGCACTTGGTCGCGGTATTGACGATCAGCATCACCTGGCCTCGGTGCCGCTCCAAGGTTTCTTTGGCGCCGCGCGCCGTTTCGACTTCAATATCATAAATAGACATCGGTTTCGCCTCCAACTTCATCGCTCTAATTAAATTGTATACAATTTAAATGACGCTGTCAACATTGCCAGCCTCAATGGCTCCAGGGATGAAACAAGCGGCCTTTTCCTGAAAAGGAAGGGCCGCTTGGCTGGTCCCGCAATCGGACTTGCAGGTGTTGGAAGATAGTGTCAAGGAGCGGAAGTATCCGACAAGGCGGCCCGGATGAACTGCAGGGAATTGTCCAGCTTGGCCGTGTCGCTGCGGATGGCGGCAATGAAGCGGCCGCCCTCCAGGCCCATGCTTTTGACGAGAGGGCTGTCCGTGACATCGACGCCGTAGACATGCTCTTCGTTCGGAGTATCCTGAGCAGCCGCGCTCAAAGCATGGTCGTCGTTGTATTCAGAGCCAAGCGCGTCCTTATGGGTCTCAAGAGGGAGAAGGGCGTTCTGGGAAGCCAGCTTGTCGAAGCTTGCGCGGTCCAGCAAGTAGACGTCGTCCTTGTTCGTGATGAGATCGAGAACGCTCTTCTGGACCATGGCCATGTCCTGTCCGGACTTGGGATCGGCCGGTACGTAAGTGAGATGGACGATCACTCGTTTCCAATCGGGGAACCGGCTCACGAGCTGCTGCTCGGCTGTCTTCACGTCGCTTCCGGCCGGCGAGCCGAATTCGCCGAAGTAGGAGAGAGCCAGGGCGGCGGGAGGAAGCTTGGCCAGCTCGGCCTGCTCCTCCTTATGGTTCAGGTAAGCATTGATGCCGTACACGACGGCGGCGATCAGCACGATCGCGCCCAGCAAGTGAAACTTATAATAGCTGAAGAAGTGGTCCACCTTTTGCGCGGATCCCGCCATTCCCTTGTATTTCCCATACGCCTTCTTGTTGTACTCTTCCCGCGCCATCGCTTCCTCATGCTCCAGGATCGTCCGGTACGCCGCATTGATCGTCTCGAGGCTCGGAGATCCCGCCTGTTCGCCGTCCCCGCCGCGGGCTTGCTGGCTGCGAGCCCTGCGCAGCAGCAAGGAGTATTTCTTCTCGACTTCTTCCTTGGAAGCGTTGTCGGGCAGCCCCAAGTCCCGGTATGCCTGCTTGATCGTATCCATGCCTCACCCTCACTGTCCGCTATTGATGTCCATACTAGTATAAGCCCCCGCAGGTACGGATTTCCACCATCCAGCCGAACTTGAGGAGATCGGGACGGAGCCGGAAACAGCAAAAAAGCCGCCCGGTCGGGCGGCCAGATGGCACGGAACGCTACATCCAATGCTCTCCCCAGTCCTGAATGGACTCGATGACAGGCTGCAGATGATGTCCTTTGTCGGTCAGCTCATATTCAATCCGTACAGGCATCTCCGGATAAACCTTGCGGTTCACGATCTGAGCCTGTTCGAGTTCCTTCATCCGATCGGTAAGCATCTTGTCGCTCATCTCCGGAATTTGTTCCTTGATTTCCTTAAACCGCTTGGGCCCGCCGAGCAGCACCCGGATGATAAGGCCCGTCCACTTTTTCCCAAGCAGCTCGATGGCGGCTTCGTACTTGGGACACATGGTGGAGTAGTCCATTCTTATCACTCCTTCTTGTGCTACCATTGTACCATATAAACTAAGGAAATGTAAGCGACTGTCCCTGAATTGATTAATTTTATATATTAACTTGACTAAGGTTAGTTAATGATTTATGATAAGTGCATTCAAGCAACGGACGAATACATTCTATGAAGAGGCGGGGTTCATTATGTTCGATACGGGGATTCTTATCTTAAGGGTTGTTGCAGGGCTGCTGTTCGCGGCGCATGGCACGCAGAAGCTGTTCGGCTGGTTCGGAGGCTACGGAATCAAGGGAACGGCAGGCTGGCTGGAGTCGCTCGGCGCCAAGCCCGGCGTGCTGATGGCGGTGCTCGCGGGGCTCTCGGAGCTGCTGGGAGGGCTGCTGCTGGCGCTTGGATTGTGGGTGTGGATCGCCGCGGCGCTGATCATCATCCCGATGCTTGTCGCGATCGCTAAAGTTCACGGGGCGAACGGCATCTGGTCAACGGCCAACGGCTACGAGTACAATCTGATTCTCATCGCGATTGCGCTGGCTGTCGCGTTCACTGGCGCAGGAGCCTATTCCATCGACGCTGTCTTGAGCTGATCCTCATCCGCATGGCCTCTTCTTGCCCGGCAGCCGGTTCGGCTGGCCGCTGGCAGGAAGAGGCTTTTTTGTCCTGAAATGCCGGATGAAACCCGCAACTTTTCCAGCTCTGCTGCGTCTTTGGACTAGAACGGATAAAAAAACGATTTGCCGGACCGAAGCAGTCCGGTATAATAGACAGACATTTGGCGGGGAGGACTCGTCAGAAAGCGAGGTGCGGCGATGGCAGACGACTGGGGCTTCTTCGAACGCCATTCCGAGGACAAGGAATTGATGAGGATCCTTGTCAATTGCGCCTGGAGACAGGATGCGCACCCGCCGGGCTTGAACCAGCTGTTGTCGATTACAATCAACCTCTACTCCATCCGCAGCCGGCATAAGAACAAGGAAAGCATGATATCCGAGCTGGAGAGGATGGAGCATGAGCTGGAAGAGGCCGTGCAAGCGGGAGGCAATTCCGTCTATATCGGACGCATCAATACGCCGAGAAGGCTTGAATATTATTATTATATGGAGAGCGGGGCGTCGCTGGAGCCGCTGCAAAAGATATTGTCGTCAAGAAGCGGCAGCAGGCTGATGCATTACGTCAAGCCGGATTCCGAATGGGAGTTTTACCGATATTTGCTGCCGGACACGCTTGAAGAGCTGTTCATCCATAATGCTCAAATGGTGTACGCGCTGCTGAACCGGGGAGATGATATCCGGAGGCCGCGCAATGTGTATCATTGGCTGCTCTTCCGCGATCATGACGGACGCAAGCTGATGCGCATGAAGCTGGAAACGATGGGGTACCGGATCGAGGAAGGCAAGAGCGGGGAGCCGGAGCCCGAATACCCGTACCCTCTCGTCATCAGCCGCTTCGAGGACGTCAGGCTGGAAACCGTCAACGGCCGGGTCGACGAGCTGTACCGAATGATCGGGGCGGGCGGCGGCAAATACGACGGCTGGGGATCGGTCATGAAGCTTACCGCATCTTACCGCATCAAGGCTTGGTGGAAAAAGTGGCTCGGCTCGTTCTCGGCCGCATGCCGCCCCAAAAGCTGATGATGCGGACGGGCAGCATTTGTTGCCGTCTGCTTTAAAGCTTGATCAATACGAGGCCTGCCAGAAGGCAGGCAAAAGCGAGCCATTGCAGCCTTGTCAGGCGTTCCCGGTACAGCAGGATCGAGCCGGCCGCCACGACAAGGCTGTTTGTCGCGAAGATGGGAGCGGCTATGCCGGCCTTGCCGGTCTCGAGCGCCCAGGCATAGAGCTGGAGCCCGCCATAGGAGAACAACCCCGCGAGCAGGCCTAGACGGAGGCCGATGCTCCAGCCATCGGCGGATGATTGCCGGACTGCGCTGCCGCTCTTCCGGCCGGAGCGCTCCTTAAGGACGGCTGCCGCAAACCAGAGCAGCGAAAGGAAGTAGCCGGTCAAGAGAACGGAGGAGGAGGGCAAGCCGAGCTCGCTCGTCACCTTCAAGCCTCCGTTGCGGAAGGTGAACAGAACGACGGCTGTCCCCGTGTACAGGAACCAGCGCCGGTCCCCGATCGAGAGCGGCTCCGACCGGCGCAGGGCGATCAGGACAGCGGCTGCCAGCAGCAGGCCGATTCCGGCCGCCTCCCATCCTCCAAGCGGCTCGCCGTATATCCATACCGACATCGCCACGACAAGGACGATGTTGAGGTTCGTAATCGGCGAGGTGAGACTGGCGGGGCCGTAGCGCAGCGCCTGCATGAACACGACGTTGCCCCAGGCGGAGCCTGCTCCGACAACCGCTCCTGCGAGCCAGGCTTTCCAGCCAAGCGCGGCCGTCCAGCTTCCGTCCGCCAGGCATTGGAAGAGAAAGCCGGCCGTTCCTGTCACGTATAATCCCAATAGGAGGGAGGTGTTGTTCCCTCCGCGCATTTGGGATACTTTCATCCACCAGCCGGCGAAGCCGAACACGGCCGCGCTGCCGATCGAGATCAGAAGCCATATAGCAGAGTCTGTCATGAGGGTCGGTGCTCCTTTGTTGCCTGTATTGGAGGGGTAGAAGCAATCTGTTACACAAATGAAATATTCCTGTCACGCCTTTATTACAATGAGGGGTTAAGATAGTGACATGACCCCCTTTTAATAAATATACTTGGGACCTTCCTTCCGGAAGGTCCACTTTTTTTGCCCTTATATAGAGATGATGGGGTGAACGGCATGAAAAAGCAACTACAGTCTATCATGCGGAGCCTCATGCTTCATCCGGGGTTTTGGGACTAGGCCGTCCTTAGTCTGCTCCTGTCAGCCCCAGCCGAGAGTATCCGTCGCAAGGGACAGCAGGAGCAGAGCGCACATGGCCGCTCCGGTCCATAGATTGCGGCTTCGATTCACCGATGCGGCGCCGGTGTCGGGCAGGGATCGGACATATAGGATGGCCCCGACTGTCACCAGTGCAAGCTCGGCGGCCATACTAATGGACGTCCATTGCCACAGTCCGAGCCCGAGGAGAGGCAGCCCTCCAGCATTGCCGGGCAGAATCGGCAGGTCTGCGCGGTGCATGGCGAGGTCAAGCGCCCAGTGGCTCAAGACGACGGCGCCGATCGTCCATCCTCCCTTTCGTCCCCATTTTCGGGAAGCGAGCCATCCGACAGCCATAGCGATGATCAAGGTCCCGACCAGCGAGTGCGTGTAATCCGCATGAATGATGCTGCCGCCGTAACCCTCGGCGCCTGGGACAGGCTCCATCGTTTCCTTGCCCGTCAGGAGGAAGGGAACGAAGATCACGTCGAGCAGCTGCGTGCCCAGCATGAGCGTCCAAAGCGGAACCTGAGGATTTTTGGCTTTGACGGCTGCGGCTAATCCGAAATGTCCAGCGAACATCGAACCTCACCCCTTTCCTTGCCTGGAAGAACGTCTGGCCCGGGCGTCCGCCCAGCCCATTCCAACCGTGAACAGAAGCATGAAAACGATAAAGCTCATCGTCGAACCTCTCCTTGTCGCCGAAAACTAATGGATTTAGTTTTACTATAACTAATCGCATTAGTTTTTGCAATCCTTTCCAGAGATAGATTTTGCAAAGCTTGTCCGCATCACAAAAAAAGAGCCCATAGGGCTCAGAGACGGATAAATCGAAGCTTGCATCCTTACGTTAGAGGCTCTTGAATGCGGATCCGTTGAAAGCTCTTCGAACGCCTGAGCGGCTGGCGGCTCAACAACGTCTGCTCAAAGAGGCACTGCGACCGGCTGCTTCTGCCGATAGAAGAACCATTCACGGAAACCGATCGATTTCAGCAGGGCGCGGACTTCCTCGAAGTCGTCCCCGACCCGCGCGGGCACATGGGAATCCGAGCCGAAGCTGCATGTGACGCCGAAGTGATGAGCTCTTTCCAGAATTTCGTTGGAAGGGTACCAGCCGCCGACCGTTTTCGTTTTGCCGGAGGTGTTGATCTCGATCGACGCCCCGCTTCCGGCGATAGCCTGCAGAGCCAAGTCGATGCTCTCGGAAGCCGGGATGTCGGAGAAGGCGGGATAATATCCCTTCATCGCGTCGATATGGCCGAGCACCTGGAACATGCCGCTGACGGCCGATTGCCTGATCAGCTCATAATACTCGCGCTTCTGCTCGGCCTGCGCCGATTGTGACAATCCCTTCCAGCGGGTTTTGTTGAAGATGCTTCTGCCTGACGTGAAATGGACCGAGCCGATGATATAGTCGAACGGATAGGCTTCGTAAGCCTTGCGGTATGTATCGGCATGCTCCGGAAAGAAATCCGACTCCATGCCCAGCAGCACTTCGATCTTGCCTTCGTATTTGGCCTTCAGGGCCAGCACTTCCTCGACGTAGCCCGCCAGAGAGCTGCGGGCCATCGCAATGCCCGGCTCCGGATGGTCTTCTTCCCTGCCGAAGTAGGGGGAATGGTCGGAGATGCCGATCGCGCCGATTCCGGCGTCGATTGCGGCGCGGATATAGTCCTCGATGCTTCCTGCGGCATGGCCGCAGCGGCTGTGGTGGGTGTGCAGGTCGAATTTCATCGGATCGGTTCCTCCTCAAGTTCATATCGGGTTCAAAGCAATCCTTTGTACGGAAGGCTCGCTACTCGCTGCTGATGAACTGCGCTTCGGGCATGCCCTTGAGATCGCTCAGGAACTGCTGCATGGCGGAGTTCAAATATCTTCCCGACTTGTAGACGACGCCGATCGGATGGGTGACCTCCAGCTCCGTCACCCGGATCATTCGCAGCGTGCCTGAACGGAGCTCGTTGGCGATGGACAGGTTGGAGACGATAGCAGCTCCCAGGTTGATCTCGACCATCCGCTTGACTTCCTCGCTGCTGGACAGCTCCATCACGATATTGGGGATGATGCCGTTCTTGGAGAAGATGCGGTCGACGAAGCGCCTGCCGAGCGTATCGGGAGACAGCATGATCAGCGGGATATCCTTCAATTTGTCGATGGAGGCATGCTTGAGCTCGGCCAGCGGATGCGCAGGGGATACGACAAGCTCGAAAGTATCATAGTACAGAGCCGATGTCTGCAGATTCGGATTCTTTTCGGACAGATAGGTGATCCCTAGATCCACGCTGCCTTTCTCGACGCTGGCCATGACCTGGGAGGACGGCATCGAATGGATCGTCGTCTTGATCAGCGGGAACTGGTTCTGGAAGTAGGACAGCACCCGGGGCAGAATCTGGATGGCGATGGAGCTCGTCGTCCCGAGCACGATATGGCCCTGCGGAATATGGTTCAGGTCGGACAGCTTCTGCTTCAGCTCTTCGACGATGGACAGGATGCGCATGGCATGGTCAAGGAACACCTGTCCCCGATCCGTCAGCGTCACAGGCTGGTTCCGGTCTACCAGCACCGTCTTGAATTCCTCCTCCAGGCTCTTGATCTGGGCCGATACGGCCGGCTGAGTCAGGTTGAGCTGCTCCCCGGCTTTGCGGAAGCTCATCGTTTTGGAGATGGTGAGCAGCGTTTCGAGCTGGCTGATATTCAGAAGAGGTTTCCCTCCTTTTGATAAGAGTTTTTTATCATTTCTTCTTAGTATATAGAAGAGAGCAAGGCGGGTAAAGCTTCCGGATATTTACAATAAGTTGAAAGACAGCGCTTCCTCCTGCAGCAGGAAAAGGTATCCGGACGGCGAAGCTGTTGCATACGGCCGCCTGCACGGAGCCGAAGCAGAGGAGGATTGCATTCCTTATGGACAAAAAGGCTGTCAGGGGCTGGATCATGTACGATTGGGCCAACTCCGCATTCGCTACGACGATGATTGCGGCAGTCATGCCGGTATATTACGACCAGGTCGCGGGAAAAGGCCTTGAAGGCTCGCTGGCCTCCGTCTACTGGGCCAACACCCAGAGCATCGCCATGCTGTTCGTCGCGCTGCTGTCGCCGCTCGCGGGAGCTGCGGCCGACCTGCTCGGCTCCAAGCTGCGGTTCCTGATCGCCTTCACCCTGCTCGGAGCCGTTCCGAGCTCGCTGATGGCCTTTGCCGGGGAAGGGGACTGGTTCCTCGCTTCCTGCCTGCTTATTCTCGGCATCATCGGCTTCACGACCGGCGGCACCTTCTATGACGCTCTCCTGCGCGACGGCATCCCGGAGAATGACCGCCACAAGGTAAGCGCTCAAGGCTACGCGATGGGCTATGCGGGCGGAGGGCTGCTGCTCGCCGTCAATATCCTCATGATCCAGAAGCCAGAGTGGTTCGGATTCGCCGATTCGACGGCCGCCACCAAAGCCTCGTTCGTAACGGTCGGCATCTGGTGGCTGCTGTTCTCGCTGCCGCTGTTCCTGAACTGGAAGGAGCCGCGCCCGGGTCGTGCGTCCGGTCCGGCGCTGAGGAGGGTAGGGCAGACGGCCTGGCAATCCATGCGGCGCCTGGTCGGAACGCTGCGCTCGCTGAAGAGGTACCCCGAGCTGCTCAAATACATGATCGCCTTCTGGTTTTTCAACGACGGCATCAGCACGGTCATCGTCATGGCGACGATCTACGGCTCCAGCATCGGCATCGAATCGAGCGATCTCATCCTGGCGCTGCTGATTACCCAGTTCACGGGCCTGCCGGCGACGCTGCTGTTCGGACGGCTGGTGTCCCGATTCGGCGCCAAGCGGATGCTGATGTACTCGCTGGCTGTGTATCTGGTCATCGTCGTGCTCGGCTACTTCATGACGAACCAGCTGCATTTCTACATCCTGGCGTTCATGGTCGGCCTTGTCCAGGGCGGCAGCCAGTCGGCCGCGCGCTCGCTGTATGCAGGACTTCTTCCAGCAGGCAGATCCGGCGAATGGTTCGGATTCCTCGCCCTTTCCAGCAAGTTCACCTCCATGCTCGGCCCGCTCGTCTTTTCCATTGTCGGTACGCTGACAGGCTCGACCCGGACGGCGATATTGTCGGTTGCCGCTTTCTTCCTGATCGGAATGGTCCTGCTGTCGCTGGTCGACTTCGTCAAGGGAGCGCTGCAAGCAGACCAAACGGAGCTTCCGGACGCCTCGGCAGGCGGCAGCGGCTTCGGAGCCGGAGCCTAGCTCCGCGCGGAAGCGGCCGTCCGGCGCTCTTCCCTCATCATTCCCGAAAACAGCAAACCCCTTGCATTTGGCTGTGCTTCGCAGCCGCTCATGCAAGGGGTTTGCTTCGTCTTCGGGGACCGGCCGCTCTCATCACAGCCAATCTTTCTTGCGGAACAGGAACAGCATGCCGCCGCCCAGCATAAGCATGAAGCCCATGATGAGGTAGAAGCCGTAATAGAAATGCTCTCCCGGCAGATGGGCGAAGTTCATGCCGTAGATGCCGGTGATGAAGGTCAGAGGCATGAAAATCGTCGTCAGCGCCGTGAACACGCGCATGATCTCGTTGGCGCGGCTGGACAGGCTGGACTGGTAAGCCTCGCGCAAGTTCGCCATGAGGTCGCGGTACGTATCGAACGTCTCGGTGATCTTGACCGCATTCTCGTAGATGTCGCTGAAGTACTTCTGCAGTTGGTCGTCGATCAGGCGCAGATCCTTTTTGTTCAGCGTGGCGATGACGTCGCGCTGAGGGCCGAGCACCTTCTTGAGCCAGAGAATCTCGCTGCGCAGGCCGATGATCTCGCCTAGATGCGACTTTTTCGTATGCATGAGGATGTCTTCCTCGAGACTTTCGATGCGCGCCTCGATCCTGTCGCCGACGAGGAAGTAATTGTCCACGACAAGGTCGACGAGATGGTACAGGAAGCGGTCCGGACGGTTGACGTCCTGCTCCCATAGAATCGGCTTCAGAGAACGCAGCTCGTTGATCTTCTGCTTCGTGACGGTGATGATGTAATGCCGGCCGAGAAACATGTTGAGCGCCCGGAGGAAGATCTCCTCGTCATCGAACCTGATGCTGTTGATGACGATAAAATAATGGCCTTCGTACAGCTCGATCTTCGGGCGCTGCTCCTCCTCGCTCAGACAGTCCTCGACGGCCAGGTCGTGGAGGCCGAACAGCGGCTGGAGGACGGCAAGGTCCTCGACGTCCGCGTCGATCCAGTAGAAGCCCTCAATGGGGGGGGCAAGCGTTGCTTGCAAATCTTCGACGGGGACGAACACCCCGTTGTTGACCATGCGGATTTTCATGGCTTATTCTCCTCTCGCGGAAGAACGAGCAGGAGCCGGATGCCGCAGCCGTTGGCGGCGGGCGGAGAAGAGCCTGCAGCGCAGGGAGATCAACGTCCACGCAAGGCGGGGTCCGACTTGTCGTCTTCTTGGTGTTGGGTTTGCTGATTGTTGCTAGAGGCTGGCTTAGGCCCTTCGCCTTCCATGGCGTTTCACTCCTTGTTCCCCTCGGGGCAGTATGAAAGTCTTGTCTAGTATACTCTTTAGGACAGGATGGACTCAAGGGAATTTAGACGGGGAGATGTCGCCTGCCGCCGCCCTCTCCGCCGGCTTGTTCGTACAGTGTATGCGGAAGGCGGGAAGGGGGTTCCCGGGCGCACGCCGCCAAACAAGGATACCGGAAAATAAAGCGGACGCAACCTCTAGAGCAGCGGTGCATGCCGATATCAAGGCAGGCCGAGAACATAACGGCGAGCGGAACGTTTGGATAGGATTGCAATGTCCCGCGCAGCGGAAAAAACCGGAACCCCGCCAAGCGGCGGAATTCCGGTTGTGTGCATGCTGTCGCGCCGGCGGAAGTCGGTTCAGCCGCCGAGAAGCCGCAGCAGCAGAACGGCCGCTTGGGCGCGCGTGGCAGGCTGTGCCGGGGCGAGGATGCCCTCCGGCATCCCGGCCAGCATGCCGGCTTGAAGCAGGCCCGCGATGGAGGCCCGGGCATACGGGGCTGTCTTGCCGCCGTCTTTGTAAGCGCCAAGAAGCGAAGGGATCTCCGTGGCGTCCGGCTCCTGGAGCTTGCCGAGCAGCTGCAGAGCCCGCATCGCCATGACGGCGAGCTCCTGGCGGGTCAGCGGCCTGGACGGCTCGAATGATCCGCCGCCGGTTCCCGAGATCAGGCCTGCTTCCGCAGCGGCCGAGACGGCTTGGCTGTACCAGGAGCCCGGGGGAACGTCCTTGAACGGCGCAATGCCCGCCGAGACTGCTTCGGGAAGCTTCAGCGCGCGGTACAGAAGGACGGTGAATTCCGCGCGAGTCACGGCACGGTTCGGCTCGAATGCGCCGGCAAGGGAGCCGCGGACGATATCCAGCGCGGCGAGCTTGCTGATGTCATCGGCAGCCCAAGGCGCATCCGAAAGATCGGTAAACGGCCGGCCGCTGCCGGCCGATCCGCCCGGTGGAGAAGCGGAAGGCGCGGGAGCCGATGACGGCGTTGGAGCCGCCGATGGGGCAGGCGAAGCGCTCGGTGTCGGCGTCCAAGCCGGCCCTGGAGCCGGCGTCGCAGAAGGCTCCGTAGTCGGAGCCGGATCGGCGCTCGGCGAAGGGGCGGTACTTGGAGCCGGATCGGCGCTCGGCGAAGGGGCGGTACTTGGAGCCGGATCAGCGCTCGGCGAAGGGGCGGTACTCGGAGCCGGATCGGCGCTCGGCGAAGGCTGTGTGCCCGGATTCGGCTCCTCGGCCTGCCGTTCCCCGACTACGATGCCGAGGCCGTTGGTTCCGACGTAAACGCGGCCGAACACACGCGGGTCTCCCGTTATCGTCCGGTTGGCGGCGCCGAACTGATGGGTATCGTCATTGATCCGCGTCCAGCTACCGCCTGCGTCATCGGAGCGGTAGATGCCCCACTTCCCATCGACCTTCGCATAGCTGTACACAGCCATGCAGGGCTGTCCGGGAGCGGCTTTGCCGAAGCCGATCGAAGCCGACTCCTCAACGCCTTGAACCAGCCGGAAGCTGGCTCCGGAATCCGTGGAGCGGTACAGGCCGAAGGCATCCTCGGGATTTTTATTGTCCGATGCCGCGGCAAGCCAGATATCGCCTTCAACACCCGGAACGGCTTTGAATTTGCTGGTGATCCGCTTCGGAAGCCCAGTCGCCGCTTCCTGATGGAAGGTCGCTCCGCCATCGGTGCTCGTGTAGAACGATCCTTCGCTGAAGCCGTAGAACTTGTCCGGATTCACGCGGTCGGAGCTGACGGCAGCGCCGGCTGGAATGCCGGCGGACGGCTGCCATGTCTGTCCGTCATCGGCGGACCGGCTTACGGGCTGGCCTTCCGGACTCCAGAGGATGGAGCGGCCGTCGGCGGAAGCGGCCACATAACCGCCGCCGACGGAAAGGCCGCTTCCCCATGGATTCATGCCGGGCTTCCAGGTGATCCCGTTGTCCCGGGAAACCCCGATGCCGGCATCCGAACCGGAGACATTGCCGACCCGCACGATGAAGTCGGGGTCAAGCTCGGCATAGTCCAGATCCGTGCTTGTTCCGATATAAGGATTCGCGATCATCTCGGGGGCTTGGGTCAGATCGGCATGGCGGAAGCCTCCGATATCGCCCATCGCGCTGAGCAGCGGAGCTCCTGCCGGCGGGCTGATGAGCCCGAGCACGGATGTCTCCTCGATGCCTCCCGCCTGGACGGACAGATGCACGGGCCCGTAGACGCTGCCTCCCGCTGTAAGCGGCTGGTCGAGCGCGGTCACGTCGGATGCGCCGTACAGCGTCGCTCCCGTTCCGTACAGAATCGAGCCGGAGTCGAACGGATCGATCTCGAGGCTGCCGATCATCCAGCCCAGCTTGGGCGATGTTTCGGGCAAAGGCTTGTCCTTCACCCCCCAATCCAGCCAAGGGGAAAGGGAGTAGTCCAGCTCGTAGCTGTTGTTCCGCTCCGGGTAATTCCCGAACGTCCAGAACGGCTTCCATGTCCGGCCTCCGTCGAGGCTGCGGTAGATCTGCTCGTCGGGCCACCATTTGTTCATCGTCGCGACCATGACGGTGCCGGGATGGCGGGCGTCGACGGCGAGGCCGCCGTACGGGCTGGAGGTGCTTCCGGAGCCTTCCGGACTGATGTCGCTCCATTCGCCGGAATCCGTATCGAGAACCCAGACCGAGCCTTCGCCGCCGTTATAAGGTCCGATATCCTTGGCGTAGGTCACGTAGAGGCGGCCGTCGGACGAGAGAACGCCGTGATGCGGCAGGAAGCCCTGGTCGGGCTGGCCCGGTACGGCTTCCCATGTCGCTCCGGCATAGATGACCGGGGTCGCGCTCCCCTTCGTTCCGGACGAAGGGTCGAAGGTCACCCAGACGACTCCGATGGGATCCTTCATATAGTCGTCGGAAGCCGAGCCGACGGCGGTGAAGGCTGCGACCCGGCTCCAGGTGACCCCGGCATCGGCGCTTTTCCACAGGCCGTTGCCGCTGCGCGCGCCGAGATAGAGGATGTCTCCGTCGTTCGGATCGACGGCCAGCCGCTCGCCCATGGAGCGGCCGGGCATATTGCCTCCGAGCTTGAAGGGAAGCTCCGTCCGCTGCCAGCTGTCTCCCCGGTCGGAGGAACGGTAGATGTAGCCGTTCATGTCGGTCCAGTCATTGGTATAAGTGCCTAGCGCGGCATAGACCCGGTTCGGATCGGACGGATCGGGCGCGATGCTCTCTACGCCGAGCAGATTCCATTCCTCCATGCCGACGCCCTCGAGCAGCTGCTTCCAGACGCCGCCTGTGGAGGCGTCCCGCCGGTATGCGCCGCCCATGTCCGTCCGGACGTAGGCAAGTCCCTGTTCGGCCTTGCTGTAGACGATGCCGGGAATGAATCCTCCGCCGACAACGGCTGCCCGCCCCCAGCTGTAAGCTTCGCTTGAGGCTTGTGGGGCCGCATTCCCGGCAGCGGCAGCGGCGGGCGATTGGGCAGGCAGTGATAGAGCGGCTGCGAGCAAGGTGATGCAGATGGATTTGAACACGATAGACCTCCTTTGGCCGATTTAAAATGTAAGCACTTACATTTTAAGGCGTGCCGGAAGGGGCGGGATACCGGCTAAATCGGTCGATTAATCAGATGGAAATCGGAGATGGCGGCGGAAAGCCGGCCTTGGCCGGAAAGCAAAAAAAGAGTTCCCAAGGCCGATACAGCCGAGGAAACTCTTTCTATCCTTCAAAAAGCGTCGATCAGTGCCCTTCCGCCCCGTCTTTTTCATTGGAAAGGCCGGTGACCTCGAACAGCTTGAACAGCAGGCTGAACACGACCGCTATGACGGTAGCTAGTGCCATGCCGGAGATGGAGAAGCTGCCGAACTTCAGCGACACGCCGCTGAGGCCGGTCACAAGCACGACTGTCGTCAGGAACAGGTTAGACGGCCGGCCGTAATCGACTTTCTCCTCGATCAGGATGCGCAGGCCGGAGGCCGCGATGACTCCGAACAGCAGCAGGGAGACGCCGCCCATGACCGCCGGCGGAATGTGGGCCACGAGCGCGGAGAACTTGCCGAAGAAAGACAGCAGGATGGCGATGACTGCCGCGCCGCCGATGACGAAGGTGCTGTAGACGCGGGTGATGGCGAGCACGCCGATGTTCTCGCCGTACGTCGTATTCGGCGTCGCTCCGACGAAGCCCGATACGATCGTGCTGAGGCCGTTGCCGAGCAGCGAGCGGTGCAGGCCGGGATCTTTGGACAGGTCCTTCTTCACGATGTTGCCGGTGACGACGAGATGGCCGACATGCTCGGCGATGACGACGAAGGCGGCCGGCAGGATAATGGCGATTGCGTTCCAGTCCAGCACCGGCATGGTGGCATGAGGCGCCTGCAGCCATCCGGCCGCGGCGATCGCTTCGCCCGCTTCATGCGTCATTCCCATGAAATAAGCGACGACATAACCGGTGACGATGCCGATCAGAATCGGAATGATCTTCAGGAAGCCGCGGAAGAGCACGGAGCCGAGGACGGTGACGAGCAGAGTGATGATGGAAAGGGTGATGACGTTCGAATCGGGCGTCCATGAGGCCGCCGTCGCCGCATCCGGGGCGATCCAGCCGGCCATGCGCGCGGCTACCGGCACAAGCTCGAGCCCGATGACGGCAACGATGGCGCCCATAGCCGCCGGCGGAAAGACGACATGGATCCATCCCGTGCCTGCCGCCTGCACGATGAGGGCGACGATGGTGAAGACGATGCCCGCCGCGATGAAGCCGCCGAGCGCCGCCGCGTAGCCTCCGCCGGAAGCATGGGCCGCGATGACGCCGGCTGCCGGTCCGATGAAGGCGAAGCTGGAGCCGAGGTAGGCCGGGATGCGGCCTTTGGTCAGGAGAATGTAGAACAGGGTGCCGATGCCGTTCATAAGAAGGCAGATGGCTGGATCCACGCCCAGGATGTTGGGAACGAGAACGGTGGAGCCGAACATGGCGAACAGATGCTGCAGGCTGAGGAGAAGGCCCGGGCCGAGCGGCGGCTTTTCCAATACTCCGATTTCACGTTTCAAATTCATGACGCCCCTTTTTCTCGATTTGTTCGTGAAGGAAGAATGGCAGATAGGTTCCATTCTTCCCTTCTCGCCGCGACATGCCGCCTGGCTGCTATAGCCGCCGTACCGGTGCAAGCGGACAAAACTTCGTTGATTTTATCCGTTTCTGCCGTTTTTAGCAATGGGCAATATTTTGGGGCGGGGCGGCTGGATGCAATTCGCTTCTTGACGGCCCGCCCGGATATCCAGTATTGTAGGTACAGAAGCCGACTGGCCAATTGAATATCGATACTTTCTTATCAAGAGTAGGCGGAGGGACCAGCCCGATGAAGCCCGGCAACCGGCGTGCGAACGCACGGTGCTAATTCTTGCGGATGCGCATGCGGCAGCGGCGTGTCTGGGAGATGAGAGAGGCGCATGTGTTTCCGTCGATACGACCCTGCGACCCTTTCTCAAGCGCGAGAAGGGGTCTTTTTGCATGCAGCAGCGCCTGTGACCCCGCCCCCTGCGATACCGTACAATTCATAAAAAGGAGTGACAGGCATGCCGATCAAAGTACCCGACCATCTGCCCGCCAAGGAGGTTCTGGCGGAAGAGAACATATTCGTCATGGACGAAAGCGTCGCCTACCATCAGGATATCCGCCCGCTGCGGATCGCAATCCTCAACCTGATGCCGAACAAGGAGACGACGGAGACGCAGCTGCTCCGCCTCATCGGCAATACGCCGCTGCAAGTGGAGGCCGTTCTGCTGCATCCTCGCACGCATACGTCGAAGAATACGTCGTCGGACCATCTGCAATCGTTCTACAAGACGTTCGACGAGATCGCCCATCTGTATTTCGACGGCATGGTCATCACCGGCGCTCCGGTGGAGCAGATGGCTTTCGAGGAAGTGAACTACTGGGAAGAGCTGAAGGACATCATGGACTGGAGCCGCAGCCACGTGACTTCGACCTTCCACATCTGTTGGGCTTCTCAGGCCGGTCTGTACCATCATTACGGCGTGCCCAAGTACGATCTCGACCGGAAGATCTTCGGCGTGTATCCGCATACGGTGGAGAAGCGCGGGGTCAACCTGCTGCGCGGCTTCGACGAGATGTTCTTCGTGCCGCAGTCGCGCCACACGGAGGTCCGCCGCGAGGATATCGAGGGCATAGCCGATCTCGACATCCTGTCGGAATCGCCGGAGGCCGGCGTGTACCTCGTCGCCTCCAAGGATGGGCGCCAGATCTTCGTCACCGGCCATTCCGAATACGATCCGGAGACGCTCAAGTACGAATACGACCGCGACGTCGCCAAAGGCATGGAGATCGCCCTGCCGATCAATTATTATCCCGGCAACGATCCGTCCCGCAAGCCTCTGTCCACCTGGAGGGCGCATGCCAACCTGCTGTACTCCAACTGGCTGAACTATTACGTCTACCAGCAGACGCCGTTTGATCTCGGAGCCCATATATAAGTCCGCGATCCGGCCGTTTGAACCCATTCATCCTACTTTATTGAAGCAAAGGAGCCAGCAGCCCATGAAGATCGAAAGCCGCCTTGCCCAAATCGGATCCATCGAAGAGCCGGTCACCGGATCGATCAGCTATCCCATCTACCAAGCGACCGCATACCGGCATCCGCGCCTCGGCCAGAGCACCGGGTTCGATTACGCCCGCACCAAGAGCCCGACCCGCAGCGTCCTGGAGGAAGCAGCCGCAGAGCTCGAATCCGGCGACGCCGCGTTCGCCTGCAGCTCCGGCATGGCCGCCTTGCAGACGATCTTCGCCATGTTCAGCCAGGGCGATCATCTCATCGTCTCCCTCGACCTGTATGGCGGCACCTACAGGCTGCTGGAGCGGATCATGTCGCGCTTCGGCGTCACGACCTCCTACATCGATACGAACGATATCGAGGGGATGGAGAAGCTGCGCCGTCCGGAGACGAAGGCGGTGCTGATCGAGACGCCTACCAATCCGCTCATGATGGTGACGGATATCAAGGCGGTATGCGGCTGGGCCAAGGAAAATGGCTTGCTGACGATCGTGGACAATACGCTGCTGACGCCGTTTTTCCAGCGCCCGCTGGAGCTTGGCGCGGATATCGTCATCCACAGCGCGACCAAATACCTGGGCGGACACAACGACGTTCTCGCCGGACTCATCGTCACCAAGGGCGGGGAGCTGTCGACGGAAATGGGCATTCTGCACAATTCCATCGGGGCGGTGCTCGGGCCCCAGGATTCCTGGCTGCTGATGAGAGGAATGAAGACGCTCGCCCTGCGCATGGAGCGCCATCAATACAACGCCACGCGGCTGGCGGAATATCTCCAAGGCCATCCCGCTGTCGCGGAAGTGTTCTATCCGGCGCTCAAGGACCATCCCGGCCATGAGATCCAGAACCGGCAGTCCTCCGGAAACACAGGCATTTTCTCCTTCAAAGTCAAGGATGCCCGCTACGTCGAGCCGATTCTGCGCCATATCAAGCTCATCGCCTTCGCCGAAAGCCTCGGCGGCGTCGAGTCGCTGATGACGTACCCGGCCGTCCAGACCCATGCGGACATTCCGGAGGAGATCCGCCGCGCTGTAGGCGTGGACGACCGGCTGCTGCGCTTCTCCGTCGGCATCGAGCATGCGGACGATCTCATCGATGATCTCGGGCAGGCTCTGGAAGCCGCGCGGACCGAGATCGAAGGCGGTGCGCAGGCATGAGCGGACAGGACAAGCAGCCGGAGAGCGGGCGCGCCGCGGACAAGCGGCGCTTCGCCACGAAGCTGATCCACTTCGGCTCCGAGGTGGACGAGTTTACGGGCGCCTCCAGCACGCCGATCGTGCAGGCATCGACGTTCCACCACCACGATATCTACAACCCGCCCAACCATGATTACAGCCGCTCGGGCAATCCGACCCGCGCCGCAGTCGAGGAAGCGATCGCCCTGCTGGAGGGAGGCGCCCGCGGGTTCGCCTTCGCCTCCGGCATGGCGGCCATCTCGACCGCCTTCCTGCTGCTGTCGGCGGGAGATCATGCCATCGTGACGGAAGACGTCTATGGAGGCACCTATCGCTTCCTGACGACGGTCCTGAGCCGAATGAACATCGAGACGACGTTCGTGGACATGACGGATCTGGACGCGGTTAAGGCTGCGCTGAAGCCGAATACCCGCGTCGTCTTCATGGAGACGCCGTCCAATCCGACGCTCAAGATTACGGATATCGCCGCCGTGGCGTCATGGGCCAAGGAGCATGGCATCCTGACGATGGTGGACAACACCTTCATGAGTCCTTACCACCAGCGTCCGCTGGAGCTCGGCGTCGACATCGTGCTGCACAGCGCGACGAAGTTTCTGGGCGGCCACAGCGACGTGCTTGCGGGCCTCGCGGTTACGGCCGACGAAGAGCTCGGCAAGCGCCTTTACGCCCTGCAGAACGGCCTTGGCGCGGTGCTGGCTCCGCAAGAGGCCTGGCTGCTCATGCGCGGCATGAAGACGCTGCAGGCGCGGATGGACCAGAGCGAGAGCAGCGCGCGGAGACTGGCGGACTGGCTGTCCCGGCATCCGGGCGTCGGCCGCGTGTATTATCCGGGGCTGCCGGATCATCCGGGCCGCGAAGTCCACGAGCGCCAGTCGCTCGGATACGGCGCGGTCGTGTCCTTCGATACCGGCAGCGCGGCGAGAGCCAAGGAAGTTCTCAGCAAGGTGCGTCTGCCGATCGTCGCCGTCAGCCTTGGCAGCGTGGAGAGCATTCTTTCCTATCCGGCGATGATGTCGCATGCGGCCATGCCTCCCGAGGTGCGGGCGCAGCGGGGCATCGGCGACGGCCTGCTGCGCTATTCGGTCGGGCTGGAGCATATCGACGACTTGATCGAGGATCTGGATGAAGCGCTTCGGGAATCCTGACCGGAGCATTCGGCACCGTCGCTGTCGGCGGTGCTCTTTTTTACGGCCTTCCAATAGCTGATAAATGATATACGGATAGGGAGTGTGCTCTGAGCTTCATTGGCACAGCCTGGCCGATCTGGGAACGGGCCAAAACGCCCTTGAGAGGCGATATGGAGCGTTCTTGAGGCTGCAAGCCGGTTTTTAGCTTCTCCTCCTCACCGTAGCTGGAGATTCGTCGTCTTTTTGGAGAGTGACGATGGGACCTTGTTCATGTTAGGATTAGGTTGTGAAAATGGGAACGTACTATGTGAAATCGGGAACAATTACGGCCGGGAACGACCTGGCTTGCATAGAGGAGGCTGCCGGATGCAACAAGTGGACCGCGTGCTGGACAAGGCGCTGCTGGGAGAGAGGATCAGTCTCGAGGACTGCATCGTGCTTCTGGAATCGGACGAGATCGAGAAAATGGGACGAGTCGCAAATGAGCTCATGGTGCGCAGGCATCCCGAGCCGATCGTGACGTTCAACATCGGACGCAACATCAACTACACCAATATTTGCGACGTATACTGCCGCTTCTGCGCTTTCTATCGCCCTCCGGGCTCGAAGGAAGGCTATGTGCTGCCGGACGAGACGATCCTGCAGAAAATCCAGGAGACGGTCGATGTCGGCGGCGACGAGATCCTGATGCAGGGAGGGGTCAACCCCGATCTGCCTTTCCAGTACTATCTCGATATTCTGCGCAAGATCAAGGACCGCTTCCCTGAAGTGACCATGCACAGCTTCTCGCCGGCGGAGATCCAGAAGATGAAGGTGCTCTCCGGCTTGTCGCTGGACGAGACGCTGCTGAAGCTGCACGAGGCGGGACTGGATTCCTTGCCTGGCGGCGGCGGCGAGATTCTGGACGACCGCACCCGCCGCAAGATCAGCCGGCTGAAGGGCTCCTGGACCGACTGGATGGACACGATGAAGGCGGCTTGGCGCAACGGCATGAACACGACGGCGACGATGGTGTACGGATTCGGGGAATCGATGGAGGAGCGCGCCCTGCATATGCTGCGCGTCCGAGAAGCGCAGGACGAATGCAAGGCGCTCGGTTATCCTTCTCCCGGCTTCCTGGCCTTCATCACTTGGCCTTTCCAGCCGGACAATACGAACCTCAAACGGGAGAAATCCAAGCCGGAAGAATACCTCAAAATGGTGGCCATCAACCGGATCATGCTGGACAATATTCCGAACATGCAAGCGAGCTGGGTGACGATGGGGCCGGAGATCGGCAAGCAGTCGCTCTCGTACGGAGTCAACGACTTCGGCAGCACGATGCTGGAGGAGAACGTTGTGTCCGCGGCGGGGACGACCCACAAGGTCAACATCGAGCTGATTCTCCAGTATATCCGCGAGTCGGGCAAGATTCCTGCACAGCGCAACACGCGCTACGACATTCTTCGTGTCTTCCATGACGGAGAACACGCCGAACGCGACTTCGTCATGCAGAACTAGATGGTTGATCTCGACGCTAGTCCCGGTGGATCGCTCCGAGCGGTTCCCAGCGGACCAGCGTCTTTTTTGGTATGTGCCGCGGATTCGGAGCTGCTATGAAGCTGAGCCTCGCAACGGATGAACGAAGGGACTTCGGGTTGCGGCGAGGCCACTGAAAATGTGTCGCTGCAGACGGAAATCATTCTTCCGATCGCTGTTGTCCCCAGATTTCTCTGATTTCTGCTGCTTTTAGGGTTGAAATCCGGGGACAAAGGCGCCCCCATCCGTTTCTCCAGAACGATTTCGCGCCTTACGCTACTTTTTCGGCGGCCTCGGGTTGCCGCCAGGCATCCTTTTTTTCGGCTGAAAAAACAGCCCCATGCTGCCTTCCAGGCGGCAATGGGGCTGTACGGTCGTTCAGGAGAAGCTTGCTTGGGGCATATCGGCTTCTTCCGCGATGATGATGCGGTTTTTGCCGGAGGATTTGGCGGCATAGAGGGCTTTGTCGGTTCGGGCAAAGAAATTCTCCTTGCCTTCGTCGGCATAATCGGAGAAACCGATGCTCACCGTAATGCGGCGGGTTCCGAGCTTGTCGTATACGGCCGAAGAAATCTTGCTCTGCATCGCCTCCAAAATATGAAGGGACTTCTCCGCGGCTCGGTCCGTGAAGATGACGGCAAGCTCCTCGCCGCCGTAACGGGCGACGAAATCGTTCATGCCGGCCTGGGCGCGGACGATCTCCGACACTTTCTTCAGGACGAGATCGCCGGCCCGATGGCCGAACTGATCGTTGACGCTCTTGAAATTGTCGATGTCGATCAAGGCAAGCTGCAGCGGCATCCCGCTGACATCATGGTGGTCGATCAGCTTGTCGAGGTATTCATGGAACGTAATATGATTGTAGAGTTCCGTAAGCGCGTCCGTTTTGGCCAGCTTGTCCATGATCGTATTCTTGACCATCAGCTCTTGGTTGAAGCGAGATGTATGGATGTAATACTGGCGCATTTCCTTGCCTCTCGCAATAACCCCCCAAGCCACAAGGCTGAATGCCCCCATCATGGCCGTAATGGAAAGCATGCCGACCAGGGAGATGTCAAGATTGTCGTTGAAGACGTAGAGGCAGAACAGGGATAGCAGGCAAAGGACGTCGGCAAAGACGAGCTTTTTGGAGGAAAAATAAAAAATGGACACCAGCACGGGCAGGAACAGCGCAATGACGATATAGTTCACTTCGATATTGATTTGAACGATGATGAAGGTCATGAGAGCGGAAGCGACCAGCAGCGAATAATCGCGCAGTCTCTCAGACAAATAGCGGATAGCAATCTCTGCCCCGACCAGCACGGAAAGATGGAGCACCGTTGGGAGCAGGATGTATTTCTTGAAGAAGATTCCGGAAGCAAGCGGAGTGATGAAGGCCAGATACAAGAATTCGAATAAGATCATTAAACCGAGCAGGCACCAGAATCCATTCATCAGCATCCTGTTCCAGCGCGCTCGGGTGAAGTCCAGCAATTGATCGTCCAAATAGAGTCACTCCAGCATGCAAGCTTGGTTACACGTTAATCAATATACCATGAAAAGATCGCCAATCCAATCCTCATTATGAATAGGAAATGTCCGCAGAACCACCTTTTTCCTCCTCCGGAAAATGCTTATTCCAGGCCTCATGCCCTTCTCCTCGCCGAATATCCGACCATGCCGGGCATATACTAAAGCGAAGGAAAGGGGTTGAGCGCGCATGGAGCTGCTTGTTGTGGATCTCATCGCGGAGGAAGAAGACGGCGGCGAGGCCTTGTGCCGCGAGCTGAACGGGGCAAGCTCCGGCTGGGCGGAAGGTGCGGAGCGATTATGGGACTGGTCGCCGGGTGCGTCCGGCCGCAGCCTGATCTGCACGGCCCGGCTCCCCGGATTCTCTCTCTCCGAGCATGGAGGCCTTGTCTATGCGCAGGCCGCAGCCAGGCTGTCGGGCTATATCATCGAGCGTTACGAGCCTGTGCTCATCCGCACGATCATCCGCAAGCAATTTCATTATACCGGCGACGAAGAGATCGCTACTATAGAGCAGTGCTGCAGGCTGGTCCTGTCCGGCGAGCAGTGGCATATCGAGGAGCCGCATCCGCTCGCGGGAGGAGAGGCGAGCAGCCGCGGGCAGCGGGAGGCCAAAGTGGCCACGGAGCTGGAAAGCTTCCTCGCGGAGAATACGCGTCTCAACCTCCAGGGGTTCGTGACGTTCAGGCTGCAGGGCTATTGGCAGGAGCTGCGTGAAGCGGCGGAGTATGCGGTCGAGGAATACGTCATGGATAAGCAGTATCAGGAATTCATTTCCCTGCTCAAATATTTCGTGGCGGTGCAGCCGAGCCGCCGCAAGCTTGTCCATGTCGTCCAGGATGACGGACAGGAGATCAAGCTTCTGGACGCGGATTTCCTTCCGCTGGACACCCGCTCCGAGGACCGCGCCATCGCCGAGCTGGTGGATGCCGAGCTCAACGTGGAGGATATGGTCCTGAGCAGCCTGATTACGGCCGCGCCGGCCTCGATCCGGATCCATACCCCGACTCCGGATCATCAGGTCATCCGTACGATCCAGGCCATTTTCGAGCAGCGCGCCGAAGTATGTCCAGGCTGCCGCGATTGCGGAGTCGGCGGGACCTCCCAGGCTTTGGGCGCCGGAGAGCCTTGACGGGCAACGTTCCGCTTCTATATAATGTGGTCAAAGCATTGATGAAGACAAGCGGCGTTTGACGCGCGTCCCAGAGATAGGAATCCCGGCTGAAAATTCCTAACGCAGGCGCAAGCGGCCGTACCCCTTCGAAGCTGCATGATGGAACCCGGACCTCTCCGGAAAGTAAATGATGCCGGCCTAATCCCCGTTACCGGATCCCAGAGAACGCCTCGGCGTTGAATTAGGGTGGAACCACGGGTCTGAACGTACAGCACTCGTCCCTTTGCGGGACGCAGTGCTTTTTTGCGTCCTTAAGATCCTATTTATAAATCAGGAGGCGGCATGACAATGGCAATTGAAATCAGGCTTCCCGACGGCGCGGTCCGTGCTTATGAGCCGGGAGCGACAATCGAGGACGTAGCGGGATCCATCAGCTCCGGACTGCGGAAAAATGCGGTGGCGGGCAAGCTGGACGGAAAAGTCGTGGATTTGAACACGGAGATCATGGACGGATCGCTTGTCGAGATCGTCACGCTCGATTCGGCGGACGGACTTGAGGTATACCGTCACAGCACGGCCCATCTGATGGCCCAAGCGATCAAGCGCATCTACGGAGAGAAGACGGTCAAGCTGGGCATCGGTCCGGTTATTGAGGACGGCTTCTATTACGATATCGATCTGGAGCAGTCCATCACCCCTGAGGATTTGGAAAAGATCGAGAAGGAGATGGAGCGGATCATCAAGGAAGATATTCCGATCCGCCGCCGCGAGGTCAGCCGCGAAGAGGCTCTGGCGACATTCGAGAAGATGGAAGACCCGCTCAAGCTGGAGCTGATCCGCGACCTTCCGGAAGGCTCGGTCATCACCATCTACGACCAGGGCGAATTTTTCGATCTATGCCGAGGGCCGCATCTGCCGTCCACCGGCAAGATCAAGGCGTTCAAGCTGCTGAGCGTTGCCGGAGCCTACTGGCGCGGCGATTCCAAGAACAAGATGCTGCAGCGGATCTACGGCACCGCATTCCCGAAGAAGGCGCAGCTGGACGAGCATCTTCATCTGCTCGAGGAAGCCAAGAAGCGCGACCACCGCAAGCTCGGCCGCGAGCTGAAGATGTTCACGTTCTCCAAGGAAGTCGGACAAGGCTTGCCGATCTGGCTGCCTAACGGCGCCCGCGTGCGCCGCACGCTGGAGCGCTACATCGTCGACCTCGAAGAAAAGCTCGGTTACCAGCATGTCTATACGCCGGTGCTGGCCAATGTCGAGCTGTACAAAACGAGCGGGCACTGGGAGCACTACAGCGAGGACATGTTCCCCAAGATGGTCATGGACAACGAGGAACTTGTGCTGCGTCCGATGAACTGTCCCCACCATATGATGGTGTTCAAAAGCGACATGCGCAGCTACCGCGACCTGCCGATCCGCGTAGCGGAGCTCGGCACGATGCACCGCTACGAAATGTCCGGCGCCCTGACCGGATTGCATCGCGTTCGGGCCATGACCCTGAACGACGCGCATATCTTCTGCCGTCCCGATCAGATCAAGGAAGAATTCGCGCGTGTCGTCAACCTGATCCGCAAGGTATACGAAGACTTCGGCATCAAGGAATACCGCTTCCGTCTCAGCTACCGGGATCCGCAGGATACGGAAAAGTACTTCCAGAACGACGAGATGTGGGAAATGTCCCAGCGCATGCTGCGCGAAGTCGTCGAGGAGCTCGGCTTGCCGTTCTTCGAGGCGGAGGGAGAAGCCGCATTCTACGGTCCTAAGCTCGACGTGCAGATCAAGACGGCTCTCGGCAAGGAAGAGACGCTCTCTACGGCTCAGCTGGACTTCCTGCTTCCGGAACGCTTTGAGCTCGAGTATGTGGGCGAGGACGGCAAGAAGCATCGTCCGGTCGTCATCCACCGCGGCATTATCAGCACGATGGAGCGCATGACCGCTTTCCTGCTGGAGAATTTCGCCGGCGCCCTGCCGCTCTGGCTGAGCCCTCAGCAAGCACGCGTCATTCCGGTATCCCAGGTATACGAAGGTTATGCCCGCCAAGTCGAGGAGCAGCTGCTTGCGGCAGGCATCCGCGCCGAGAGCGACCTGCGCAACGAGAAGCTCGGCTACAAGATCCGCGAGGCGCAGCTGGAGAAGATTCCGTACATGCTGATCGTCGGCGAGAATGAAGCCGGAGCCGGCACGGTCTCGGTGCGCAAGCGCGGAGAAGGGGACATCGGGGCGAAGCCGGTAACCGAGCTTGCAGCGGAGCTGGCAGAGGAAATCGCCAAGAAAACCGTTTAATTGAAGCAAAATTCGACAAAAACTGAATAAAGCCTGCGGGCAGTGGGTAACCTCCGTTTAAAGGGGAGATCACTGACTATGCCCACAGGCTTTTTGTTTTACCGAAAATCCATCCATCTTCTCGTTGTTGCCGCGATTATCGTCCTCGTCCTCGACTCAGGCTGCGTGCCGGTCATAGCCGATTCGGAGTCCGATGCCGCGCCTCGCAAGCTGGAGCAGAGAACCAATGCTGTACCTGTTCCCGAGCGGGCCGCCGTACGTCGTCCCGCTCCGAAGGCGGCGGACAAGCCTGCCGCTCCGCCGCAGCCCGCTGCCGCACAGCAGTCGGCGTCGACTGGGATGCCGGATGCCGTCTCGTCTGCGCCGGAGCAGCCGCAACAAGAAGGGCTTGCACCGGTCAAGAGCATCTCGGTGCTGGCGACAGGTTACACGGCCGGAATCGAATCGACCGGCAAGAGACCTGGACATCCGCTCTACGGCATCACCCGTTCCGGTGTCAAGGTCATGCGGGGGCAGGTGTCGACGATCGCCGCGGATACGAAGGTGCTTCCGATAGGGACGCTGCTCTTCATACCCGGATACGGGTATGGGGTCGTGGCGGACACCGGCTCCAAGATCAAGGGGAAGCGGATCGACCTTTACTTCGACACGACCCGCCAGGTCTACAAGGAGTGGGGAAAGAAACAGGTTACGGTGCAGGTAATCAGGTATGGCTCCGGCAAGCTAGACCAGCGCATGCTGAACCGGCTGAATGAAACGGTGAAAGCCGTCGGAGTGCAGCAGCCGAAGAAAACCAAGCTATAAAAAAACCGCCAGCCGGCCTTATACGTCAAGGCCGCTGGCGGATTTGAACTTGCGGATCATGAGCTGGGTCTGCACATTGACGACCCCTTCCAGAACGTATAGCTTGTCGTACAAGAACTTCTCGAGTTCATTCTCGTCTCGCAGCAATGCGTGGACATGCAGCGTGCTGGAGCCGGTCATCTGATAAATGTTGACGACCTGCATCTCCTCCGACAGCTGCTGTCCGACGGAGTCGACGCAGCGCGGCTCGACCTGGACCTCGAAGAAGGCGGATACCGTACGGCCAAGCTTGGCCACGTTCACGCGGACTGTGAAATGTTCAAGCACGCCGCTCTCCAGCAGGGATTCGACCCTCTTCTGGATGGCAACGCGCGAGAGGCTCAGCGTTTCCCCGATCTTGGCGTAGGGCATCCTTCCGTTCTCTAGGAGCAGCTGTACAATCTGTTGATCGATATCGTCCAAATGGGGGAGTTTCATTGAAGCGGACTCCTTTCGCAAACTGATCTCGTGTTAATAAACATAACATAATCATTCGACATTGAATAGTCATTTTTTGATTTCGAACAGCAAGCTTGCCCCACTGATTTGACGCTTTACGTAATTAAATCACTGCCATTCCGCGGATATGGAAGCAATGAATCCACATTCTTCTCCTTTAGGAATGAATTAAATGTTATATATATGTCATATTTGGACCTGATTATGAAGGCCGCACAGTTTTCCGCTAGCCCCTGCCGCTTCTGCACTCGCAGCAGCGGCTTTTTCGTATTTTGGAACCATAGTGGGAGTGCCGGCAAGTTTTCATAGGAGGTTTCCTTTATTTAGTGCTTGCCTCCGTCTGCAGACGGAGAAGGGAATCAACCGTCAGACTCTACCTGCATGTTGAGCGGCACGGTATAATGAGGACACGAAAGCAGATGAGAAGGGCAAGGAGATGTCGATAGCATGAAACAAACCCATATATGCCGAGTCCTCGGAGGACTGGCCATAGCGGCAGTCGGCGGCTTGTTCATCCTTCACCAGATGGGGATGCTCGGCTTCCAGCATCTTGACATCGGAGGGTTCATCAGCCGATATTGGCCGCTTGTTCCGCTCCTGATGGGGCTGTCCACGCTGTTCTCGGGAGGATCGCTCTGGGCCGGCGCGGCCATGGTGCTGTTCGGACTCGTGATGCTGGGGCGCAACATGGGATTTTCGTACTGGTCGTTCGGCGACGCGGCGCAGTTTCTGCTCCCTGTAGTCGCCATCGTGTTCGGACTGAGGATGGTCTTCTCGCGCGGCGGCCGGCGGCAGCGCCATGAAGAGCCGGAAGACGACGGAGAGTGGACCTCGTACACTTCTTATCAAGGTCCCGTTCCCCCGGCTCCTCCGCTGCATCCGGACCCGCTGCATCCGGAAGAAAGGCCCGGACGGCCGGGAGATGGCGGAAGGTTCGGGAAGGATGGACAGCCGGCTCATGGCGGCGCCCAGGCACCGGCCGGCAATGCCGGAGACGGTTACGCTGAGCGGGAGTCCGGCTGGTCTCCGGAGCCGGGCCGGCCGGTGGACTGGAAGCGGGCCAAGCATGAATTCAAGCAAGCGAGGCGCGAATACCGGGAGGCGCATCGCCGCCACCGCGGCCATGGCCGCGGCAGCCATCATCATGGCCGCACGGAATGGTGGAACACGGATCCGAACGCTCAGACACGCTCCAACTTCATCGGGGATATCCATCTCGGCCATGATTACTGGGATCTCGTTCCGCTCAACATCTCCCACTTCATCGGAGACACCGTGCTGGATCTGACTCGCGCGAACATTCCGACGGGAGAGACGAAAATTACGATCAGCTCTTTCATCGGAGATGTGAAAGTATTCCTCCCCGCCGATTCGGATGTCGGCATTCAGGTCGTATCGAGCGCTTTCATCGGCGATTCCAAGGTGCTTGGACGCAAGGAAGGCGGGATGTTCCAGCATTCGGATACGCAGAGCCCGAGCTTCCGCGAATCGGAACGCAAGATCAAGCTGGTGTGCAGCACATTTATCGGAGATGTCCGGGTGACGAAGGTAGGGTGAGGTCGGGACGTGGTCGTAAAGCTGCTTAGAAGCGGCAGGCTGGAGCTGATATCGTTCTTCGTGCTCAGCACGGTCGTGCCATGGTGTGTCATGTACTGGATCAAGCAAGGATGGATGCACAAAGCGTCTTCCGGCCAGCTGTGGCTGACGGGAACGCTCCTGTGCCTGATTGTCAGCATCGGCCTCGGATATTGGATCGGCAAGCGGCAGCAGAACCGCATCGACGCCGTGCATCTGGCGCTCAAGCAGGCCGCGAGCGGCAATCTGGCGGCTCGTCTGCCGGAGGGGGAAGGATATTCGCTGGCGGGGGCTTACCACGAATTCAACCTGATGGCCGAAACGCTGGAGAGGAAGCTTCAGGTGATGCAGCGGCAGAACGAGATCCGCGTGCTGCAGCAGGCTGCATCGAATGAAGAAGCCGTTCTGGAGGAGCGCAAGCGGCTGGCGCGGGACCTGCATGACACCGTCAGCCAGCAGCTGTTCGCCATCCATATGTCGGCCTCTTCCCTGCCCAAGCTGCTCGAGATCAGTCCCGAGCGGGCCGGCGAAGTCATGAAACAGCTCATCACGATGTCCTCTCATGCTCAGAAGCAGATGAGAGGTTTTATCGCGCAGCTGCGGCCGCTGGAGCTGGAGGGCCGCTCGCTCGAGGATGCGCTGGCGCGCTGGTTCCCGGATTACTGCAGGCAGAACGGCCTGCAAGGCGTCCTTGACTGGAGGGTGGAGGAAGAGGTTTCCGAGGCCAAGGAGCATCAGCTGTTCCTGATCGTGCAGGAAGCGATGGCCAACGTCGTGAAGCATGCGGGTGCCGGCAGCGTCACGCTCTCGTTGTCCGATACGCCCAGCAGCCTGACCTTGGTGCTGCAGGACGACGGCCAGGGCTTCCGGGCGGATCAGGTCCGTCCGGGCTCCTACGGCCTCTCGACGATGCAGGAGCGGGCGATGCAGCTGGGCGGCGACGCGGCCATTATCAGCAAGCCGGGAGGAGGCACGCGGATCCGCGTGTCCCTGCCGAAATACGGAACTGAGGAGCGGGGAGAACAATGACGGGAACCGAATGCTGCCGGATCATGATCGTGGACGACCATGACATGGTCCGTACCGGTCTGAGGACTTATTTGATGCTGGAGCCCAAATTCGAGGTGGTCGCGGAAGCGGGCAGCGGCGAGGAAGCGCTGCGCCTGCTTGACGGGATGGAGGAGCTTCCCCATCTCGTCCTGATGGACCTGATGATGCCGGGCATAGACGGCGTAGAGGCGACTCGCCGGATCACGGAGAATTTTCCGTCCGTAAAAGTCGTGCTCCTGACCAGTTTCCTGGAGGATGAGAAAGTCGTTGCGGCCGTCGAGGCCGGAGCAGTCAGCTACGTGCTCAAGACGGTCAGCTCCGAGGAGCTCATCTATGCGCTCAGCGGCGCGCTGCGGGGCATGCCCGTCATGACGGCGGACGTCTCTCAGGCGCTCACCCGCGGGCTGCGCCAGCGCTCCGCGCAGATCGTCGACGAGGGATTGACGGAGCGGGAGAAGGAAGTGCTGCTGCTGGTCGCGGAAGGCCAGGCCAACAAGGAAATCGCCGAAGAGCTTCATATCAGCATCAAAACGGTTAAGACACATGTAAGCAACCTGCTGATGAAATGCGAGGTCGATGACCGGACGCAGCTGGCGGTCTATGCCCATCGCAAAGGTTGGGTCAAATCCTGATCGGGATCGGCCAGCGGTTGGATTCGGACTGAAGCATGAAGAGCATGACATGGGGGAGGGTTCGGGACGTCAACGCGGCCGTCCTGCAGCTTCCGGCACATAACGCCCGATCCGGCAGGGAATGCTGACCATATCGAAGCTGACAAGGAGAGATATCCATGATTGAGATCGCATCCCCATTGGAATCGACCGAGCATGACTTCGTACAGATCAAGCGCGTGCTGGATAAGCAGGGCTTCGTGCTGGGAGGCAATTGGGATTACGGCAACGGGTCCTTCGACTTGAATCTGGACGAAGAGAACAAGGTATGGCTGCGCTTGCCGTTCGACGTGCTGCGCGGCAACGTGGACGACCAGACCGAGGACAACGACGCCTCTATCAAGCTGACCACTCCGTATGTGCTTCGCCATCTGTACCGGGAAGGCAGCGATCCGGAAGCGAAGATGCGCACGGTAGGCGCGCTGTTCGACCAGTTCCAGGCGCCGGTCGACCCGGATGCCGACGTCGCTCCGGAATGGGTGGAGAAAGCCAAGCAAGTGCTTGACGACACCGAGGCGCAGCTCAACGTTCCCCGCTGAATCTATCTTTTGGGCAAGGCCTTTGACCCGTTCAGGCGGAATCAAAGGTTTTTTATTTTGTCTTATGCCCTTTTTCAGTTTCTTTTAAGGTAGATTGTGCAAGATAGACACATAACCATTCCACGCTGGTTCCACGGACGGCAAGGCTGCGGGCAAGCCATTCCGCAGGCAGTCCGGCGCCTCCCGCGGGGAGGATGAGGGAGCTCATTTCATAGAATCGAGGAGGAATTTTCGATGGAAGACAATCGCAATGGCAACGGCCGCTTCGACGGATTCTGGGACGAAGAGAGCAAGAAGAACGAGGAACGCGCAAAACAGGATTCGCCGGACAACTCCGGCGGCGAGCGCCAGGAAGGCTCCTCTTACTACTATTCCTACGGCCCCTTCCGCCAAGGACAGCCCGACCGGCAGGAGCCGCGCCGGGAAGGGCAGCCTTCCGGGACCTACGGCGCTTCCGAGGAGCGCCCGCAGGAGGGCCAATCGCGAGAGGTCGTCGTGACGCCTCCCCGCCAGCTGCGCCCGTTCGTACCGGCTTCCAATGCAGGCAAGGGCGAGTGGCAGAGCGGCGGCGGAAGCGGCGGCAAGCGGCGCGGAGGAGGCTTCCGCACCGCAGCGGTATCCTTCCTCGCCGGGGTGATCGCGGTCGGCGGCCTGATGTGGGCGTCGGATGAGAACGACTGGTTCACGAAGGGACAGGCGCTGACCTCTTCGGGCATCGTATCGGGCCAAGGAGACAACACTGCGACCGCCAGCAAGGTTTCTACGGCAGCCGACACGACCCGTCCGATGAACATCTCGCAGATATCGGAAAAAGCTTCGCCGGCAGTCGTGCTGATCACGACCTACAGCAACGCCACCAGCTCTTATGGCGGCGGCCTCGACAGCGACCCGTTCTTCCGCCAGTTCTTCGGCGACCAGTTCGGGGGCGGCGGCAGCCCCGGCCAGCAGGGCGGAGAGCTGCAGGAAACGGGACTCGGCTCCGGATTCTTCTTTGAGAAAGACGGCTATATCCTGACGAACCAGCATGTCATCGACGGCGCGCAGCAGATCAAGGTCAAGGTGCAGGGCACGACCAAGGAGCTGGAAGCCAAGCTGCTCGGAGCGCGCAAGGATCTCGACCTCGCCGTGCTCAAGGTAGAGCCGCAGGACGGCAAGGACTTCCCGACGCTGCCGCTCGGCGACTCCGAAGCCAGCAGCATCGGCGACTGGCTCGTCGCCATCGGCAACCCGAACGGCTTCGACCATTCCGTTACGGTCGGCGTGCTGAGCGCCCGCGAGCGTACGATCCAGGTCGCTTCGGAATCCGGCGGCACCGCGCGCAACTACCAGCATCTGCTGCAGACGGACGCCTCCATCAACCCCGGCAACTCCGGCGGTCCGCTGATCAACATGAACGGCGAAGTCATCGGCATCAATACCGCCATCAGCGCGGACTCGCAGGGCATCGGCTTCGCGATTCCGACGAGCACGATCAAGGAAGTCGTGGATCAGCTGAAGGCCGGCCAAAGCTCCGCTCCAAGCCCGTTCATCGGCGCGACGCTGGCTGACATCACGGACCAGATGAAGCAGGAGCTCGGCCTCAGCAGCACGGAAGGCTCCATCGTCCGGGAAACGACGTTCAATGCTCCGGCCTACAAGGCAGGCCTGCAGCAATATGACGTCATCACCGGAATGGATGGAACGAAGTACAAAACGAAGGAAGACCTGATCGCGGTCATCCAGAAGAAAAAAGTCGGCGACAAGGTGACGATGAACGTCATCCGCAACGGCAAGAAGATGGACATCACGATCGAGATCGGCGACAAGAGCAAGTACAACGTCGAATAACCGTGCGACGAATGTCCGGTTGTTCCGGAGCGCAGGCGTAGTGACGCCTGCGCTCCTCTTATGTCCGCCCCGCCGGGGAAGCGGGACGGACCGGCTGCGGATTTCAATTCGCCGCCGGCTGAGTTAGGATAGAATCAACGAGCAAGCGAGGGGAGCTGGGCCATGAGACCGCATATCGTGGTGGTAGACGATGATGAGAAGATTACATCCATGCTGCGCCGCAGCCTGGCGTTCGAGGGATACGAGGTCACGACGGCCGGCAACGGGCTGGAAGGGCTCAAGGCGCTGCTCGGAGCCGATCCGCAGCTGCTGATCCTGGACGTCATGATGCCGCAGGTGGACGGCTGGGAAGTATGCAGGCGCGTCAGGGAAGGCGGCAGCGCCGTGCCGATCCTGATGCTGACCGCCAAGGACGATATCCATGACCGCGTGAAGGGACTCGATCTCGGCGCGGACGATTATCTGGTGAAGCCGTTCGCGCTCGAGGAGCTGCTCGCACGGGTGCGCGCGCTGCTGCGCCGCAAGCCGGACAAGCTGGATGAGCCGGGCAACCGGCTGTCCTTCGAGAATCTCATTCTCGACCTGGATTCCCGCGAAGCGATGCGCGGCGGACGCCGCATCGAGCTGACCGCCAAGGAATTCGACCTGCTCCATCTGTTCATGCAGAATCCGAAGCGCGTCCTTACCCGCGACTCCATCATGGACAAGATCTGGGGCTACGATTATAGCGGGGAGTCGAACGTGCTGGAAGTGTATATCGCCATGCTGCGGCAGAAAACCGAGGATGCCGGCACAGACAGCCGCCTGATCCAGACGGTCCGGGGCACCGGTTACGTCCTCCGCGGAGGAGTGAGCTAGAAGTGTCCATCCGATTCAAGCTTACGCTTACCTACAGCGCGATTCTTGCCGTCATCCTCATCGTCATGGGGGGGACGGTTTATGCTTTTCAGAGCTATAAGGCTTATTCCGACGTGAAGAACAAGCTGGAAGCACAGGGAAAGGATTTAGGCAGTCAGATCAAAAAATACAGCACCTTCCTTCCTGGAGAACTGCAAGTGGATCCGTCCTCCCTCCTGCAGGGAGAATTCTATATCCAGATCGTCAACTACCGTACGGGAACCTACAATCTTTCGGCCAACATGGAGCGATATCATCTGGTATTTCCGTTCCAGAAGGACTCTTCGCAATTGAAGAAATCCGATTTCGTCAAAACGAAGGCGAACGGTTATCCGTTCTACGTGTACCAGGTTCCGATTGTGGACATGGCCAGCAACGGGAAGGTCGTCGGCCTGCTGCAGGTCGGCTCCAACATCATCGTTCAGGAAAATACGCTCCAGCAGCTGCGGACCATTCTGGTCTTCACTTCGCTGATTGGCCTGATCGTCGCATTCACCGTCGGGATGCTGATGGCCCGCCAGTCGCTGCGCCCGATCGAGATCGTCATTCAGGCCGCGGAGCAGATCGAGAATGGAGCTGACCTCAGCAGGAGGATCGCCTGGAAAGGCCCGAGCGACGAGCTCGGCCGTCTTACGGACACTTTGAACGGCATGATCGGGCGCATGGAGCTGGCATACAACGAGCTGGACGAAGCTTACGACGCGCAGCGCCGATTCGTCTCCGACGCCTCGCATGAGCTGCGCACGCCGCTGACGACGATCCGCGGCAATATCGATCTGCTCGAGAAAATCTGGAAGCCGGCTCTTGAAGACGGTACGAACCGCATTCCCGAGGTTTCCGAGCATGAAGCGATGCGCCAGGAAATGTCTCGCGAGGCGATGAAGGATATCGGGGACGAGGCGCGGCGGATGAGCCGGCTCGTCAACGATCTGCTTGCCCTGGCGCGGGCAGACGCAGGCTTCGTCATGGAGAAGAAGCCGGTGGAGCTGACTGAGGTCGTCGAGGATGTCGTGCGGCGCGCTTCCATGCTGCCGCGCACGGCAAGCTGGAAGCCGGGAGACCTGACTTCCCTCGAGGGAGTCGGCGTTATGGGCAACCCGGATTATTTGCGCCAGCTGCTCTTCATCTTCATCGAGAACGCGTTCAAGTACACGCCGGAGGGCAGCGTCATGCTGCGGGCCGTCGTCAGCGGCGCCCAGGCAGGCATCATTATCCAGGATACCGGCCTCGGCATGGAGCCCGAGCAGGTTCCCCATATCTTCGAGCGCTTCTACCGCGCCGACGAATCGCGCGGCATCACAAGCGGAACCGGGCTCGGACTGTCCATCGCGAAGTGGATCATCGACGAGCATGAAGGCTCGGTCGAGGTGCGGACGGTTCCGGGAGCGGGTACGACGTTTACGGTTTGGCTGCCTATCGCCTTTTCTGTGCATGTCGAATAGAGTATAATGAATACAGTGCGGCCGTACCGGATAGTTCAAGCCGGCCGGGAAAGCAGGTATTTCGATGGAAGTGGTCAAGATTTCGCCGCGCGGCTATTGCTACGGCGTCGTGGATGCCATGGTGCTGGCTCTTCAGACGGCTCGCAACCTGGATCTGCCGCGTCCCATATACATTCTGGGCATGATCGTGCACAACGGCCATGTGACGGAGGCATTCAAGGAAGAAGGCATCATTACGCTTGACGGGGAGAACCGCTTGGAAATTCTCGAGCAGGTGGAGAAGGGGACGGTCATCTTCACCGCGCACGGAGTGTCGCCGGCGGTGCGGCGCCGCGCCAAGGAAAAGGGGCTTACGGTCGTCGACGCGACCTGTCCGGACGTGACGAAGACGCATGATCTCATCTCTGAGAAGACCGCGGAAGGCTACCATATCATCTATATCGGCAAAAAAGGCCATCCGGAGCCGGAAGGCGCGGTCGGGGTTGCGCCCGATCTCGTGCATCTCATCGAGAGGGAAGCGGACATCGAGGTGCTCGATGTTCCCGGAGACCGGATTCTCATCACGAATCAGACGACGATGTCCCAGTGGGATATCCGGCATCTGATCTCGAAGCTGCTGGAGAAGTACCCTGCGGCTGAGATCCACAACGAGATCTGCCTCGCTACGCAGGTTCGCCAGGAGGCAGTCGCCGATCAGGCCGGGCAGGCCGAGCTGACGATCGTCGTCGGCGATCCGCGGAGCAACAACTCCAATCGTCTTGCCCAGGTATCGGAGGAGATATCCGGGGTGCCGGCTTATCGGATCGCCGACTTGTCGGAGCTCAAGCTGGAATGGCTGCAGGGCAAGCAGCGCGTATCGGTGACATCCGGAGCTTCCACGCCGACGCCGCTTACGCGCGAGGTCGTCGATTTTCTGGAACGATACGACGAGAAGGATGCTTCCACTTGGGAATTGAAGCGTACGGTCGACATGAAGAAGCTGCTTCCCAAGATCAAGACCAAGTCAGGCGCATAAAGAGGGTAGGAAGATGGCTGGCAATATAGCAAAATCCAGACCGAGGCCGATGTCTGCTCGGATCGGGCGCTGGATCCGGTACAAATTCATACAGCTGCTGAGGGCTCCTGGCGGTCCGTCCTTCGTGGCGATGGGCTTCTCGATCGGATTGTTCTGTGAAATGTTCACGCTCCCCACGTACGGGCTGGCTTTTTTCCTGATCTTCCCTCTGATCTATATGCTGCGCGGCAGCCTTGCGGGGGCTCTGATCGGATTCGTCATCGGGAAGGTCATCTATCTGCCGTTCGCTTATCTCCACAACAAGGTCGGCGGATGGGTGCTTCCGACACACCTTGTGTTCGACATTCCGTTTGTCGGGGCGGAGGTCAACCGGTTCCTGCTTCTCAACTTCAAGCTGATTGTAGGCGGCATCATCGACGGCATATGGCTGGGCGCCCTGTTGTTCTTCACCGTCCGTGCCCTGCTGCGGTATTATGCTGCGCGGCGCAAGGAGAAGCGCAAGCTGCGCCGGGTCCTCCCGCCGACTCGTACGGCATCGGAATGATTCATTACCCCATACGGTTGATCTTAAGCGTTTCTTCTATATAGAAGAAGCGCTTTTTTTCTATCCGCACAAAAACGGGTTTCCGGACATGGGGCTGCGGAGATCAGTCTTCCAAGAAGGAAAGGAAATCGAAAGCCCCTCCCGGCACCGCGGATTCCATACCGTTCTATTTCTACGATCTGGAAGGTCGTTCATTCAAGGTTCATTTTGGCCGCTTACAATGAGCTCATGACCCGATAGAGGAGTGGGGATAGAGATGGAAATCAGGGAGAGGGCAAGATCCGGCAGGCGGCTGGATCCGGTGCTGGCCGCCGCCATGCTGGCGTCCGCTTTTTTGAACCTGTATGGAATAGGGAAGGAAACCTACGCCAATACGTATTACACGACCGCAGTAGGCAGCATGCTGCAGAGCTGGCATAACTTCTTCTACGGCTCGCTGGACTCTGCCGGATCGGTGACGGTGGACAAACCCCCGCTTGCCTTCTGGATCCAGACGGCGTTCGCCTACGTGTTCGGCTTGCATGGCTGGAGCGTCATTCTGCCGCAAGCGTTGGCTGGAATCGGCTCGGTGCTGCTTGTCTACCTGCTGGTCAAGCCTTCCTTCGGGCTCGCCGCCGCTCGCATCGCTGCCTTCGGGATGGCGCTGGCCCCGGTCGGCGTCGCGGTGTCGAGAACGAACAATATCGATGCGATGCTTGTCTTCACGCTCTTGCTGGCGGCGTGGTTTCTGCTGCGAGGCGTACGAGGGCAGCGGACGGGCAGCCTGCTTGCTTCCTTCGCCCTGATCGGAGCGGCATTCAACATGAAGATGCTCCAGGCGTACATGGTCCTTCCGGCCTTTTATCTGCTCTATCTGCTGGCGGTACGCTTCCCTTGGAAGAAGAAGCTCGCTGTGCTGTCCGGAGCAACGGTTCTCATGCTGGCCATATCCGTATCCTGGGCGGCAATCGTAGACTCCGTGCCGGCCGACAAGCGGCCTTATATCGGCAGCAGCACGGGAAATTCGGTGCTGCAGCTCGCTTTCGGCTACAACGGAGTTTCCCGGCTGACGGGAGACCGCAGCCCAGGTGCCCGAGGCGGCGCCGGCGGCTTCCCCGGGACAATGGCTCCGGGCGGCGCTCTGCCTGGAGGCAGCCAAGGCCAGGGCGGAATGCTGCCGGGAAATGAAGGCGGCACCTGGCAGGACGGCCAAGCGCAAAACGGAACCGGCGGCACGGGGCAGGACGGACAACCTCAAATCAATGACAACAGCGCGGACGGACAAAACCAGCGGAACGGCTCCGACAGATCCGGACGCTTCGAGCGGGCAGGAGGAGCCGCAGGCGTTCCCGGAGGCTTCGGCGGCAATGGAGGCGGGGCTGGCGGGATGTTCGGCACCGGGGAGAAGGGGCCGCTCCGCTTGTTCCAGCAGGCTCTCTCCGGCCAAGCGAGCTGGCTGCTGCCTTTTGCCCTGATCGCGGCAGTCGCGCTGCTCTCCACATGGAGACGGAAATCCATGACGGAGAAGCATAAGGAAACGCTGTTCTGGCTGGCCTGGCTTATTCCCGTCGGCGGATTTTTCAGCATCGCCGGCTTTTTCCACCAATATTACCTCATCATGCTGGCTCCTCCGGCTGCGGCGTTGTTCGGGGCAGGCTGGAGCGAGATGTGGGCGAAATACCGCCAAGGAAAAGGCTGGCAGGTCTATCTCCTGCCGGCTGCCGTCGCGGCGACTTCGATGTTCCAATGGCACATCCTGCGTCCTTACGAGAGCACGATCGGCGTAGGCTGGTCGCTCGCGGTCGCGGGGCTCGGACTGCTCGCCGCGCTCATTCTCGCCGTCCTGAATTCGCGCGACAACAGCGCTGCGGTCCGGTGGACCGCCGTCGCGGCTGCTGCGGCGCTGCTGATCGGCCCTGCCTACTGGTCGGCGACCCCGATCGTGTACGGTCAGAACTCGATGATCCCCGCAGCCGGCCCCGACGGCCAAAACAGCATGGGAGGCGGAAGGGGCGTCTTCGCCGTCTCTGGCTCCAGGACCGGCGGACAATGGGATGCGGTGAACGGAGGACAAGGCGGCTTGCCGAATTCATCGGAACAAGGCGGACGGCCGAATTTCTCCGGGCAGTCAGGAATGCAAGGAGGCTTCCAGGGCATGCCGGGAGGAGCCGGCGACAGGGGAGGAAGCGAGAGCTTGAACGAAGGACTGCTCGCCTATTTGAAGCAAAACCAAACGACCGACTATTTGCTCGCCGTGTCCGATTACGGGACAGCCGCTCCTTATATCGTGGAGGCCAAGCAGAAGGTCGTCATCCTGCACGGCTTCCAGAACTCGGATCCGGTCTATGACTCTGCCAAGCTGGAGCAGCTGGTGAGGTCGGGCAAGGTGAAATATTTCCTCGTCGGAGGATCGGGCGGAGCAGGCGGCCGTGAAGGCGGCAGCGACCTCAATGCCTGGATCGAAGAGCATGGCAAGGCCATAGACGCGAGCGAGTACGGCGGTTCCCCGGCGGCAAGTCCGGAGGGAGAGACTTCCGGCAGCTCCGCATTCGGACGCAGCGGCGCCATTCTGTATGAAGTGACTCTGGATTAGGGAGGCATGGGGCATGATCCAGGTTCGATCAATCCGAATTTATAGCGGAACAGGCTGGCCAATGATTATCGGCCAGCCTGTTTTTGGCATCAATGAATCACGGGGGGCATATCATGTTGAAACGGATCTTGACGTAAGCAGAGCAACCTTGTATATTTACTTTATCAAATAAAAGCATAAAAGCTTAAAAGCGAACAAGCACGAAAGCGAAACGGAGCGTGTTTACTATGATCGTCATTACCCAATCATCCATCAACGAAGAGCGCATACAGGAAATCGTATCCCACATCGAGCGTTCAGGCGTGCAGGCCCATGTCTCCCGCGGCATCGACCGGACCGTCATCGGCATTATCGGCAAGGCGGAGCCGGCCCTTGCGGAGCATTTGCGCCAGATGAAGGGCGTAGAGGATGTCATCAAGATCTCCAAGTCCTACAAGCTGGCCAGCCGCGACTTCCATCCCGACGATACGATCATCGATATCAAGGGAGTCAAGATCGGCGGCAGCGATCTTGTCATCATGGGCGGCCCATGCGCCGTGGAGACTCCGGAGCAGATCGACGAGATCGCCCGCCTCGTCAAGGCAGCCGGCGGCCAGGTGCTTCGCGGCGGCGCCTTCAAGCCGCGCACGGGTCCGTACAGCTTCCAGGGCGTCGGCGTGGAAGGACTGGAGATGATGGCGGATGCGGGCCGGCGCCACGGCCTCCTCACGATTACGGAAGTGATGACTCCTGAATACGTCGATATCTGCGCGGAGCATGCCGATATTCTGCAAGTCGGCACCCGCAACATGCAGAACTTCGATCTCTTGCGCAAGCTCGGCACGATCCAGACGCCGGTCCTTCTCAAGCGCGGATTCAGCTCCACATACGATGAATTCCTCAATGCGGCGGAATACATCCTGGCAGGCGGCAATCCCAATGTGATGCTTTGCGAGCGGGGAATCCGCACGTTCGAGACGTACACCCGCAATACGCTCGATCTGTCGGCGATTCCGGTGCTGCAAGGCCTCAGCCATCTGCCGGTCATCTCGGACCCGAGCCACGGAACGGGACGCCGCGAGCTGGTGGAGCCGATGGCCAAAGCTTCCGTGGCTGCCGGCGCCAATGGGCTGATCATTGAAATGCATACGGATCCCGACAATTCCATGACGGGAGACGGCATCCAGTCGCTGTTCCCCGATCAATTCGCCCGCCTGCTCAAGGATTTGGAAAAGCTTGCGCCGATCGTCGGCAAGAATTTTGACACGAGCAAGGCAGAAGCGGATCAATTCGTTGTCTGGCAAAAGTAGAAACGGCTATCTGGAGGAGAGATAAAGAAAGCGCTTCCGCATAAATATGCGTAGAGCTGAATTTCAACATATGCAGCTAATATCGATATTGCTCGTAATACATCCGTAAACCCTTTTACGTCAAGGGACTTACGGATGTTTGCGTTGAGAGCGTCCGCAGAATGTGAATATTGTATAAATGTTGTGAGTATTGCTTACACTTGTTCCAAAAATACCTGACATACCTATTGACGCTTAAAAGCAACGGTTTTATAATTACTTCAAGGTTTAGAGCCAAAGTTGAACAATCTCGGTCTTAACTAATGCTAACGTTCGGAAATGGAGGAAATTTTAGATGTCAGTTCAAAGCGTATTGGACAAAATCAAAGAAAATAACATCCAGTTTGTCGATTTCCGGTTCGTGGATCTCTCCGGCCGCGCTCACCATATCACTCTTCCTGCGACGGAAGTTGACGGTGACACGTTCGTGAACGGCGTCGCATTTGACGGTTCCTCGATTCCTGGCTTCCGGGGCATCGAAGAATCTGACATGGTCATGATGCCGGATACCGGTTCGGTGTTCCTGGATCCATTCACGGATCACCCGACTTTGAACGTCATGTGCAATATCTTCACACCGGATGGCGAACGCTACGACCGCGACCCGCGGAGCATCGCCCAGAAGGCAGAGGAATTCCTCCAATCCTCCGGCGTCGGCACGACAGCATTTTTTGCCCCTGAGTCCGAGTTCTTCGTCTTTGACGACGTTCGTTACGAAAGCTCGATGAACTCTTCCTCCTACTTCGTCGATTCCGAAGAAGCGGCTTGGAACACGAACCGCAAGGAAGAGGGCGGCAACCTGGCGTTCAAAGTAGGCGTCAAAGGCGGCTACGTGCCGGTTGCCCCTGTCGACTCCCAGCAAGACCTTCGCAGCGAGATGGTCCGCCTGATGCAGGAAGCGGGACTCCGCGTCGAGCGCCATCACCATGAGGTGGCTACGGCCGGCCAAGCGGAGATCAACTTCCGCTTCGATACGCTGACCAAGACGGCAGACAATCTCCTGCTCTACAAATACATCGTGCACAACACAGCCCGCCAGTACGGCAAAGTGGCTACGTTCATGCCGAAACCGCTCTTCGGAGACAACGGCAGCGGCATGCACGTTCACCAATCGATCTTCAACGGCGATTCGCCGCTGTTCTACGAGAAAGGCGGCTACGGCAACCTGAGCGAAATGGCGCTGCATTACATCGGCGGCATTCTGCATCACGCTCCGGCGCTGATCGCGCTGACCAACCCGAGCACGAACTCCTTCAAACGCCTCGTTCCAGGCTATGAAGCACCGGTCAACCTGGTGTTCTCCAAGGGCAACCGTTCCGCTGCCGTACGTATCCCGGTTGCAGCTGTTACGCCTAAGGGCTGCCGCATCGAGTTCCGTACGCCGGACTCCACGGCGAACCCGTACCTGAGCTTCGCGGCGATGCTGCTTGCAGGGCTGGACGGCGTGAAGCGCAAAATCGATCCGACCGCTCTCGGATTCGGTCCTTACGACAAGAACATCTACGAGCTGTCCGATGAAGACAAAAAAGAAATCCGCAGCGTTCCAGGATCCCTGGAAGAAGCTCTGGATGCGCTGGAAGCCGATTCCGGGTTCCTTACCGAAAACGGCGTCTTCAGCCAGGACTTCATCGACAACTACGTTGCCTTCAAGCGTCAGGAAGCCAAAGCCGTCGCAATCCGCGTCCATCCGCATGAGTACGGCCTCTATTTCGACTGCTAATCCGGACTTATACCATTCAAGATCAGAAGCTCCCTTATCGGGAGCTTCTTTTTTGCTCAAAGACGAATGATCTTCAACGCTTCCTCAACCAGCGTTCGTGAAATTATCACTTGAACGAGAGAGGTAATCTTGTTAAGATAGCCATAACTTTATTGGAGTGTATCTTTCCAGCGACAGAGACAGGGGTGCAAGGAACATGACGAAGAGGGCTTACAATTTCAACGCAGGACCTGCGGCATTGCCGCTTGAAGTGCTTCAGCAGGCGCAGGAGGAATTTGTCGATTACAAGGGTGCCGGCATGTCCTTGATGGAAATGTCGCATCGAAGCAAGCTGTTCGAGGGCGTCAACGACGAGGCGGAGCAGCTGCTGAGGGAGCTTCTCCAAATTCCGGATTCCTACAGCGTCATGCTGCTGCAAGGCGGCGCAAGCACGCAATTCGCGATGGTGCCGCTCAATTTCCTTCATCAGGGATTGACCGGAGCGTACGTGAACAGCGGCAGCTGGGCCAAAAAAGCGATCAAGGAAGCGAAGCTGATCGGCGAGACAGCGATCGCCGCCACCTCGGAGGGCTCCAAGTTCACCCGCATGCCGAGTCTGGAAGAGATTGTCCTGCCTGACAACGCGGCTTATCTTCATCTGACTTCCAATGAAACGATCGAGGGCACCCAGCTTCCGTTTTTCCCGGATACGGGGGAAGTTCCGCTCATCGCCGACATGTCCAGCGACATCATGTCGAGGCCGCTCGACATGAGCCGGTTCGGCATGATCTATGCCGGCGCCCAGAAAAACCTGGGGCCATCCGGCGCGACGATCGTCATCGCCCGCAACGATCTGATCGCCAGCAGTCCTGCGGCGCTTCCGACGATGTTCCGCTACGACACGCATGCGAAGTCCAAATCCCTCTACAACACGCCGCCTTCCTTCGCGGTCTACATGATCGGGCTTGTGCTCAAATGGCTCAAGGGCAAAGGCGGCCTGGCTGCCGTCGAGCAGACGAACAGGGACAAAGCGGCTCTCATCTACGATGTCATCGACCGGAGCGGCGGCTTCTACAGCGGGGTGGCCGACACCGGCAGCCGCTCGCTGATGAACATAACGTTCCGCCTGCAATCCGATGAGCTGGACAAGGAATTCGTCCGCCAATCGGAAGCGGAAGGCTTTGTCGGGCTGAAGGGCCACAGAGACGTCGGCGGCCTGCGCGCGTCCGCCTACAATGCGGTTCCGCTTGAGAGCTGCAAGGCGCTTGCCGATTTCATGACGGAGTTCCAGAGGAAGAACGGCTGAGCAAGCCGGACATAAGAAGAGCTCTTGCCTCTTGAGGCAAGAGCTCTTGCGTTAACGGCAGGCAGTGGAAAAGCAGATGCATGAAGGCCGAAATTATGCCATTGCCGCTGTCTGGTCCTTGGGGGAAGGGCCGGTAAGCTTGTATCCGACATTGCGGACCGTCATAATATACTCGGGAGACCGGGCGCTTTGTTCGATTTTGTCCCGGAGATGGCTGATATGGACGTCGACGATCCGAGTATCGCCGAGGAAGTGGTAATCCCATACGCCCTGCAGGAGCTGCTGCCGGCTCAGCACTTTGCCGCGATGGCGGCAGAGGAAGACGAGCAGCTCGAACTCCTTGGGCGTAAGCTCGACCTGCTCGCCGTTCAGATGGACCTCGCGCTTGGCGAGATCGACCTGCAGCGGTCCGACTTCATAGCTGACTTCGGCATGGATGCCGGGATAACCTTGCATTCTCCTGAAAATAGCGCCGATCCGGGAGACGAGCTCCTGGGGGCTGAACGGTTTGGTCATATAGTCGTCCGCGCCGTTGTCCAGTCCCGCAATGCGGTCGGACACATCCTGCATGGCGGTAAGCATGACGATCGGAACGGCATTGCCGCGGCGGCGCAATTCCCGGCATACTTCGATGCCGTCCATCTTGGGAAGCATCAGGTCGAGCACGATGAGGTCCGGGCGGAAAGGCTTCAGCATGTCGAATACAGCCATTCCGTCGTGGACGGACCGCACTTCATAACCTGCAAGGTTGAGATTGAATTCCAGCAGCATCGAGATGGATGGTTCATCGTCAACGACCAGCACTTTTTTCTTCGTCACCTTGTTCGGCTCCTTTTACCAGATCTTGACTCCAGTATACAGCCCGAGCTTCAGATAGGAATTAAGGCTGCGTAAAAGGAATGTAAAGTCTACCCAGAAGTTTGACCGAAAGGAAGTCGCAAACGATGTCTTATCATATCGTCCTGGTGGAGCCGGAGATCCCGGCCAACACCGGCAATATCGCCAGAACCTGCGCGGCTACCGGAGCGCATCTGCATCTTGTCCGCCCGCTCGGCTTCGATACCGACGACCGGACGCTCAAGAGAGCCGGCCTGGACTATTGGCATGCCGTCCAGGTCCATTATTACGATTCCTTTCAGGAAGTGAAAGATGCTTTTCCGGAAGGCAGGTTTTTCTACGCCAGCACCAAGGCATCCAAACGCTACGACCAGTTGGATTATCGGGACGGAGACCTGTTCGTATTTGGAAAGGAAACCAAAGGGCTGCCTCCCGAGCTTGTCGCGGCCAACCTGGATACCGCGATCCGCATGCCGATGACAGGCAGCGTCCGTTCGCTCAATCTGTCCAATTCTGCGGCGATCGTCTTGTTCGAGGCGCTCAGGCAATCGGACTTTCCCGGCATGGCTTGAATATTTGGCGTTCTGTCCAAAAGTTGGAGAATATTAAGCAACTATGAACAGAGGAAGGATTTGCTTCCTGCCATGGAGAATGGTAGGAGAAAAGGACATCCATATGCCCTATTGCATGATTTGCAAGCCGAAGGGTTGGTTGTGACTAGATAATTCAGACATAAGGAGCGGATACAACCGATGAAACCGGCTGGAGTCGTACGAAAGGTCGACCAATTGGGCCGCATAGTGCTGCCCAAATCCCTGCGCAAACGTTACCAGATGAACGAAGGGGATCCTGTGGAAATCCTCGTTCAAGGGGATCAAATCATTTTGGAGCGATATCGTCCGCGCTGCGTCTTCTGCGGATCGATGGAGCAAGTAGCTGATTTCAAGGAACGTTATTTGTGCTCGGAATGCATGAGCCAGATGCAGCATCTGCGCCGCTGATTCATGGAATGATGGCAGAGAAGCCCGATACCGGGCCGATCTGTGCAAGCAGCTTCGGAAGCAAGGCCGCGAGGCCGGGCTCCGGGGCTATTTTTTGTTCCGGTGCAGCCGCCCATCACGTCCGGGAGGAAGGATATAAATGGTTGAAATTTCCTGAATATTCAGTATGATAGTGACATTCCGACAGCCTGCTGACAGGCCGGAGCGACAGGAGGAAGGTCCAAATGGAATATACAAGGCTGGGCAAGACCGGGCTGGAGGTATCCCGGCTATGTCTGGGATGCATGAGTTACGGAATTCCGGATAGAGGCTCCCACCCATGGACGCTGGACGAGCAGGCAAGCCGTCCGTTTATCCGCAGAGCGCTTGAGCTTGGCATTAATTTCTTCGATACCGCCAACAGCTATTCCGACGGCACGAGCGAGGAGATCGTAGGCAGGGCCCTCAAGGATCTTGCGCGCCGCGACGATGTCGTGATCGCGACCAAAGTATATTTCCCCACGCGATCCGGCCCGAATGGCGGCGGCTTGTCCCGCAAGGCGATCATGTCGGAGATCGACAACAGCCTGCGTAGGCTTGGCACCGACTATGTCGACCTGTACCAGATTCACCGCTGGGATCCGGGAACCCCGATCGAAGAAACGATGGAAGCTCTCCATGATGTCGTGAAAGCCGGGAAAACGCGGTACATCGGCGCTTCATCCATGTACGCCTGGCAGTTCCTGCAAGCCCAGCATGCGGCGGAGCGGGGAGGCTGGACGAAGTTCGTCAGCATGCAGAACCACTTGAATCTGCTCTACCGGGAAGAAGAGCGGGAGATGCTGCCTCTGTGCGAGGAGCTTGGCGTCGGCGTCATTCCCTGGAGCCCGCTTGCCCGGGGACGCCTCACCCGTGACTGGGACCAGAGCAGCGAGCGCTTCGAGAGCGATCTGGTCATTCCGCGGCTGTACGCCTACTCGGAGAATTCGGACCGGGTCATCGTCGAGAGGGTCGGGCAAATCGCGGCGTCGCGCGACGTGCCGCGGGCCCAGGTTGCGCTTGCGTGGGTGCTCGGCAAATCCGCCGTGACGGCGCCGATCGTCGGAGCGACCAAGCCGCAGCATCTCGAGGACGCCGTCGCGGCGCTGCAGCTGAAGCTGACGCCGGAGGAGACGGCGCTGCTCGAGGATCCCTATATTCCGCATCCCGTACTCGGCCACTGACTTGCGGCCGGAAACGACGAATAAGCCCCGGCATGAGTAGCATGCCGGGGCTTGTCTGACGATCAGCGTCATCGGATGGGATTATAGTCCCTTGGTTTTGTCGTCATTGTAGGCGGCCGTGAACATGGCCGTCAGGAACAGCAGGGACACGACAAGAACCACGATGAATGGAACGGACATATGTAGCACCTCCGAACGAATTGATACCATTATACCCAACCTGCTGGAAAAAGAAAACGGTTCTATTTGTGAACAACCTGTGTCAATCCTCTTTGCGGTATTGACCTGGAGAGCAGCCCGAATGCTTCTTGAATACCTTGCTGAAATATTTCTCGTCCGAGTATCCGACCTGGCTCGAGATTTCCGCGATCTTGAGGGAGGATCCGAGCAGCAGCCGGCTGGCCTTGTCCATCCGCAGCTTTTCCACGTAATCGCTGAGCGTGTTTCCCGTTTCCTGACGGAAGCGCCGGCTCACATGCTCGCGGCTGAGAAAGAAGCGGGAAGCCAGCGTCTGCAAGGATAAGTCTTCCTCCAAATGGCCGTCGATATACGAGATCATCTCGGCGATGATGCTGCGGTCCTGCCGGACTCTTTTGAGTAGGCTTTCCATCCAGTCCAGCAGCAGCAGCCGGAACTCCTTCTCCGTCTCGTCGAGCAGCAGCCGTCCGTCTTCGTCGAACCGGACCGGCAGGGGGGCTGTCCGGGACTTGGCCTGCTCATCTTCGGCATCTTCCGGCAGGAATTCCTTATGCAGGCGCGTGAACATCATTTCGCTCTGCCGTTCCCATAGGGCGAGATCGCCCGGCGTGACGATGCCGGAGCGCCGGACTTTGCCGAACCAATCTCTCAAAGCGGCGGTCGCTTCCGCAGGATTGCGGATTTGCAGAGCGAGGCGGAGCGGCTCCTCCAGATCGGTCAAATGCGGAGCTGCGGAAGGCTGCACGGTTCCCGCATGGGAAATCCTCACGCCGTCGGCGAGGAGATTTCGGCGCTGAAGCGTCTGCCTGGCGGATTGGACGGACAATCCGGTCTGCTCGGCTTCCGGCACGAGCCTGCCGATGCCGGCATACAAATCGGCCCTAAGCGTCATTCGAACGGCTTCGAGAAGTCTGGCCGTCCTTTCCGCGATGAAATCATGTCCTTCCCAGAACAGGGCGATCACTTCATCGGCTGCATTGGGGGAACGGAAAGCATATCCGCACTGCCATTCGCTGCGCATCAGATCGTTGAATACGTTGATGATGGCGTATTCGAGCAGCTCCTTGTCGCCGCGAAACCGCTTGAGCAGCTTCTCCTGAACCGGAAACAGGCTGAAGACGGCAGTCTGGAAAGCCCCTTGCTGCGGAAAGCCCTGGAATTCGGAATGAAGCTGCGCGGCAGCCGGCTCGGACTCGTTCGACACCGATGCCAGCTTGCCGAACAAGTGGCTCCAGTATACGGGCTTGTACTGGTTCATGGCGATTCCGCTCTCGACTTGGCGCTGCCTTTCCTTTGTTTCCTGGCACCAGGACCCGATCGCGCGCTTGGAGGCTTCCATCAGCTGATCCGGATCGATCGGCTTGAGAATATAGTCGATTCCACCGTACTTCATCGTTTTGCGCACATAATCGAAGTCATTGTAGCCGCTTATGGCGATGATCTTCGTCTGGGGATAGTGGTCGCTCAGCCATTCCATGAAGCGCAGCCCGTTCGTGATAGGCATATGCACGTCCGTCAAGACGAGCGCGGGCAAATGCTCGGCGACGAGCAGCTTGGCCGCTTCGCCGTTGTCGGCTTCAAGAATCAGGTCAACGCCAAGCTCCTTCCATTCCACAAGCAGCTTGACGGCTTCCCGGGCATGGGTTTCGTCGTCGACGATCAATATATTCATGATGATTTTTCTCTCCTGTCTCTATATAAAGGGGCATCACGGAAGCCCTCTGGTCAATCCGCGGCCGGAATGACAAGCGTGACCATCAGCCCGCCAAGCGGAGCCGCTCCGGATTCGAGCTCCATGCGGGCGCTCTCGCCGCAATGCAGCCTCAGCCTCGCAGCGACGTTGGCCAGTCCGATATGACTGCCCGACTCGTCTCCGATCTCTCCGTCCCGGCTGATTCGCTGCCTTACAGAGGCCAGCTTTCCTTCATTCATCCCGGGACCGTTGTCGGCGATTTCGATTGTGATCCGGTTATCCTCCAGCTGAGTGCGGATCGAGACATGGACCATGCCTCCAGCAGGATCGAAAGCATGCTTGAAAATATTCTCCACCACCGGCTGGATAATCATCCGCGGCACGGAAGCCCGCTGCGCGTCGGGATCGCCTGATATCTCATAGGTCAGCTTGTCGCCGAACCGATGGCGCTGCAGCTCCAGGTAAGACCGGGTATGATCGATTTCCTGGGAAATAGAGACAAACTCCTCCGCCGTATTCATGGAGTAGCGCATCATTTTGCCGAGCTGCATGATCAGCTTGTACAGATCCGGAACTCCGCGCTGCAGCGCCGTCGTGCCGATCGATTGCAGGGCATTGTACAGGAAATGCGGATGGACCTGGGCTTGCAGCGCCTTGAGCTGATTCGTCTTGTTCGCCAGCTCGAGCCGATATTCGCGAAGGACCAGATTGTTGATCGTCTCCATCATCATCCGGAAGCGCCGCGCCAGCTGTCCGATCTCATCGGACTGGCGCAGATGGATATCCGTCTCGAGGCGACCGGACTGGATCTGGTTGACGTAGCCCGTAAGCTGCTTGATCGGCCTGGTGATCCAGAAGGATACGAACAGGGCGGTCAGCGTCACGAGAAACAGGGAGCCGAGCAGCACCCACGTATTGGCCTGCGTGATCTGACGGGTCGCTCCATGCAGGACGGAAGGAGGGATGCGCTTGACGAGCACCCAATTATGATCGCCGGCTTCAAGCGACTCATAGATGAACACGCTCTTGGAATGGGAGTCCTTAAGCTCCACGTTGCCGCTCTCCCCGGCGGAGGCCAGCTTCAGGATCGGTTCGGCCCATGGCTCCTTGAGCTTCAGGCCCTTGCCGTATTGGCCGGGTCCGTAGACGATGGTTCCGTCGTGCGCGAGCAGGAATACTTCCTCGCCTCCGCCGGCGCTGTACAACTGGGCGCAGATGGAATCGATGACCTCGGTTGTAATGTCCAGCGAAAGCGTGCCCATCTGCTTGCTGCTCGGAATTTGATAGACCGGCCGGATCAAGGTGATGACGGGCCGGGACAGGATGAGTGGCGTGGAGTTGATTCCATAGCTGCTGCTCATATGAAGAGGCTTGATCGTATAAGATATGCCTTCCTCCAGAGTCGTTCCCGGCGCGGCCACGATTTGGTCCATCCGCTTATACTGTCCGCGGGAGAAGAGATATCCACGCTCCGCTCTGCCCGAATGGAGGTAGACCTGATAAATTTCCTTGACCGACGAGGACATGATCTGGAGGCTGACGAAAATCTGATTGTCGACCAGATAGTCGCTGCGTCCTGTTTCAAGCGTCCTGTACAGGGTAGTGTCCGAATAAGGAGCCAGGGAAGTTTGGAAAAAAGACTGAAAATAGTTGGCCAGGTTGGTCCTGCCCTGGTAAAGGAGGCTCGAGTTCTGCCGCACTGTGTCGGCGGCGACGAAATCTGCTGTCCTTGTATTGGTAATGATGAGCGATGCCAGCATCGGAACCGCGATCGCCAGCAGCAGGAAAACGGCCAGCTTGGTTCGGATGCTTCGCTTGATCCAGTAGAATTTCAAGCTCCGATGCTCCTTTATGGGCCTATTTAACTACGCCCTTATCGTATTATAGCGGTCCCTACGGGCAGCATCAATATTTTACCCCTATTGAGTCATCATCCTCTGTGGGAGCGGGGAAAGCGAAAGCGTATACTTGAGGAAAATCCACAAGCTGTCCGGATAATGGCGCTTGGCAATGGAAAGGCTTACTAAGATTCCTTCTAGAGAAAGGGGAGAAACGGGATGAAAAGCAAAGGATGGTCGAGCCAGTGGCTCCAGCAGATCGTATTCACGGGCCCTGCGACACTTGCGTTCGCGATAATCGTCGCACTTCCCTTCTTCATGGGCATGTTTTACTCCATTACGGACTGGAATGGTGTCGGAGGGTATAATTTTGTCGGATTCGACAACTTCTCCCGGCTGTTCCATGACCAGACATTCATCAACTCCTTCAAGTTCACGGTGAAATTCACGATCGCAGCCGTCATCCTGTCGAACCTTGTAGGCTTTGTCCTGGCGCTGCTGCTGACGCAGCCGGTCAAGTCCCGCAACGTGCTGCGGACGATCTTCTTCATGCCGAACGTCATCGGCGGCCTGCTGCTCGGCTTCATCTGGCAGTTCATCTTTGTAAAAGGTTTTACGGCCGTAGGCGACAAAACAGGCTGGGCCTTCTTCAACCTCCCTTGGCTCGGCGACGAGCCGACCGCATTTTGGGGCATCGTCATCGTGACGATCTGGAGCACGGCGGGTTACTTGATGGTCATCTACATCTCCGCCCTCATCAACGTTCCCCGCGATCTGATCGAAGCGGCTTCCATCGACGGAGCGACTGCCTGGCAGCGCCTGCGCCATATCACGGTGCCGCTGATCATGCCTGCCGTCACGATCGCGCTGTTCCTCGCGCTGTCGTGGTCGTTCAAGTCCTTCGACATCATCCTGTCCCTGACCAAGGGCGGACCGTACAACTCGACGCAATCCGTCGCGCTCAACATCTACAACGAGGCGTTCCAGAACAACAATTTCGGCTATGGCACAGCGAAGGCGCTCGTATTCTTCATCGTCGTCGCGCTGCTGACCTCGCTCCAGGTGTACCTGACTAAACGCCGGGAGGTGCAGGCTTAATGGAAACGTCCCGATACCGCATCAGTACCTTCGTGCTGGAAATCATCGCGCTGCTGGTCGCGCTCGTATTCCTGGTGCCGTTCTACTTCCTGGTGAGCAACTCGCTGAAGAAGTACGGAGATATCCTGCTCGACTCCGCATCCTTGCCGAGTCCTGCGACGTTCGACAATTTCACGAGAGCATGGGAAATCATGAAGTTCCCGGCTTCGTTCGCGAACTCGCTCGTCATTACGCTGACAAGCATCATCGGCCTTACGGTCATTTGCTCGATGGCCGCATACCGGATGGTTCGCCGTCCGACCAAGTACAACAACCTGCTGTTCATGCTTTTCGTCGCGGCCATGGTCATTCCGTTCCAATCGATCATGATTCCGCTCGTCAAGACCGCGAGCTGGTTCCATCTGACGAAGAGCCTTCCGGGCTTATGGGTCTGCTACATGGGCTTCGGATCGTCGCTCACGATCTTCCTCTATCACGGTTTCGTGAAGTCGATTCCGCAGGAGATCGAGGAATCCGCGACCGTGGACGGCTGCTCGCCTTACGGAGTCTTCTGGAGAATCGTGTTCCCGCTCCTCAAGCCGATGACAGCTACGATCATCATCCTGAACAGCCTCTGGATCTGGAACGACTTCCTGCTGCCGAACTTGATTCTCGGCGAAGGCCAGCGGACGATTCCTCTGTCCACGTACAGCTTCTTCGGCCAATACACGAAGCAGTGGGATCTGGCTCTTGCCGGTCTGGTCATGGGCATCCTGCCGATCCTGATCTTCTTCCTGACGCTTCAGCGTCATATCATTTCCGGCATTACGGCCGGTTCGGTGAAAGGCTGATTCTTCTGTTCAAAGTCATGCTGACGATTACCTGCGGGTGTCGTCAGCATCTTCTTTTTTCGACACCTTCCTATGATAATATTGATTTCCTGATGAAGCATCAATATATTCCCCATATATTCGCAATATGTTCTGTGGGAACGTTTGCGCAGAATGGTTTATACTTAAAAAGCTCCGAACATAAACGTTAAATGCAACCAGTTGGACATACTATCGTGGAGCACGATTTCAAGGGGGTAAAAAAGCAATGTTGAAAAAAGGATTGCTTACGGCCGTCTCGGCAGGCCTGGCTATTTCGATGCTGGCAGGCTGCAGCACGACGAACAACGGCGGCAACACGGAAGGAAACGCCAATACCGGCTCCGGCGCAAGCGGAGAGCAGGTAACGCTGAATATTTTTCAATTCAAGGTCGAGATCGCCGATGCGATGAACCGGCTGAAAGCCGATTACGAAAAAGAGCATCCGAACGTCAAGCTCAATCTCGAGACGATGGGCGGCGGAGCCGACTACGGCGCGGGCCTGAAAGCGAAATTCGCTTCCGGCCAAGAGCCCGACATCTTCAATAACGGAGGCAACTCCGACCTGAACACCTGGGTCGACAAGCTGGAGGATCTTACGGATCAGCCTTGGCAGAGCGACGTTGTCGAGACGGCGAAGGAAGCCATTACCCGCGACGGCAAAAACTACGGCCTCCCGATGGGCATCGAAGGCTACGGCTTCATCTACAACAAGGATCTGTTCGCCAAAGCCGGCATCACGGAGCCTCCGGCTACGATGACGCAGCTCAAAGCCGCGGTAGAGAAGCTTAAAGCGGCCGGCATCACGCCGTTCTCGAACGGCTACCAGGAGTGGTGGGTGCTCGGCAACCATACGTTCAACGTAGGCCTGGCCGATCAGGAAGATCCGGCCGCCTTCATGAAGAAGATGAACGAAGGCAAGGGTGAACTTGAAGGCAACAAGGTGTTCCAGAACTGGTTCAACCTGTTCGACCTGACGATCCAAAACAGCAACAAAAACCCGTTGACGACCGACTACAACACGCAAGTGACGCTGTTTGCGAGCGGCAAAGCAGCGATGATGCAGCAAGGCAACTGGACTCAGGTGCAGATCGACGGCATCACGCCGAACATGAACATCGGCCTGCTGCCGATGCCGATCGACGACAGCGAGAAGAGCGGCAACATCCTCGTCGGCGTTCCGAACTACTGGGTCGTGAACAAGAACTCCAAGAACAAGGAAGCCGCCAAGGAATTCCTGAACTGGCTGGCAACCTCCGAGACCGGCAAGAAGTACACGGTCAACGAGTTCAAGTTCATCCCGGCTCTGAAGAGCGTGGAAGTGACGGACGAATCGATTCTCGGACCGATCGCGACGGATATCATGAAATACAGCAAGGAAGGCAAGACGAGCGGCTGGTACTTCAACCAGATGCCGGAAGGCGTGCCTCAGGAGGTCGGCGCGGAAATGCAGGCCTACGTGGCGGGCAAATCCGACAAGGCGCAGCTGCTGAAAAATATCCAGAAGAAATGGAACGACATGATCAAGAAGTAAGCAGCTTGATCCAGCAGCAATGAACTTCCCCGGCAGCCAGCGGCTTGCCGGGGTTTTTCTATTGCCGGGCGGCAGGGCTGGCGGAGACGGGCTGCCGCATTATGTGCAAACGTATGCGTGCAGAGGAATCGAGACGGCGGCAGGAGGAGGCCATTTCTTTCGTTCGATAAAGGAAAACGATAAAATAATCCGTTTATTTCGACAATCGCTTTCGACAAAAGGTGTAGAATATTGACAAAAGCTCCGGATGTCAATATTCTACACCTTTTTGTTCAACATTCTCTGTGGCAACGCTTGCATGCCTGAGGTTATACTTCATTTGTAAGCATAAGTAAACACTTCAATTTACAAAAGAGGGTCAACATACCAAGGAGGAATTTTCCTATGAAAAAGGGATTGCTTACCGTCATGTCCGCGGGTCTCGCGCTCAGCGTGATGGCCGGCTGCAGCACATCGGGCGGCAACAGCGGCGGCTCCGCAGACCAGAACAGTAGCCCTGCGACGAATGCGGCTTCCAATACGAATTCAAGCGGCGGCGACAGCGGCAAGAAAGTCACGCTGAATATTTTCCAATTCAAGGTCGAAATCGCCGACGCGATGAACCGGCTCAAAGCCGATTACGAGAATGAGCATCCCAACGTCACGCTCAATGTCGAGACAATGGGCGGGGGCGCAGATTACAGCGCAGGCCTGAAGGCGAAGTTCGCTGCCGGCCAGGAGCCCGACATTTTCAACAACGCAGGCAACTCGGAGCTGACCACCTGGATCGACAAGCTGGAGGATCTGTCCGACCAGCCTTGGGCAGGCGATATCATCGATTCGGCCAAGGATCAGATTTCACGTGACGGCAAGCTCTATGGAATGCCGGTCGGCGTAGAAGGCTACGGTTTCATCTACAACAAGGATCTGTTCGCAAAAGCCGGCATCACGACTCCTCCAAAAACGCTTACCGAGCTTGAAGAAGCGTGCAAAAAGCTGGAAGCAGCAGGCATCACGCCGTTCTCCGACGGCTACCAGGAATGGTGGGTTCTGGGCAACCATCTGTTCAACGTAGGCTTGGCCAACCAGGATGATCCTACGGCATTCGTCAACAGCGTGAACGAAGGCAAGGGCGGACTCGCCGGCAACGCCGTGTTCCAAAACTGGTTCAAGCTGTTTGACCTCACGTTGAAATACAGCAACAAAAACCCGCTGACGACGGACTACAACACGCAAGTAACGCTGTTCGCAAGCGGCAAGACGGCCATGATGCAGCAAGGCAACTGGACTCAGGTCCAAATCGACGGCATTACGCCGGACATGAACATCGGCCTGCTGCCGATGCCGATCGACGACAGCGAGAAGAGCGGCAACATTTTCGTCGGCGTGCCTAACAACTGGGCTGTCAACAAGAACTCCAAAAACAAAGACGCCGCCAAAGAGTTCCTGACTTGGCTGGCGACGTCCGAGACGGGCAAGAAATATATCGTGAACGAATTCAAGTTCATTCCGGCCTTGAAATCCGTTGAAGTCACCGACAGCAAGGTGCTCGGCGCCATCGCCAACGACATCGTCGCCTACAACAAGGAAGGCAAATCCTCCGGCTGGTTCTTCAGCCAGATGCCTGAAGGCCTCCCGCAGGAAGTCGGTTCGGAAATGCAGGCTTATGTCGCCAAGAAAGTCGACCAAAACCAGCTTATGCAAAACATCCAAGACAAATGGGACAACATGAGCAAGAAATAAGCTCGTTCTGAACAGCGCCCCTGGAGCATATATGCTTCAGGGGCGCTTTTTGTATTGAAGCGGACGCAGACGTTGGACGGACTGTTGGGGACTTAACGGATCGAAATACTTGAAAGCTCGAATAGGGACCAAGAAGCGCAGCATGATTTCTTGCGAGGCATTACGTGAACTTATTTCCCATATAGGCCGGCATATCTGCCGTCCGTCAGGAGGGGTGGGCATGTCTGGAGGGGAAATCATGCTGAACTTGAGCGAACCCAGCGCCGAACGGTTTCATTTGTTCGGCAGGGAGGAGATTCAGCCGGCCATGAAGCGGGCGCTGGAGCCTCAGCGCGGGAACGAGCGGCTGCCGCGGACGCTGCTGAAGCTGGCCGGCAAGTCGATCCCGGAAGCCTGGGAGTGCCTTTCCGTACCGACGCCGCTTGCGGCGCTGGATCTGCTGCTCAGAGACAAGCATTGGACGGGAGATGCAGCCGGAGCGGTGCCCGCCGAGCCGAAGGCGCTGGAGCTGATGCGGCTGCATGGTCTGGATGCGGAGAGCTTCGGCGATGTTGGAAGCTTTGGGCACAAGAATGCCGTACGGCTGGAAGCGGTGCGCATGCTCTATCTGGAGCAAGCCAGGTGGGAGACGGCCGAAGGCTCGGAGGCTCGGGACGGAGCGGCTGAGGATGCCTTGACCGTGCCGAGCGGCTGCCGGCTCGCTGTCGTTCGGCTGCCCGACTGCCGGTGGGGAGCGGCGCAAGAAGAGACTTGGACGGATAGCGTGGAAGCTTTGCGGCTGCTCGGAGCCGACGGACCGAAGCGGACGCTTGTGGCCGGACCGGATAGGACCGAGGTCGCCGCGATCGGCTCGCTCAGTACCGGAATGCCGAATGTGGAGACGGCGTGGATCGCAGCCGAACCGCAGGTCATCCGCCGTCTGGCGGGATTGCAGCGGGCTGCGGGGACGGCTGACTTGTTGGGCAGCCGAATCATGGAGGAGCTGCTTGAGATCGGCTCGCTGTCCGATCGCATCAAAGCGGCCGCTGCCGGTTGGGATGCCGCGCTGCAGCATCTGGAAGCGGTGCTCCGCACGACGATGCCGCCATCGGTCGGCTGGCGAAAGGCTGCGCGAGCCGGCGAGCTGTCGCTGCTGCTGCCGGAAGGGCTTGGCCTTGCGGCGCTGGCGAAAGCGGCCCGCCTGAAGGGAATCAGCTTTTCCGGCGGCAGCATTCAGGGCCGCGGGCGGCCGCGCGCCGTCGTAACGATCAGCTGCGAAGCAGGATCGGAGGAAGCTCGGCTGGAGCATGGAGTCCGGCTCCTCGGCGAGACGATCGGGGAGTTCCAGGCTCGGTCGTAGTCGTAAGTATTTTGGATGCCAAGGGTGACTGGGCTGTAACGACGGCGCAGCAGTGCGGGGAGTGTGCGGATGGTTGGCGTCGTGGTACGTTGGGGATAAAATAGATATCGGTGCAGAGTAGTGCAGATAGAAATGTGCTGTAGTTGCGGCGTGGTGCGGAGCGAGGGAAGGTGCTGATGGTTGGCGGTACTGGAGTGACGGTTCACTGTGTTTAGCTGTCGCGAAGAGCTGCCCCCGGTAATCATCACGTTATTCGTGCAGCTATCGGACATAGGATCCGTTATTTTGAACATTATGCCTTCATTTGAGGATTATCGGACATAGGATCCGTTATTTGTGTCGGCTCTATCATAAACTCGATAAGAATATGAAAATAGCGGAACGTATGTCCGATAGAACAGGAATCTCGTGCTTTTTGGAGAAATAGCGGAACGTATGTCCGATCGGACGCAATATGCCGGTACCTGGAGCGGAAGTACAGAACGCTAGCCAGCGAGGCCAACCCCCGTTCGGAGCGGAAGCCCAGAACGCCGGCCAGCGAGGCTTACGCCCGTTCGGAGCGGAAGCCCAGAACGCCGGTCAGCGGACCAACGCCTGTCCGGAGCCGAGGCCCTGAACTCCACCTGCGGTCCAATATCCGAATGAAGCTGCCGGCATGCTGCCCAATCGGACCCCAAACGAAAAAACACGATTGCTTATGGCCGTGTTTTTTTTCGATTGGATCTCTCCGCCGAGCGCTGAGCACCTTGCTCGGGCTGAACCAAGCCCGCCGCCTGCTCACGCCAGGCGGCAATGACAACGGCATGCTGCTCAACCGCGGCTTCGCCTGCCGGCAGCAGCTGGTAGACGCCGCGCTCGATCTTGGCGAACCAGCCGTAGTAGTTGCTTCGCAGCAGCTCGCCGGCGCGGGCGACGCCGGTCAGGTCGCGCAGCCGAGCCGGGGACAGCGGCCCGGCGGCCTTGAGGCCCCAGGCCAGGCGCAGCGCCTTCTCCCGGTAGGCGGTCATCATGACGCGCCCGGACGCGCGCCCGCTGCCGCCGACGTTGTAGTCGCCGCTGCGCTCCCGGAATTCCTGCAGCAGCCGCTTCTCCCGCGAAGGCCTGCGTCCGCGCATGGGCGCGTCGCCGGGCTCGCAGAGCATTTCGAGCACCGGAGCCTTCGTCTTGTAGAAGGTGACGGTGAGCAGGCCCATGCCGAGCATGCGGCACAGCTCGGCCAGCTCTCCGAAGCGCTGGTTCACCGCGCCGCGCTTCGAGCGGTTGCGCTCGACCGCGAGCACGACGCCGTCAGCGATCCGCATCCGCTGCAGGCCCTGCAGCAGCAGCGCCAGCGTGAACGTCTTCTTGAGCTCCACGATCAGCGTCTCGCCGCCGTCCGGACGGATCGCGACGAGGTCGCAATGAAGCACCTCGCCTTTGACCTCGTAGCCGAGTTTTTCATAGTAAGCCTTGACGGGGCCATAGAGCTCCGCTTCTTCTCTAACCGCCATCGTACAAGCCTCCTTCCCGAGCTGTCTCGGAACAAGGGCGCCGCCCGCTGCCGCCCGCTGCCGCCCGCTGCCGCGCCATGCGGGGCATCCGGCGCACGCCTGTTCCCATCGTCCGTTCATTATAGGAGATGCGCGGAGCAATGGCAATTCCTTTAAAGCGGCGAAATTTTCGGTCAAGTTATGAGGGGGGTCCGCATAGGCTTAAATACTTCGAATAGCTGCTATTCGGAAGCGGAAGCAGAGAGAAGCCTGGGCGAAGAGGGACTCAAGGGAAGCTTTAGCGGAAGCGATGGGAGGAGGCGCAGCATGGATATTTTCAAACGGATTGCGGAGTACAAGTCGGAGGGCGACCGCCTGGCCTGGTCAGGCACATTCAAAGAGTACATCGACCTGCTCAGGAGCGATCCGTCACCGGCGATGACGGCGCATTCGCGGGTGTATGAGATGATCAAGTCGCATGGCATCGAGGAGAAAAACGGCCAGAAAACCTATAAATTCTTCCAGCAGGAAATCTTCGGCCTGGACCGCGCCGTGGAAAAGCTGATGGAGGAATATTTCCACTCCGCCGCGAGAAGGCTGGATGTGCGCAAGCGGATCCTGCTGCTGATGGGACCGGTCAGCGGAGGCAAGTCGACCATCGTCACGATGCTGAAAAAAGGGCTGGAGAAGTTCTCGCGCACCGAGCAGGGAGCGGTATACGCGATCAAGGGCTGCCCGATGCACGAGGATCCGCTGCATCTCATTCCCCACGAGCTCCGTCCCGAGCTCGAGAAGGAGATCGAGGTCCGGATCGAAGGCAATCTGTGCCCGTCCTGCCAGCTCCGGCTGAAGACGGAATTCGAGAACGACATCGAAAACGTGCTGGTCGAGAGGGTATTCCTGTCCGAGGACAACCGGGTCGGCATCGGCACGTTCAGCCCTTCGGACCCCAAGTCGCAGGATATCGCGGATCTGACCGGCAGCATCGACTTTTCTACGATCACCGAGTACGGCTCGGAATCGGATCCCCGCGCCTACCGCTTCGACGGCGAACTGAACAAGGCGAACCGCGGCCTGATGGAGTTCCAGGAGATGCTCAAATGCGATGAAAAGTTTCTCTGGAACCTGCTGTCGCTGACGCAGGAGGGCCAGTTCAAGGCAGGCAGGTTCGCATTGATCAGCGCGGATGAATTGATCATCGCCCATACGAACGAATCCGAGTACAAAGCGTTCATCTCCAACAAAAAAAACGAGGCGCTGCAGTCGCGCATGATTGTCATGCCGATTCCGTACAACCTCAAGGTGTCGGATGAGGAGAAGATCTACGCCAAGCTGATCGCCCAGAGCGACCTGCGCCATGTCCATATCGCCCCTCACGCGCTCCGTACATCAGCCATCTTCTCCATCCTGACCCGGCTCAAGGAATCCAAGAAGCAGGGCATGGACCTGGTGAAGAAAATGCGGATGTACGACGGGGAAGAGGTCGAAGGGTACAAGGACGCCGATCTCAAGGAAATGCAGAATGAATTTCTGGAGGAAGGCATGTCGGGCATCGATCCCCGCTATGTCATCAACCGCATCTCCAGCGCCCTCATCAAGGGTGAAATGGATCATATCAACGCGCTCGACGTGCTGCGGGCGCTCAAGGACGGGCTCGACCAGCATCCTTCCATCACCAAGGAAGAGCGCGAGCGTTACTTAAACTTCATCTCCGTGGCGCGCAAGGAATACGACAGCCTGGCCAAGAACGAGGTGCAGAAGGCATTCGTCTATTCCTTCGAGGAGTCGGCCCGCACGCTGTTTGAAAATTATCTCGACAACATCGAGGCTTACTGCAACTGGTCCAAAATCAAGGATCCCCTCACGGGAGAGGCGATGGACCCGGATGAGCGGCTGATGCGCTCCATCGAAGAGCAGATCGGCGTATCCGAAAATGCGAAGAAGGCATTCCGCGAAGAAATTCTGATCCGCATCTCCTCCTACTCCCGCAAGGCGCGCAAATTCGACTATACGAGCCACGAGCGGCTGCGCGAGGCGGTGGAGAAGAAGCTGTTCGCCGATCTCAAGGATATCGTGAAGATCACGACGTCCACGAAGACGCCGGATGAGAACCAGCTCAAGCGGATGAACGAGGTGACCAAGCGCCTCATCGACGAGCATGGCTACACGCCGGCGAGCGCCAACGAGCTGCTGCGTTATGTGGGCAGCCTGCTCAACCGCTGAGGCGGCCCTGCGGGCTTCAAGCTTGCGCAAGCAAGAGCCGTTTCCAGGTCCAGCGGACCCGGAGACGGCTTTTTTTCATGCGGAGCCAGCTTCCAAGCGAGACGAGAGCAGGGCCGTTTCCTGCGACGGTCTTTATCCTCATGATGCGCATTGGACTGAAGGAACCGCTGCCGCTCGCGGCTCATCCTCTTTGCCCAGCTATTGGTCTTGAAGACGGTCTTCCCGCATAAACTTCCATGATTCGAGCGCGAATTCGCTTTGTTTATATATGTTAGTTATATTGACATACATTGGTAGGATCTTGTATGATCTGGGTAAAAAACTGCAGCCACATCTTCATTCGACCGTTACGGCCGGCATCCCGTCCCCGCTGAAGCCCATACCGGAGGGAGGTCTACGCGCATGTCCAAGGCAGAGCCGCATCGCGCGGCTGCTTACGAATCCCGTTCTTTTTATGATGAAATGTACGATGAGCGGGGCGTTGTCCGGCCCCACTACGAGCAGGTGCACCGCCATTTCTCCGCCATGAAGCAGCCGGAGCAGGAGCGCCGCCGCCAAGCGGTCGGGAACCGGATGCTCCATGAAGGCATCACGTTCACCCTCTATGCGCCGGGAACTCCCGATCCACTGGAACGCACGATTCCGTTCGACTGCATCCCGCGCATCATCCCGCCGGACGAATGGCATCATCTGGAGCTGGGGCTGCAGCAGCGGGTCAAGGCTCTCAATATGTTCCTCCAGGATATCTATCATGGGCAGCGCATCATTCGGGACGGACTCATCCCGAGGCGCATGATCGTCGGCAACCGCTACTTCCGTCCCGAGATGGCCGGCCTGCATGTTCCCGGCGGCGTCTACGTGACCGCCTCAGGCATCGACCTCATCCGCGACGAGCAAGGTTATTACGTGCTGGAGGACAATCTGCGCAGCCCTTCCGGATTCTCCTATATGTTCAAAGGCAGGACGCTGATGAACGAGCTGTTCCACGAGCTGTACCTGTCCAGCTCGGCGGCGGACACCGACCGCAGCCTCAATATGTTCCTGCGCAGCCTGAGATCGCTGGCGCCTTCTGGGCGCAAGGATCCGCTCATCGTCCTCCTCACCCCGGGCTCCTACAATTCCGCCTATTACGAGCATACCTTCCTCGCCCAGCAGCTCGGGATCCATCTCGTGGAAGGGCGCGACCTCGTGTGCAAGGACCAGAAAATCTATCTCAGGGACCTGCGGGGCCTCCGCCAGGTGGACGTCATCTACCGGCGCATCGACGATGAGTTCCTCGATCCGCTCGCCTTTCAGCCGGATTCCATGCTGGGAGTGCCTGGACTGATGAACGCCTATCGGGCCGGCAATGTCGCCATCGCCAACGCTCCCGGAACAGGCGTGGCCGACGACAAGGCCGTGTATGCCTATGTCCCGGAGATGATCCGCTATTATATGGGGCAAGAGCCGATTCTGGGCAATGTGCCGACCTATATCCTTTCGCGAAAGGAAGAGAGGGACTACGCGCTGGAGCATCTGGAAGAGCTGGTCGTGAAGGAGACCTCGCTCTCCGGCGGATACGGAATGTTGATCGGGCCGCAGGCTTCCCCGGCTGAGCTGGATGCGTTCCGGGAGTCCATCCGCCGCCATCCGGAGCGGTACATCGCCCAGCGAACGATGAAGCTGTCGACCGCTCCGGTTATGGGCGCTCAGGGGATGGCGCCCCGTCACATCGATCTGCGGGGCTTCGTGCTCAGCAGCGGCTCGGGAGAGACCCATGTCGTGCCCGGCGGCTTGACCCGGGTGGCGCTGCAGGAAGGCTCGCTCGTCGTCAACTCCTCCCAAGGCGGAGGGGTCAAGGATACTTGGGTGCTCCGGCAGCCATAAGCGGAACCTGGAAACAATCGAGTCGGAAAGGATGATGCGGCATGCTGAACCGCAATGCGGAGGCGCTGTTCTGGATCGGACGTTATATGGAGCGCACGGAAAATCACGCCCGTCTTGTCGATGTCCTGTACCATCTCCAGGGCAGTCCGGAGAACAAGGGCGGTGATGAGCTGAGGGCGGAGGTCGAATCGGCGGGCAAATGGGCGCTTGTCGTCAGCTCCATCGGCAGCCGGGAAGCTTATGAGGAGAGATACGCGGCTTACCGGGAAGAAAACGTGCTCCAATACGTCACGATGGACCGGGACAACTCCAATTCCATCCTGAGCTGCGTCAGCAGCGCCAGGGCCAACCTGCGGACGCTGCGGGAGAAGATGCCGGGCGAGCTGTGGGATACCGTCAACGGCATGTACTTGTGGCTGCGGGAGCGGCAGGAGGCGGGCTGGAGGGAGGAAGCGCCGCATCTCTTTTTCCGCCGGATGAAGGATTGGGCAAGCCTGTTCCAGGGGTACAGCCACTCCGTCATGCCGCGCGAGAATGAATGGCGCTTCATGGAATGCGGACGCCATCTGGAGCGGATGGAAAATACGCTGCGCATCCTGCAGGCTGTGCGCGGCTGGGTGCCCGGAGGAGGCTGGAACGGTCCTGAAGCCTATCCTTACCTGCAGGCGGTGCTGCGATCCATCAGCGGCTACGACGCCTTCCGCCGCTACCATGCCGACGGGTTCGGCGTGGAGAGCATCGTGGAATTCGTCATGCTCAACCCGGCTTTTCCCCGCTCCGTCCATTACGCCCTGCATAAGATGGATGAGCATCTGTGCAGTCTGGAGCTTCAAGATAAGCAGCTTCGGATTTTGCATGGACGGATCGCGCGAAGCTCAGGCCGGGCGAAGGCGGATCTGGCCTGCCTGGAGCGGGAAGATCTGCTGCTCGACGGCGAAGGGCGAATTCCGGCCCATCTGCTCGAACAATGCAGGCAGTTGGGCTCCGCCATGGAATCGGCGTTTTTTCGGATCGGGGAGGCCAGCGCGTGAAGCTTCATATTTCCCACATGACCCGTTACCGCTATGCCGATCCGGTTACGGACAGTGTCAATGAAATCAGGCTTACGCCGGCTACCGACGAGCGCCAGTCCTGCCATCAGCACAGCATTTCGGTCGAGCCCAACGCCCCGATGTTCGCCTATGAGGACTATTTCGGCAATAAAGCGCATGCCTTCACCGTCAATGCGCCTCATACGATGCTGACGGTGAGGACGGCCACGGTTGTGACGACGAAGGAGCCGCCTGCGGCTGGAGCAGCGGCTGCCATGCCTTCAGAGAAGGCATGGGCTTGGCTGCGAGGAGATGAAGCGCTCGACCGGTTCGCGGAGTATCTGCTGCCGACGGGATACACCGAGCTGTCCCCGGCCATCTCGGCCTTCACCGATGCCCGCGATCCGCAAGATACCGGAGTGCTGGGCTGGCTGGAGAGCTTGTCTGCCGACATCCAGGCGGAATTCATCTATGACCCCGAGGCGACCAACGTGTATACGAAGGCTGCCGACCTGCTGGAGTTCCGGCGCGGCGTCTGCCAGGATTTCGCCCATCTGATGCTGGCCTGCTGCAGGTTCAAAGGCATACCGGCCCGTTATGTGAGCGGCTATCATTTCGTCGGGGATTTGAGGGGCGGCAATGCCGACTTCGAGCAGGCTTCGCATGCATGGGTCGAAGCTTATATTCCGTCGGCGGGATGGCGCGGCTTCGACCCGACCAACGCCTCTCCGATCGGGGAGCGTTACGTGAAGCTGGGACATGGCCTGGATTACCGGGACATCGTTCCCTTCAAGGGCGTGTATATCGGCAGCGGCGCCCAGGAGCTGGACGTGCATGTCGATGTCAGCCGGCTGGAGGACTGAAGCCGCATGGCGATGCCGGCGATTCTCCTTTCCGGCGAGATGATCATGGCAGCCGGAAGACCCTTTTTCGTTCAGCCGCTCCCCGCAGCTTCGATTTTGGAGCGGATCCATAGGATGCCATAGAGCAGCAGAGGCAGATAGATCAGGAAGATCGAGGCGAAGGGACTCCAGTTTTTGGCGAGGAAATCCTGGACGAACACGGTGTTGGGATAGCACATCTGGGCGAGCACGACCAGTCCCAGCCCGAGCGGGATGACGAAAGCTGCCTGCTGCTTGATTCCGAATACCTGGGCGAAGCCCATGACGGCCGCATCGAACGCCAGGACGATCTTGATCAGGATGGACAAGACCCAGATCAGGATTATGATCGCCTCGATCCGCTCCAGGAAATGGCCGATGCTGATATTCTTGGCCAAGGTGTAGGCGGGAAATAGCTGGTTGGACGTCACGGCATAACCGAGCACGCCGATGCTGCTTACAGTCGTCAGGACTAGGACGGCGCCTCCTACGAGAGTTCCGCCCAGATACGCTTTTGTCTTGCTGCCCGATTTCCGGATGTGGGGGTAGAGCATCGTCAGCACGATCATCTCCTGCAGTCCATACAAGGAAACCCCGCCTTTGATGGATGGCATGAGTCCGTACTCCATGACAGGCTCGAAATTATGGATATCCATTTTGGGGATGGTAGATAGAAACAAGAGGGCGAACAAGAGCATCAGCCACGGGAAAAATATTTCGGCCGCGCGGGAATAGGCGCTTTTTCCGAGGCGGACGGCGTACACCACGATGCCGACGAACAGCAGCTGCAAAATCTCGATCGGCGTTTCCGGCAAATTCTGAGTCGTCATGAAATACCCCAGATCCCCTACCATGATGGAGGCGAGCAGGTAGAAGAAAGCCGCGAACGCCACGCCGACCAGGGCGCCTGCCCATTTGCCGAGCGCGCTCCGGCACATCTGGACCAGCGACTCGCCCTTGCGCAGCCTTCCCAGCGCCGCATAGAGCGCAACCGTCGCCAGATTGATGCCGACGCCGATCATGGATGCCAGCCAAGCGTCCTGCTTCGCGTCCAGCGCCAGGCCGGCGGGAGCGATCAGAATGGAAGTTCCGATCGTGAAGAAGACGGTCAGAATGGTGAACGCGCGGACGGATATCATTTGATCTTGCGGCATCGTCTCATTCCTCTCAGGTGAACAGGGCGTAAAAGGCTTTGGAATAGCCGGAAATGACCATTGCGATTCCGATCAGCGGATTGGGCGGGACGGGCATGAAGATGCATGCCAGGCTGCCGGCCGTAGCCGCGGTCAATACCGCCGCAACTCCGACGGCTTCCTTCTTCTTGCCCTTTTTCCACAGGGCGGGAAGATCCAGCAGGCCCGTCAGCAGCCAGGCTCCTGCAATTCCAAACCACAGCCACATTTCTCCATCCTCCTATTTCTGGATCTCATCTTCCATGGACTTGATCGTCGTGCCGATCCGGCGGATCGTGCTGACGGACGTTACTTTAACCCTCACCGTTTCGAACTCCCGATCCCAGTCCTTGATTTTGTGCCATTCCTTCGGATTCTGCCGGTGAAGAGCGTCTCCGAAGCCGAACACGTCGACCTTCAGCTGCTTCTGCAGCTTGTGGATCGTTTTGTTCATCATGGCCTCGATCTGCTCGTCGACCGCCTTGGTCAGAGCGGACAAGGTGGACGGATCGGTAATGTCCAGCCGGCAGCCGATATCCGAGATGTCCTGCTGCGTATGCAGCACGACCTCGAATTCGTCCGGGGAAAGGGAGCGGATGTTCGCATGGGAGCGCAGCACCTGATAGGAGACGAGTCCTTTGCTGCTTGGGCACGGGGCGGTCAGAGTGGTCATGTACATGGAATTCTGGATGAAGTTGAGCACGCGGGCATCATTCTCATCCATCCATCCGGCCATCCGATCGTATTTGAAGGCGGCCATGCCGTCATATTTCAGCAAGACAGCCGGATTAATATCTTGTCCGCTCGAGATTTTTTCGCCTTCCGCCGGCTTGCCGACGAGCTCGATCGTCGTCAGGGCCGGACCTTTGCCTTCCTTGGATAAATTCTGGATCAACCGGTCCACCGTGACCTTGCTCGTAGCCGACCAGGTATTGTCCGACGTTTCCAGCTTCGTAAACAAGCTGTTCGATGGAATCGGATCGATCGGACTGTACATGTCCAGGATTTCCGATGCCGAAGCGTTTTTGGCTACGATGAGATAGAAGTCGGTCCGCAGCTCCCGGTTGCGCGAGATGAAGTCGAGCGGCTTGCTGATGCCGCCGCGTGCGATTTCCTCCCCGAGGATGAGAATGCGCAGATGGGAAAGGTACATTACTCTCGATACCTTGACCGTCATCCGCGCCAGAGCGTCCGGAATGGTGAGCCCGCTGGCCTGATAGGTGACGACGGGGCTGAAGCTTCCGCCGCCGCTTTTCTTCTGGGCCACCTGTCCCGGGTTCACGATCTGAGCCGATACCTGGTAGAGGCCGTTCTTCTTGTCGATGCCCATGCCGACGACGATGCTGATATCGTTGAGCTCATGGCGGCTCCAACAGCCGGCGAGAGGCATGAGAAGCAGCAGCGAGAGCAGTGCAGGCGCGAGCCTGGAGATACGCAGCATCCGGATCATTTCTGCCTCCTCAGCTTTTGCGGGTGGAGGCTGCGGGGCCGATTTTTCATCCGCGGAATCGTGATCCGGAACAGCGTGTCCTTTTGATCGCCCATGATGAAAGGAGCCATCGGGGACATGTATGGCGCTCCGAAGGAGCGGAGGCTGCACAGATGCAGCACGATGGCGATGATGCCGAGGAAGACGCCATACAGTCCGAACGATGCTGCCAGCAGCATCAGTCCGAAGCGGATGATGCGGGCGGCGATGCCCATGTTGAAGGCAGGCAGGACAAAGTTGGCGATCGCGGTGATCGACACGACGATGACCATCGCCGCGCTGACAAGTCCGGCATCGACGGCGGCCTGGCCGACGACGAGCGTGCCGACGATGGAGATCGACTGGCCGACCGTCTTGGGCATGCGCACGCTCGCTTCCCGCAGAATCTCGAAGGTCACTTCCATGATGAGCGCTTCGATGAATGCCGGGAACGGCACCCCTTCCCTCTGGCTGGCCAGGTTGAACAGCAGCGTCGTCGGCAGCATCTCCTGGTGGAACGTCGAGATCGCGATGTAGAACGACGGAGTCAGCGTCGCCAGGAAAAAAGATGCGAACCGGAGCAGGCGGATCAGCGTGCTGAAATCCGCTCGCTGATAGTAATCCTCGCTGGACTGGAAAAACTGGCTGAAGAGAGCCGGGACGAGCAGCACGAAGGGGGTGCCGTCCACCATGATCGCGACCCGGCCTTCCAGCAGCGCGGCGGCGACCACATCAGGCCGCTCCGTATTGAAGATGGTCGGGAACGGAGTGAACGTTTTGTCCTGGATGTATTCCTCGATGTAGTTGCTCTCCAGAATTCCGTCGATCTCGATCTGCGATAGCCGTTCCCTGACCTGATCCAGAACGGCGGGAGCGACAAGGTCCTTCACATAAGCGACAGCCACCGCCGTATTGGTCACGGTGCCGAGCGTCATCGACTCGAACCACAGATTCTGATTCGCGATCTTCCGCCTCAGCATCGCCGTATTCCAGCCGAGCACCTCCGTGAAGCCCTCGCGCGGGCCGCGTACGACGGACTGCACGTTCGGCTCCTCGACGGAGCGGGCCTTCACTTCCTTCGTCGCAACCGACAGGGCGGAGGGGGAGCCCTCCAGCATGAGGATGCTGTGGCCGTCCAGGAGCTTGTCGTACAGCTCCTCGAACGTATGGAGCATTTTGACGGAGCCTTCCGTGATGACCCGGGTTCTGTAATAAAGGAGCCATTCCTCTACGGTCGCGCAGTCGGAATGCCTGCCGCCGCGCGAGAACAGCGATTGCATCATGAAGGTGGAATTGGACATCCCATCGATGTACCAGACGGCGCCTTCAACGGAAGTGTCATCGCTGAGGCTGGCTTGGAAGTCCCGATGGATCAGGTCGGGGCTGCTGCCGAATGCGGCATGGATGATCCCGGCATTGATATTCAGGGCGGGGCTGAGCGCACCGGAGGTCCCTGCAAGCGTCTGATTCGTCATCCCCTCACCTGATTTCCTATATGATTGGTATAGGTAGGATGAGCAATATTACGGTTCCTTATCCTTAAAATAACATTTGGCTGCGAAAAAAAGGCAGCATCCCTTCCGGCCGGAGCCGAACGGGATGCTGCTCTTTGCTGCATTGTTCCTGACGGAGCCGAACGGAATGCTGCCTTTGTTCCTTTCCGCCCGGCAACAGCGGAAAGGAAAGCAGCGAGCATGTCGATGCGGATCAAAATGGCGACCTGCGCACCGCCATTCTGCCTGCCGGGCGGTGCCGGTCAGTCGGCCGAACGGCGCTGCACGGATTCGGCCTCGATCAGAGAAACGTAGATCCGCTCATGCTCGACTTCTTCGCCGCCTATGATTCGGAGCAGCTGTTCCGACGCCATCGCTCCCCACCGGTACTTGGAGTAATCGATGGTGGCGAGGCGAGGCTCGAGATACTGGGTCAGGTCGATGTTGTCGAAGCCGACGAGCGAGAGCTCCTCGCCGATCCGGACGCCTTTGCTGGCAGCGTAATTGTACAGGCCGATGGCCATTTCGTCGTTGAGGCAGAATACGCCTGCCGGGCCTTCGTTCCGCTCCAGAATGATGCGTCCGGCTTCCTCGCCCGAGCCCTTGTTGAAGTCGCCTTCAATAATGACGGCTTCCAGCTCCGGATGGCGGTCGAGCGTCTGCCGGACGGCGATCATCCTCTGGCGCGAGTCGAAGGTGTCGGCCGGCCCGGTCACGACGTACAGCTTGCGGTGCCCCGTGCCGATGAGATAGTCCATGGCGAGATTTGCGCCGGCCTTGTTGTCGAGCAGCACCTGATTCACGGCGGGATGATTGAGTTCCCGGTCGAGCACGACCAGCTTGTGCCCGCGGTCGGCATAGTCGAGCAGCTCCTCGTCCGAGAAGGTGGAGTCGAGAATGATGGCTCCGTCGATCATCCGCTCCGGCAGCAGGCGATGCGACTGCATGCCGCTGCAGACGATCAGGTCATAGCCCTTGCGGTTGAGCACTTCCTTCATTCCTTGCAGCAGATCGCCGTAGAATGCGCCCGTGAAGTCGGTCAGGAACGCCCCGATGATCCGGGATTCCCGCTTCTTGAGCTGGCGGGCCGCCGCATTGGGAATATAGTTCAGCTCCTTGGCGATGGCCAGAATCTTGGCGCTGGTTTCGGATGTGACCTTCGGACTGCCGTTCAGCGCATAAGAGACCGTCGATATCGACACTCCGGCCTGCTTGGCGATATCCTTGATGCTGACCACCGAGATTCCTCCTGGAGAAGGTTTTTTTTTCAACTATACCACAACTTTCCTATTCGTAAGCGTTCTCTATCGGCACGCCTCAGGCTTCGATGACAATCTCGTTCATGGCCTCGGCATCGGACAGCCACAGCGACTCCAGCCCCGCCAGCGGCAGCTCCGCCCCGGTGCTGCGGTAGGAGCCGGCAATACGGCCGAATGCCGCTTCCTCGCCGTTGACGGTGATGCGCCGGATTTCTCCGCCGCTGCCGGCAAGGGAGTAGAGAATTCGCACGGAGCGGCCTGAGACCGCAAAGCGGAAGCTCATGCCGTCCAGCTCGGCAGGGAGGACGGGATCCAGCTGCAGGACGTTTGCCGCCACGCGGATGCCGAGCACGTTCGAGATGAGCTGGTTCATATAGATTCCCGGGCCGCTGGAGTAGATGCGCCAGCCGCCCTTGACGGCGGCGGTTCCCTGCCGCAGCTCTTCGAAGCGCGCTGTGGCCTCGTACCGGGTCGCGAAGCGTCCGTCGGAGCTGCTGAAGTAGGCGTTGCTCTGCCGAAGCTCCGCATTCGGAACCGAATCGACGATTCCGATCGGGTTGATGACCTGCAGCGCCTGCCAGGCTTCGTCAGGCTTGCCCAGCTTGGCCATCGCCTCGATGAAGCGGATATGGGCGTGGACGTACTGAAGGCCGATCTCGCGGCCGAAGTTGGATGCCTGCTCCGCGCGCTTGAAGAGGGTGCTGACGCCGCCCTCATAGGCAGCGGGCCGGTTCATCAGGCGCACGCCGTCGGGGAAGCTCAGCTCGCGCTTGATCAGCGCGTAATGCGCCTCGGCCTGCTCCGGAGTAATCAGCCCGGCTATCATGCTGCGCGTCATCGGCAGGAGGCGGTACTGGATGCCGGTGCGCTCATCCGACGGGTGCAGCCACTTGTCGGGATGCTGGGCGTCCTCCATGTAGAGGAATCCGGGGATGACCTCGTCGGGATTCATGTACCGGTGGAAGTCCTCGCGGATGCCCTCCGCCAGCTTCAGCAGTCCTGCCCCGAAGGCGGCATGCGCGGAGGAGCGGGCTCCGCCATCAGCAGGGGCCAGCAAGCCCCCGAGCTGCCGGACCGCCTGATAGGTCAGCGCGACGGTCCAGCTGCTGACCATATAGGCGCGCAGCTCAGCGCTCGCCGGCTGCAGCGTATCGTCCCAGTCGCCGTCTCCGTAGGAGGAGAGGGACGTGCCGTGCAGGAAGCGGGAGCGGATGTAGTCCATCTGCTTGATGACATGATCGAACAGGGAATGTTTTTGCTGCGTAGGCTCGAAGGTGTCATCTTCGGTATAAGGCAGCTCGGCTTCCAAAATAGAGAGGTCGCCGGTCGCGGCGATATAGTCGCCGAGCAGCTTCAACGGCCAGACGATGATGTCGCCGTGGCTTTCCTCCTGCTGGACGCGGTAATAGCGGTCGAACATGAACCATTGCGGCCAGCCTCCGCTTGCCTCGTACTGATGGGCGTAGACGGTTCGGATAATATCCTTCACGGCCTCGTAATGCTGCACCGCCAGGAAATATTCCGCCGGCCCCTGGCAGACGTCCCGCGTTCCCCAGGCGGCGCCGCCATATTGCTCCAGCCCGTGCGGAACGGCGAAATGAACCCGCATGTTGTGCGTGTACCACCACGCCAGCATGTCGAGGCGCCGCACGGAGGGGATGTCCTGCGGATGCTCCAGCCGGAAGTTGTTCATAAGCTTTGCCATGCCGGCGCGGTAGCTGTTCTTTTCGCGTTCGAAGACCAGAGGCTCGGCATGGTCCGGCTCGGAGCTTCCCCAGCCGTTCAGCCGGCCTCCGATGCGGAGGCTCCAGGCTGCCGAAGGAGCCGTCTCCAGCACGAGCAGAGGGGCGGCGCCTGGAGTAAGGGAGGGCATGAGCCTCCGCTCATCCTTGAGGACCATTTCGGTGCCCTGCGCGTTGATGCGGTAGGAGAGGGCCGGGTATGCTTCCCGGATCGGCGATCCTTCGGAGGCGGAGACGATGAGGCTGCCGTCCTGCTGCCGGAGCTCGTACGGAAGCTCGTAGTCGCGGTCGTTCATCGTGATCTGCGCCGTGACCAGATAACGGCGGGGCTGATGGCTGGCGGATGTGATTTCCAGCACGGCATCCGGCGCGGAAGAGCTTGCGAAGCTCGTGATTTCCAGCGTGTCGTCATCGAGAACATAAAGCCAGCGGGCATAGTTGAAGCCGATCTCGAACAGGCTAGGCATCGCCAGCAGGCGGTATTGTCCGTCGACCTCGGCGTATAGGCGCAAGCCGGAAGCATGAGCGGCGTTAAGAGCGCTGCGTACATGGCCGATCAGCTTGTTGAAGGAAGTGTTCCCGACGACCAGCTGGGAGTGGAACACTCCGTACATATAAGCGGTCGTGGTGAGCATCTCGGCTGCTGCCCGGTCCGGAGCTCCGCTCATCAGGATATGGCCATGCGGCCGCTCCATGGAGAGCTCCTTGGCCTTCAGCACGACATGCTCGTAATCCGGGGTGAAAAAGGACAGCAGCTCGCCATCTGAATATTCTTCCTCCAGCCGGACCGGGTAACGCTGCGCAATCTCGGCTGGCGCCAGCGGCCGGGAGAGCAGCGGATCGCCGAGATCGGCGGAGCGGAGCGGCACCGGCACGGCAGGGCCGTCTGCAGCGGGCAGGCGGCTGGCCTCCTGCCAGGCTTCCTCCAGTTGATCGGCATATCCTGCTTCCGTGACGGCTTCCGGATGATGCTCCCGGAACATCCCGTAGAAGACGGCCTCAGCGCCATTCGCCGGATCAAGCGTCTTCGACTGCAGAGCGGTGTAGGCGAATTCGTATTGGTAGACCTCGGAGGGCAGCCGCTCCAGGCTCAGCGCCTCGGGCCGGTGGCTGTCCTTGAAGGAGAGGCCGAAAAATTGGAAGCCGTCGGTCGAGTACGATTCGGCTCCCGTGAGGCAGCCCTGCTGCATGTAAGGGAACGATCCGGCTTGCGGCTGGTTCTGGCGGGAGCAGACCCTCCAGCCCCAACGCTCGTCGCGGTAGGCCGAATGGTCGATGTACTGCGAGCAGTAGGCTTCGTTGCTGCGCACTGCCGCCGGAGCGCCGAGGCCGATATCCTGGCCGTAAATGACATCGGTCTGCAGGGAGACGCCGGCGGAGTCGAGCTTGACCTCCCAGAACCAGCTGTCGCTGGAGGACAGCAGGAAGGAGACTTCGTACGCCACTTCTTCCGCGGTGCCGCTCCAGGTGATTCTTTGCCCTTGGCGGCTGACTGCGCTTCTCGAGGAGACGCCCAGCAGAGGATGGATGGAGAAGCCGCCCGGACGGCGGATCCGCAGGTACAGATTGTTGAGCGATCCGTCCAGCGGGCTGGACAAGAGCTGGTTGAGCATCATTCCGCCGCCGAGCGCCTCATACAGGTCGCCGGAAGTGTGGAAGGCGAAGGATAAAGACCCGGATTCCAGTCTCCACAAGGCTGGCTGAACATTTGTTTGCGGGGTAGGCATGGGGTGTTTCCTCCTTTCGATAGACAAGAAACGCCTGTTTATCCGGAAAATAGATAATAAAAACGTTTCGACAACATGTAATCCGAGTATAAACAAAGGTGGGAAATGAAGTCAAACCTTTATTGAAAATCAATGTAAGCGGATTTTTTGAGGAGAGGCTGCCCCTTTCGGCTATATATGAAGAGAAAAATCTTCATCAAAAAAGCCTTGAATGCGATTTCAAGTTGATCTATAATTCAATTCGAAACGTTTCAATAGAGCATAGGGCAACTTAACCAGGGGAGGAAATACAAATGAAAACGAAAACTGCAAGCGCCGCCATCGCGGCCGTCATGCTCGCAGGAACCGCTTTGGCGGGATGCTCTTCGGGCGGCAGCGACTCCGCTAACGGAGGCAAGGTCACTCTCTCCGTATGGGCGATGGGAGACAGCAGCAAGCCGATGGAACAGATGGCAGCCGCCTTCACCAAAGAGAATCCGAACGTCACGGTCAAGGTTCAGGCGATCCCTTGGGGCAGCGCCCACGACAAGCTGCTGACGGCGGTCGCTTCCAAGAAAGGTCCCGACGTGCTGCAGATGGGCACGACCTGGATGCCGGAGTTCGCCGCGGCTGGAGCTCTGGCCGATCTGACGGCCGACCTCGGCAGCTACCCCGAGCTTGCAGCGGACAATTTCTTCAAGGGTACCGTCACCTCCACCCAGTTCGACGGCAAAACCGTCGGCGTGCCCTGGCTGGCTGAAACGCGAATCCTGTTCTACCGAACGGACGTGCTGAAGTCCGTCGGCTACGACCAGGCTCCGAAAACCTGGGATGAGCTGCTTGACGCCTCCAAGAAGCTGACCGAGCGAGGCAAGGACAAATACGGAATCGGACTCGATCCGAAGGAGCCGACGCTCAGCTTCATGTTCGCCCGCCAGAACGGCGCCAAGCTGATCGAGGACAACAAAGCGCAATTCGACCAGCCGCAATACCGCGACACGGTCGCTTATCTGGACAGCTTCTTCAAGAACGGATACGCGCCGGTCGATCTCGGCCTCGATACGTCCCAGACGTTCGGCGGCGACGGCATGGTGCCGATGTTCATCAGCGGACCTTGGATGATCAAGACGATCAAGGACCAGATTCCGGACATCGACGGCAAATGGGCGACGGCCGTTCTTCCTGCCAAGGAGAACAACATGAGCTCGCTGGGCGGTTCCAACCTGACCGTATTCAACTTCACCGACCACAAGGCGGAAGCGATGAAGTTCGTCTCCTTCCTGAGCAAGCCGGAAAACCAGCTGGAATGGATGAAGCAGACCGGCGAGCTGCCGGCCAACATGAAGGCATGGGAAGATCCGCAGCTGAGCGGTGATGCCAATATGAGCGTTGTCGGCGAGCAGCTGAAAAACGCCGAGCCGATGCCGCTGGTCAAAGCCTGGGACAACATCTCCCAGAACTTCGTTAAAACATTCGAGCAGATCTACCGCGCGAACGGAAATATCGATGCCCAGCTCAAAGACTTCAACGCGCAATCCCAGCAGCTGCTGGACAAATAAATCGCTGACGGCCAGGGGCCGGCTGCCGGAATCTCCGGCAGCCGGCTGATCTGCACTCCGCCTTCCGTCAGGACCCGTAAAGGAAGTGAGATGGATGAAAGGACCTTCAAGGGCTGCGCCGTACGTCTTCATCGGCCCGACCCTCATCCTGCTAGCCGTGTTCTCCCTGCTGCCCATTCTTGTCGCGGTCTACATCAGCTTGACCGACATGGACTTGGCGGGACTGGCCAACTACTCCAGCATCAAGTTCGTCGGCCTGCAGAATTATGCCGATGTGCTGGGCGATCCCGTCTTCCTGCTGGCGCTGCGCAACACGCTGTTCTACGTCGTCATCGGCGTGCCGCTCGTCATTGCCTGCTCGCTCGGGGCAGCCCTGCTGATCAACTTCGGACGCTCGCGCGCGTTCAAGGTATTCCGGGTCGTCTATTACCTGCCGTCCGTGACGAACGTCGTGGCAGTGGCCGTCGTCTGGAGCTATCTGTACAATCCGGGCATCGGCCTCTTCAATTACGTCCTGACGTCGCTCGGCTTCGGCAAGGTGGCCTGGCTGACCGACCCGACGATCGCCAAGCTGTCGCTCATCCTGCTGGCGCTGTGGCGGAGCATCGGCCTCAACATGATCATCTTCATCGCGGCGCTGCAGGGCATCGACCGCTCGTACTACGAGGCGGCGCAGCTGGACGGCGCCAGCCACTGGCAGCAGCTGACCCGGATCACGATTCCGATGATGCGCTTCGCCATCTTCTTCGTCAGCGTGACGACGATGATCGGCTGGCTGCAGTTTTTCGAAGAGCCTTTCGTCATGACCCAGGGCGGGCCGCTCAACGGCACCGTATCCGCGTCTCTGTTCATTTACCAGAACGGCTTCCAGTTCAGCAACTTCGGCTATGCCGCCGCCGGATCGTTCGTGCTCTTCTTCATCATTATCGCCGTCACCCTGCTCCAGCTGAGACTCCAGCGGAAGCAAGCCGAGGAATAGGAGGCTTACCGTCATGTCCTTGACACCTAAACAAGCGCAATCGGCAGCCCCGACCGGCCGCTCGCGGGATAAGCTGCAGCAGTGGGCCGCCGGCATCGTGCTGACCGTATTCGGCGTCGCGATGATTTTGCCGTTCATCTGGATGCTGCTCTCCTCCTTCAAGACAGAAGGGGAGATCAAGCGCATTCCGCCGACTCTGTGGCCGGAAGCCTTCACGCTCGACAACTTCGGCAAGCTGTTCACCGAGATGGACTTCGGCACGTACCTGACCAATACGCTGCTTATCACGCTGTTTTCCTTCGTCGGGCTGCTGCTGAACGCGATGGCCGGCTTCGGCTTCGCCAAGTACAGCTTCAAGGGACGCGAGAAAATGTTCCTGCTCGTGCTCGCCACGATGATGATTCCGGGCCAGGTGACGATGATTCCGGTCTACCTGATCCTGAACAGCGTGAGCCTCACCAACACGATGCTCGGCATCGTGCTGCCGGGCTTCACGAGCGCCTTCGGCATCTTCCTGTTCCGCCAGTTCATGTCGACGCTGCCGGATGAGATCATGGAGGCGACGCGCCTCGACGGGGCAAGCGAATACCGGCTGTTCGCCCAGATCGTCCTGCCGATGTCCAAGCCGATCCTGGCCGTGCAGGCGATCCTCACGTTCATCGGGGGCTGGAACAGCTTCCTGTGGCCGCTCATCATCGCCAACGACGAGAAGCTGTATACCCTCTCGGTCGGCCTGTCGCTGCTGAAGGGCCAGCATGCCACCAACTTCGCTCTGCAGATGGCGGGAGCGGCATTCATGGTCGTTCCGATCATGATCATCTTCGTCTTCTTCCAGAAGCATATCATCGAGAATTACAATATTTCGGGCATGAAATAAGGTTAGAACAGGGCCTGTCTGATTCCCCCTATTTCCGACTCGACCGGCAAGGTAGACCACGTCTCCGTGCTGTCGCTTGGAGACGCGGTCAACAACATGGCCGGCTAATAAGCTGCTCATGCAGCTCACGATGATCCCCATGCAGGGAACGCTTTGTAAAAGCGATCCGGCGCATGGGGATTTTTTTGGTTTAAGCACAGACTAAGAATGATTTTTTTTTCCATTCAAGAAGGGGATCTAAATCGAATGATCAGGCCAAGAGCCCGACCCCGCAGCCGCCGTCGGCAGAACCGCTTCCGACGCCGGAGCCCGAGCCGACCCCGACGCCGGTTCGGTGCTGCAAGCGGAGGACTGAACCAGCTGGTCCACAGACAAGAACACATTCAACAACCAGCTGAGGCACACCGAGGCTCAGCGAGCCCGTCACGGTGCGGTCGACGGAACCATGTGTGGCGAAGACTTCCACATTTGTGCCGAGCGTGATTTATGAACTGCAGTAAGAAGCCTAGTTCAAGTTGGTTAGTGGTTACGACGCGCCGACGGGCAAGGTCCCGGCAGGAAGCAGGCTGGAGATTAGGCTCGGAATCGTCGCGGGCGAGCTCGCTTAGGTTGGACTACGGAGTCTTATAACCAAGCACTTCCCTAAACATCCGAATCATCACATCGCTCGGCGAATTGTGGATTTGCACAGCCACGGTTCGTTGATCCGAAAGAGAAGATAATAAGGAATTAGTAATTTTTTGAAGAGGCTTGCAGCACAGCAAGCTTTTTATTTGACGAATTGTCAGTCTAAGTGCGACACCTCGTCCATGAAGGCTTCGTGAACCGACTTCCAGCCCATGCATTTCCTGGGGCGGTTGTTAATCAGATGAAGGGCATCCGCGAGTTGCTTATCCATAACAGAAGCGAAGTCGTGTCCTACGCTCAAAGCTCTCCGCTCATGGTACGCCTGCTCGGCGGACTGAGGCTTATAGCATTCTGCTGACGGCCGAGTTTGAGTTGGCATGCGATCGTAAAGGGATGTCGGCCTAGCTCATGACTTATCTTCCGGAATGACCAGCCTAGCCGATACAGAGCTTCTATTTGCCCGCGTTCAATTAGGCTAAGAAGAGAGTAGCTCATGTTGGATTCTCCTGTAGAGAATGGTCGTCTGGTCACTCCATTTTACATGAAACCAGCATGGGTCTTTTGTTTTCTAGGTGTCGCACTTCATATTGAAATCGTCAAAATATTAGAATAATAGACATAGACATAGGAAATTATACCCTGTATAATTATGGTAGGTAAAAAGGCCCATGGACTAAAGTACATATCTATTATCCAGCGAGTTGTCAAATGGAAAAGCCCCTTTTATATCAGTGGGTCATTTTTCTTTGAAAATTAAAAGTTGAGAGGGGTAGTAGTATGAAAAAAGTTTTATCGATTTTATTTTCAGCTGCGCTATTCTTAGGAGTAGGATCTCAAGCTTTTGCAGCAGAAAAGGTTGATGTTCAACAAGCAATGAAATTAATTGAAAAGACAAACAAGGAAATTGATGAAAAAATTAATAGTTCAGTAAAAAAAGCTGATAAGTTACAAGCTGATTACCTTCTTGAAGTTCGTAAAATTGAAGAAGGAGATCAAGTAGTTAAATTAAAAAAAGATAAAGAAAAAGTTTTGACTGACTTAGCAGCAGCTCAAAATGATGTGAAAAAACAAGAGGAATTAAACAAAAAATTAGCAAAAATTACTGCTGAGCTTGAAAATGAACAAACAAAAATTGATAATGAAATTACAGATATCAATCAGGATATTATGGATGCCACTTTTCAGCTAGTAACAGCAGAAGATAAAGATTCAAAAAAAATAGAAGAAAAGATTAGTAAACTAAATAAGAAGTTAAATGAGAGATCGGAAAAGTATCAAGAAAAAACACAAAAGTTTACGAGCGAGCTTGAAAAAATCATTACTGAGGTTTATGATGAAACCCTTAAGATGTCAGCAGAGACAATCAAAAAGGCTGCTGAATTGGGTGTTCAAGCTGAATGCAGCTGGAAGCTTGTCCGTTTTGCTGACAAGTGGGTATGGATTGATCCGATAAGAGTAGTGGGCTGTTAATTTTAAACTAACAATCAAATATAAATGTGTAAGACAATAAAAATGAGTTTGAATTCGAACTCATTTTTATCTTTTTTAAGGTGGGATACCATGGAAGGTTTTTCGATTGGAAAAAAAGGATCTTCTTTAGAAACAGTGAAATTTGATAATAATTTCGAGTTTAGTTTGATTTCCCGTGGGGATGGTGTTGAAATATTAAACCAAACCATTCAAGAGGGGAAATTATTCTACATTTATCCCAGCGATAACGTTAATGCTTTGGAGTTTTATTTAATATTATCTGGTCAAGTCGTTTGTGAGTTTGATAATGCTAAGCATATATTAGGTCCCGAAGATTATTTTACTGCCAGAGGACTTCAAGACCCAATCCACTTTACCGCTCTTACAAAAGTAACCCTACTATGTGTTTTTACGGAAAAAACTTTGTTCATATTAGTAAGGATCTTTCCTCCCTTATGGAAATTACGAAACAAGTAGAAATAAAAGATAGATATACTCATAGACATAGTGATCGAGTGGCAAAGTATTCTGTGAAAATAGCTAAAAAATTACATATAAGTAAAGAGCAATTAGAGAATTTGACAGTGGCAGCTGTGCTGCATGACATTGGTAAAATTCATGTGCCAATTGAGATATTAAATAAACCAGGAAGATTAGAGAATGAAGAATTTGAAATTATAAAAAAACACCCTATAGATGGAGCAAGAATGGTAATTAACTCTTATTATCAGGAGCTGGCTCCTATTATTGAACAGCATCATGAAAGGTTAGATGGCAGTGGCTACCCTTATGGATTAAGTGGAGATGATATTCTTTTGGAAGCAAGAATTATTGCAGTAAGTGATACATTTGATGCCATGACAGAAGATCGGGCCTATAGGAAAGCGTTTAAAGAACAATTTGCAATAGATGAACTTAAGAGAATGGCTGGCTCTCATTATGATAAGGAAGTGGTCTGGGCCTTCGAACAAATATTAAAAGAAGAAGGACGAATTAACTAATCTGCCTTTTAAACGAATAAGGCAACTAGAGAAAGGTAAGACCTATCATCAAGCAATATATTTGAAGCAATCATGTGTAGAGAAAACTCATTAAAGTAACGGAGAACGATAGTGTAATAAAAGAGAAGTTCTACTCAAAGAAACCACTCCATTGTCAGGAGTGGTTTTCACTTTATATCCTGATGTAGATTTTATGGTCAAGTTGTACTTTGTGCTTAGATACATTGCGGAGAACCGTATCACTAGTAACGACAGGTTCTACAACTTACCTCGAGACAACCGGAAAGGTTCACGACGTTCGAAAAAATGATACAATATTTATAATGACGCATCGAAATCGTTAGCGAGTATAGATCAGGAGGAAGATAAGGAAATGAGTTCTAGAACATACCCAGCGGCAGATCCGCGGTTCGTATATCAGCCTTCAGCCGAAGGGGAGAAGCCGTATCGCATCTTGCTGTATTACAAATACGTGACGATAGAAGATCCGGAAGGATTTGCTCAGGAGCATCGAGAGCTCTGCAGAAATCTTGAGCTGAAGGGCCGTATTCTTGTTGCCCCTGAAGGTATTAACGGCACGGTATCCGGCACCGTCGATCAGACGAACGCCTATGTGCGGTACATGCATGAGCACCCGTTGTTTCGCGATCTCGTTTTTAAAATTGACGATGCGGACAATCATGCCTTTCAAAAAATGTTCGTCCGGCCGAAAAAGGAACTGGTTACCTTCCGGCTCGAAGACGATGTCAACCCGAACGAAAAAACGGGCAAGCACTTGAAACCGAAAGAGTTTTTTGAAATGCTTCAAAAGGACGACGTCATCGTCCTGGACGGCCGCAACGACTACGAGTTCGATATCGGCCATTTCCGCGGAGCGATCCGTCCCGATGTCGAATCGTTCCGAGAATTTCCGGAATGGATTCGCGAAAACATGGAGCAATTCAAAGACAAGCCCATTTTGACCTATTGTACAGGGGGGATCCGCTGCGAAAAGCTGTCCGGCTTCCTCATGAACGAAGGCTTTAATGAGGTGTATCAGCTGGACGGTGGAATCGCCACGTACGGAAAAGATCCCGAAGTTCAAGGAAAGCTGTTTGATGGCAAAATGTACGTGTTCGATGAGCGGATTTCGGTACCCGTCAACCAGGTAGAACCCGTCGTTGTCGGCAAATGCCACCATTGCGAAAAACCGGAGGATCGTTACATTAATTGTGCCAACGACTTCTGCCATAAACAGCACATCGTCTGTCCGGACTGCTATGAGGAGCACAATCAATTTTGCTCGAAAGAATGCGAAGAGTTTTGGCTGAACCGGGCGGAAGGCTGACCATCGGCTTGTTGAACGCGGAGCATGCCGTATTTTCAATGGATTTTGTTGAATTTCCAAATATGGATTGACCTCTAATATAAGGGGTATCCGCATTTATTGTGGGTACCCCTTTTTGATGTTTATTTTTGGGGAACTTGTGCATGTACCGCCTGCAGCACGTTTGGATTCATTTTGTTTCTTTAGTGAAGGGCATGATTGGTTGCCCAATATAGAAAACGCTGTTATGGTCGGCAGTCTCGGGCAAATCATCGGGAAGCTTCTTTCGGTGATGCGGCAGCTTATTTTTTTAGTGCCACAGAATATGGACTGGTATATAATTCCAATTAAGAGCAACACAGAACTTGAATCCGCCTGCATATCAGTTGTTACTGACGAAATCGGCTCAGAGCTTTGTGGTGGATTCTATACAGAGGAAGTAACGAATCTTAATGATAAATGATAAGCGAACGAACCGAGGTGACATATGTCTTTCATTTTGCCATCCCTAGAACAGATCAAGGACATTGAGAATGCTGAGATTGAGTACATGACGGATCGGATGTCAGCCATCCAGGCTCGACCCGGAAATCCGGAAGGAATCGAGATTCAGCGATTCGGGAATGCAGTCTGCTATTACAGCAAGACCATGACCTGGGCGGCCTTCAATACGATTAAAGGATTGAGGTCGGAAGACATTGATGCCATAGAGCCCATAACCGAATTCTATAGAGCAAGAGCTCGAACACCTCGATTCGAAGTGATTCCTTCGTTGGTGGATCAGAGCTTCCTCCGGCGATTGTCTGATCGGGGCTTCTATCAATCCGGCTTTCACACTTCAATGGTCTGTGAACCTCAGACCTATCCGGATGGTTATTCCAATGGCGTCACCTTGTTGGAATGCGGAGAAGATCAGTTAGAGCTGTATGCAGCGATTCATTGCCGAGGAACAGGGCTGTCCGATGAGGGCATCCCATATGTTTTGGAGAATAATAAGGTTTTGTATTATCGACCTGGATGGAAATTCTTTATCGCGTGCCTGGATGACGTTCCGGCAGCGGCCGGCGTGATGTTCTGCAAGGATAAAAAGGCATCCTTGACCTTTGCGGCTACTTTGCCCCAATACCGGAATCGGGGATTGCATCAAAGCTTATTGAAGAGACGAATAGAAGAAGCCTTGATGAACGATTGCAAGCTAGTCGTCAGCCAGTGCTCATTTCAATCTCAAAGCCATAAAAATATGGAGCGCTTGGGAATGAAAATAGGTTATGTGCGAGCATCCTGGACGGAGAGAGCGGCGGAATAAGCAAAATGAGCGGTCCACCACTATGTAGCTGCTATCGGACATACGATCCGCTATTTAGCCGCTGTGAAGCCAATTTCACATTTATCGGACATACGTTCCGTTATTCCCCTCTGCAATATTTGGATCCCAATAATAATTCACAAATAGCGGATCCTATGTCCGATAATCAACCAGATCCTACGAGTTCCCTCAAATAGCGGATCCTATGTAAAACCACATTCCGGTCTTATGTTTGAGGTTTGGTTTCATGTACCTGCCGTTGATAGTTGCTGCCGGATTCGGGATTCTATTCGGAAGGTTGTGGATGGGGTGAAAAGGGTTCTTGCAGGCGGATTTATTCTGTTAAGCGGAGTACTGCTTTATTCAGGGGTGCATCTTGCGGCGGCCATGTATCTTCCCCACATTACGGCATGGTCGACACCTCCAGGGAAATATGGAACAGCGTTGAGAGAAACAGGAGGATATGCGGCAAATCTTGTTTCCATCCTGTTTATGATTGGAGGCAGCCTTATTTTGCTGATTGAACTTTATTTCCCGCATGCAGCGGCAAGATATAAAAAAGCGGTTGCGGAGAGAAATATGGAATATGAAAATGAACATAATCTAAGGAAATAAACCGTTCAAAGAAGGAAATTGGCTGCAGCCGCAGCTCACCGAACGGTTCGTGCGAATGTAAAGCAAGCTTGAGAACAAGTAGGAAATTACGTCGAGAAAGACATGCCCGTGTGATAGTCGCAGCTTGAAGCTAGGTCTGGACAGGGTGGCTTTTGATGGAGCCAATTATTAGGATTGTTCTAGCTCTTTCGTTGACGCATTGGTTCCTCAGGGCGATTCTCTTTCGAATTCCGAAAGAAGAGTTGTCGAGCTCAGGCCGAAGAGCGGATGGTTGGGGAAAAGCCATTCTCGTGTTTTTGGCGTTCATCCTTATCATCCTGTTGCTTTTAAATGATCAGGACATCAGCAAGAAGTGGCTCTGGATGGCATTTCTTTTCTTTGGCCAGGGCTTTCAGACTTTTATCGACTGGAAGTATCAAAAGCCGTCTAAGGAATACTTGATTTCACTAATCGTACTGGTACTTGGAGAAGCTTTGATCTTCTTCATTCTTTAAAAGAAGGATACCGGAGCTTCGCGATCCGGTCCTTCCAGTTGGATCTAGTCCCGTTCGAGCTCCAATCCGGCCAGCGACTGCTGAGAGCGATAGAGGTAGGGCGAGATGCCGAAGCGGGCGCGAAACACCCGGTGAAAATAAGAGTAGCTGGCGAAGCCGCAAGCCTCGGCGATCTGCTCCAGTTTAAGCTCGCTGTATTTGATCTGCTCCACTGCAGCATTGAGGCGGATCTCAATCGCGTATTGGATCATGGTCTTGCCATAATGCTCTTTGAACAGCCGCACGGCTCGCGACAAGCTGAGGCCTCCGTAAGCGGCGGCTTCCTCGAGCTTGAAGGTGGCCATGGCATGCTCTTCAATAAATCTTTTGATTCTCAGTGTCGCCATGCCCTTGCGGTCCGTCTGCACATTCTCGGCGATGGCCCGGTCGACAGACAGGCAAAGGCTGCGCAGTAGAACGTCCTTCAGCTCGTCATTTCCCTCCAATGAGCCCCGGCGCTTCTCCAGCATAAGGCTGCGCCACAAGCCGATCAGATTGTCGTCGGATCCGACCCGGCTGACCGTCGGGCGGACCTTCCGATCCCACCAGACATCAATCCATGAGCCTTGGCAAAACAGATAATAATCTGCGCTGGACAAGCGTCCTTTTCTTAAAGGCTCCCCCACGACGAGATGGTAATCGTCCCCGGGCCGGAGCAGCAGCAGATCGCCTCCGTTCAGGATATACTCCTGGCCGCCAGAGAAGACCTGGCAGGCGCCTTCGGTCTGAAGGCGGAAAAGGTAGTGCTGCAGCCCGCTCTTCAAGTCCTGAGTAAAGGGTTTATAATGATTTGAATAGTCGCAGATAAGCAAAGATGTGTCCAAAAAGAAACCCTCCCATTGGAATTCCGAGCAAATCGTTCATGTTCTAAGGAGATTGTATATGTTCATTTTAGGCTGTAATCCCCTAGAATGAAACCAGAGAATAAAACATGTATGCAGAGGAGCTTACCAGTATGGAAAAACTTAACATTGGACTTCAATTGTTTACGCTGCGGGATGAAACCGCTGCAGATTTTGAGGGCACGCTTCGCAAAGTCGCGGAGCTTGGCTACAAAGGTGTCGAGTTCGCCGGTTACGGCGATCTGAGCGCCGATAAAATGAAAGCGCTGCTTGACGAGCTGGGCCTGCAGGGCTTCAGCAGCCACGTTTCCCTGCAAGCTCTGCGCCAGGATCTGCAAAAAGAAATCGATTATCTGAAGACGATCGGCGCCAAATACATGATTTGCCCGTATCTGATGCCGGAGGACCGTCCCCAAAGCGGCGAGGAATGGAGCCGGCTTTTCGCCGAGTTGCAGGAATTCGGCATTGAAGCCGGCAAGCAGGGGTTGATTTTCGGCTACCACAATCATGATTTCGAGTTCCATGGCCAAGTCGGCGACGACAACGCTTTCGACGCCATGTTCAAGGAGACGACACCTGAAGCGGTTCAGGTCGAGATGGACGTATGCTGGGTTCAATTCGCAGGCCGGAATCCGGTCGAGTATATCGGCAACTACGCCGGTCGCCTGCCGCTGCTGCACTTGAAGGATTTCAGCGCGGATGAGCAGGGGCAGATGAAAACGCTGGAGCTGGGACAAGGCTCCGTTGATCTGCCTGCCGTCATCGAGGCTGCAGCCGAAGCGGGCGTGCAGTGGCTGATCGTGGAGCAGGACGTCTGCCAGAATCCGCCGCTGGAAAGCATCTCGAATAGCTACGAATGGCTGAAAAGCAACTACTTGAACGTCTAATAAAGGAGGAACATAAGCTGTGAGCAAAATCAAAATCGCTGTCATCGGTTGCGGCGCCATCGCCCAGCGCCGACATATTCCGGAGTATGCCGCCAACGAGAACGTAGAGCTGGTCGCATTCGCTGATCCTATTCTGGAGAGGGCCGAGAACATGGCCGAAACTTATGGCGGCCAAGCCTTTGCTTCCTTTGAGGAGCTGCTCGCCCAAGCGGACGTGGACGCGGTGAGCGTATGCACGCCCAATCATCTTCATGCCTCCATGGCGATTGCAGCCGCTAACGCAGGCAAGCATGTCCTGGTCGAGAAGCCGATGGCTACGACGCTGGAGGAAGGGGAGCGGATGATCGAGGCCGCCCGGAGCAACGGCGTTTTCCTGATGGTCGGACATAATCAGCGCCTGATGCCTCCGCATGTGAAAGCCAAGGAAATTCTGGATTCCGGAGAGCTGGGCAAGGTGCTCACCTTCCGCACGTCCTTCGGCCATCCCGGACCGGAGGCTTGGAGCGTGGACGGCGCGGAGAGCTGGTTCTTCCGCAAGGACGAAGCCATCATGGGCGCCATGGGCGATCTCGGCGTGCATAAATCCGATTTCATCCGGTATTTGCTGAACGACGAGGTGGCGGAAGTCGCCGGATTTATTGGAACCTTGGACAAGGAAGGCACGGACGTGGATGACAACGCCGCCTGCCTTCTGCGCATGAAGGGCGGAGCGATCGGAACGCTGGTCGCAAGCTGGACGCAGTACAAAGGCGGAGACAACAGCACGGTGCTGTGGTGCGAGCGCGGCGTCATGAAGATCGGCACGGTGGACGGCGACGAGGTCATCGTCGAGCCTGTCGACGGTTTGGTGGAAACCTACAAGGTCGGCGCCATGGCGACGAACGAGAAACAAGTGCCGAGCGGAGTCATCGATGCATTCGTGGATTCCATCGTCACGAACACGCCTCCAGCGATTTCGGGGGAAGAGGGCTTGAAGTCGCTGCAGGTCATTCTGGCAGCCTTTGAATCCCAGAAAACCGGACAGTTCGTCAAGCTCTAGGAAAAAACGAAAGACCCGAAGTAGGGACCCAGGTTGGGGCCGCACTTCGGGTTTTTTGTCTTGCCGAAAAGCTATTGCCAGTTCACAACAACCGTCGCCGTTCCGGTAGCGGGAGTCGTGAAGGTATGATTGGAGCCGCCTTCCCAAGTGACCGCCGTTCCGTTCTTCTTCAAGAACTTGAACTGGAGAGCGGTGCCTGCCGGCACGCTGACATCGTAATACCAAGTCGGGTAAGCGTATAGGATCTTGTTGAAGATCGGTCCGATGGCGGCGGCTGGAGCCCAGTTGCCGAGCTCGGATACGCCGCCGGAGAGGTAGACGTTCTCTCCAAACGCCGTCGTCGCATTCTGCACCACGAAGCGGACCGAGACCTGATTGCCGGTCAGGATGTTGAAGCCGTTGTACACATTGCTGTCGACCGCGCCGGAGGTGCGGATCTTGATGCCATAGCTGCCTGCGGCGACGGAAGGAACGGTGACTTTGATCTGGGTATCTTCCCAGGAGACGATGCCGGTTCCCGTTACGGCCGTGCTGCCGAAGTATACGGTGCCCTTGGAGGAGCCGAAGCCGCGGCCGTCGATCGTGACCGTGTTGCCGGGCTTGCCCATGACCGGCCCGGCATGGCCGACGACCGGAGCTGTCGCCGCCGCCGTATATTGCCATACGGCCGTACCGCCTGCAGCCAGGGTGAATGTGCCGACAGCTCCGCCGGATGCCGCCGTAATGCTGTTGCCTCCAAGCAGTCCGCCGAGAACATCATTGTAGGTTCCCGCCGGGAGGGAGGTGGCCAAGCCGCTGATGGATGCAGCCGTGGACAGGTTGCGGTTGACGGCTACGACCGCGACATTGTTGCCGAATTTGCGCTCATAGATGTAGACGTCGTTGTTGATCCAGCGCTGCTGGGTCGTGCCGTAAGCGATGGCCGGATTGGACTTGCGCAGAGGTCCCAGCAGGCCGCTGACCTTGTATGCTGTCGTCGTCGTGGAGAACGACGGCATCATGGCGCGGTTGTCGGGATCCGTGCCGCCAGTCATATATTGCTCGGTGCCGTAGTAGATCGCCGGTACGCCGCGCGAGGTCAGCGTGAACGCCAGCGCCTGCTCGAGACGGCGGTTGCTCAAGGAACCGGTTTTGAAGCGTTCCATGTCATGGTTGTCGATGAACGTGACCTGATCGGATACTTGCGCGTAGTCGGAGCCGGTCGCAGCGACCATGGCGTCAAGGCCGTACATCGTGTCCGTGCCGTCGCGGAAGACGCTGCGGACTTCCTGGTTGAAGCGGAAGTCGAGCAGGCTCATTCCGGATTCGTTGGCGAACTTGGTGTTGTCCGCCTCTGCGGCGGCCGAGCCCATGAACCATTCCCCGAAGACGAAGACCGGCTTGTACCCATAGATGGAGGCGAGCCAGTTTTTCTGCCAGCCCATGGACATATGCTTGGCCGCGTCGACGCGGATGCCGTCAATGCCGAGATCGAGCCACACCTTGATCGCATCCTTGAAGTAGGTGTCGATCGTGCTGTTGTTCTGCTCGAGATCCGCCAGATCATACAGATTTTTGTAGATGCCGTTCTCAAGCGTGGAGAAGTCAGAGCCGCCGTTATGGTGGAAGAAGCCGTTCGTATCATTGGTATATCCGCCGAGCAGCGTGCCGTTGTTGTAGAGCTTGCCGTTCTCGGCGAAGGAAGTATCCGTCTCCATGGCCGGAGAGGTGTGGTTCGGCGCGAAGTCGATGATGACTTTGATGCCTTTGGCATGAGCGGCATTGATCAGGTTCTGGAAGTCCGTGAAGCTGCCGAAGGCAGGGTTCGTCTTCTTGAAGTCGCGGGCCCAGTAGCCGTGATAGGCGGTATTGGTCACCCCGGAGTAGTTGATGACGGAGTAGATGTTCTCCACAGGCTGGGAAATCCAGAGCGCCGTTACGCCCATGCCGGTAAAGTAGTTGTTGTTGATCTTGTTGACGATGCCTTGCCAGTCGCCTCCGCAATAAACCCGCTTGTTGGTGCAGCCGGAGCTGAAGGCCGCTCCCGTCGGATTGTTGGCGGCATTGCCGTCGGAGAACCTGTCCGTGAAGAGCTGGTAGATGACGTCCGTGCTGTAATTCTGTTTGTTCCCGACCGCCGTGTCAGGCGCGGCGGAAGCGAGTCTCATCGGTGCCGCAGGCGTAAGCTGGGCTCCAGCGAGCATCGTGGCGATGGCCGCTCCCGCAAGGATTCGTTTCAACATTACGTTCATCAATATAACCGCCTTTTCAAGTGATTAATATGAAGCGCTTACATATGCTGTCAAAGCCTTGACGATTCCGGAAAGGCAGCCTCCTTTCTATACAAATAAACCCCGGTTTTCTCCGCTGACGGAGTAACCGGGGTTGTCTTAAACCATCTGGTTTAAAAAGCATAGCCCTCAAATTAAGGTTGGCTCAGTCATCATAAAAAATGTTTGGCATCGCTGTCAATAGGAAAATCGTTCGTCTTGCGGAGCGGAAGGAAAGGGTATATGGAAGTGCGCAGCAAGTCCCGGAATGCACAATGCAAGGGCGGAAAATGGCCGTATATATAGAAAAAACCGGATAAAACCTCATTTAGTCATTAACGTTATTTTCCAGCAATGGTATAGTCGGAATGGAAACAGAGAGATGAGAAGCGGAATTGAAAAGATTGGATCAGGAGGTCGCTGATGAATGCTTCCGATTGGCCTTCCGATCAGGAAGTCAGGCTTCAACGAAGACGAACGATAAAGCGAGCATTGGGAATCAGTTTCATTGGTTTCATAGTCCTATTCGGAATGGCTGCTTTCGGACTCCACCATCTGGGAGGAAGCCTGTTATCCGGCATGTGCGCGAATGAAATCATCCATAGGTCGGTCCAACCGACCGGCAGCTTGGAGCTGGTCGCATTCCAAAGGAATTGCGGAGCGACAACCGGTTACAGCTATCAGCTGTCGATCCTCCAGCAAGGATCAGGATCAAAACAGTCGGGGAATGTGTTTATTTCAACGAAACCATTCAAAGCGGAATGGACAGGTCCCAGTTCTATTGCCGTCACCGGCGATACGGGCGGTGCTTTAAAAAAACGCGAACGATATAGAAAAATCCATATTCGGTATAACTAATCACGATCGGGCATACTTCCCTTTGGTCTTGGAGAAAGGAAAACGAAAATGAAAATAGGGGAATTGCTTGGCAGCGGGAACACGGCCAATGTTTATCGCTGGGGGCGTACGGAGGTCATCAAAGTCTTTCATCAACGTGAGCATTCCAGGCATGAGGCCAAAAAAGAAGCGCGGAATGCGGAAGCCATTCAATCCTTGGGTCTTAAAACGCCGGCTTTCGGCGGGTTAGTGGAGGTTGAAGGCAAGACTTGCCTGGTGTATGAGCGAATTGATGGTCCCACGATGCTGAGCCGAATTGAGATGGCGAAATCTAGCGTTGTCTACTACGCCAGACAAATGGCGCAGGTCCAGTTCGATATCCATCAGGTAGACAGCCTTTCCGGTTCTAATTTAAAAGAGGGACTGTCGCATCAAATACAAACGGCAGAGATTCTAAGTGAACGAGAAAAACAATCGGTGATGGCAAAGTTGAAAGACTTGCCGGATGGCAGGAAATTGTGCCATTACGATTTTCATCCCGGCAACATTATTCTCTCTGCGAATGGGCCGGTTATTATCGATTGGATAAATGCATTGGTTGGTCATGAAGCGGCGGATATCGCCAGAACGTCCATGATGCTGCGTTCGCATGCTGTCCCGCGAGACGCTCCCGGTTGGCTGCAGGGAAGAGTGCTGCGCGAGCTGTTTCATGATGAGTATTTGAAAGAATATTTGCTGTTGTCCGGCATGGGGATTAGGGAAATCGAAGAGTGGGCGGCTCCTACGCTGGCGGCTCGAATCGGCGAAGTGCAAAACGAAGATCGGGACGAGATTGTTCACTCGTTGAGAGCGACTTTAAAAGCCTTAGGACGGATCCTGTACTGAGATATTCGAGCAGTTAGAAGCGGAGCTTCCTACATTTAAAGATTAGAAGCTTTGTTCATAGCACGGGAACAATAAGAAATTGAAATTTAAGTCAACAGGATCAAAAATACGAAAAGCCCCTTCCCGGATATCCGGAAAGGGGCTTTTGCAACGAAGAACTCTTAGAAAGCGGCTGCTTCGGCTTTGACTTTGTCCAGACCTTCGCGTACGATGTCGGCAGCGCGGTCGCGGAATTGGTTGTGGCCTTCGATGACGATCTCCTCGGCTTGGATGCCGAACAGGGCGAATGCGCCTTTGAGAGGACGGATGGCCGATTCGAAGTCAGCCATAGGAGCTGTGGAGTACACGCCGCCGCGAGCCGTCAGCAGGGAGACCTTCTTGCCGGCTGCGAGGCCTACAGGACCTTCGGCTGTGTAACGGAAAGTCTTGCCTGCTTGCGCCAGGTAAGCCATATAGTTGACCAGCGGAGCCGGAGCCGAATAGTTCCAGAGAGGAACCGTGATGACGACTTTGTCGACTTCGAGGAATTGGTTGACATATTTTGTGACAAGCTCGACTGCGGCTTGCTCTTCAGGAGTCGTGTCCATGCCTTGTCCAGCCTTGAACATGCCGGTCATGGCCGTGTTGCCATAGAAAGGAAGCACTTCCTCGTACAGATCCAGCTCGATTACCGTGTCGTTCGGGTGAGCGGCTTTATAGGATTCGAGGAACGTATTGTACATTTGGACGCTGATCGCTTGATCAGCCGGGCGGTCGTTTGCTTTGACGAAAAGAATGGATGCCATGATGGAAACGTCTCTCCTTGTGTCTTTAAATTGTGTTTGCAATAGTGACAGTATACATCGATAACGAAAATAATGCAACTAAACAAAGTGAAGTGAATTCCTGCCTTTTTAGGTTTCCTTATCCGCTGCTGACGCATGCGAAGGGTTTTCTGGAAACCATGGTCATGTGATAAAATAGGCTTCAAATCCATTCCTTCCCATATGAACTCCACCACAAAGGAGAATCCGCATGGCATCCAAAGCGCTTGAAGTTCTCATCGCGATCATTTTGGGCTTCTTCACGGGCATCTTGCTCAGCGGAAACGGCATTCATGTTCGGGAAAGCGGAATCCACATCCTGCTGGGCTGCATCTTTTGGATGCTCACGTTCTCGTACATAAAGCGCCGCCCGTGACGGACGATTCCATCCGAAGCTGCTGCATCCTGCATCGATGCCGCATCAACAGCCGGCTCCATCAGGAGCCGGCTGTTTTTTCGATTGTCCTATGGGGTTTCTTCAAATGAACTTTCGGCTCGTCTTCTTCCCGTCGCAGCTGAAGACGATTTTCTTGTCTTCGACGACGGTCTCCAGATGCACGGACTTGCCCCAGAGGGTGACGACGTGAGGGAGCGTGCGCTCCACATACTTGAGATCCAGCTCCACGCCTTCGTAATGGTGGATCAGGTACAGCTCGCCGACGCGATTGAAATCGCCGTTATGCACCTCGATGACGGGAAATCCGCCATTGACCCGGGAGTAGACGAGCTGCTCGCGGATATTTTTCCACGCCTTGTCGGTGATTTTCCATTCGGGGCCTTTCTTCTCGAAAATGAACAGGTCGAGATCGTCGACAAGCTGCTTGGTCAGGTAATTGCGGAGGAAGGAGGTATCGGAGTCCAGCTCCCGGACCTCGAAGATCTTCTCCCGGCCCCTTCCCGGCTTGTATCCGAAGCGGCGCTGGTCTTCCTCCGTCGGCTGCTCCCAGCGCTTCTCGATATCCTCGAAAATTTTCAGCCCCAGGTAATAAGGGTTCAGGATGCCGCGGCCGGGTACGACGACGGAGGCGTTCAGCTTGGCGAACTCGATCGTCTCCTCGCTGTCCAGATCCATCTCGCGGATGATCCGCTGATGCCAGTAGGACGCCCAGCCTTCGTTCATGATCTTGGTTTCCATCTGCGGCCAGAAATACAGCATTTCCTCGCGCAGCATGCTCATGATGTCCCGCTGCCAGTCGGCGAGGTGAGCCGAATGCTCCTCAATAAACCAGACGAGGTCCTTCTCGGGACGAAGGGGGAACTTCGGCGGCTCCGGCGGCCCCGCCTTTTCCTCCGACAAGACATTTTCCAGCCCCCACAGGTCGTCGTACTCTCCCGCTGTGCGCTCCTCCGCGTTCTCGGCTTCCCGTCGCAGGTATTCGTCGCGCTTCGACTTGTCGAGCTGGCGGGGCTTGATGAGCGTAGGATCGATATGCTCCTGGATCGCGAGCACGGAGTCGATGAAGCGCTCGACGGTCTCCGTTCCATAGAGCATCTCGTACTGGCTGACCCGCTCGGCCGTCGCGGACATGCTCTCGACCATGTCGCGGTTCGTTCCGGAGAAGCGGGCATTGTTCTTGAAGAAGTCGCAATGGGCGAGCACATGGGCGACGATGAGCTTGTTCTGGATGAGCGAGTTTCCGTCGAGCAGGAAGGCGTAGCAGGGATTCGAGTTGATGACGAGCTCATATATTTTGCTGAGACCGAGGTCGTACTGCAGCTTCATTTTGTTGAACGTCTTCCCGAAGCTCCAATGGCTGAAGCGGGTCGGCATGCCGTAAGCGCCGAACGTATAGATGATGTCTGCCGGGCAGATTTCGTACCTCATCGGATAGAAGTCCAGGCCGAAGCCTGTGGCGATTTCCGTAATCTCGTCGATCGCCCGCTCCAGCTGGCGGATGTCGTCCTGAGTCATAAGCTCAATCCCTCCGTGCCGAGATAAGTAAGGTTCATACCCACTGTATGCGGCGGTGGACGGGACTATGAGCGGCGATATGGGGATTATGGAAAGCCCGCAAAAAAAAGTGACCCTCCGGCATAAAGCCGGGGGGCCCAAGGTGCTGCTATATTCAAAGGGGGGTCATGTGCTTATTATAAAACCGCTTTCTTAAAAAAAGCTGAAAACGACGTTTCAGTTGCATGACATTTCGTTACGATATGTTTGCCGGGGAGAAAGCAAAGATCATCTAATGGCTGCATACCTCCGCGGTTGTTTGGTGAACGGCCCTCGATTCGAGTCAGCCTTCAGCTCTGCCCAAACAATAACAAAAACCATATTGAACGCAAAAAAGCGCTATGATACAATCTATAGCGACGTTGAATTGATGAAGTTATGGATGTATCCATTCTATTCCTAATCTAATTCTACATCTGGAACTCTGATTTGTCAATGCTCTTTTTTGCTCCAGAAAAAGGAAGACGAGGAGTGTGTTGAGGGAGAGATGGAAGCGAAGGATTGGAAGCAGGAACAGCAGCGGCTGGAAGGGGTCCGGAACAAGCTGCAGACGAGAATAGACGAACTGGAGCCGGAGGTCGCCGGACTGCGCGGTCAAGCTGCGGATATCCGCAAGCGGTTTTGGGAAGATGTGACGATCAACACGAGCACGGACGAAGACTTTGAAGAGACATTCCATACGATCAACCAGCAGTCCGCGGTATTGGCCGAACGGGAGCGCAGCCACAAGCTGTTGGCGCAGCAGTGGAAAAGCATGAAACGTCTGCTTCCGTCGCCGTATTTCGGACGCATCGATTTCAAGGAGGATGGGCTGGAACTCGCCGAGCAGATCTATATCGGCGTATCTTCCTTCGTCGACGAAGACGGCTTGAGCTTTCTGATCTATGACTGGCGGACGCCGATCGCGAGCCTATATTACGACCACTCCCCCGGTCCGGCTTCTTATGCAACGCCCGCCGGGCCCATCGATGGGACGATGGAGCTGAAGAGGCAGTTTCAAATTCAAGACGGGCACATCCGCAACATGTTCGACGCGAGCGAGACGATCGGAGACGAGCTGCTGCAGCAGGTGCTCGGCAAAGGCGCGAACCCGCAAATGAAGAGCATCGTGGCCACGATCCAGAAGGAACAAAATGCGATCATCCGCAATGACAAAAGCCGGATGCTTATCGTCCAGGGGGCGGCCGGCAGCGGCAAAACTTCCGCGGCCTTGCAGCGGGTGGCGTACCTGCTCTACAAGCATCGCCAGACGATCAAAGCCGACCAGATCGTGCTGTTCTCTCCGAATCCGATGTTTGCCAGCTATATCTCCACGGTTCTTCCGGAGCTCGGTGAAGAGAATATGCAGCAGACGACTTTTCAGGAGTATCTCGACTATTGGCTAGGTCCATCGCTCCGCCCGGAGGATCCCTTTGACCAGATCGAATATATGCTGACCGCTCATGGAGCGCCGGGGCATGAGGCTCGTCTTCAGGGGATCGAATACAAAGCTTCCGAAGCTTTCCTGCAAGCTCTGCGGAGCTATGGGGCTTGGTTGGGAGAGCAAGGCATGCGATTCAACGGAATTCGCCTTCGTGACCGCGAGCTGATTGCCGCGGAGCGGATGGAAGCGGAATTTTACGGTTATGACCGTTCCCTGCCTTTGTACAATCGGGTCGTTTTGCTGCAGGAATGGCTTCTGAACGAGCTGGCTTCGCTGGAACGCAAGGAACGGAAAGCGCCTTGGGTCCAGGAGGAGTTGGATTATCTCGATTCCGATCAGTACGCGGAGGTCTTCGACATGCTTCATAAGGAAAGGGAGCTGTTCGACCTTGCGGAGCATTACGCCGCAGTCCGCGAGAAAATCATCAAGAAGCGCCGGGAGGATGAGAGCGACTTCGACTTCGCCCGGAAGGAGGAGGAGCTGCTCCGCCGCCGCATTGTGAAAGAACTGTTCAAGCCGCTGAGGAAAAGCGTGAGGAAATTCGCGTTTATCGATGTCGATGGCATCTACGGGCAATTGTTTGCCGACGAAGCCGCTTACCGGGAGCGGACAAACGGGGGCGCCATCCCACCGCTGTGGCCCGATATATGCAGGCAAACGAAGGAAGCGCTGCTCCGGAATGAGCTGCTCCACGAGGATGCGACGCCTTACTTGTATCTGAGAGAGCTGATCGAAGGGGTTCGGACGAACACGGAGATCCGGCATGTCTTCGTCGATGAGGGCCAGGACTATTCGATGTTTCAATATGAGTATCTGAAAAAGCTGTTTCCACGAGCCCGGATGACGGTGCTCGGCGATTTCGGGCAAGCGATCTTCGTTCAGGCGACAAGCTTGGACACATCCGATTCGCCTCTGCTCCGCCTTTTTGGAGAAGCCGACACGAGCCTTGTCCGTCTTGTGCGCAGCTATCGTTCAACGAGGGAGATTGTCGAATGGACGAAATCGATGCTTCCGGGCGGGGAAGAGATTGAATCGTTTGAAAGGGGAGGCCGCAAGCCCCTTCTGACGAGGCTGGACAGCGGGGAGAAGCGCGACGCGCGGCTGCTGGCTGACATCGCGGCGCTCAGGGCCGAGGGCTTTGATTCCATCGCTGTCATTACGAAGACGGCAGCCGAAAGCCGGGAAGCCCATGAATCGTTGCGCAATCTTGGAGGCGAGGCTCTCCAGCTCATTGCGAAGGACACGGCGGGTTTTGAAAAAGGAGTGATGGTCCTTCCCGTGTATCTCGCCAAGGGTGTCGAGTTCGATGCCGTTCTGGTCTATGAGGCCTCGTCCGGAGCCTACGGCCGGGACAGCGAACGTAAGCTTCTGTACACGGCATGCACGCGGGCGATGCACCGGCTTCATCTTTACTCGACGGGCGATTGGTCGCCGTTCGTGCAGGCGCTGCCTGCGGATTTGTACGAGATTGACGGATCGGTACCGAGGCAGCTGGAAGAAGGCGCAGCTTCCGACGCGGACATCCAGACCCGGCGATGATGGGGCAGGACCGAGCGGATCGGTACCGATGCGCTCGTATGCAATTAGCCTCGGCCTTAGCGGCCAAGGCTTTTTTTGTGCTGATTTTGCCCGTTCGTACAGAACGGCAGTCAGAACCTTCCCAGCATGCTTCACCATTGAACATCTTCCTCGACAGAAGCGCAGGGGACTATCGGTTCAGCTTGAAGGTTATAATTTCATCATCATCTCCATACGTTTCTTTGCACTCTCCATATGATTGCTTTATCTCGCGATGTTTTTTGTCTAAATGGTTCGGGATTAAAGCAACCGGGGTAATTTTGCTTGGAAGCCGAGGGCGAAGGGCAAGAGATTCCGTCCTTCAAGCAGCGTTCGCACCGGGAAGAAACCCGTTTACAGAAGTTGGCTTCGGGTGTACGATACATCATGTTTCTAAAAGAGGGCAAAGTAATCATTCACGCTGCGCATGATGCGCAAAGGAGCAAAAAGAATCATGGTCAACCGCATGAAACGCCTTCTGATCGGGCGCCCGATGAAGAGCCGAGAGCTCGAGGGCGAGAAGCTCACCAAATTGAAGGCGCTGGCCGTCCTGTCCTCGGACGCCTTGTCTTCCGTCGCCTACGGGACGGAGCAAATCCTGATCGCCCTAATGGTGGCCGGCTTCGCCGCCGTATGGTACTCCATTCCGATCTCGCTCGCCGTGCTCGGCCTTCTTCTCATCCTCATCCTGTCTTACCGCCAAACGATCTATGCCTACCCGATGGGGGGCGGGGCTTATGTCGTCGCCAAGGACAATATCGGCACGACGACCGGCCTGCTGGCCGGCGGCTCGCTTCTCATCGATTATATACTGACGGTAGCGGTCAGCGCTTCCGCGGGGACCGACGCCATCACGTCCGCCTTTCCTTCCCTGCATGACAGCCGGATTCTGATCTCGATCATCGTCATCGTCCTGCTGACGATCATGAACCTGAGGGGCACGACGGAATCGGCTTCGGTGCTTGCCGTGCCGATCTACCTGTTCGTCGTATCCATATTCGTGCTCATCATTTCCGGCGTGGTCAAATACGCCTTCGGCGGCGCCCACCCGGAAATCCCGGAGATCGGCGCGACGGTGAGCAACATCAGCCTGTTCCTGCTGCTGAAGGCGTTCAGCTCGGGCTGCTCCGCGCTCACGGGCGTGGAAGCCGTTTCCAACGCGATCCCGAACTTCAAGCAGCCGGCGGAGAAGAATGCCGCCTCTACCTTGATCATGATGGGCGTCATTCTCGGCTCGATGTTCCTCGGCATCAGCTTGCTGGCCTATTGGTACGGTATTACGCCGAAGGCGAGCGAGACGGTCGTATCGCAGATTGCCGCCGGCACGTTCGGACGGGGCATCCTGTACTACTTCATCCAGGGCGTTACGGCGCTGATCCTGTTCCTGGCCGCCAACACGGCCTACTCGGCCTTTCCGCTGCTGGCGTTCATGCTGGCCAAGGACAAATACATGCCGCATGCCTTCATGGTGCGCGGCGACCGGCTCGGCTTCTCGAACGGCATCATCTTCCTGGCGGTATTCTCGATCATCCTCGTCGTGGTGTTCGGCGGCGACACCGAGAACCTGATTCCGCTCTATGCTGTCGGCGTGTTCATCCCGTTCACGCTGTCGCAGCTCGGGATGATGATCCGCTGGCTCAGGCTGAAGCCGAAAGGCTGGATCGGCAAGCTCGCCATCAACACCGTCGGCATGCTGACGACGCTCGGCATTACGCTGATCTTCATCTTCACGAAGTTCGCGCATGTCTGGATGGTATTCGTATTCCTGCCCATCGTCATGCTGCTCTTCCATCGCATCCACAAGCACTACACGAAGGTGGCCGCCGAGCTGCGGATCAACCCGGAGGTCGACAAGCCGGTCATCAAGGGCAGCACGGTCGTCGTGCCGGTGGCGGGCATCACGCGAGTCGTCGCCAATTCGCTCGGTTATGCCAAGTCGCTCACCGACAACGTCGTAGCCGTCTATGTCGGCTTCAACGAAGAAGACATCGCTCGCATGGAGAAGAAATGGGAAGAATGGAACCCGGGCGTCCGCCTCATCACGCTCCGCTCCAGCTACCGGAGCATCACGAGGCCGATCCTCAAGTTCATCGATACCGTGGAATGGAAAACGGGCGAGCATGACCATATCACGATTCTCATTCCGCAGTTCATCACCAAGCACTGGTGGCAGCATATCCTGCACAACCAGACGGGGCTTCTGCTGCGGGCCTACCTGTTCAGCAACAAGGATATCGTCATCGCCACGGTGCCGTACCATCTGCGGCATTAGGCCTTGAAATGAATAGCAAAAGGAAAGCGGGCGAATCCTATTTGGACCGCCCGCTTGAATTTTATTGCCGCCGGCATTATACTTACTTTTAATAAGTAACTTATTCAAGGAGGCAATCAGGATGACTCAACAGCATCTCTCCATCCATCCCGGCGTCTCGATCGGTCTTGTGAAATTGAAGGTCAAAGAAATCGATCGTTCCGTCCGGTTTTATACCGATATCATCGGCTTTCAAGTTTTGCGCAGGGACGAGGAGGGCGTCTGGCTGACAGCCGGCGGTCCGGAGCCTTTGCTGCTGCTCGAGGAACGCCCGGATGCCGTGCCGGCAGCGGGACGCACCGCCGGCCTGTACCATTTCGCTATTCTCGTGCCGGACCGCTTGTCGCTCGGCCTTGTCCTGCGCCGTCTGGCGGAAGCAAGGCTGCCGGTCGGGCAAGGAGACCACTGGGTGAGCGAAGCCTTGTACCTCGACGATCCCGACGGCAACGGCATCGAGATCTACCGCGACCGGCCGCGCAGCGATTGGAAGCATGACGCCGAAGGCCATGTGCTCATGGGGACCGATCCTGTCGACGTCGAGGGCTTGCTGCAGCTGGCCCAAGGACATGAATGGCAAGGGCTGCCGGCCGGAACGGTCATCGGCCACGTCCACTTCCATGTCTCCGATCTGCAAGCCGCCTACGACTTCTATTGCGGCCTGCTCGGCTTCGACCTGATCGCCGACGGCTGGCAGTCGATTGGCGCTCTTTTCGTCTCGGCGGGCGGCTACCATCATCATATCGGACTGAATATATGGGCGGGCAAAGGAGCTCCGCCTGCGCCCGAGCGCGGAACGGGGCTTGCCTATGCCACGATCCTCTATCCGGATGCCGAATCGCTGGCGACCGCCATGAGCAGGCTCCGCGACGGCGGAGCGGAGGTCAGGGACGTGCCGGAAGGCGGGGAAGTGACCGATCCTTCGGGAATCCGGCTGCGCCTGGCGAGCGCCGCGAAGCGGGCATGAGGCCGGGTTGATCGTCAAGCAAGGCGTGCTTGTCAAGGGGAGACGGGCGCTTCCAGCTCCCGATCCTTCCTATCAGAGACTTCCAGGCGGAGCTGTCCCCGGCTCCGCTTTTTTTGTGCTATAATTCGGCCATGACGCAAGTGGAAAGGGGAGGATCCGGAAATGGCGAAGAAAAAGCAGGCGCCTGCTCGGCGTCCCGAGCCGGGAGCGGAAGCCGCCAAGCCGGCGACGCTCAAGGATCTGCTGCCGGCGGATATGGTCCAGCGGCTGAAGTCGCAGGCCGACGGCATGAAGGCCGAGCAGGAGCGCGTCCGCGAAGAGGAGCGCCGCCGGGCGGAGGAAGCCCGCAAGGCCGAGCAGAAGCGCAACGAGAGCAGCATGGAGTATCTGCTCGACAACAGCAGCATGGATTGGAAGAAATTCAAGTAAGAAGGTCTCATCCGGTTTGGGGATGCGCTTGGGTGGTAATAAAGGAAGCGGACGGCGGTTCTGCAAGGCAGAGCCCGCCGCAGCCCGCGAATACCGCAACCCCAAGCAGGAGGATTTGACCGACATGATGACCGAAGCAAACGTATGCCATGAACGCGAAGCCTTCCAGCCCGCCCTCGTCGATCCTGCGGATCTGCAGGAGCAGTTGATGGAGCTTGACCATACATTATATGAAATGCGGTTCTATCTGAAGCGCAACCCCGAGGACGAGATGGCCGTCCTTCATCTGAAGCAGTTCGAGCGCAAGCGCCGCCGTCTCGCTGCGGAGCTTGCCGAGGCTAAGGCAGCCTCCTCGTTCTCCCTCAAGGGAGAAGAGGATCTCCAACCGGCTTGACACCGGTCTTGAAATGGAGACGTTATCGGCAGGCAAGCGGATTGTTTGGAGCCGGAAAGCATTACGACCATTAATCGCCAAGCGGCAGTCAGGATTTCCTGGCTGCCGCTTTTTTGCATTCCTTGGTGTGCCTTTTTGCATTCCTTGGTGTGCTTTTTTGCATTCCTTGGTGCGCCTTTTTGCACTCCTGGGTGGTGCCTTTTCTGCAATCCCTCCCTTTCGCTACCGATGTCGACCCTTCTAGCCAAAGGACCATAACTCCAAAAGAAATGTCATGGGAGCGCTTCCGCAATCCCCATAAAATGGAGGCGCTGCGGCAGAAGCCGCAGACAGTCAAAGGAGGAATTCATCATGTTCAAAAGATGGTCCCTGCTTCTGCTTGCCTTCAGCTTGACCTTGGCCTTGGCGCTCCCGATGGGCAGCGGCAAGGCCAAGGCCGCTCCGGTCTCGACCTTCTTCAACGTCATCAAGCAGGACGGAGCCGATCCGTGGATGTACAAGCATACGGACGGCTATTACTACTACACGCAGACGACCGGCAACAACATCACGCTGTGGCGCTCCAAGACGATCAGCGGCATCGATGCCGGCGACAGCGCGGTCGTCTGGACGCCGCCGGCGGGCACGATGTACAGCTCCAACATATGGGCGCCGGAGCTGCACTACCTCGACGGCAAGTGGTACGTCTATTTCGCCGCCGACAACGGCAGCAACGAGAACCATCGCATGTACGTGCTGGAGAACGCGAACGCGAATCCGCTCGCGGGAGGCTGGACGTTCAAGGGCAAGATCGCCGATCCGGCCGACCGCTGGGCGATCGACGGAACGGTGCTGACGGTCGGAGCGAACCGCTATTTCATCTGGTCGGGCTGGGAAGGCACGGTCAACGACAAGCAGCATCTGTACATCGCCCAGATGAGCAATCCGTGGACGATCTCTTCCGCACGGACGCGGATCGCGACTCCTGCCTACGCATGGGAAACGAATACGACTCCGCAGGTCAACGAAGGCCCGCAGGTCATCGTCAGGGGAAGCACGATCAGCCTCGTCTACTCCGCCAACGGCAGCTGGACGGACGGCTACTGCCTCGGCCTCGTCACGGCGGGCACATCCGCGAACCTGCTGAACGCCGCTTCCTGGACGAAAAAGAGCGCGCCGCTCTTCGCCAGCGCGAACGGCGTCTACGGTCCCGGCCATCACAGCTTCACCAAGTCGCCTGACGGCACCCAGGACTGGCTCGTCTATCACGCCGCCAGATGGCAAGGGTCCGGCTGGACCCGCAATGTCCGTACCCAGCCGTTCGGGTGGAATGCCGACAACACGCCGAATCTCGGCGCGCCGGTCAATCCCAACGCTCCGATCGCCAAGCCTGCCGGCGAGCCGGGCCGGGACCGCTACGAGGCGGAGAGCGCGCTGCTGTCGGGCGGAGCGGCCGTGGCGAGCGAAGGGAGCGCTTCGGGCGGCAAGAAGGTCGGCTATCTCGATACGACGAGCAGTTATGCCCAGTTCACCGTCTCTGCCCCGTCTGCCGGCTGGTACGTGCTGGCTGTCCGCAACGGCAACGGCACGAGCGGACAGCCTTGGGCGATCCACTCGCTGTCCGTCAACGGCGGCGCGGCGTCCAGCTTCTACGTGGCCTATTCCGGCTGGAACAACTGGGGCGCCTCGACGGCCAAGGTGTACCTGAACGCCGGCAACAATACGATCCGCTTCAGCGGCTCCAGCAATTACGCCGAGATCGACTGCATGGACATCTTTCCGGCAGGGTGACCTGTAAATATGTCCATTGTTCCTGTAGAAGCGGCATTTTTTCGCCGATCCCCTTCCCTTACGATAGAGCTATCAAAGCGCTCGCGCCTTGAACTACCAGGCAAAAGGGGATTAGAAACAGATGAAGACTCCGAAGTTCAAGAAAGCTTCGATCCTTGCCATGACGATGATGGTTCCGCTTCTTGCAACCGCTTGCTCCAGCAACGGCGGCGACAACGCGCCGGCCGGCGAAGGCCAGAAAAGCGGCAGCGGCAAAAAGACGGAAATTTTGTTCTGGTCGCCGTTCTCCGGCTCCGACGGCCCGTTCATGAAAAAGATCGTGGACAAATACAACAGCTCCCAGGACAGCTACAAGGTCAACTTCGTCATCCAGCCGAACGGCGAGTACTACAAGCAGCTGGACGTGGCGCTGAGCACCGGCAAGGAGCGTCCGGACCTGATGATCATGCACGTGGACAGCGTGCCGACCTACCAGAGCAAGGACCAGCTGCAGCCGGTCGATGAGCTGGCCGCTTCGGCCGGCATCAATCCGGCGGACTTCGCGGAAGCGCCGGTCAAGTATGCGACGATCGACAGCAAGCTGTACACGATTCCGCTGGACATCCACCCGCTCGTCATGTACTACAACAAGGATCTGTTCGAGAAGGCCGGCATTACCGCGCCTCCGACGAACCGCGCGGAATTCGACTCTGCGGTGGAGAAGCTGACCGACAAGTCGAAGGGCGTCTACGGCTACGTGGTGCCGAGCCTGTGGCCGCAGCAGTTCATCTTCCCGTCGCTCGTCTGGCAGAACGGCGGCGAGCTGTGGAACGGCAGCGACGTCGCCTACAACTCTCCGGAAGCGGTCGAGATGGTGCAGTGGCTGCGCGGCATGGTCGAGAAGGGAATCTCTCCGGGCAACGTGCAGCAGGACGGCGAGAACACGCTGTTCCTCCAGGGCAAAAACGCCATCCAGTTCAACGGCCCCTGGATGAAGTCCCAGTTCGACGAGGCCGGCCTCAACTACGGCGTCGCCGTCATTCCGCAGATCGGCAAAGCGAAGCAGGCGGTCTATGCCGGCTCCCACGGCTTCGTCGTGCCGAAGGCCGTGACGGACGCGGGCAAGATCGCCGGCATCGGCGACTTCCTGAAGTATGTCGCCGGCAACTCGCTCGACTGGGCCGAATCCGGCCAGGCGGTCGCCTCGCACAAGGTGCTTGAGAGCGCCGAGTTCAAGGCGATGGAATTCCAGAGCACGGTCGCCCAAAGCTTCCCGTCCGTTCAATTCGCGCCGAACGTGCTGAATTGGGGCACGATCGTCGAGCCGCTGTGGGGCGAGCTGAGCAACGCGATCCTGGGCAAGAAATCTCCTCAGCAAGCGATGGACGATGCCGCGGCGAAGTCGCGCCAGGCAATCAAAAAATAACGGCTTTCCAAACGTTGGGGCGGAAGGGACGGGGAGCGCGGACAGCCGGCTTCCCGTCCCTCCTTCCGTCCACGACTCTCGGAAAGATGAAATGGAGGCATCGTCTATGAAAAGCGCCTGGACTTCCCGGCTGACCTCGTTCCTGTTCATACTTCCCTATCTGGCCGCCTTCGGGCTGTTCCTGCTCTTCCCGATCCTGTACGGCGTCGTCATCAGCCTTCAGGACTTCGAGCTGCTGTCGGCGGAGCATGCCTTCGTCGGCTTAAGCAATTACGTGACGATCTTCACGCCCGGCACCTACGAGAACAGCCTGTTCTTCAAAGGCCTGTGGACGACGGCTCAGTTCGTCCTGTATTCCGTGCCGCTGCTCATTGTCATCGGGCTCGGCCTCGCGATGCTGCTGAACGCGCTGCCCGCCCGGGTGCGCGGCTTGTTCCGCACGTTCTATTTCCTCCCGTACGCGCTGTCCGCCTCGGTCATGGCCGTCATCTGGCTCATGATGTTCGACACGAACGCCGGCTTCCTCAACAGCCTGCTCGCCAAGCTGGGCATGGCCGGAATCCCGTGGCTCACCGATACTCCCTGGGCCTGGATATCGCTCGTCTCCACGACGATCTGGTGGACGATCGGATTCAATATGATCATTTTCATCAACGCGCTCAACGAGGTGCCGGAGGAATATTACGAGGCGGCCTCGATCGACGGCGCCGGGCCATGGTCCCGCTTCGTCTCCATCACGCTGCCGACGATCCGGCCCGTCATGCTGTTCGTCATGATCACCTCGACAATCGCCTCCTTCAACATCTATGCGCAGCCATTCCTGCTCACGCGCGGCGGTCCCGGTGATACGACCCGGGTGCTGCTGATCAATGTGCTCGACCAAGCGTTCGCACGTAAGGATGTAGGCTCCGCCTCGGCGATGGCGATTTTGATGGCCGTGCTGATCATGGCCGTATCCGTCGTCCAGTTCAAGCTCACCAACCGGAAGGAGAAGGCATAGATGGCGAACCCGAAAACCAAAAAAGCAATTCTTCTCCTGCTCGCGGCCGTCATCGCTCTGGTCATGGTCCTGCCGCTCGTATGGATGCTGTCGACCGCGTTCAAGAACGACTTCGAAGCGCTCTCGGGACGGATGGATTTCCTCCCGCGCAAGCCGACGCTCGACAACTTCAAGCAAGGGCTGGGCGGCGAGCTGATGAATACGCCTGTGCTGCGCTGGATCGCGAACTCGCTGTCCGTCGGCATCATCGGGACCGGACTCGTGCTCCTGATCGATTCCATGGCGGCCTTCGCGCTGGCGAGGCTGAACGACCTGCCGCTGAGGCGGGTGCTGCTGCCGATGTTCATCGCCTCGCTGATGATCCCGGGCGTGCTGACGTTCCTGCCGATGTATATGGAGTTCAACTCGCTCGGCCTGATCAACACGTACCCGGCTCTCATCCTGCCTGCGACGGCCGGTGCCTTCGGCGTGTTCCTGCTGTACCAGTTCTTCGTGTCCTTCCCGAAGGAAATCGAGGAGGCGGGACGAATCGATGGAGTGAACAAATGGCAGCTGTACTACCGCATTCTGCTGCCGTCGGCCGTACCGATCATGGTGACGCTCGGCATCTTCACGTTCATGGGCATCTACAACGACTTCGTCTGGCCGCTGTACGCCACGACCTCGCCGGAGATGCGCACCATAACGGCCGGCATCGCGATGATGGCGACCGGCAGCTATACGCAGAGCTATGGCAAGCTGATGGCGATGACGACGATCGCGGCGCTTCCGGTCGTGCTTGTTTTCATCCTGGGACAGAAATCCTTCGTCCGGGCGATCACGAGCGCCGGCGTTAAGTAGCGCTGAGAAACGAGCAGGGGACTCGACAGCGATCGGAAGAACATTCTGACTGCGCAGCAATTTTTTACGGATTCCTTATGAAGCCCGAAAACAACTGAGCAAGGAGACGACCGATGTCAATACGAGGCAAAAGAGCTTTCCTGCTTGCGGCGGGAGCGCTTTTAGTCCTGATCGCAGGAGGAATCTATTGGATGCAGCAGCAGGGAGACGACGGGAAAACGCTTTCGTATAATGGGCATGGAGGCATGTTCAAGAACACGCTCGCCGAGATCGATACGCCGGACCCGAGCGTGGTCTATCGCAACGGCTTCTACTACATGACGTTCACGCATCATGGAGCCGACATCATGGTGATGAAGTCCCGGACGCTGGATTTCCGCTCCGCAGAGCGCAAGGTCGTCTGGTATCCGCCGGCGGAAACGGCTTATTCGGCGAATCTATGGGCGCCGGAGATCCAGTATCTGCAAGGGAAATGGTACATCTACTTCGCGGCCGACGACGGAGACAACGCCAACCACCGGATGTATGTGCTGGAAGGCGAGAGCGACGATCCCATGGGCAGCTATGCCTTCAAGGGACAGATCAAGGACGATGCCGGCAAATGGGCGATCGACGGGCTGGCGATGGAGCATGAAGGCAAGCTCTACTTCGTCTGGTCGGGATGGGAAGGCGACGTGAACGAAGCCCAGAACACGTATATCGCGCCAATGAGCGATCCTTGGACGATCAGCGGGCCCAGGGTGCTGCTGAGCCGGCCGGAGCTGGACTGGGAAAGGGGCGGCGGACCGCCTTACATCAACGAAGGCCAGTCGCTGCTGTACAAGGATGGCCGCGCCTTCATCGTCTACTCGGGAGCGGGCAGCTGGACGCCGCTCTACAGTCTCGGGCTGCTTGCGCTGAAGCCGGGCGGCAATCCGCTGGAGCCTTCCGATTGGACCAAGGCGCAGGAGCCTCTGCTCGCCATGGACGAGGAGGCGGGCGTCTACGGACCCGGGCATAATTCCTTCGTCCCTTCGCCCGACGGAAGCGAGACATGGCTCGTCTATCATGCCACCTCCGGCCCGGCCGACGGGTGGAACAACCGCAAGGCGCGGGCTGCGCGGGTGGAATGGGACGAGAACGGACTGCCGCTCTTCGGCAAGCCGCAGCCGCTGGCGACGCCGATCCGGATGCCTGCGGGAATGGGCGTCCTCCAGGCGAAGGACGCGGTCCGGGACGGAGACCGGCTCCTCTTCGGAGCGATCCCGTCGACAGTGGAGGCCGGCGCTCCGGTGCTGGTCCATTACCGGAATGCCGGAGGAATCGAGGCTGCCGCGCGCATCGGAACCGATGCGGGACAAGCGGCGGAGCTGAGGCTGGCGCCGACGGAGGCGGACAGCATCGGCTACGCCTATGGACAGGTCGGATTGCGCGCAGGGATGAACGAGCTGGCGGTAGAATCGGCGGGAAGCGGCGCGGAGGTGCTTGCCGTGGAGATTCCCCGCTATGAAGCCGAGTGGGCGGCGTTCGGGGGCGATGCGGCCGAGGAGGAGAATCCGTATGCCTCCAGGGGCGCTGCCGCCGGATTGTACGGCGAGGGCGATTCGCTGCGGTTCGCCAATGTGAGCGTGCCTCGCGGCGGAAAGTACATGGTATCGGTGAGCGTCCTGAACCCTGGAGAAGGCGCGGAGCTGTCGCTTGCCGCGAACGGGGGACGCAGGTCGGCCGTCAAGCTGAAGCCGCAGGAGCGCAATGCCGCAGGCGTGTACGAGGCGGAGCTGGAGCTGAAGGCCGGGGAGAACGAGCTTGTTCTCTTTGACAGCCAAGGAAGCTTCATTATAGATTATGTGGATATATGGAGAAGGCCCGGCTGACGGGTCTTTCCGGGGAAGTGGTCCCAATAGGAGCGGAAGAGCGGGCCGTACCCGGAACGCTGGGAAGGATGCCGTCGATCATTCCGCTTGAAGATCAGCGCGAGACGGGGGAGCATGCAGCATGACAGGCAGCCGAGGCAGCAGGGACAGTCGGAACAGTCGGAATAGGTATGGGAATCTAACGAAAAGGCGGATCGCGCTGCTGATGAGCGCTTCAATCGCTGCGGCGGCCGCAGCGGGCTGCTCCGGAGAGAAGCCGGCCGAGAAGCTGCCGGATCCCGTCCAGCCGGTCGTGCTGGAATATTGGACCCCCTTCAGCGGCGGGGACAATATTTTCATGACGGAGCTCGTCGAGAAGTTCAACGCGGAGCATGAGGACATCCGGGTCGAGCAGATCAATTCCCGGCTGGACGACTATTACTCGCGCCTCCGGACCGCCATCCTGGCCGGCAATGCGCCTGACTTGGCTGTCGTCCATGCGACGAACCTGCCGCAATTCGTCCAGAACGGCTACATCGAGAAGCTGGACGAGCCGGCCGCGGATACGGGGCTGGACTGGAGCATGTTCAATGCGAATATCGCGGAATCGACTCTGTACGGCGGCAGCCATTACGCGGTTCCGCTCGATACGCATGCCTTGGTGCTCTACTACAACAAGAAATTCCTGCGGCAGGCCGGGCTTCTCGATGCGGACGGCAAGCCGGTTATGGAGCCTGGAGAGAAGGGCTTCGCGAGCTTCCTGGAGCGGATCAAGGAGCGCGTTCCCTCCGGCATCGCTCCGCTTGCCCTGCCGAGCACGAGAATCGATTCCGTCTGGCTGTGGTGGAGCCTGTACAACCAGATCGACGGCGGAGGCAGGTTTTTCAGTGCGGATGGGACGAAGGCCGTCTTCGACAATTCCGATTCGCTGCGCGCGCTGGAGTTCGTGGACAGCCTCTACAAGCGGGAGCTTGTTCCTCCCGGCATCAACGATGCCTTCAAGATGTTCCACGACGGAGAAGCGGCGGCGCTGATTACCGGCATGTGGGGCACCGGGGCATTCGAGAAGGCCGAAGGCCTGGAGCTCGGCGTCATTCCTTTTCCCGTCATATACGATCATCCTGCGGTATGGGGGGACACGCATACGCTGGCTCTGCCTGCCAAGGCGGGCCTGACGCCGGAGAAGCGGAAAGCCGCGCTTACGTTCGCCAAGTGGGCGGTCGACAACGGCGTCATGTGGGCGGAGGCCGGGCATGTTCCGAGCTCCAAGAAGGTCGTGGCGAGCGAAGCGTTCTCGGCGCTCAAGTTCCGCAGCGACTATGCGGCTACCGCCAACTACGTCGTCTATTGGCCTCGTCATGTCAAGCAGTGGACGATGATCGAGAAGCTGATTTCCGAGTGGGAGAAGATGATCTACCGTCAGCAGACTCCGGCGCAGGCGCTGGAGCGGGCGGCGGCGAGCGTGGATTCGCAGCTGGGCAAGTAGGCATCCGGGCGGAAGGGGAGAAAGGAATTTGAAGGCATTCGGCAACTGGTTCCGCAATCTGGAGCTGGCGCGCAAGCTGATTCTCATCAATGTCGTTTTCATCGTGCTGCCGCTCGGCCTGATGGGGTATCTCGCCTTCTCCCGCTTCTCCGCTACGACGGAAGCCAAGGTGGGCGATTACCAGCTTCAGACGCTGAAGCAGATGACGCTGAATATCGACACCTATATGAACGAGCTCAACCGCCTGACGGTGATGCCTTACCAGTATCCCAAGGTGACGGCTTATCTGGAGTCGAAGCGGGCATCGGGACAGGCGCTGTCGCTGGAGGAGATCAACGAGCTGAACAGCTTCGTCACCCAGGTGTTCCTGAACGGGCGCGTCGACATTCTCGGCGTCTCTCTCTACGGCCAGGGCGGCGCGTCGTACGTCGTCCTTCCGGAGAGCCAGTATGTAACGACCTACAAGCTGGACGAAAGCGCGGAGTGGCTGGACCGGTTCAAGGGCCAGTACGGCGAGCCGGTGTTCATCGCGACCCATGACGTCCGGTCGACCGGCGGCAACGTGTACCAGGCGTTCTCGATCGCCCGCGAGCTGCGCAGCTTCGACAGCGGCCAGTCGCTCGGCTATATCGTGATCGACGTGGATCCAAAGTTCATCCGCGAGATTCTGTCCAAGGTGAAGCTGGACCCGGAGGAGTCGCTCTACATCGCCGACCGGTCCGGCAACCTCGTCATCCGCAAGGACGACGGCGGAAGAGAGATGGCTCCCGGGCTGTACCTCGGCCGCACAGGGGAAGGCGTCAGCCATGTCCGCAATGATGGACGAGGGCTGCTGGTCTCCCATTTCACCTCGGAGGTGACCGGCTGGACGACCGTCGGCATCGTGCCGGTGGCGAGCCTGATGAAGGACACGGATACGCTGCGGACGTTCATCATCGGCATCGGCGCTACGAGCGTAGGACTTGCGCTGCTGCTGTACGTGTTCATCGCTTACCGGATCACCCGGCCGCTGCGCAAGCTGAGCCGTCTCATGCGGAACGTCGAGCGGGGAGAGCTCGGCCAGAGCTTCCATGCGGAGGGGCGGGACGAGATCGGTGCGCTCGGCCGCTCCTTCAACGAGATGGTCGCCAAGCTGAGCGAGCTCGGCTATCTGCTCTACGAGACCGAGATCCGCGAGAAGGATGCCCAGATCGCGGCTTTGCAGAGCAAGATCAACCCGCATTTCCTCTACAACACGCTCGGGTCGATCAGCATGTATGCGGAGATGGAGGGCAGCCGCGAAATCATCACGATGTCGAACAATTTGAGCCGTCTCCTGCGCTACAGCCTGAGCGGACGCAAGGAGCGGGTGACGCTGAAGGACGAGCTCGACCACGTTTCCGGGTATATGAAAATTCAGCAGATGCGCTACGAGGAGCGGATCAAGTTCACGATGGAAGCCGATCCCTCGCTGCTGGACTGCGAGGTCATCCCGCTCATCATTCAGCCGCTCGTGGAGAACGCGATCAACCACGCCCTGGACAAAGGCGCTGGCCAAGGGCGGATCGCGCTGACGGCGGAGGCGGCGGGACAGGTGCTGGAGATTGCGGTGGCCGATGACGGGATCGGCATGAACGCGGAGGCGCTGGAGGCGCTTCGCGCCCATCTGCGGAGCACCAAGGAGCTCGGCGGGCAGTCGGGCAACGGCCTGCTCAACGTCCACCGGCGGATCGTGCTTCACTATGGCGAGGAATACGGCCTGACCTTGGAGAGCATGCCCTATCAGGGCTTCAGGGCCGTGCTCCGGTTTCCGCTGCTTCATCATGCAGGCGCCAGATTGGAGGAGATCGGGTAAATGCCGAAACTATTGATTGTCGATGACGAGTCGATCTTCCGCAGGGGGCTCCGCAAGATGATCGCCGGCCTCGACGAGAGCTGGGAGATCGTCGGCGAAGCCTGCGACGGCTACGAAGCGCTGGACAAAATCGAGGAGCTCGCTCCCGACGTCCTGCTGACGGATATCCGCATGCCTCGCATGGACGGCATTCAGCTGCAGCAGATGGCGGGCAGCCGGCGCCAGGAGCTGCTGACCGTCGTCGTCAGCGGCTACGACGACTTTGCCTACGTCCAGCAGTCGATGCGCCAGGGAGCGATGGACTATCTGATGAAGCCGGTCGAGCGCGAGGAGCTGTCTCAGGTGCTGGAAAGGCTCAAGGCAGAGGTGGAGCGGCGCCGGAAGTCCGCGCGTTCGGAAGCGGGCTGGGATGCGCAGCCGGCGGTGCGGCGCCATATGACGGAGCATCTGGCCGAATCGCTGCTGTCGGGCAGGGTGGACGAGAGCGAGCTGCGGCTGCTGGAGCAGATGGGCATTGCGCTCCCGCATCCGTACTTCGTCTGCATGGTCATCAAGCTCGACAAGCAGTCGGTCGGGGAGGAGCGCTACAGGAGCGGCGACGCTTCGCTGTTCCAGCTGTACATCCAGCAGTTCGTGCAGGAAATGCTGGACCGGCACGCCAAGGGGCTCAGCTTCGTGCTGTCGGACTCAAAGGTTGTCGCGCTCATCAATCTAGAGCGTCCGGAGCCGCTGCCCAGCCGATCGGATTCGCTGGCGGACATGATCCGCAGGCAGATCTCTTCCCTGTCGCGGCTGACGGTGACGATCGGAGTCGGCCGGCCGGCCGAGGGGCTGGCCGGCATTCCGAAGGCGTACGGCGAAGCCGAGATCGCGCTGCTGCACCGGCTCATCGTCGGCGGCGACAGCGTGCTGGACTACGCCGCGGTCGCCGGGAGCGGCCGGTCGGACGACGAGGTCGCGAAGCGTTCCGCCGACAGCCTGGAGAAGGCGGTCATGGAAGGCCGGCGCGGGATCATCGCGGCCATGGCGCGGCAGTGGATCGACGAGCTGTGCGCCACGGCCCGCACGCCGGAGAGCATCCACCAGCAGCTGTGCAAGCTGCTGATCCGCCATTACGAGCTGGCGGAGGAGCTCGGGGCGGCGGGCGCCTGGCTGGACCGCTCGGATATCGGCAGGATGCTCGTCGAGATTTGCGCCATCACCTCCCGGCAGGAGCTGGCGGAGCGGCTGGAGGAGCTGCTGTGCCGGCTTGCGGAGGCGATCCAGCAGTCGAGGGAGCAGCAGGACCGGGACCCGATCGCGGCGGCCAGCCGCTACATCGAGGCGAACTTCCGGGAGGCGCTGACGCTGAAGGACGTCGCGGACGAGGTGTATTTGAACCCGGCTTACTTCAGCAATCTGTTCAAGCAGCGGACGGGCGTCACCTTCATCGAGCAGCTGACCCGAGTCCGCACGAGAGAGGCTCAGCGCAGGCTCGCCTTCACCAACGAGAAGATCAATGCGATCGCCGAGGAAACCGGGTTCGCCCATGTGCGGCATTTCAACCGGGTGTTCAAAAGCCGGCTCGGCGTCTCGCCCAAAGAATACAGGGACAGCATGCGCGCGGGCGGCGATCTCCCGCTGGCATGAGGCTTGCGGCGGAATGACAGGGTTGAGGGAACGCCGAGTCTTCGATTCGCCATGGCCGATAAGAGCGTGAGGTTTATTGAAGAGCGAATGAAGTCCTTTGGAGAGCGCATGAAGGTTTAATGAAGAGAAGGATCATGAAGTTTATTGAAAAGCCTATAAAGTCTTTTGAAGAGCCGGACCATGAAATCTGTTGAAAAGCCCATAAAGTCTATTGAAGAGCGCATGAAGTCTGTCTGAAAAAGAAGGCATGAAGTCTGTCTATTGTGAGCAGCAGGTCCAAAATAGGAGCGGAGGGTTATGGTTATGGGAGAGCAGCATCGCGCGGAGTATCCGAGGCCGCAATTCGCCAGAGAGAATTGGATCAATCTGAACGGGCCATGGGAGTTCGGCTTCGACGACGCCGGAGAAGGAGAGGGAAAAGGCTGGCATAAGGGAGAGACGCCTTTGGAGCGCGTCATCGAGGTGCCGTTCGCTTTCCAGAGCAAGCTGAGCGGCATCGGAGATTCGGACTTTCACGACATTGTCTGGTACCGCCGGGAGCTGGAGCTTCCCGAGCCGTTGGCAGGCAAGAGGATTCTGCTCCATTTCGGAGCGGTCGACTACGACGCCTCGGTCTGGGTGAACGGCATTCTCGTCGCCCGCCACGAGGGAGGGCATACGCCGTTCAGCGCGGATATCACCGACGCCCTGCATAAGGACGGGCGAAGCAGCCGGCTCGTCGTGAAGGCGGCCGACTACAGCAAGGACGTCACGCTGCCGCGCGGCAAGCAGTATTGGAAAAGCGATTCGGCGAGCATCTTCTACACCCGCACGACCGGCATTTGGCAGACGGTATGGATGGAGGCGGTCTCCGAAACCTCGCTGGGCAAAGTGAGATTCACGCCGGATATCGACCGCCAAACGGTGGAAATCCGCTCCTGGGTGCAGGGGCCGCTGAGAGAGGGATTGACGCTGCAGGTGGATATTTCGTTCCAGGGCGAGCCGGTGGCCAGCGATACGTTCTCGGTGCGCGGCGCGCATGAAGCCCGCAGCATCACGCTGGCGGACTTCAACGACCACGGCCTCGGCCGCTGGTGGTCGCCGGAGCGGCCGCATCTGTACGACGTCAGATTCCGGCTGCTGGACGAGAAAGAGGTGCTCGACGAGGTGACGAGCTACTTCGGGATGCGCAAGATCTCGATCGAGAGCGGCAGGCTGTGCCTGAACAACCGGCCTTATTTCATGAAGCTGGTTCTGGACCAGGGGTATTTCCCGGACGGCAACCTTACGCCGCCGAGCGACGAGGCGATCCGGCGCGATGTCGAGCTGACCAAGGAGATGGGCTTCAACGGAGCGCGCAAGCACCAGAAGCTGGAGGATCCGCGCTATTTGTACTGGTGCGACAAGCTGGGCTTGCTCGTATGGGGCGAGGCGGCAAATGCTTACGAATATTCGGAGGAGTACGTGCGGCGCTTCACTCAGGAATGGCAAGAGAGCATCGAGCGGGATTACAACCATCCGTCGGTCGTCGTCTGGGTGCCGCTCAACGAGAGCTGGGGAGTGCCGAACATCGCCGTCGACAAGCGGCAGCAGGAGCATGCCCAGGCGATGTACCATCTGACAAGGTCGCTTGACGCGTCGCGTCCGGTCGTCTCCAACGACGGCTGGGAGATGGTGAGCACCGACTTGTTCAACATCCACGATTACGAATGGCGCCGGGACGTGCTGGAGAAGAGATATTCCACGGCGGAAAACGCCGTATCGGCAACGCCGGCCGGGCGCGTGCTGGCGGTGGACGGGTTCCCGTACCGCGGACAGCCGATCCTCGTGACGGAGTTCGGCGGCATCGCCTACAAGAAAAGCGACTGGGAAGGCTGGGGCTATTCCGGAGCGGAGAACGACGAGGACTTCGCGGCCCGGCTGAACGCGGTCATTTCGCCGCTGCTTCTGTCCGGATGCGTGCAGGGGTATTGCTATACGCAGCTGACGGACGTGGAGCAGGAGATCAACGGCCTGCTGACGTACGACCGCCAGCCCAAGCTGCCGCTGGAGACGATCCGGACGATCAATGAGGGACGCTGGCGGCAATAGAATCAAGCAGAGGACTGTTCCGCAAACCTCTTTCCTAGACCTTTCAACCGGATTTAAAACCGGAATAAGCCGAGAAAACCGTCTTAGTCGCTCTCGTCGGGCTCTCGAGACCGGAATAAGCCGAGGAAACCGTCTTATTCGCTCTCGTCGGGCTCTCGGGACCGGAATAAGCCGAAAAATCCGTCTTATTCGCTCTCGTTGGGCTCTCGAGACTGGAATAAGCCGAAAAATCCGTCTAATTCGCTCTCGTCGGGCTCTCGGGACCGGAATAAGCCGAAAAATCCGTCTTATTCGCTCTCGTTGGGCTCTCGGACCGGAATAAGCCGAGAAAACCGTCTTAGTCGCTTATCCAGTCTCAGCCCTCGGTGCGAACCAAGCCCTCCACTTGCACTGGAGATGATGGAGGTGAGGACGGATATTCTGCGGCAGAGGGAGCAGGAACAGCATTTCGAATAAACACCAGCTAAACCCGGCTCCGAGAGAGCCGGGTTTAGCTTTTTAATGAAATGGCCGCGGCATGTGTTTGATTTTCCCCAACCCAGACTCGGGGAGAACACGACGACTGAAAATCACCCGCCAGCTAAAGCGGTCCCCCGTGGGATCAACTCCGCGGTTCAGCGCCGATCCGAGCCGGAGGACGTGCTCGCCGCATAAGCGGACAATACCCGCAGCGGCCATATGTACCGGCTGCTGTGGTAGTTCAGATACACATGACCGGGCAAGCCGCCGCCGGTCGGATAGCGGCTGCGCCAGTCTTCCGCTTCCAGCAGTTCGATCAGGCATTCGATGCCCCGATCGATGGCGGCGGGGGGCGAAGAGGGATGAGCCATCAATCCCTCGAGCGCCCAGGCGGTTTGCGATGGCGTGCTTGCTCCGAGCGCGCGGTATTCTGCGGCGACGTCGCTGAAGCAGGATTCGCCCCAGCCGCCATCCGCATTCTGCACGGAGAGAAGCCAGTTCATGCCGCGGTAGAGAGCTGAAGCGCTGCGCTTGGCACGCATGGCCATAAGACCGGCGAGTGCGGCGCCGGTACCGTGCACATAGGCGATTCCCCAGCGTCCCGGCCAGCATCCGGGGCGCTGCTGCTGCTTCAGGATCCAGGAGGCTGCACGGGCAGCGGCGTCGCCGTCAGGATCGTCTCCGCCTTCATCGGCGTCGATCGCTGCGCTTACCCATGAAGGCGACGGGGCATTCCGGCGGCTTGCCCATAACAGCGTACGGGCGGTCAGATCGACGGTTGGCGGATCGGTGACGATCTGCGAGGCCTGTTCGAACTGGATAAGCCCGATCAGCGGGCTTCCGGCTTCGCGCTCGAAGGCTGGCCAGCCGCCGCTTTTGTTCTGCATCGACCATACCCAGCGGTCCCCTCGTTCCCGGGCTTCATCCGGAAAAGCATCTCCCGCATGTATCCGTTGGAGCATCGAGAGAGAAGCCGTCGTATCGTCGATATCCGGGTAGCGGGTGTTCACATCCGAAAACCCCCAGCCTCCGGGCGGCGTGCGGTGATTGCGGCGGGCCCAGTCGCCCTTGGCCGTCTGCTGGCGGGAGGCTATATATCCGGCCGCCCGCTGGAGAGCGTCATGCGCTCCGGGAAGTCCGCTTTCATGAAGCACGCAGCCCAGCATCGCCGTATCCCATACGGTCGAGGAAGCGATCTGCAAATGGGAGATCTCATGCCGCTGATCATCCCATACGAGCGACTGGATTCCTTGTAGGCCATGCCTTATGATCTCATGGCTTGGCGGGTAGCCGATGGAGACGAGAGCTGCGATCATGAGGATGGTGGCGGTCGAATAGGTGAGCAGAGTGCCGTTCGGCTCTATCCGCTCGAGCATGAATTTCTCGCCCTTGTCCAGCGAAGCCGGGTATAGAGGGGAATGGCCGGCGGCGAGCGCCTCGGCCATGCCGGCGAGCGGCCCCGGAAGCGAAGGAGGCTTCAGGAAGCTCCGGCTCTCTCCGGCCACGAGCTCCGAGAGATCGGGCAGGCGTCCATCGCCCAGCTTGAAGCTGCCGGAGGCCAGCATGAGCACCGGCACGAGATGGACGCGGGCATGGCCGGACAGATCGAACAGGCTGATCGGCAGCCAGGACGGGGCGAGCAGCGTCTCGACCGGTATGCGCAGAACCCGCGGCCATTCCAACTGGCCGGTCATGCAGAGCAGCACCTGCGTCATCATCGTCCGCACTTCTCCAAGCCCGCCTCGTGCGAGAATGAAGCGGCGGGCGTTGACCATCCGAGGATCGCCGTATTCGTAGTAGCCGGAGGCGAGCAGCGCGTAATAGGCTTCCACAGTCGACTCCAGATGGCCTTCCTTCTGATCCTCATGCAGCTTCCAGCCTCCGCCGTTCTCCTGAAGCACGGCGATGCGCTGAGCGATCCGCCCCGCGAGCTCGCGGTGATCCTCCATCCAATCCATCGCCTGCAGCAGGATCAGCAAAAAAGCATCGCTCATGACGCCGCTCTCGCAGCACAGCCGCCATGCGCCGTCGGGACTCTGCCGCTCCAGAAGCTCTTCCCGGAGCCGTTCGGCCGTTTCCTTCGCCTGTCCGCTCCATTTCATGTCGTCTCACCTCGGTTTCAGCAAGGATATTCATCGCGCCGGGAGGCACTCGTCCAATTACGCGCGCCATGTTCCGCAATAGGTTGAACCATACGGCCGTTAAAGAAAGCCGTGTCGTATGCCGGAGGGGCCGGTTGGACCCGCACAAGCATCATTCTGGTCCTGTTCATTCTGCTTGTCATCATAAGCCGAGTCTGGTTTTTATAACGCGAGCAGCGGCATGAGGGGCAGGATGCCGGGAGGCGTCCTGCCGCAGGCAAAGGGCTGTGCCGACCGCTAGACCACACAAGGTCCGGCGGGGCGCAGCCCTTTTGGCGCGTCGCGAGGCGGCAAATGCCGACCGCCAAGAGACGGCCTTTAGCGTGAACGCCGCGAGACAGCCAATGGCAGTACGCTGCGAGACAGCCAATGGCAGTACGCTGCTAGACAGCCGATGGCAAGACGCCGCGAGAAAGCCAATAGCATGACGCCGCGAGGCGACCATCGGCGTGAATGCCGCGAGACGGCCATCGGCGTGAATGCCGCGAGGCAGCCAATAGCATGACGCCGCGAGCCGGCACTCGGCCTCATCATGGCGGGCCAGCCAGGGCGGCTGCCGGCCGGGCTTCAGCCTGCCGGCTTCGCGAAGAACCGTTTGAGGGCATTGTAGACCTCGCTTTTGTCGCGGATGACGGAGAACAGGAATTTCTTGTCCTGGATATGCTTGTAGGCGGACATCAGGGTGCTGCTCCGGTTGTACTGGTTGACCTCGCCATAGCCGAACAGGTTGGACCGCTTCATCAGCTCGTCGATCAGCTTGATGCATTTCTCGTTGTCCGAGGTCAGGTTGTCGCCGTCGGAAAAGTGGAAAGGGTAAATATTCCAGTTGGCCGAGGGATAGCGGCTGTCGATGATGTCGAGAGCCTTCTGATAAGCGGATGAGCAGATCGTGCCGCCGCTCTCGCCGCGGGTGAAGAACTCCTCCTCGGTCACTTCCTTCGCTTCCGTATGGTGGGCGACGAAGACGATCTCGACATGCTCGTATTTGCGGCGCAGAAACTTGGTCATCCAGAAGAAGAAGCTGCGGGCGCAGTATTTCTCGAACGAGCCCATGCTGCCGGATGTATCCATGAGGGCGAGCACGACGGCGTTGGAGTGGGGCTTGATGACTTCCTGCCAGGTTTTGTAGCGCAGATCCTCCGGAGTAATCCCCCCGATGCCTTGGCGTCCGGCGTTGGCGTTGCGCCGAAGATTCTCGAGCAGCGTACGCTTCTTGTCGATGTTGCTCATGATGCCTTTTTTGCGGATATCCTGAAAAACGATGTCGGCGGCTTGAACGTTCTCCTTCTGCTTCTGTTCCAGCCTCGGCAGCTCCAGCTCCTCGAACAGCAGATCCTCCAGCTCATCCATGGTGACTTCGGTCTCGAAATAATCCTCTCCGGCCTGATCGCCGGCCCCTTGCCCTTTGCCTTTGCCTTTGGCGGCGGAAGGATCCACGCCAAGGACGTCGCCTACCTGAGAGTCCCCGTCTCCTTGTCCGACATGCTGCTGCTTGTTGTAATTGTAGACGAAGCGGTACTCGTCGATGCTTTTTACCGGCACCTTGACGGTTTCGCGACCATTCGAGAGGATGATGCTTTCGTCGGTGACGATATCTTTCAGATTTTGCTTGATGGCCTCGCGCACCTTCTGCTGATGGCGGGTCTGGTCCTGATAGCCTTTGCGATGCAGGGACCAATCCTCGCGGGAGACGATGGACAGCGGTTCCGTCATAGCCGCTCACCCCACTATGTGTATTTCAGAGCCTGTAGGACCTGTTCTCCAAGTATATTCATGGGGAGGGGATTCATTACCTGATGCCGGTGCCGGGGTCCGGCGTCTACTGGCGCTGGACGAGCCTCGAAGAGGATATGGTATAATAGGAACATTCGCGAGCCGGATAACGTGCTTGCAAGAAGAGGTGAAGCCGCATCATGTTTCCCCGTTATATCGCCTACGGCTCGGTGCATGCCCTGATCTCCGTCGCGCTCGGAGCGTTCGGCGCCCATGGGCTCAAGGACCGTCTTACGAGCGACATGCTGGACGTATTCGAGACCGGCGTCCGTTATCAGATGTATCATGCCATTGCCCTTATCCTCATCGCCTTCGCCGCCAGCCGTCTGGGAGAGATCCGGGCCTTGCGCAACGGCGGCCGGCTCATCAATGCCGGCATCTTCCTCTTCTCGGGAAGCTTGTACGTGCTGAGCATGAGCGGAGTCACTTGGCTCGGAGCCATCACGCCGCTCGGGGGACTCTGCTTCATCGCTGGCTGGGGGCTGACCGCCTGGGCCGCCTGGAGCGCCCGGGGCCGTTCCTGAGAGCGGAGCAGCCGCCCGCGGATTCGTAGCCTTGAAAGCAAAATGCGGCGGCACCTTGGAGGTGCCGCCGCATTTGCAAAAACAGGGGAATGTAGGACGAAGCAGCCGGCTGGACTAGACGGACGCGCTGCGTGCATGCTAGTTGAAGTCGTCGATTTCCTGGAGCAGGAAAGTGTAGACCTGCTTCTCGTCGACATGATAGACGGTGATGAGATCGCCCTCGATGTTGAGGATTCTTCCCGGAATGCTCATTCGGACGCCCTTGCCTTTGTTGACGCTGAGCCGGACGAGAGTCTTTTGTTCCATATGATGCAGCAGGGTGGATGTGACGCTCAAGGATTCGGAGCCGTTGGAAGGCTGTGCGGCCTCGGGCGATACGGAGCTTGCCGTTGGCGTTGCCATCCCGGATGGAGCATGTTCTTCAGGGAACGAGGCGCCGACGAGGGAGCTCTTGCCGATCTTGTAGCTGCTTATGCCTGCCGACTGGAGCAGCAGCTTGAGCCTGGCCTCGGCAAGGTCCCGGGTAACCGCGTCAATAATGAGATCCGTCTGGAAGGAATAGGTATTAGGTCCTTTGCCGTTCATGATGTATGTAGTTCCTCCGAACTTCATAGAGATAATGGTATAACTATATCATTAGATCACCTAATGACATAGACCTATTTTTGAGGTCGAGATCCGCTATGGAATCGGTTTTCAATTATGGGTTATAAGCTATAAGTCATGACGATCGAACCCTGGCAAGGGATAAAATAAGGGATATTCTGGAAGATAAAAGGGATTCAACTTATAGAGGAGGTTTTCCGAATGTCCGCAGGCATATTGGAAAGATTGCGCGAGGAAACGGCGCCCAGCCATGAGCAGCTTGAAAGCAATGCATATGCCAAAGCCATCATGGATCAGACGATGACTCTTGAGCAATACAAGCAGTATTTGGAGCTGTTCTATGGCTTCATCAAGCCGATGGAGGCCATCGTGCTGGCCCGCCCCGCAGCGGAAGCACGGGGCATCGATCCCTCAAGGCTCGCCAAGCTGCCTTTGCTGGAGAAGGATTTCATGGAGCTCGGCTATTCGAGGACGGACATCGATTCCATTCCCATATGCGCTTCCCTTCCGGATGTCTCCGTACCGGCGCGCATGCTCGGTTATCTATATGTCATGGAAGGCTCCACGCTCGGCGGACAGGTCATCAGCAGGAAGCTGGCTTCCGGCTTGCAGCTCGCCCCCGAATCGGGATTGTCGTACTTCTACGCCTACGGTCCCGACACGAGGGAAAGATGGGGCGAGATGAGGGAGCTGCTTGTTCGGGAAGGCTCCGAGCCGCGGCAGGGTGACGAAATGGTCGATGCTGCAAAAGAAACGTTCACTCTTCTGGGTGCCTGGATTCATGCCCGCCTCCAAGAGCAGGCCGTATAACAAAGAAGGCGGAGGCCTGAGCGGCAATGAAAGATGACGGAAACGCGAATGAACACGAGCTGCTGGACAGAACCCTTCTGACGGAAGGCGATTTCGTCGCCGTGACGAGGGAGGATGGCTGCCGAATCGGCCCGTGCAGCGCCAATGCCGAAGAGCTGCTCGGCATCGCAGCCGGCAAGGCTGCTCGGAACGCCTTTGGCCGCTGTCGGCTCTGTTGACGGCGGCCTTTGCTGTTGACGGCGCCATCGTCAAAGAGCGGGCACCTTCCCCGACCCTCCACGCATACAATACGGGAGTGCTGAGAAGGGAGGTGGCCCATTGTCATGATGCAGATTGTACCCGTTGCTCTCGGAGACGGAAAAACCGCGCTCGGCATCGAGGTGAAGCTGCCTAAGACGACGCTGCTCGCTGTAACGACGGATAAAGGATATATCATGTGCGGTGCGCTAGATGTCGCTTTGTTCGACAGCAACCCCAAGCTGAAAGAACGGGGAGTCGTCGCTGCGCGCGCCGTCGGCGTCCGGACGCTTGAGGAGCTGCTTGACGCTCCGCTGGAATCGGTGACGGAGGCGGCTGGAGAAGCCGGCCTCTATGTCGGCATGAAGGGAATCGAAGCCGTCCGGCAGCTGGCTTGACGGAAGAGCAGGAGGATTTCCGAATAGAGGAATGAAGCAGGATGGCAAGGAAGGGCAGAGGAAATGCTGCCCTTTTTTGTTGTTTTTTTGGAAAATAGGCCATCTGGCTGGAGGGATTGATCCGTTCGTTGATGAAATAGACACAATCGATTTCCTGGAGGGAGAATGAATGCGTCCATTTGCCAATGAAGAGTGGTTTTCTGCGATCCTTCCGAATTCTAACGTGCCGTTGAGCGGGATGATGAGCATTTCGGGTAACGGCCATATTGTATACATTTATGAAAATTTGGACCGCTACATCCAAAATGCGGTTGCGTTTGTCCGTATGGGAATCCAGCAGGGGCATCAGACCGTGATGGTTGAATCCGCGACGCTCTATCAAACCATCCGCAAGCTGCTATCCCGCCAGATGGATGAGAGCCAGCTTGCCCTTGTCCATCATATCGATCGGGAAGAGCTGTACCGGATCGACGGAGGGTTCCGGAGCGGCATCTTCATGGAGAGATTTTCCCGCGCCGTGGAATCCTATCAGAAACAAGACTTGCTCCTGCGTGCCTGGGGCAATATTCCGCTCAAGGATGTCGAAGAGATCAGCCTCAAGCTCGACGCTATGGACCATTTGGCGGATGAATGCATAGGCGGGAACGGGCTGATCTCCGTATGCGCCTATGACGGCAGGCAGATATCGGCTGCCTTCCAGCTCGCGCTGCTGCGGAGCCACGAATATCATATGACCGACGAGGAATTCGTCGGGTCCAGCCTGTACCTGCGCCGCTCCGATATCTACCCGTCCCTGGCCGTGCAGAACGAGCAGCAGATCGACATGGACCGCAGCAAGCAGGAAGCAAGCCTGATGCGGAGCCAGCTGCTGGCGACGAAGCATCAGCTGGAGTCTTTCATCACCCGGAACTTGGATCCGGTGCTTATTCTGGATGACCATGACCTGACCGTCAGCGTCAACCAGGCTTTCGAGACGACATTCGGCTGGACCATGGATGAGCTGGTCGGTATTCCGGGCCATGCGCTGCCTCTGCTCCCGGACGAGAAAACCTTCGAGGTGGGGCGCAATAAAACCATCATTACGGCGGGGAGAAGCATCGAGGGCTATGAATCGGAGCGGGTGACGAAAAACGGCGTCCGCCTCCATGTCATGGTGTCGAGCTTTCCGCTTCTCGACGCCGAGGATCGGATCAGGGGCAGAGCGGTCATCATTAGGGACATTACAGAGAGATTGCAGGCCCAGGAGCTGCTGATCCGCTCGGAGAAGCTGTCGATCGCGGGGGAGCTGGCGGCCGGCATCGCCCATGAGATCCGCAATCCGGTCACGGCGCTCAAGGGCTTCCTTCAGCTCCTTCAGTCCGGAAGCACGGAGAAGCGGGATTATTTCTATGAAATCATGGCCTCGGAAATCCGCCGGATCGAGCAGATTCTCAGCGAGCTGCTCATGCTGGCCAAGCCTCAGGCCGTCCACTTTGAAGCGAAGGATATCCGCCTTCTGCTGGAGGATGTCGTCACGCTGCTGAACGCGCAGGCGATCCTGAATGACGTGCAGATCATCACTTCTTTCAGCGACGAGGAAATGATGATCATGTGCGAGGAGAACCAGCTGAAGCAGGTGTGCATCAATATGATCAAAAATGCGATCGAGGCGATGTCAAGAGGCGGCAGCCTGATTATCGACGCCCGGATGAAGCCGCACGGACGAGGTGTGATGGTCAGCTTCATCGATGAGGGCTGCGGCATTCCGGCCCATTTGCTGGAGAGGCTCGGACAGCCTTTCTACACGACCAAGGAGAAAGGGACCGGCCTTGGCTTCATGGTCAGCAAAAAAATCGTCGAAAACCATGGCGGCACGGTCACGGTACATAGCGAGGAGAACAAAGGAACGACGATCGTCGTCGGGCTGCCGCTGGACGGCGATCGGACAGGCGATGACGACTGAGGGAGTCCGCTGTCCCAATTATTCATTGCCGATCAGGGCTGAGCACAAAAAGCCGCCATGGAGATCTCCCTGGCGGCTTGCTGCTGTCCAGCGGCATTATCCCTGGCGGAGCTCCTCGAACAGCTTCTTGAGGTTTTCGCCGTAGGGCGGCCGGATAACGCCTTTTTCGGTAATGATGGCTGTAACATATTCGGCAGGCGTCACATCGAATGCCGGATTGTACACCTTGACGCCTTGAGGTGCGGTGCGCTTGCCGAAGCCCTCGGTCACTTCCTCCGCGTGGCGCTCTTCGATCGGAATCTCCGCACCGGTAGGCGTGCCGAGATCGATGGTGGAGAGAGGACATGCGACATAGAAAGGAATTCCGTGGGCTTTGGCGAGCACGGCCACGCTGTACGTGCCGATCTTGTTGGCGACATCGCCGTTCGCGGCGACGCGGTCGGTGCCGACGATGACGGCGTCGATCCAGCCCTTGTTCATGACCATGCCGGCCATATTGTCGCAGATGAGCGTCACGTCGACGCCGGCCTGCTGCAGCTCGAATGCGGTCAGCCTCGCCCCCTGAAGGACAGGACGGGTCTCGTCCGCGAATACTTTGAGCGAGATTCCGCGCTCTTGAGCCAGGTAGAACGGAGCAAGCGCCGTCCCGTACTTCGCGGTGGCGAGTCCGCCTGCGTTGCAGTGGGTCAGGACGCCCATGCCGTCGCGCATGAGCTCCAGCGCATGCTCGCCGATCATCCGGTTCGTCGCCTCGTCCTCGCTTTGGATGGCGATCGCCTCGTCGAGCAGGCTTTGCTTGGCCTCATCGAGGGAGACGGCGCTTTGGGCCAGCTCCGCCGCGCGGGCTTTCATGCGGTCCAGCGCCCAGAACAGGTTGACGGCCGTCGGACGGCTCGTCGCCAGATAGCCGGCTTTCTCCGTTACGCGGCCAAGCCAGGCGGCGAGGCTGTCGTCCGCCTGGAAGGGCTGGCCCGGCAGTCCGCTGCCGAGCACAAGCCCGTAGGCGGCGGCGATGCCGATGGCGGGAGCTCCCCTTACTTTCATATGTCGGATCGCTTCCCAGACGCCTTCGGCATCCGTCAAGGGAAGATAGACGGTCTCCTCCGGAAGCAGGCGCTGGTCGAGCAGCTGAAGCTGGCTGCCCGCCCAAATGAGGGATTGCAGGCCGGGGTATGCGGCTGAGTTGTCGGTCATGATGGTTCCTCCGTTCATTATCCCTGTCCGGCGATCGTGCCGGCGGAGCCGGCCTTCCGGGCAAGGTGTCGTTGCGCCATCCGCGCTCAGCGCGCGGATGCCGTAAGGGCGATGTCGATGACTTCCTCGATCGAGGCGATGGTGCGGTGGCGCTTGACGAGCTCCTTGCCGATCGCCAGCGCCATGCGCTTCGCGCGCTCGCGGACGGCGTCGTCCGGAATCGCGTCGAGATCGGCGACATGGGCGAAGCCGACGACGCGGCGGACCATCTTGGCTCCGGCGAATCCGGCCGTATCCTGCAGCAGCCGGCTCATATACAGATCCTGGAAGCCCGCCGCGGCGGAGAAGACGGGATCCTTGCCGTGCTCGTCCCACAGCGTGCGGAACTTGGCGGCGAACTGCGTCCATACGCCGCGAACGGTCTCCGCGAGGAATTCCCGGTACTGCTTGCGGGAATCCGCCTCCGGGCTCCAATGCTCCTGTCCGGCAAAGTTGAGCAGCAGGTTCGCGATGACCGCGCCGATATCAAAGCCCATCGGGCCGTAGAAAGCGAACTCGGGGTCGATCACCTTGGTGGAGTCGGGCAGGGCGAAGATGCTGCCGGTATGCAGGTCTCCGTGGATCAGCGCCTCTCCGCGGGTGAGGAACTTCTCCCTCAATACGGCGATTTCCAGATGGAGCGCGGCGTCCGTGCGGAGCGCCAGCGCCTCGTCGGCGATGGAATCCTCGTAGTTGTTGCGCTCGTGCTCGCGGTAAGGCTCGTCGAAGATGAGGTCTTCCGTAATCTGGCACAGCTCCACGTTGACGAACGACTGCTGGCGCAGCTTCTTCTCCTGCTGGCTCATGCCGAGATCCGAGGTGAAGAACAGCGTCTGGGCGAGGAAGGTGGAGATGTCGCTCGCGAATCGCGGATACAGAGTGCCTTCCATCAGTCCTTTGCGCATGATGACATGGCTGCTGAGGTCTTCCATGACGGTGATCGCCTGCTCATGGTCGGTGAAATAGACTTGCGGCACCAGCTCGGGCGCCAGGCTGTGCTGGATCTTGAGAGCTTCGCCTTCGATCCGCGCGCGGTCGACCGACAGCGGCCAGGACTCGCCGAATACTTTGACATAAGGCAGCGCCTGCTTCACGATGAGCCCTTTGCCGGTCGCAGGCTCGGTAATATGGAAGACGAGATTCAGGTTGCCGTCGCCGATCTCGGTGCATTCCAGCTCCGCTCCGGGAGCGAAGACTCCTCCCACCGTGCGGGCGAGCTCGACCGCTTCCGCCTCGCTGTAGGGATGATATGCTGGCATTAGTGATTTCCACCTTTCATGGGTAGCATAATAAAAGAAGGAACAATTCATGAGATCGCTTGCGGCCGCGTGCGGACGCCAGGCTTTCGTTCTACATAAGCCCTAATTATAGCCCATCTTTTTTAGACTTGAAATAGGCTCGTTTGATATAATGGGGCGAATATGCTTGACGGGTGAAAGGATGTGTAGCCGAAGTGAACGTATCTGACGGAGCCGGCGCAGGAGCCGCAGCGCTGAAGGAATGGGCCGTCGCGGTCCGGGCGCTCGAGGAAGGGCGCCAGATCGTCGTCCTGCGCAAGGGCGGCATAGCCGAGGAGACCCGGCACTTCCGGCTGGAGCGGCCGGATTTCTATCTGCTCCCGGCTTATGAGCATCAGCGGCCGGAGCTTCTCAAGGAGGAAGCCCGTCCGCTTCTGGACGAAGTGCTCGGAGAATGGGCGGGCCCGGGTGCCGGCACGGTGTCGATATCGAGCTGGGCGCATGCGGTCGAGGACATTCCGGTCACGGATCCGGAGGTTCTGGAGCGGATCAGGGAGCGGCATATCTGGACGGATTCCTTTGCCGAGGAACGCTTGAGATGGAAGAAGCGGGATCCGCTGCATGTGCTGCTGCTTCGGGTGTACAAGCTGAGGCAGCCGCTGCGGCTGCCGATGGAGCCGGCTTTCACCGGCTGCAAGTCGTGGATTTCCTTGCCCGAGGGGCTGGACGGCGAACAATCGGAGCCTGTGCTTGGAGACGAGGAGTTCAACCGGATGAGAATGGAAATCCGAAGCTTGCTCGGCGCGGCCGCGATTGATTGATTTATAACGAGTTTTATACTAAAATTATTATTGAGAACGACTGAGAATGAACTTCGGGCGCAATTGTTCCCGGAAACTCGCAAAGCAGACAGCTTCCACGGCGGAATCCGCCCAGCGGGACACCGTCGCCGGAAGTACTCATATTTGAAGGGAGCATTTCAAAGATGGCAACGCAATTCGTCATTGACGGACTCAAGGCAACGATCGAAGGCAAGGAAATTCTCAAAGGCATCAACCTCAGCATGAAGGGTGGAGAAATCCACGCGATCATGGGACCGAACGGAACGGGCAAAAGTACGCTGGCTTCCGCACTCATGGGGCATCCTAAGTATGAAGTGACCGAAGGCACCGCGACGCTGAACGACGAAGACCTCATGGAGATGGCAGTGGACGAGCGCGCCCGCGCAGGCCTGTTCCTGGCGATGCAGTACCCGAGCGAGATTTCCGGCGTGACGAACTCCGACTTCCTGCGCAGCGCGATCAACGCCCGCCGCGAGGAAGGCAGCGAGATTTCCCTCATCAAGTTCATCCGCCAGATGGAAGGCAAGATGAAAGAGCTGGACATGAACCCCGAGTTCGCCCACCGTTACCTCAACGAAGGCTTCTCCGGCGGCGAGAAGAAGCGCAACGAGATTCTGCAGATGATGCTGCTGGATCCGAAGGTCGTCATCCTGGACGAAATCGACTCCGGCCTCGACATCGATGCCCTGAAGATCGTCGCGCAAGGCGTCAACGCGATGCGTTCCGAGGACCGCGCTTTCCTGGTCATCACTCACTACCAGCGCCTGCTGAACTATGTCAAGCCTGACTTCGTGCATGTCATGATGCAAGGCCGCATCGTCAAATCGGGCGGTCCTGAGCTGGCTGAGCGTCTCGAAGCGGAAGGTTATGACTGGGTTAAGGCTGAGCTTGGCATCGAAGACGAAACAGTCGGCCAAGCCTAAGACGGGAGGGAACCAGATGAGCACAGAAGTATCGAACCCCGTTGAACGGGCATATGCGGAAGAAGTATCCCGCGGCAAGGGCGAGCCGGCATGGCTGACTGCCCTGCGCGGCGAAGCGGCCGAGCTGTCGGCCAGCCTGGAATGGCCGAAGCCGGAGAAGATCCGCATCGACCGCTGGAATCTTGGCGCGCTTGGCCAGCATGGCCAAAACACGGCTCTTGCTTCCGAAAACGAGCTGCCTGAGCAAGCGGCATCGCTCGTAGCCGGCGCGCAAGCACTGCTGGTGCAGCGCGGATCGGGCAATGTCCTGCGCCGCCTGCCGGAGGAGCTGGCAGCCAAAGGTGTCATCTTCACAGATCTCGAGACGGCTGCTTCCGAGCATCCCGATCTCGTGCAAAAATACCTGTTCAAGGCCATCGCCAAGGACGAGAACAAGCTGACGGCGCTGCACGCTGCGCTGTGGAACGGCGGCGTATTCCTGTACGTGCCGAAGAATGTCGAGGTTGAAGTTCCGCTGCAAGCCCTCTTCTACAACGAGGATGCATCGGTATCGTTCGCTCCGCATATCGTCATCGTGGCCGAACGCCACAGCCGCGTAACTTACGTCGACAACGCTCTTACCGTTGGCGGAGGAGCCGACGCGGTCCACCATTCCATGGTGGAGATCTTCGTTGAAGCCGGCGCCCACGTCGACTTCGCTTCGATCCACCAACTGGGCTCCAACGTGATCGACATGTCCGTACGCCGTGCTGTGCTTGAGAACGACGCGCGCATCCAATGGGTGATCGGCGATCTCAACGACGGCAACGTCATGTCCGATACGCTGTCCGTCCTCAAGGGCAACGGATCCTCCTCGGATGCGGCCGTCGTCAGCATCGGCGCGGGCAAGCAGCGCATGAGCCTGACGACTCAGGCCAAGCACTTCGGCCTGAACTCCGACAGCAACATGGTCACCCGCGCCGTCATGAGAGACGAGGCGACGGCGATCATCAACGGCATCACCAAGATCGAGAAGGGCGCGACCAAAGCCAACGGCGTTCAGACGGAGAAAGTTCTCATGCTGAATCCGAAAGCCCGCGGAGACGCGAACCCGATCCTTCTCATCGACGAGGATGACGTAACGGCAGGCCATGCAGCCAGCGTAGGGCAAGTCAACCCCGAGCAAGTCTACTACTTGATGAGCCGGGGCATTTCCAAGCAGGATGCAGAACGGCTCATCATCTACGGATTCCTAGCGCCGGTTGTAACTGAAATTCCGATCGACGCGGTCCGCGAGCAGCTGCAGCAACTGCTCGAAAGGAAGCTGAACGCCTAATGAATATCGAGGAGATCAGGAAGCAGTTCCCGATTCTTCATCAAGAGGTTAACGGGCATCCGCTCGTTTACCTCGACAGCGCGGCGACTTCCCAGAAGCCGCGTTCCGTCATTGAGGCCGTCAAGCGTTATTACGAATATGACAACTCCAACGTGCATCGCGGCGTCCACACGCTGGGATCCCGGGCTACAGACGCCTACGAGGGCGCTCGGGCGCGCGTAGCGGAGTTCATCGGCTCTCCTTCGCCGGAGCAGATCATCTTCACGCGCGGCACGACTACGGCGCTGAATCTGGTCGCGTCGGGATATGCCCCGTCCGTATTGGAGGAAGGCGACGAGATCGTCATCACGCCGATGGAGCATCACAGCAATCTGATTCCCTGGCAGCAGGCAGCCAAGCGCTCCGGTGCGGTGCTGAAGTATATTCCGCTGCAGCCGGACGGAACGATCTCGCTCGAGGACGTGGAGAAGACCGTTACGGACCGCACAAAGATCGTATCCGTCATGTATGTCTCCAATGTGCTCGGCGTCATCAACCCGATCAAGGAAATCACCGAGATCGCTCACCGCAACGGTGCCGTGATGGTCGTAGACGGCGCGCAGAGCACGCCGCATATGAAGATCGACGTGCAGGCGCTCGACTGTGATTTCTATGCTCTTTCCGGTCACAAAATGTGCGGACCTACCGGCATCGGCGCGCTCTACGGGCGCAAGCCGCTGCTGGAGAACATGGAGCCGATCGAGTTCGGCGGCGAAATGATCGACTTGGTCGATCTGCAGGATTCCACCTGGAAGGACATTCCATGGCGCTTCGAAGCCGGCACCCCGATCATCGCAGGCGCGATCGGCCTTGCGGCAGCGATCGACTTCCTGGAGGAGATCGGCCTCGACAACATCGACCGTCACGAGAAGGAGCTTGCGGCCTACGCCTACGGCAAGCTGTCGGAAATCGACGGCATCACGATCTACGGACCGCGCGAGGGCCGCGTCGGCCTGATTACGTTCAATCTGGACGACGTGCATCCGCATGACGTGGCTACGGCTCTCGACTCCGAAGGCATCGCCGTGCGGGCCGGCCACCATTGCTGCCAGCCGCTGATGCGCTGGCTGGATGTGACGGCCACTGCGAGGGCAAGCTTCTATCTGTACAATACCGAGCAGGATGTCGACGCTCTGGCGGCTTCATTGCTGCGGACAAAGGAGTTCTTCGGACATGCAATTGGATGATTTGTACCGCCGGGTCATCATGGATCACTATAAAAACCCCCGCAACCGTGGTACGATGGACGAAGACGCAGTTACGATCAACCTCAACAATCCAACCTGCGGCGACCGCATCTCCCTCCAGCTCCAGCTGGAAGGAGACGTGGTCAAGCAAGCGAAGTTCACCGGAGAAGGCTGTTCCATCAGCATGAGTTCGGCTTCCATGATGACGGAGGCGGTCAAAGGCCGTACGCTTGAAGAAGCTTACGCCATGGCCGACAAGTTCTCCGCTCTCATGAAGGGCGAGCCGGTGGAATTCGAGGAGCTTGAAGATATAGAGTCCCTGTCGGGCGTGAACAAATTCCCGGCGCGCATCAAGTGCGCCACTCTGGCTTGGAACGCCCTCCGCAAGGGCGTCGAGGCTCAGGGCAAGTAGGCTTGATTGCAGTCCGTCGCTTTTGCGGCGGCTTTGGTTGGCGACTTTCCGTTAGGCAGGATAACGCAGAAAGCAATGAGTTCTGGAGAAGCGCAAGCGGTCGCCTTTGTCCCCGGATTCCACCTATTGAATATTGATGAAAGGAATCTGGGAGCAACAGCGATGTGAAGAATCATTGTTTTCGGAGTGAATACTGTGCAATAGAGAGTTCCAATCCCATAACAAGGAGCGTGAAAACCATGGCAAAATCGATGCCGGAAATGGAAGAATATAAATACGGATTCCGCGACGAGCACAAATCAATTTTCCAGTCGGGCAAAGGCCTGACCCCGGAAATCGTCCGTACGATCTCCGAAATGAAAGGCGAGCCGGAATGGATGCTGAAATTCCGCCTCAAATCCTTGGAGCAGTTCAACAAAATGCCGATGCCGACATGGGGCGGCAACATGGACGATCTTGATTTCAACGACATCCAGTACTACGTCAAGCCTTCCGAGAAGCAAGGCAAGACATGGGAAGAAGTGCCGCAGGAAATCAAGGAGACGTTCGACAAGCTGGGCATTCCGGAAGCCGAGCAGAAGTTCCTCGCCGGCGTATCCGCCCAGTACGAGTCCGAGGTCGTCTACCACAGCATGCAGGAAGACCTCGAGAAGCAAGGCGTTATCTTCATGGATACCGACTCGGCTATCCGCGAGCATCCCGAGATTTTCCGCGAGCACTTCGGCACGGTCATTCCTCCGACGGACAACAAGTTCGCGGCTCTGAACAGCGCGGTATGGTCCGGCGGCAGCTTCATCTATGTTCCTAAAGGCGTAAAATGCGAGGTGCCTCTGCAAGCTTACTTCCGCATCAACTCCGAGAACATGGGTCAGTTCGAGCGCACGCTCATCATCGCCGACGAAGACAGCTTCGTGCACTACGTCGAAGGCTGCACGGCTCCGGTCTACAGCACGAACTCGCTGCACAGCGCGGTCGTCGAGATCATCGTGAAGAAGAACGCACGCGTCCGCTACACGACGATCCAGAACTGGGCTCCGAACATCTACAACCTCGTCACCAAGCGCGCCGTTGCCGAAGAGAACGCCACGATGGAGTGGGTCGACGGCAACATCGGCTCCAAGCTGACGATGAAATACCCGGCTGTCGTCCTGAAGGGCCGCGGAGCGAAAGGCATGGTTCTGTCCATCGCCGTCGCAGGCAAAGGCCAGCATCAGGATGCCGGCGCGAAGATGATCCACCTTGCTCCCGACACGACTTCGACGATCGTCTCCAAGTCGATCTCCAAGCACGGCGGCAAAGTATCCTACCGCGGCTTGACCTCCTTCGGACGCAACGCCGAGGGCGCCAAAGCCAACATCAAATGCGATACGCTCATTCTCGACAACCAGTCCACGTCCGACACGATCCCGTACAACGAGATCATGAACGACAACGTGACGCTCGAGCATGAAGCCACCGTCTCCAAAGTATCCGAGGACCAGCTCTTCTACCTGATGAGCCGCGGCCTGACGGAAGCCGAGGCGACTCAGATGATCGTCATGGGCTTCATCGAGCCGTTCACCAAGGAGCTGCCGATGGAGTACGCCGTCGAGATGAACCGTCTCATCAAGTTCGAGATGGAAGGAAGCATTGGATAACGGTTATTCACCGAGCCTTTTCTGGTTCCAGGAACCCTGAATTTGCCAACAAACTAAGATACTTCGCGTAAAGATCAAGGGCATTGCCCTCGTTCTTTCACGTAACGTGCAGATACGTATCCGCAGTGACTTTCACGCTTGCGTGCCCAAGTCCCTCGGATACGTATTTTTATTTGCACGGGCTTCCAGCAGGTGCACGGCATGCGTATGCCTGAGGGTGTGTGGGGGGAGAATCGGTAACCTTCACGCTTGCATACGGTTTTGAAATAATCTCTTATGACATTGAATCGCAGCCATCGGACGTCTTGCAACTGAATTCACTTCAGTGTCGTGATGGCGACCTCGACAGTGAACCGAAAACGGGTAAAGCAAGTCTGCAGCAGTGTGCCGAGAGCGAGTACCTGATTAAAAGCCGTCAAGGAACGAACCGGCCCATTACGATGGCCTACAAGATCATGCAGGGGATCGCGACCGCCGTGATATTTACAACTATGCTGCCCCGCTTGCATAATGGTAGTGGACAAGTCTTCCGGGGGGCCTATATTCTTGAAATACATTGAATTCGGATTCGGGAACAGCTGGCTCCTCCGGACGGAGATCGAGCTTGCGGACGGTACGGAACACGAACAGAGGGGCATTCTCGGACCTCTGAAGCCGCGTTCCGCCTACATTCGCATATGGATCCGGAGGACGGTATTCATTCTGGATACCCGGGAAGGCTTCAAGCGCATCCGGAAAGGCAGAAATGCCTTCAAGATCATCGTCGGAATAAGCAGCTTATGAACAATGACATACGGAGGAATTGCGGCATGAATCAGTCCCAGCAGGTATCCTTGGACATGTACAAGCCCCATCATCTCGAAGGCTTGAGCCGGTTCAAGCTGCCGAAGGAGCAAGCTCAGTTCACGGCCATGCCGGCAGAAATGCTGGAGGAATCTCCGGGCAGATTCCCGGTCGTCATTCTGGCTGGCGGAGAGCCAGTCGGTTTTTTCGTCCTCCATGCGAGCGATCGGGTGAAGGATTACACGGACAATCGGAAAGCGCTGCTGCTCACAGCATTCTCCATCGGTCATTCCATGCAGGGCCGCGGCTGCGCCACCGCAGCTCTGGAGCTCCTGGCGGAGTTTGTCCATCGGGAGCTTCCCGGCCGCGACGAGGTCGTGCTGGCCGTGAACGGCAAGAACACAGCGGCCCAGCGGCTGTACGTCAAAACCGGCTTCAAGGATACCGGCCGCAGACGGACAGGGAATCTTGGGGAGCAATGGATCATGAGCCTGGCTCTGACGTGAAGATCGGAGGAATCCGATGTTTGACTCCTTGGGATTCGCACTAGCAGTAGAAGACCGCCACCGGCATATCCGGGGCGGTCTTTTTTTTACATATAAACCTGGGTAATTTCATACTCGCGTTCAATCGTCAGGTCGATGAACTCTTCCTCCATCTGAACGAGAGGGCGGAAAAACTCCGTTGGATGAGTCATGACGATGATGCCGGATTGCCCGGAGTCGAGGTCGACCCGCTTGCCGATGAAGTTGGGGATCATATGCCGGATGAAGGTGTGGGTCGTAATCGGGTCAAGCTCATGGAAGCTCATCCGGTACAGCTCCCGAAGCACATAGAGCAAGTCGCGCTTTTCCTGGTAGACGCGGGCTGAGATCATGGCGCTGTACACATCTGCGACGGCCACGATCTTGGCGATCGGGGAGATATCTTCGTTGCTGATCCCATGGGGATAGCCGCTCCCGTTCATGCGCTCGTGATGCTGCAGGGCAGCCGTGGAGAGATAGGGGTCTTCGTAGGAATTAAGGATGATTTCTTCTCCGTACAGGGTATGGCGCTTGATTTCCTTGTATTCTTCCGGGGTCAGCTTCCCGGGCTTGTTCAGGATGCTCTTGGGGATCCTGCATTTGCCGATGTCATGGAGAAAGCCGGCTTTGCCGATGCGCAGCGATTCCTGCTCTTCATGCCCCATCCATGAGGAGAGGTAATAGGACAGCATTCCGACCTGGACCGAGTGCTGGTACGTATAGTCATCGGTCGTATTCAGCAGGAGCAGCATGGAGACGACATCGCGTTCCATCTGGAACCTGGACATGAGCGGCTGGAAGGTGCGCTCGACGTCTTCTTCCGTTACTTTTCCTTCCCCTGCAGCCTGGCGGAACAAACCCTCGCATCCGGAAATAGCGCTCTCATAAAGCGGCTTCATGGCAGGCAGCCATTTGGGCGACAACCCGGACTCGATCGTCCTGTGTCCGAATTCAGCGATCTCTGCCGCCGGCAGCTCCTCCAAATCGACGTAATCGATTCCGTGCTGCAACAGCTTGCTGATTTCGTATGACCGCAGCATCGTGCCGCTGGACATGACGTTCAGCCCGAACTGGTTGAATGCGTCGCTGTTAAGCCGATCGCCTTCTTTGATTTCCGATACATGCACCCTCATGTTGCACCTCGACAGTGTTTATATTCTGCTGCCCACCCTTATCTAAATAATCCTAAATACAGGAAGCATAGGGTGAAAGTTGAACCTATTCACCTATTATATCGGTATAAAGGCCCTTTGCTTTAATAGGGTCATGAGTACCTTGGACTAGTGCCCTTCCATCTGGGAAAATTATGACCGTCAATCCGCTCTCGGATCGGTAGCGGAGACTATAGGGGCCCAGCTCCGCGCGGCCGCTGGATGCCAGCCGCGAAGCGAGCTGCTGGAGATCGAGCTCCAGAGTGCGCGAAGGCGTGACCTGCACGGAAGAGGCGCCGCACAGGACGGCAGAAGACTCCTGCTGCAGCTCTTCCAGGAAGTCGAACTCTCTTCTGGAGCAGCAGGGGCAATCGGCTTTCCTGGCATTGCCCGCCGATACCTGCATCCACGAGTTGCGCCATACATCCAGCTGCAGGAGCGATCCGCTCAGCGCTTCCCTGTTTCCCGTCAGCCATTTGATGGCTTCCATCGCCTGCAGGGAACCGATGATGTCGACAAGCGGGGAGAGCACTCCGGCCGTCTCGCAGGTGTCGGCAGTCCCGCCCGCCGGCGGAGAGGGGAACAGGCAGCGGTAACAAGGCGTCTCTCCAGGAATGACGGTCAGCGTCATTCCGCTTGCGGCGACGGCTCCGCCATACACCCACGGAATGCCGTGTTTGACGGCATAGTCGTTGATGAGATAGCGGGTCGAGAAATTATCGGTGCCGTCTACGATGATATCCGCTCCGGCCAGCAGGCTGGGCGCATTGGCTGAGGTCAGATCGGCGATTTCGGCAAAGACGCGGACCGAGCTGTTCGCTTCCCGCAGCCGCGCGGCCGCAGCCGCCGCCTTGGGCGTGCCGAGCGCCGCGTCCCGCTCGGAGTAGAGCATCTGCCGCTGAAGGTTGCTCCATTCCACGATATCCCGGTCGATCAGCACGACTTCCCCGACTCCACTGCGGACCAGATGGGAGGCGATGACGCAGCCGAGAGCGCCCATTCCCGCGACGGCTGCCCGCGAGGAGGCAAGGGAATGCTGGCCTGCCTCTCCGACAGGAGCAAAGCGGATCTGGCGCGCGTAGCGAGTGGAGGAAGGGGGGAGCTGTCCGGCGGCGATGACTCCGTCTGCCGCTGCTTCGTCCATGCTCATCCCTCCACGGGCGATGACGGAATGTCCGCGAGTGGATTCCAAGGCCCTTGCTGATGCCCCTTCCATTCGGATCCGTCTTCCCAAATCTCTTTTTTCCAGATCGGCACGACCTGCTTGAGCCGTTCGATCGCGTAGCGGCTCGCATCGTAGCCTCCGTCCCGATGCGGCGAGGAGACGGCGATGACGACGCTGGCCTCGCCGACGGCGACGGGGCCGATGCGATGGTGGATGGCGCTGATGGTGCCGGGCCATCGTTCGGCCAGCTCCGCTCCGATCTGTTCCAGCATCCGCAGCGCCATCGGCTCATAGGCTTCATATTCCAGCAGGACGGTCCGCTTGCCATGCGTCCACTCCCGCGTCGTGCCGATGAACACGAGGGCAGCTCCGTGATCGGGGTGAAGGACGAGGGAGGAGACCCGGCCTGCGTCGAGCGGCGCCGAGGTGATGACGTAGCGCTTAGCGCGGCTGTCGTCCTCCTTGCCGAAGGGCTTGTCTTCCCCGCCGGAGACGGGAGGAAGAAGGGCGAGCTTGTCGCCGCAGCCCACGATCTGCCCGTCTGCGGCGTAAGCCTCGTTGCAGGCGACAAAGCTGACATCGATAAGGCCCGCATGAGCCGGATAAGCGGCGGCGACGGCGGCTTTGAGGCTGCCAGCGGCCATGCTGTCCTCAGGCAGCTCCAGCGTGATTTCCGGCATGCCGATTCTCTCCGGCAGCCCGGCGAATAAAGCGATTTTCCATGCATATTTCATGGAGTTGATCTCACCTGTCTTTAGCGGCTAGTTTGCTTCCAGCATATCATATGTCCTGCAAAAATGTTAAACTGATAAAACAATCAGGAGGGGGAGAGCGAGATGCTGAGCGATCGATTCGGCCGGATCCACGACTATTTGCGCATATCGGTCACGGACCGCTGCAACCTGCGCTGCCTCTACTGCATGCCAGAAGAAGGCATGCAGTTCGCAGATTCCGACACGCTGCTGAGCTACGACCATATCGTCGAGGTCGTCCAGTCGGCGGCGGCCCTCGGCTTCCGCAAGCTGCGCATCACCGGAGGAGAGCCGCTCGTACGTCCGGGTCTGGACGGCCTCATCCGCAGTCTCAAGGCCGTCGAGGGCATCGAGGAGATTTCCATGACGACCAACGGGATGCTGCTCTCCAGACATGCGGAGGCGCTCCGCGATGCAGGCCTGGACCGCGTCAACATCAGCCTGGATACGCTGGATCCGGCGCGCTTCCGGTTCATCGCCAGGCGCGGCGGGCTGGAGCAGGTCATTGCGGGCATCGAGGCGGCCGCGCGGGCAGGACTGGGCCCGATCAAGCTCAACTGCGTCCTGCTCAAAGGAATCAACGAGGATGAGATCCGATCGTTCCTGCGGATGTCGATCGAGCATCCCCTGCATGTCCGTTTCATTGAATACATGCCGATCGGCCATGACGACGAGCAGTGGAGAAACGCTTATCTTCCTCTCGGCCGAGTCATGGAGGAAGCAGGCGGGCTCGGCATTCCCTATGCGCCGGTGTCGCGGCTTGCCGGCAACGGCCCTTCGGACAATTGGGCGTTCTCCGGAGCTTCCGGCTCGTTCGGGCTGATCCATCCCGTCAGCGACCGCTTCTGCGCCGCCTGCAACAGGCTCCGCTTGACCGCGGACGGAAGCCTGCAGCCTTGCCTGTACTGGGTGGATGAGCTGAACGTCAAGCAGGCGCTGGGGAATCCGGCTGCCATGCGCGAGCTGTTCTTCCGAGCGGCCAGGCTCAAGCCCGAGAACCACGAGATGGCGGCCAAGCTGCATGGAGAAATGCTGAGCCATACTCCTACTGCCCGGCGGATGTCCCAGATCGGCGGCTGAAGGGCTTCGGGCTTAACTGTACATCAGCGGCTGTTGGAAGACGCCATTCATAGATCATAACCTGGAGCCCAGCGGGAGGATGTCCATGGATGAGAGAATCATAGATCGGGAGCCGCTCGTCGTGCTGCTCCACAGCAACGATATCCACAGCCGTCTGGAAGAGGCGGCCCGAATATCGGATTATATCGCGGATACACGGCGGACTTGGGGAGCGGACCGGGTCATGGCCGTCGACATCGGCGACCATCTCGACCGGATGAGGCCGGAGACGGAAGGAAGCGGAGGCAGCGTCAATATCGAGCTCCTCAACGCCGCCGGATATGAAGCCGGCGTGCCGGGCAACAACGAAGGGCTGACATATACCAAGGAAGAGCTGGAGCGGCTGTACGGCTGCGAAGCGAGATTCCCGGTGCTCTGCTGCAATCTGGAGGATGCCGATGCCGGCGAGCTTCCGGAATGGCTGCTGCCCTCCCTGGTCATCCCTAAAAACGGTCTGGCCATCGGACTGATCGGAGCTACGGCGCCATATCCGAACTTCTACGGCCTGCTCGGATGGACGGTCAAGGATCCGGTCGAAGCGATCCGGGAGCAGGCGGAGCAGCTGCGTCCAACGGTCGATGTCCTGGTCGTCCTGTCCCATCTGGGACTTCCGGTAGACCGCAGGCTGGCTGAAGAAATCCCCGGCATCGACCTCATTCTCGGCGGCCACACGCATCATCAGCTGGACGAGCCGATCGCAGTCGGGACGACCTTGCTGTGCGGTACCGGAAAATTCGGCGAGCATGTGGGCAGGATCGAGATCGGAAGAGATGCCGAGAGCGGCCGGCTGACGTTTCAGGCCGGCCTCATCGCGACGGCTTCCATGAAAGAGGAGCCGCGGGCGGCCATGATTTTGGAGCGTTTCAAGGAATCAGCCCGGCTCAGCATGTCGCGAGCCTGCGCGGTGCTGGACCGGCCGCTCCCTCTCGATACGGACCGCGAATCTCCGCTCGCCAACCTGCTGGCGGCCGGAGTGCGCCGCTGGACGGGAGCCGATATCGGCCTCGTCAATTCCGGGCAACTGCTCGGCGGCCTGGCGGCGGGCGAGATCAGCGACGGACTGCTGCACTCGCTGTGCCCCTCTCCGGTCAACCCTTGCCGCATTCTGCTCAAGGGCAGCCAGATCCGCCTGGCGCTGGAGCAGTCTTTGCTGGAGGAGTACACCCGCATGGAGATTCGCGGCTTCGGCTTCCGCGGCAGGGTGCTCGGATGCCTGGCCATGGATGGACTCGAGCTGGAGTGGGATGAGCGCCGCCCTGCCGGCAGCCGCATCACGATGCTGAAGGCAGGCGGGAGCGATCTGGACGACGACAGGGAATATCCGGTCGGAACGCTGGACATGTTCACGTTCGGCGTCGGCTATCTGTCCCTGAAAGAAGGCCGGGACATCAAGTATTTCCTGCCCGAATTCCTTCGCCATGTCCTGGCCGGAGAGCTGCGGAGCCCTGCCGGCCTGGACGGCTGCTTCCTCCGGCGCACCCGGCTGCGTCCTTGATGCGCGCGGCCGGAGAAGCATAACATTCCGGTTCGGACATGCCGATAAACGAATACGTATGCTCAGCATTATCGACTCGTGAAATTTATGGACGGCAGGAGCGACCTGGGAATGATTCTGATGCCTCTCAGCATGTGCAGGCCGGGGATGATACTGGCCAAGAAGATTCTCTCCGAAGAAGGGATCGTGCTCCTTGGAGAACGAATGGAGCTGACCGCCCGAATCATCGAGCGGCTCAAGGAATGCCATATCAATTTCCTTTATATACAGGATGAATTCACGGAAGACATCATCGTGCCGGAGCTGATCAGCGAAGACACGATGAGGGTAGCGATGACCGAGATCCGCAGCAGCTTCCGCCAGATGATGGACGCGCCTCCGCGCAAGCGGGGGGTCGCCTATCCCTTTGTCGGCAAGCAGCTTGCCGATGTGATGAACCGGGTCATCGACGATCTGACCTCCCATAAGGAATCCGTCGTCATGCTGATGAACATGGCCTCGATCGACCATTACCTCTATCAGCACTCGCTCAATGTATGCGTATATACGACCATGCTTGGAATATCGCATGGCTACTCCAGGGACAAGCTCATGATGCTCGGCATGGGAGCGCTGCTCCACGACGTCGGCAAGACCCGGATTTCCTCGGAGGTGCTCAAGAAGCCGGGCACGCTTACTCGAGAAGAATACGAGGAAATGAAGCGCCATACGTTGTACGGGCATGAAATATTGGCGAATGAGCCGAATATCCCTCCTCTCGCAGCTCTTTGCGCTCTCCAGCACCACGAACGGCTGGACGGAAGCGGCTACCCTCACGGGCTGGCGGGCAAGGAGATTCACGACTTCTCCAAATGGATCGGAATGGTGGATTCCTACGACGCCATGACGACCAACAGGATCTACCGGAACCCGATGCTCCCCCATCAGGCGGTTGAGGCGTTGTATGCGGGTACCGGTACGCAGTACGAGCAGTCGATGGTGCAGCTGTTCCGCGACAAGGTCGCGATCTACCCGATCGGCATGACCGTACGTCTGCAGACCGGTGAAGTCGGAGTCGTCGTGGATGTCCGGGCTACCTGTCCGCATCGCCCTATCGTGAGGGTGCTGCAGGATGACGTCGGGATGCGGCTGAACGCTCCTTACGAGATCGACATGAGCCTGCAGCTCACCCGCATGATCGCGGGCGTCAACGACGAGCAGCCGGAGGAGACCGCCGCTGTAGGCGTATAGCTTCGGGATTTGGCGGCCGGAATGACGGACGAAATCCAAGCCCCATGAATGAAGCCCATCGTGAGCAGGCCTCGAGAGAGGCCTGCTTTTATTTGCTTCCGAACGGCCGGGAGCCGTTTGATATGTCCAAGCCGTAGAAGTACAATAGACCCAGATGTCTACTACGAAGAATTAAGGTGCTGTTAGAAATGACTTCCAACCTGCAACAAACGTCAGCTCCCCTCTCTCCGGCCAACGATCCTTGGGATCCGCTGGAGAGCCTCGCCCGGCATGGCAGCCATGCGCTGACAAGCGTGGAGTTCACGGTCACCAATCTATGCAATATGCGCTGCGAGCATTGCGCGGTCGGCGACACGCTGACGATGCGGGAGCCGGACAAGCTGCCTCTGCAGCTTCTGCTCCGCCGCCTCGACGAAGTCGGGCAGCTGCGGACGATCAGCATAACCGGGGGCGAGCCGTCCTATTCGGAGCGCACGGTCAAGGACTATATCGTGCCTATTCTGCAGTATGCGCGCAGCCGGGGCATCCGTTCGCAACTCAATTCCAACGTGACGCTCGATTACGGCCGCTATGCCCTTATCGCTCCATATCTGGACGTGATGCACATCTCCTTCAACTATACTTCTGCGGAAGATTTCCATGAGGTCGGCTTCGCCCGTTCGGGGCATGCCGTGCCGAAGACAGCCGCGGTCCGCATGTACGAAAGGATGATGGACAATGCGCGCAGGCTCAGCGAAGACGGCGTGCTCGTGTCCGCCGAATCCATGATCAATTACCGCACCCATCGCAAAATGCCCGAAATCCACCAGCTGATCCGGGAGATGGGATGCGCCCGCCACGAGGTGCACCCGATGTACCCGAGCGCATGGGCGAGCGATCTGCCCGCGCTGTCCAAGGAAGAGATGAGGGCGGCCGTATCGGATCTGCTGGATTGCCGCGACGAATCGATGTGGATGCTGTTCGGCACGCTCCCGTTCTACTCCTGCAGCGATGATGAAGAGGACCGCAGGCTGCTTGCCAGGCTGCGCGGCGAATCCCGGGTCACCGTGCGCAACGACCCGGACGGCCGCAACCGTCTCAACGTCAACCTGTTTACGGGCGATGTGTTCGTCACGGACTTCAGCGATATTCCGGCCTTCGGCAATATCGGCCGCGACCGGCTGGACGATGTGTTCGGCCGCTGGCTGGAGCATCCGCTGAGCCGCAGCGTCAACTGCCACTGTCCGGCAGCCGCTTGCTGCGGTCCGAACCTGCTCGTGAAGGACATGTATTACCGGGATACCGACTTCTTGTCGAAAAAAGCGATTTTGTAGCCCTGCCGCGGCCGCGCCGACTGCTTCGGCGGGGCCGATTTCGGGGAATAGGGGTGAAAAAGGCTCCATGCCTGCTTACTATTGATGGAGGGTATCCGAAATGACCAAAGAATTCGTTCCTGGCGAAATTATTCTCAACCTTGCCCTTGTCGCCGTTCTCGTGCTGCTCAACGGATTTTTCGTTGCGGCCGAGTTCGCGCTCGTCAAGGTACGCTCGACGCGGCTGACGCAGCTGCGCTCCGAAGGCAACAAGAAAGCCGCATACGCGCTGCGGGTCACGCATCGTCTCGACGCTTACCTCTCGGCGACCCAGCTCGGCATTACGCTGGCTTCGCTCGGACTGGGCTGGGTCGGCGAGCCGGCCGTCTCGCATATGATCGTGGAGCCTCTGCTGTTCAAGTTCGGAGTCACGAGCGAATCGGTCATCTCGACGGTATCCCTGATCATCGGGTTCCTGGTCATCACCTTCCTGCACATCGTGCTCGGCGAGCTCGCTCCCAAGTCGCTGGCCATCCAGAAGGCGGAGGACGTTTCCCTCTGGCTGTCCGGACCGCTCATGTTCTTCTACAAGGTGTTCAAGCCGGCGATCGTCGTGCTCAACGGAGCTGCCAACGGCCTGCTGAAGCTGTTCGGCATCGCTCCGGCCAGCGAGCATGAGACGGCCCATACCGAAGAGGAGATCCGCCTGCTCGTCAACCAGAGCGCCAAGAGCGGAGTCATCGATTCCAACGAAATGAAGCTCGTCGACAATATTTTCGATTTCTCCGACATGGTGGCCCGCGAGGTCATGCTGCCCCGGACGGATATGGATTGCCTTTTCGCCAACCTGTCCTTCGGCGACAACCTGAACATCGTCTACCGCACCAAGCATACGCGCTATCCGGTCGGCCTGGAGGACAAGGATCAGATCATCGGGTTCGTCCATATCACCGACCTGTTGACGGCGGATGCGGGACGCGACCATAATGTGCGCGAGCTGATCCGGCCGGTGCTGAACGTGCCGGAATCGATGGAGATCAGCCAGGTGCTGCAGCTGATGCAGCGCCGCCATTCGCAGCTGGCCATCGTCGTGGACGAGTACGGCGGCACGGCCGGCATGCTGACGACGGAGATGATCCTCGAGGAGATCGTGGGAGAGATCCATGACGAATTCGACCAGGACCAGCCGAGCGTCGTCGTCAAGGATCAGGTGACGACCGTCGAGGGGCGCATGCTCATCGACGATATCAACGATATGTTCCGCCTCGACATCGAGGATGACGATGTCGATTCCATCGGAGGATGGCTCTTCATCCGGCTGGAAGGAAATCCTGCAAGAGGCAAGAAAGTCGTCTATGGCGAATATGTATTTGAGATAGCAGATTGCCAGCGACTTCGCGTGCTGCGCGTACATATCTACCGCGATCCCGCAGCCGAAGCCCTTCCCGCAGAGGCGGAGCAGGCCGACAGCTGAACCCTGAGAGGCTGGACACAGCTCTTGCCGGGGATGCGGCCGGGATCAGCCAGGGGCGCCGCACCCCTTGGGGAGAGAAGCCGATGTCTGTCAAAACCCTTGTTTTCATCGCAGTAGGCCTGCTGTTGCTGTACTTGAGCTTCACCGTGGGGGCTCCGTTCCTGCTCGCTCTCGTCGTCGCCATCTTCCTGGAGCCGCTGAACGGCCTGCTGATGCGCCGGGCGAGGATGAACCGGCTGTCCGCGGCGATCGTCTCCTGCACGCTGTTCACGCTTGCGCTGCTTGCGCTGGCGGGAGGCATCGGCTTCAAGCTGATCGCCGAGCTCATCGCCTTCTGGGATCGCGTGCCGGGCATGGTGGCGGATGCCAACCAATACTTCCTGCATACGACCGACAACGCCAAGGACCTGTACACGAACATGCCTCCCGATGCGGCGGCGCAGCTCGAGAAGGTGCTGGGCGGCCTGACCGGGACGCTGATGTCCGTCGTCACGGGCTTCTCCAAGTCCGTCGTCCAGTTCGCCTCGGGGCTGCCGGGAATGTTCATCTTCTTCATCGTGTTCATCGTAGCCGTTTACATGTTCAGCTTCAGCCTGAATACGATGCGCAAGTCATTCCTGTCGCAGTTCCACGAGGATTCCCAGCTGCAGGTCGGATCGGTGCTGGACAATCTCAAGTCGTCCATCTTCGGATTCCTGCGGTCCCAGCTGCTGCTAAGCCTCGTCACGTACATCATCACGCTGCTCGGCCTCGTCATTCTCGGGATCAACTACTCCCTGGCCATCGCGCTGCTGATCGTCGTCGTGGATATACTGCCGATTCTCGGCACCGGGTCCGTGCTCGTCCCTTGGGCAGCTTACCTCATGATGACGGGCCAAGTCGGGACGGGCATCGGCCTGCTGGTGCTGTTCCTCGTCATTACGGTCGTCAGGCGGATCATCGAGCCGAAGATTCTCGGAGATTCCGTCGGCATCGGCTCGATCTCCGCGCTGGTCAGCCTGTATGTAGGCTTCAAGCTGGTCGGCGTCATCGGCGTGTTCATCGGACCGCTGGTCGTCATCATCTACATGGCCGCCCGCAAGGCCGGACTGTTCAAGCTCCGGATTCGGCTGTAACGAAGGCGAAAGCCCGCTGCTCTGGCATAACCAGGAGCAGCGGGCTTTTTTGTGCGGCTGCTCGGGTCGATCCGCTTGCCTCATGGGGGAGGCATGAGCCGCGAATACTCCGCGCATCCACAGCCATGCGGATAAAGAAGCCTTCAGGAGGCGGCCGGCTGCTTGCTGTCCTCTGCACGGTTGATGCGGGCAAAGGGCAGATACAGCAGGAAGAAGAGCAGCAGCGCGACCAGCTCGAGCGAAAGGATGTACCACGGATAAGGACCGAGGACATCCAGCAGCGAGGAGGACGAAGGCTTGCGTGCAAGGAACATATAGTTGGCTCCCGTCAGCCTGTCGACGGCATAAACGAAGACGGCGATGACATTGACGGCTGCCCAGGCGGTGAAGACGGAGCGCAGCGTCGGCCGGAATCCTTCTACCCAGACCATGTAGAGGGCGGAGACGATCAGCAGGCCGTGCGCGATGAAAAATTCCAGGAAACGGAAATGTGGGTAAGCGTATGCCAGCACAGGCGTGGCCAGTGCCTGGAGAGCGCCACCGATCGCCGTGAAGTAGACGATGCCGAACAGAAAACGGCTGCGCAGCAGCAGCATCAGGACGGATAAGTACAAGGAGATGCTGCACAGCTCGAGCGGCAGCGTGGAAGAGGGGCTGTATACATCTCCGCGTACATACCAGACATTGAGCAGAATCTCGCATGCCGCCAGCAGCGCCGCCAGGATGAAGCGTCCGGGAGCCGGCCTCAGGGCGAGCTTGCGGCGAAGCAGATAGACGGCCAGCACGACGGCGGCAATGAGCAGCAGGCTGGCCAGATGGGCCGCCCCGAAAGGCGCGAATTTCGCTGTCACATCCGTTCCAAACATGAGGAACCCCCTTTTTGTATTTTTTTCCACCTATTGTAGCACAGCCCCGTACGCTGCGGGATTTGGGGGTTCCTTCTTCTGGCAGCGAACGGAATTTCGAAGTCCTCCTCCTGGCAGGGAAGGATCCCCGGGTTCCTTCGGAACGATGCTGGGAGATTCTTCTCTCGCGTGAATATTCATCTCCTGCCGGAAAGTTAAGAATTTCCTAAGCCGCATCTCCCGCGATTATTAAGAACTTCCTGGTAAGGTCGTAATCATAGGGAGGGATTGCGGCATGTCATTTGAAGCCATCCGAAGAAAGTTTTATCTCGCATGCGTTTCATCGGCCATTCTCAGCGGAGCTTGCGGATACTTGCTGCTGCGGCTGCTGAGATTGTTGACCCGGTCAAGCGGAATCGGGAGAGGGAGCCTGCCGGCCCGGTCGGCTGCCTGGATCGTCAATCATGTCGGCGCCAAACCGGCGCTGCTGATGGCATGTGCCGCCCTTTTTCTGGTTTTCTACCATTGGCGCTCCGGCAAGCTGCGGGAAGAGTATGAAGCCTGCCTGCCGACTGCGGAAAGGCTGCCGAAAGAGGCGATGATGAGAAACTCCCTGCATGAAGCGGAGAAGCAGCTGGCCGACATTCGGGGACGCATGCAGCGCTGGGAGCAGCGGAATGGAGAAAGGACGGACAAGTCCGATGCGCCGGATGAAAGGGAATATTAAGAAGCCGTGGAGCCGCCTTCCCTTATGGCAAAGCCGCTTCTGGTTCGATGCGGCTGCGGTTGCGGCAGCCTTATGCATGCTCGGAATCGCCGCGCTGCACTGGGCGGGAGACGCCGTCACGGACGGCGCGCGCGCACTTGGCGAGCCGGTCGCGCCCTCGCTTCTGATCGACCGCCAGGGCAAGCAGCTGGGCGTGCTGACGAGCCCGCAGTATGGATATCGTGGAGGAGAGCTGGAGCGGCAGCTCCCTCATCTGTTGAAGGAAGCCTTCGTGGCGACGGAGGACAAAAGGTTCTATTCGCATGGCGGCATCGACTTCCGCGCCCTGCTCAGAGCCGCGGCAGCAAATGTCTCCAGCGGCCGGATCGTCGAGGGAGGCAGCAGCATCACGCAGCAGCTCGCCAGGACGGCCTATCTGTCCAATGAGAAGAGCTTGCTGCGCAAAGCTCTCGAAATGGCCGCCGCGCTCTCCTTGGAACGGCGCTATTCCAAAGACGAGCTGCTCCGCCAGTATTTGAGCCGGGTCTACATGGGCAAGCAGCTGTACGGTGTGAAAGCGGCGGCTGAGCGCTACTTCGGCGAGTCGAGGCTGGAGCGTCTGGAGCTGTGGCAGATTGCGACGCTCGCAGCCATCCCGAAGGGACCGGCGCTGTACAATCCGATCGACCACCCGGAGCGCAGCAAGGAGCGGCGCCAAGTCGTCCTGCGGCTCATGCGCGAGCAAGGATATATTACGCAGCGGCAAATGGAGATGGCCGGCGCCGTCGATTACAAGGCGCCTGCGGCGCCGAAAAAGCCGGCGAGCGCTTCTCTCGCAGAAGCCGTCATCCGGGAGGCGGGGGAGAGAGCTTCGCTGTCCGAAGAGGAGCTGCTCGGCGGGGGATACACGGTTGCGGTCGGTCTGGATGCGGGCTTGCAGGCTGACATCGAGAAGAAGCTTGCCAGAGATGCCGATCTGCCCAAGAGCTCTCTCGGCAAGCCGGTTCAAGCGGCTGCCGTCGTGCTGGACAACGGGACTGCCGAGATCATGGCCTTCGCGGGAGGCAGCAGCGGGGCCTCGGGCGGATTCAACCGTGCGTTCGCCCGCCGCCAGCCCGGCTCGGCATTCAAGCCGATCTCCGTATACGGACCGGCGCTGGAGACGGGCTTGTACTCCCCGGAATCCATGCTGGAGGACCGCAAAGCCAGCTACGGCGGCTACGCCCCGACGAATCCGGGAGGGGTATACAGAGGAAGCGTCCCGATGCGGCAGGCCGTCCAGAATTCGATCAATTCCCCCGCGGTATGGCTCCTTCAGCAGATTGGGCTGCAAGCCTCGGTGAAATTCGCCTCGGGGCTCGGTATCCGGCTAGGGAAGGAAGACCGGCATCTGGCGATTGCGCTCGGAGGACTGTCTTCCGGAGTTACGCCGGTTGAGATGGCCCAGGCTTACCGGGCGTTCGCGGCCGGAGGAAGCTATGAGGAAGCGCATCTCATCCGCAGCATCACGGATCGGCATGGCAGAATCGTCTATGCCTTCCAGCCTGCCGGCAAGAGGGCGATGTCGGCGGAAACCGCGGCCGCCATGACCTCCATGCTGCAAGGCGCCGCCCGGGACGGAACCGGCAGGAAGGCGGGCTTGGGTCGAGAAGTGGCCGGCAAGACCGGCACGACGCAGCTGGAGGGCGGTCCTCCCGGATCGAGCCGGGATGCCTGGTTCGTCGGGTATACGGCACGTTATACCGCATCCGTATGGATGGGCTTGGACAGAGCCGGAGCGGAGTACATGACGGCATCCGGAGCGGATGCGGCCCGTTTGTTCGCCGTCATAGCCCGAGCTGTCGATTCGCGTCCAGTCGCGGGGAGATGAGGCTGGGCTCCCATATCGGGCATGATTGCCTGCATGCATCGGAATGGATGCCGAGCGTGCGGAACAAGCGGCTTCTATCGGCAGGACGATCATGCAGGCGGCTGGGAGCTGCCATCCTGCGATTCGTGCCGGGTCGCACGGTCTTTTAAAATTATGGCAAGTTGGAAAAGCCATCCTACATACCCTTTAAACGAGCATAACAGCAGGGCGCCGAATGTCCCGGCTTGACGAGCCGACGCGCCCAGGTCAGTCAGAAGGGATGATGGCATGAACATGCAGGCAGGCAGGCAAGGAGCGGGAGCTCCGGCTTCGTACGGCGCTGCACCGGGTCCATACGGCGGCGTCATCGGGAATCAAGGCTATTCTCCCGGAACCTATCGAAATGAGCCCGAGTTCCAGGCTTCTGTCCAGGGAGGCTATGGAGCTCAGGGCGGATACGGGAATCAAGGCGGATACGGCGGAAATCAAGCCCAAGGAGGGTACGGCGCCGTCCAGCCGGCAGGCTATCAAGGCGGGGAAATTCCTCCTCCGGGCGTGCCCGGAGCCGGATACCGGGAGTGGTTCCCGTTCCATGGTCCGTTCGATCCTTGTCCGCCCATTCAGGTGAAGACGTACGTCATCCCTCCCAACCAGTATATTCCCTATCAGCCGATGGGACTGCCTCAGTATCCGCTCGAGGAAGCGCTTAGGCTGGGCACGCTGTGGCCGGCGCTCTACAGTCCTTACGAATCCAGATGCGGAAGGAGCTGACCGGGATCTATGAGCGAGGAGAAGCAGGTGTTTGACATGGAAGCCTACTATGCCCAGTTGAGGGAGCTCCAGACGCTGGATTTCGCGCTTGTGGAGCTGAATCTGTATCTCAACACCCATCCGGGAGACATGCAGGCGATCCAGCAGTTCAACCAGCTGGCCCAGAAACGGCAGGCTTGCGCCCAGCAGTTCGAAATGCAGTTCGGTCCGCTCGTGAACTTCGGCAACAGCTACTCCCGTTACCCATGGCAGTGGAGCGAGACTCCATGGCCGTGGCAGGTATGACCGCATGTGTTCAGCAGGGTCGGAAATGCGGCAAGCAGGCAACATAGCCGGAGCCGGCTGTCAGCGCAGGTGCAGCGGGTGCGCAGCGTCGATGAGGGAGGAGCCGGCAAGGCTCCCCCTGGCGACGCGGGCTAAAGAGACAGCTGGGAATGAAGCGGAGCAGGACAAGGCAATAGCGTCTCATAACCGGGAAAGCGGGGTGGAACGATGTGGCTCTATGAAAAAAAGCTTCAGTATCCGGTTCGAGTAAGCAAATGCGATCCCATGATGGCCAAATTCCTGACGGAGCAGTACGGGGGGGCGGACGGGGAGCTGGCGGCGGCGCTGCGCTACTTGAACCAGCGCTACACGATTCCCGATAAGGTCATCGGAGTCTTGAACGATATCGGCACGGAGGAATTCGCCCATCTGGAAATGATCGCGACGATGATCTACAAACTGACCAAGGACGCAACGCCCGACCAGCTGAGAGCGGCGGGGCTGGGAGCCGATTTTGTCAATCATGGCGGGGACTTGTTCTACGAGAATGCCGCCGGAATTCCTTGGACGGCTACTTATATCGCGGCCAAGGGCGATCCGCTTGCGAATCTGTACGAGGATATCGCGGCAGAGGAGAAAGCCCGGGCCACCTATCAATGGCTCATCGATTATACGGACGACGTCGATCTGCAGGACAGCTTGAAGTTCCTTCGCCAACGGGAAATCGTCCATGCGATGAGGTTCAAGGAATCCGTGGAAATTATCAAAGCGGACATGGGCCAGAAGAAGATGTTCTGAACGAACTGCGACATATCGGAAAACGAGAAGAGTCTACAGGAACATAGGGAAAAACGCCGGGGGCGCTCCGGCGTTTTTTGTTTGGACGGCAAGAGAATCAGCGGTCGAATATGGAAGGGGGACGGTGTCCGCCGCCATGGAAACCGCCGCCATGGAAACCGCCGCCATGGAAGCCTCCCCCTCCGTGGAAACCGGAGCCGCCGGGACCGAAGCCCGGGCCATGGAACCCGGGACCGAAGCCGGGGCCGTGAAAGCCGGGACCGAACCCGGGACCGAATCCAGGACCGAACCCGCCGATCGGGTACTGAATGGGGAGAGGAACAACTTCCGGATAGGGCGGATAAGGGTAGGGGTACGGATAAGGCGGGTAGCCGGGACCTACAGGTACAAATGACATGCGCATGCCTCCGATGGATTAAGGATGTTATAGCCTATGCCGGCACGGGCGGAACGGACACTGGCCTACTTGGCCGAAAAGCGGTTTAATAGCATTAAAGCGATTGAGTTGTGCAAAAAGGGAGGAGAGCCGTCATGCGTCCTATCGCGCTCGGCGCCGCATCGGCATTATTGTTCGCGGTCACGTTCGTGCTCAACCGCGGGATGGAGCTTGCGGGGGGCAGCTGGCTCTGGAGCGCATCGCTCCGATATTTCTTCATGGTTCCGCTGCTCATGCTTCTCGTCGGCGCGAGAGGCAGGCTGCTTCCCCTGTTCCGGGAGATGAGGCTCAGGCCCGGCAGCTGGCTGCTGTGGAGCTTTGTCGGCTTCGGGCTGTTCTACGCCCCGATCTGCTATGCGGCCGCCTATAGTCCCGGCTGGCTGACGGCGGGGGTGTGGCAGATCACGATCATATCCGGATCGCTGCTGGTTCCTTTCTTCTATGAGACGGTCATGACTTCGGAAGGAGCCCGCAGAAGGCGTCAGAAGCTTCCGCTGAGAGGACTTGCGTTGTCATTGATCATCCTTGCGGGCGTCGCGCTGATGCAGATCGGATATGCGAGCCCGCTGGACGCCGGAGAAGCATGGCTGGGGATCATGGCTGTCGTCGTGGCCTCCTTTGCCTATCCGCTTGGCAACCGCAAGATGATGGAGCTCTGCGGAGGCCGGCTGGACGCCTACCAGCGAGTGCTGGGAATGACGATTGCCAGCCTGCCTTGTTGGCTGCTGCTGGCCGCGCTCGGCTGGTCGATGGATGGACCGCCGTCCGGCGGCCAGCTGCTGCAGACGCTGCTCATCGCCGTGTTTGCCGGAGTGGCGGCTACGGTGCTCTTTTTCCACGCCACCGATCTGGCCCGACGCAGCACGGAGAAGATGGCTTCCGTCGAGGCCACCCAATCCCTGGAGGTGCTGTTCGCGGCGGGAGGAGAGATGCTGCTGCTCGGAAGCGCCTATCCTTCTCCGATTTCCTGGATCGGAATGATCGTCGTCATGGCCGGAATGGTTCTGCACAGCTATGCCTCCCGCCCGCGAAGCAGCTCCTTGCGCGCGGATAGAGCCGAAGCCAAGGAGGGATAGATGAACCTTGCCGCAGCAGCGGCGCTGCTTCCATTTATTCCTGAAACTTTCATCCCGCTCCCTTCGTCTGAGTCGTTGACTATATGTGGAGAGAGGGATGACGTTGGCGCAATTAGCTTCCCGCTCGCAGGCCCGCAAGAAGCGGAGCCGCAAGAAACGGGGATTTTTCGCAAGTCTGTTCCGCCTGTGCCTGATGTTGTGCGCGGCCGGAATCGTCGCATCCGGAGCTTTGGCCGCATGGCTTTTCTATACCCCCAGCGGAAATGAATACCGCTATCTGGCGGCGGATACGCTGATTACGACGCAGCATCGCATCTGGGCCAAGTATCTCATCGGCCAGGAGGAGCTGGACAAGCGCGTCGCCTCCTACCAGCAGTCCTTCGACAAGATGGGCCAGGAGGCGGATCATCATGAGATCATGCAGCCGGCCGGTTCGTCGACGGCTTCCGACAAGCCGAAGGAGCTGGTCACCGTCGAGCCGATATCCCGCAAGTCCTTCAAGGGCTTCGTGATGACGGTCAGCGATCCGACCAAGATCCGGCTCGGCATTCCTGCCGCCAAGGGCAAAGGGGAAAAGGTCACGAGCATGGTCAAGCGCTACGGGGCGATCGCGGGAGTCAACGCCGGCGGATTCGCGGACCCGAACTGGAAGGGCAACGGCTTCCAGCCGATCGGAGCCGTCATTTCACGCGGCAAGGTGCTCTACCAGGATCTCGACAAATCCAAGAGCACCCAGATCGTCGGCCTCGACAAGAGCGGCAAGATGATCGCCGGCCATTACACGCTGAAGCAGCTGGAGGATTTGGGCATTCAGGAAGGCGTCACGTTCCAGCCGCGCATCATCGTGAACGGCAAGGGGCTCGTCAAAAACCATGGCGACGGCTGGGGCATCGCTCCCCGCACCGCGATGGGCCAGAAGGCGGACGGATCGATCTTGTTCGTCGTCATCGACGGCCGCCAGCCGGGCTACAGCATCGGGGCGGATCTGTACGACGTGCAGAATATCCTGCTGGATCACGGCGCGGTCATTGCGGCCAATCTCGACGGCGGCTCGTCCACCGTGCTGGTGAACGGCGGAGAGATTGTCAACAATCCGTCTTCCCAGCATGGCGAACGGTACTTGCCGACCGCGTTCCTGGTGTTCGACGACCCCGATGCGGTCAGCATCCCCAATGTATGGCAAGGGCTGAAGCCGGGAGACATCGACGCCTCCAAGTGGTAGGTTGCCTATTGCGGGCGCTTCCCGTATGATGATGGCAATCAATCAGGCAAAGGGTGGGAGCATGGCGAAGGAAATCGGCATCAATAAGCTGTTCAGGCCCGAAGCGGTCATTTTCGATATGGACGGCACGCTGTTCCAGACGGAGACGCTGCTGCGGCTCGTGCACGGAAGGCTGTTCGGCACGCTCCGCGACGAAGGCTTGTACACGCAGCCTGAACCGCCTGTCGAAGCGCTGCTCGGCTGTCTGGGCATGCTGCTGGAGGATATATGGCGCAAGCTGATGCCGGATGCCTCCGAGGCGGCGAGGCGGCGCGCGGACGTGCTGATGCTGCAGTACGAGCTGGAAGGGCTGTCGGCCGGGGACGGGCTGTTGTACGAAGGCGTGCCGGAGACGCTGGCGGAGCTGAAGCGGCAGGGCATCACATTGTTCGTCGCCAGCAACGGCCTCCAGGATTATGTGGAGGGCATCGTGCTGCATAAGCGTCTGGACGGGCTGTTCGCCGGACTGTACACCGCTGGCGGCCGGGGAACGGCTTCCAAGACGGATCTCGTGCGTCTGCTGCTGGAAGAGAACGGCATCGGCAGCGCCTGGATGGTCGGCGACCGCTCCTCCGACGTGCAGGCGGGAGCCGGCAACGGGCTCGCCGTCGTCGGCTGCGCATACGCAGGCTTCGGCGACAGCGGCGAGCTGGACGGCAGCGACGTGCGCATCTCCGGCTTCGCCGAGCTGCTGGAGCTGCTGCCGGAAGCTTGAACCGCATACCGAAAGCGGCATCCCATTGGGATGCCGCTGTTTCATTCCGTCTGTTGGAAGGAGCTGACATTCCATGATGGCTGTTGAAGCTGGCGATGGCGGATCCTTGGTCAATGCGAAGACAGGGACTGAGCAGCGAGACACCAGGGACCGAGCAACACGAAGACAGGGACAGAGGTGCAGCTAAAAAAGGAGTCGAGCACGGTTTTCCCGTGTCCGATTCCTTTTTGCATGAGAGGCCTATGATTCAGCCGGACCCTCGGCAGACATAGAGCCCGTATCCGTCTCGGCCGCCGCTTCAGAGGGCGGTTCAAGTTCCGTCGCTTGGCTTTCGGGCGTCCAGTCTTCTTCCGGCTCCGGAAGCCGTTGGACGGAACGGACCACCGGCCGGTCGGCGGCCAGAGGCTTGCCGGGCAAGACGGGGCTGCGCCTCAGGAACCCGCCCGGAACCCGGACGCGCGCCTGGCCCGTTTTGCCGAAGCTTTCTTTTGCCGAAGGCTCCCTCCGGACAGAGAGGCTGCCGGCCTTGCCGCTATCGACGGGAGTTGTTTCGGAACGGCCTTTCCGCTGGTCAGCCGGACGGATTCCCTTCGTCCGGTCGCCGCCCGCGCGCCTGCCAGCCTTGCCGGAGCCGACGGGACGGCTGTCCTTGGTGCGGCCGCCCGACTTGCGCTTCGCCTTGCGGTTATAGAGGTACAGGGCATATTCAAGGGGTTTGACGATCGCCCGGTCGTAGGTATCCGGATCTCCGCTCTGCTTGAACACTTCGCGTGCCGGCTTGGGATTGACCTCCAGCAGCCAGATGCCGCCCTGACGGTCGATCGCCAGGTCGAGGGCGAGCTCGCACAGCCTGCCGTACTGCCGTTCCAGATATTCGGCCACTTCGATCGAGAACTGCTCGGCCTCGAGCCTGATCTCGGATGACTGCAGTCCTTCATCGATCCAGGAATCGAGCAGCTCTTCCATTTTTGCCGCCTTGCCGCCGCCGTGAAGGTTGGAGGTGATGCTGCCGGCCGCTCCGATCCGTCCCGCGCAGCCGGTCGGCTCCCATTCGCCGCGTCCGTTCTTCTGCACGAGCATCCGGTAGTCATGGACGCGTCCGCTCGGAAGCTTCAGCTGGATGCCCTGCTGGATGATATAGCGTCCTCCGCCGAGTCTCCAGGAGCTTAGACGGTTCCGAAGCCCGTTCGCGCCGACTTTCTGGGGCCGGATGATCTTCCGCGACTGGTCGCGTCCCTGGATGGAATACATGCTGCCGCCAAGCTTTTCGATCCGCAGGATGCCGCGCCCTCCTGTGCCGTTGATCGGCTTCAGGAAGACGAGCGGATGCTTCTTCAGCATGTCGGTCAGATCCCGGTGGGAGGCGTACATCAGCGTCTGGGGCTGCTTGTTCTGGAAGCGGGGCTGCGACTGAAGCGTTTTGTATATCTTCCATTTGTTCCTCAGCGGCCGGTTCAGGAATCCGAGATGCCCGTAGCGGGAGCGGAATTTCTTCAGCTGCTCGAACCGGGGCGAATTCTGGATGCGGCAGCGGTCGAAGATGAGATGCGGAAAGGCCGACCGGCGCCGCGACCATATTTTCGTCGAAGGGTCGTAGAACATGGCATTGATCCGGTTTCCTTCGTAATCGACATCCGCCGGGGTGAACACCATCACGTCCATGCCGAGGCGCTTGCCCGCGACGATCATCCGCTGGTAGACGGGCCTCTCCTCGAGCTGCTTCTGGTTATTGAGGTATAACGTTAAAATGCCGAGTACGGGTCGGGCCACTGTCATCTCTCCTTGATGCGTCCGGCGGTCGGCTTGTTCCCCCCGGATGTTGGATAAGCGGCGAAGCCGGCCGGGAACCGGCCGTTCCGCTTCGAAGCCGCGGGGAGGCTGGGCTTCCGGGCCTTGCCGCGGACGGAGGATCCGCTGCATGAGCGGCGGCGGCTTCCGCTGCGGCAACCGGCCAAGCAGCGCTTTGGAACAGGAGCGTCGCCTTGCCGGTTGGGCCGTCCTGCAGGGATGTCGCCGCAAGACCGGCGCGGAAGCACATTTTCATGCTCGCGGTATTGTCCGCGGCGACTCTGCAGGAGAGATGCCCCCAGCGCTCCTGCAGCGCCTTCAGGAGCAGGCTGCCGGCTCCGCGCCCGCGCAGGGGAGGGGCAACGGCGACAAGGCAGGCCTCCAGGCCCGCCTCGCGGGCGAAAGCCGCGCCCGCCGTCTTGCCGTCTTCCGTCGTGACCACGGCGATCGCGGCTGCCGGCGCAGACCGGCTGCCGCCAAGCTGCCTCGGCTCGAGATCGGCCGGCTGCAACGCTTCCAGCGCGGCGAGTCCCGCTCCGGTCAGCCTGCCGCTGCCCCAAGACTTGATGAGCCGGATCAACCGATCCCGGTGACAGCTCCACTGCGCCGGTGTGAGCAGCTGTACATTCATATGCTTATGCGCCTCCAACCTTCCCCTGTTTCGGCGAGCGCATCAGGTACGATCCGTATTGGAAAATGCGCTCGAGCGATTTTTTGCGGATGTGGGGCTCGTCGAACTTCATCGGCTTGGCGTTGGCTTCGAAAAACCACAGGCAGCCTTCCGCGTCGACGCCGAGATCCATCGACATTTCGCCATGGCATTGCCCGCTGGCTTTCTCGATCTGCCGGGCCAGCTGCACGCAGGCGCTCTTTGCCTTGCTCATGAGCTCGCGGGCCTCCTGGGTGCCAAAAGCATGCTGGAGCAGCTTCTCCGGATCCTCGATGCTGCCTCCTCGGGGAACATGGGTCGTGATGCTTCGGGAGCCTGCGAGGCGGGCGCCGATGCCGGAGACGGCCCATTGGCCGCTTCCGTTTTTCTGCACGAGCGCGCGGAGGTCGAACCGGCGCTCCTGGTACAGCGCGAGATCGATGCCCTGCTGAGCGATGTACGACACTCCGCCGCTCTCTCTTAGAATACGCGACCACAGCTTGCTTATCGTCGCGCAATTATACGTGCTGCTTTTTTTCTTTTGCTGGATGCGCAGCCGATAAGGCAGCGTCTTGCCCTCCATCACCCGGATGGTCATGATTCCCTTGCCTGCCTTGCCGCTGACCGGCTTCAGGTAGAGATAGGGATGCTGGCTGATCATCCGGCAGAGGCCGGTGACCGAAACCATTTTGCGGGTGGACGGAATATAGCGCTTCGTCGCCTGGGATTTCTTCAGCCACTCGAACAGCTCCCATTTGTTGAAGAAGGAAGGATTGAAGACGCCTTTGATCCGGGGATGCTGCTGGCACAGCCGGATCTTTTGCTGCACCTTCGGGCGCATTTCGTCCTCGCGCTGGGGAATCCGATTGTAGACGAGGTCGGGGAAGGGGAAGCGACCCTTGATCCATTCCCCCGTCTTGTCGTTCAAGCCGTAGCCGATCAGCATCGGATCGGTGAAATTCAGGCTTTTGCAGGGCAGGACATAGACGGTGAAGCCCATATCGCGTCCGGTTTTGGCCACGTCGGCGAAGTTTTCGCGATTGCCTCTGAACCCGAGCAACCGATCCGACATCGTCAGGATAGCCAGAACCGGCCGCTTGGAAGCGAGCTCGGCGGGAGGATAGCCGGGAAATTGCTCGAGCTCCATCAGCTGTCCCTCCCTCGGAAGCGGCTCAGGTACAGGCAATGTTCCAGAATATATTCCAGAGAGGCGCGGCCTTCCGTCTTCAAGGCGGGATGCTTGAAAATGGACCGTCCGGGCTTGGCGTTGGCCTCGAACATCCAGACGTCGCCCTCCTTGTCGATGCCGATATCCAGACCGAGCTCGCCCAGGCGGTGAGGATAGTTGCGCTCGATTGCCTCCGACATCCTCACGGCTACTTTTTTCGCTTTCTCGAGCACTTCGCTCGTCTCTCCGCCGAATGCGCGCGAGAGGGCGCTTGCCGGCGTCATCAAGGAGCCGCCGTTCTTGATATGCGTCGTGACGCTGCCGCGTCCCGCTTTTTTGGCCCCGATGCCGGCGGTCACCCACTCATTGCGGCCGTTCTTGTGCATGTGGAAGCGGAAGTCGATCGGGCAGGAGTCGATTTCCACGAGCCGGATGCCCTGCTGCACCACATAACCTCCGAAGGAGCTTCCGATGCGGGCATGAAGAGTCTTCATGAGTCCCTGGAAGGTGCCGAAGCGCAGCAGCACGTTTTTGCCGCCGCTGCGGTAGCGGGCGAAATAGCCTTTTTTCGGCTGGTAGGTGAGACGGTAGATGCCGGTTCCGAGACTGCCGCCGGATGGCTTGAAGTAGACGAAGCTATGCTTGCTCAGCAGCTCCTTGATCTTCTCCTCTGTCGGTGCGGATACCGACTCCGGCAGATGGCGCAGCGCCTCGACATCCTTGTCGAGCAGCTTGTAGACATCGGATTTATTGAAGAAGCTCCAGTTGAAGAAGGGGATTCCCTTGCGCACGAAGCGTTCGCGGAGCGTGGAAATATAGGTGCCGGTCTCGGCCTTGCGGCTCGGCAGGCGGTTGTAGACGACGTCCGGAAGAGGTACGGTCTTGCGGTACCAGCCGCCGTCGGCATTCAGGAAGTAGCCGTTCACCGTTTCCTGCTGCCAGTTGATGTCGCGCGGGGCGAACCCGAAGAAGTAGGCTTTCTTGTCTCCGATGCGGATCAGTTCCTTGATGAAGCCGGTGCGGGAGCCGAACGGCATGGAAGAGGAGACATAGCCGTCGCTCAGAATGCCGACGAGCGGCCCGAATTGCACCTCGTCTTCGTTCGCGTGCAGCATGAACACGTTGCCGGACTTAGGAACGCGGATGTGCTGGCGGATGGCGGAGCCGAGGTATACATGGTTGCCTTCCCTTTTGACGGACTTCACCGAGGCCGTCACCGTTTCCCTTCCAAGCCTGATCGACAGCTTCTTTTTTCCGGACAGCTTCAGCGACCGGTACAACGGTCCCGACACATAGACCACCCGGTCGTTCTTGCCGGAGAAATGCACATTGCATAAAGTAAGACTCATGAGGAACCTCCTGGGCGTTCTGTCGCTAGGGTAACGGATCTATGTCAATGGATGATGATTCAACATGCGGATGAGGCTGCGTCCGGCGGGCGTAGGACTCGGTCCCTCGCATAGGAGCCGGGCATAGAGCAGCGGTCGTTCCACCGCCGTGCGGGCGGTTCCGCCCGCGAAGCCGGAAAAGGCTTCGCGCCCCGGCCTGGAGTTCATCTCCAGCAGCCACAGCCTTCCATCCGGCTCGACGCCGAAGTCGAGGCCAAGCTCTGCGAAGCGGCCGAAAGAGCTTTCCGCTGCTTCGGCCGCTGCCAGCGCCAGCCTGTCGATGCGGGCTGCGACCGCGTCGGCGGCAGCAGGCCCGAGCTGCATGGACAGACCGTCTCGGGCCGGAATCGCTTCGCCTCCTCCGTGGAGGTTGGAGGCGACGCCTCCGGGCCTTCCCCGGCGCATCGCTGTTCCCGTCAGCCGCCATTCGCCGCGGCCGTCCTTCTGGACGAGAGCGCGGATGTCGAAGGGCCGGCCTTGGCGGTCGCAGAGCGGCAGGCAGGGCTGGACGACGTAGCGGGCGCGGCCGGCCAGCCGGCAGATCAGCGCTGCGGCTGCGTCCAGATCCGGCTGGAGGCTGCGGAAGGGCCGGCTGCCGCCGTCCCGGCCTCGAACGAGCCAGCCGCCTTCGGCTGCGGGAGCCGCGCTGATGACGCCGCGGCCTTGCATGCCTCCGTCCGGCTTGAGAAAGAGGGATCCGTATCTCTCGGCTGTCTCGCATAGCGCCTGCCTGCCGGCCAGCGGACGGCATGGAGGCACGAGCTCGGCGAGCTCGGCGCCGCTGCGGCGAAGAGCATCATACTGGGCGGATTTGCCGGGCAGCCAGCCGTTCAGGACGACATGGGGCTGCAGGGCGGCCAGCCGGCTCAATGTGTCCCTGTAAGGGCGGGTGCGGCCGGCGACGAGAGGGCCGCAGCGATCGTAGATGACGGCAGGCCAAGGGACTTCCCTTTCGGACCAGCCGCAGCTCTCCCTTACATAGCCGGTAAGAGTGCCGCTGTCCGGATCCAGGCCTCCCGGAGTGAACACGTACAGATTCACTCCGAGCTCTTCGGCCCGGCTGCTGAGGGCGGCGAGAAAGCTGTCTTCCGGAAACGTCCTGCGCTGCTCCCGGCCGCCCTCTCCTTCATGGATATCCGATACCAGGACGCCGACGCTGCTTCGGTTGCCTCTCATATGGACCGCCCCCTTTATTCCGTCAGAATCCCGCCAGATAGCGGGAATACTGGATCATGTTGCGTACCGAAGGACGGATCTTGCCTTCGTTCAGCGGCGTGTTGTCGTTCTTGGAAGGCTTGGAGTTGACCTCCAGCAGCCATACCCTGCCCCCGGTATCGAGGGCCAGGTCGATGCCCAGCTCGCCGAAGTGGGCCGGTATCCGGGCGTCGATGCCTTGCGCAATATCGAGTGCGGCTTTTTGCAGCTTGGCGCCGGCGCCGGCCTTGTAGCCGGGAGCCAGATTGCTCCGCGCCACCGCTTCCTTGACCCGGCTGAGCGTTCCGCCGCGGGCGAGGTTGGATACGAAGTGATTGCTGCCCGCCGTACGGGCGACGATGGAAGTCAGCGCCCAGTTGCCGCTATGGTTTTTCTGCACGAGCGCCCGGAAGTCGACGGGCCGCTTGCCGATATCGATGAGGGTGAGGCCTTGCTGCAGCTGGTATCGCACGGTTTTCAGCTTGCCGCCCAGCGAGGAATACAGCTTAGCCAGGCTGGGATACGATTGGCGGCGGATGCCGGCCGGCGCCGTATAGGTGGCCAGCACGCTTTCGCCCTCGAGCTTGCTTACCCGGATGATCCCTTTGCCGAGGCTTCCGCGCTCGGGCTTGAGGAACAGGACGGGATGCCGCGGAGCCATCGACTTGAGATCGGCATAGCTGCGCAGCAGCCTGGAATCCGGGAGGTATTTGGCCAGGCTGCTTTCATGCCCGAGAGCGCCGAACACCTCGTTTTTATCTAGAAACTTCTCGTTGAACACTTGAGTTCCATATCGTGATTTCGCTTCTTTGAAAAACTGCTGCACCGAAGGGCGGTTCTCCAGCTTGCGCGTGGTAAGCCGGTTGTAGACCACATCCGGTACGGGCATGCTGGTTTTCCGCCAGCCGCCGTTGTAGACCCACCCCTCGATGCGCGAGCCCGATACCGCCGCATCGGGAGTCAGGAAGTAGACGGAGGCGCCTTGAGCGGCGCAGGCATCCACCAGCTCCCGGCAGAACATCGTGATCGCCCCGAATGGCCGATCCGTCTGCTGCGGATAATCCCGGCTGATGAGGACGCCGATCAGAGGACCGAACGACAAGGTGCTCGAGCTCTGCTTGTAGCTCGATCGCAGGACGGCTCCTCCCGGTATGCCCATTTGGCGGGCCAGCGAGGCGCCGATTTTCATGACGTCGCCTTTGCCTCCGGATGAGATGCGCACCGTAGTCCGGAACGAGCCGAACTTCAAGGTGACAGGGTGGCCGGGCGACAGTTTGTATTGCTTGACATAAGCATCGCCCAGCAGGATGGTATCCTCGGCCAAGGTGCCTGCCTGCGGCACCTGGACGGTGATTTTGGATTTAAGCATCGAAGAATCTCCTTCCAGAGCGAAGGGTAGTGCGGGTTGGCGGTCGGATGGGTATTGGTGAATGAAACGGATTAATTCATCATATGAGGACATCTATACCTTGGTGATAGGCGCCTCCAATAAGGACGGGGCGTTTCGGCCTGATTGGGCGGATGCCGGGGCGCGGAGGCGCGCAGTCCAGTCCGCAAGGGACAGGCTGCGGTATGCTTGCAGCGAGGCCGCTAACAGAAGCGTAAGGCGCGAAATCGTTCTGGAGTAACGGATGTGGTCGCCTTTGTCCCCGGATTTCAACCGTTAAAAGCGGCAGAAATCAGAGAAAGCTGGGGACAACAGCGATCGGAAGAATGATTTCCGTCTGCAGCGACACATTTTCAGTGACCTCGCGCGCAGCGATACCTTTTTCAGCGGCCCGCTTGCAGGGGCCATGCTTTTTTGCCAGCGCCTCTTCCATGATGGTATGATGGGCGCAGGAAACACGAGGGAGATGAAGCCATGAACGTATATGACCGTGCTTACGAGCTGGCCCAAGCTCTGCAAGGCAGTCTGGAGGCCAAGCAGGTCATGGAAGCCCGCGCTGCGGCGGACCGGGATCCGGATGCCCGGCGGATGCTGGCCGACTTCCAGCGGCGCCAGGTCGAGCTGCAGCAGCGCATGATGGGCGGCGAGGAGCCGTCCGCCGAAGAGCTGGACGGCCTCGGCAAGCTGTACGAGCTGCTGAGCCTCAATCCGCTCGTTCAGGACTATTTCGAGGCGGAGAAGCGCCTTGGCGTCGTGTATGAAGACGTCAACCGGATCATCGGCAACTCCATGCAATCCGTGCTGCTTCCTTAACGGATCCTATTCCTATTCCTTCTCCCTGGAGGGCATGTTCGTCCGCTCGTCCGCATAGGCTAGACAGACAAGCAGCCTACTAGGAGAGTTAGGGGGAAGGATTGCGGATGAATTCCGGCAAATGGAAGCATGGAATCTACCTGCTCGCGGCGCTCGGCATGCTCCTCTATGCGCTGCCGCGCCTGGAGCTCGGCAGCCCGTGGAGCTTCGCGACGGTGTTCGGGGTGTTGTGGTCGGCGCTGGCTCTGCTCGTCATCGCGGCCAACCTGCGCGTCCTGATCAGCGACCGCGAGCGGGAACGCAGGCGCGTAGCCGCCATACGACGGCAGCGGGCGATGCAGAACCGCAAGCTGCTGGAGAGGAAGCCTGAACGCCGTTACCGCGGCTGAGAGGCGGCAGTCTTCGGGGGACGAGAAAAAGACCGGATGCAGGAGCTGGAGCCAGCTTTCTGCATCCGGTCTTTTTTGGCTTCTGAGCCGGTGCGGATTCTTTTTTCATGATCAACGGGTCCATCAGACCGTTTCGGTCCCTGCTCCTGCCTGGTCCGTTCCTGCCGCAGCCTCTCCGCCGCCGGACAGAATGGGAGCGCAGGGAAGTACGACGCTGACGCAGAGGAAGGAGCCGTCGAGCCGGGCGGAAGCGGATCCTTTGTAGTGCCTGGCACGCTCCGCCACGATGGAAAGCCCGAGTCCGGAGTGGCCCGAGCCGGACGGCTTGGTGGTATATCCCGATCGGAACATTTTTTGAAGAACCGCGAGATCCGTTCCGGCCCGGCAGCGGTTGGAGACGGCGATGGTCATGCCGCGCCCGCTCAGGGAGGCTTCGAGCCGGACTTCGCGCTGTCCGTCCGGCAGCTCCGCGGCCTCGTCGAAGGCATTGTCGAGCAGGTTCGCCGTGATGCGGACGAGGTCGATGCTCTTGAGAGGAGGCAGCTCGGCTGCCAGAAGCAGATCTGCGATCTCGTAGTCCAGCGAGATTCCGAGGGACTTGGCCGCCTCTTCCTTGACGCTGAGAAGGGCGGCGACGGCTGGAAACGGCAAGGCGGCGAGATCGGCGGCGACCCGGTTGACGGCCTGGATCTCCTCCAGCACCTCTCCCATATAAGCCGTCAGCTCCTCGTGCTTGCCCAGCTTCAGCATGAGATGCATCGTCTGGACATGGTTGATGAAATCATGCCTCTGTCCCCGGATCGTAGCCAGCATCCGGACGAGATCGCCTTCGAATGCCTGTCCGCCCTTGTCTTCCCCTTCGCGGCGTGCTTGGGCGATCAGCCGAAGCGCCATGAAGATGATCGGGGCGATCGTCGAGACGCTCAGAACGAGAAGGAGCGAAGAGGTCTGCCGGACGCCGCTGACGACATAGTGCTCGAGAAACAGGAGCGCCAGCAGCATGAACTGCAGGGAGACGAGCAGGATGAAATAGAGCATCGATGACCCTGCCGCTTTTGCAAAGCCCTTCTTCAGCATGGCTCCGGGATGGAAATTCCGGCGCTCCATCAGCAGCGCCGCCAGCGCGAACAAGGCGAAGGAAGGCCAGCAGACGGCGATCTTCAGCCAGACAGGTCCGCTCAGGACGCTCTCGTAGGCGGTGAACTGAACCGCGGCGCCCATTGTAACCATATCCGACAGGATGATGAAGATGAGCAGCAGCGCTTGCAGCACCAGGCGCTGCCGCAGACTCATTTCCCGGAAAAACAGCCAGAGAAAAAAAGCAATGGAAAGGATCGTATTGCTGAAATGCGCCCAGGCGGGAAGCTCGAAGAAGAAAAGATCGGTATATAGGGAGGACGCCGCGACGAATCCAAGAATCCGCTTCCAGAGGCCTTCGGTCCGGATGCCGAGAAATTGGAAGGTGAAGCAGGTGAAGATGAGGCTCTGGGGAATGGATACGAAGACATAGAGAGTGGCAGAGCGCATGAGCAGGCTGTAATCAATATTCACACTTGGCTCTCCTTGTCGGACCATTTACGTATCGGTTCAGGCGTTCATTTCTACTTTAGCGGCTTTTTGCTAAAATGAACACATCGATTTTTCATCGGCGAAAGGCGGCGAAGCAGGTGGCCTCAGACAGCAGCGGCAAACCATCCATGGAAGCATTAACGAAGCACGAACAGCTGATCCGCCATATCGAGGAGCTGGAGCCGGGAGTCCGGATATCGGTCCGGGGCATCGCCAAGGAGCATGGAGTCAGCGAGGGAACGGCCTACAAGGCGATCAAGGAAGCCGAGCAGACGGGCCTTGTCGCGACCAAAAAAAGAATCGGAACCGTACGCGTGCACCGCTCCCGCAGAGGATCGCTCGAAGGGCTCACCTTCGGCGACGTGGCCGATATCGTGGAGGGACAGCTGCTCGGAGGCGCGGAAGGCCTGCAGCGGACGCTGCATAAGTTCGTCATCGGCGCGATGGAGCTGGAGGCTATGAGCCGTTATATCAACGAAGACAGCCTGCTCATCGTCGGCAACAGGCAGGAAGCCCACCGGACCGCGCTGCAGCAAGGTGCGGGCGTGCTCATTACGGGCGGCTTCGGCACGGGGGAAGAGGTCATCGCCTTGGCCGACGAGCGGGGGCTTCCGATCATCGTCTCCCGCCACGACACCTTCACCGTGGCCTCGATGATCAATCGGGCCATGTATGACCGGCTGATCAAGCAGAAGATCGTGCTGATCGAGGATATCATGAGCTTCGGGCGGCCCGCGGACGTGCTCGGCGCGAAGGATACGGCGGCGGATTTCCACCGGCTTGCTGGCATTACGGGCAGCTTCCGCTTTCCGGTGCTGGACGAGCGGGGGCGTGTCACGGGCATGATGACGGCCAAGGATGCGGCCGGATCGGATCCGCAGACGCCGCTGGAGCGGCTGATGACCCGTCATCCTATTACGGCTGCCCCCAATATCACCGTCACCTCGGCCGCTCATACGATGGCGGCCGAAGGCATCGACCTGCTGCCCGTCGTCGACCGCCACCGGAAGCTGCTCGGCGTCATCACCCGCCAGGAAGTGCTTGAAGCGATGCGGATCACCGGCCGCCAGGGCGAGTCCGGAGAGACGTTCGACGAGCTCATCGGCGCGGGCTTCGAGCGCCGGGAGGACGAGGGCTCTTTCCGGTATTCCGGCGTAGCCGCGGCGCAGATGTCCGGCACGCCGGGAACCGTATCCGAGGGCGTCCTTGCGACGCTCATGATCCAGGCTTCCCGGCGCATGGTCCGGGAGAGCGGGCGGAGCGACCATATGATCGAGAGCGTGACGTCGTACTTCATGCGGCCGGTCGCCATCGATTCGCAGCTGCATCTGGAGCCTGCGGTGCTGGAGATGAGCCGCAAGTCGGCCAAGCTGGAAATCCAGCTCAGCGATTCCTCCGGAGTGGCGGCCAAGGCGATTCTGTCCATGCAGCTGATGGACGGCTATTGATAGGCTGCCGAGCCTTCTGCATCTGCATGGCATGAATCTGCCGACAGGCATGGACCCCGATCCGGGCTCGCCAGGCAGGACGATTACGCTCGTCTTCCTGATTCCGTCTCTCTCTTTTTAACGACAGGCCGTTTTTCCATGAGCGCTGCCTTCCCGGCGCTCTTGGCAAAAGCGGCCTTTTTTTCATTTGATTTTTCCATTCATTTACAAGCTAAAAGCGTTCATGGTACACTGAACTAGAGATAAATTGATTTTAGTAACTTTATTCAAAAATAAGGAGAGCCATGCCATGGATCGTAAATTCACGAAAATAGCCGCACGGGAACCGGACGGCCAGCTGTCCATGATGTATCCGCGCGGAGGCAATCGTTCCGGAGCAGGCAGAAAGGCGATCGGAATGACGCGCAAGGTGTCGCTCACGCTGAGCGACTCGTTGTGGGCCGAGATCGACAGGCGATGCGGCCGGAACGGCCAGTCCAGGTCGGAGGTTCTGCGGGGTCTCCTGGAAGCCGCTGTCGCTGCAGGGGCCTTTGGGGCTGAAGAAGCCGAAGAAACCGAAGAAACGGAAGAAACCGAAAAATAATGGGATGAAGGCGCAGGTGGCGGGAAGATGCGGCTGATGATCAAGCGGGATCTATTGATGGAAGCGTGTGATCAAGTTGTTCCGGCGGGGGGCAATTTCCGGACCGGGGAGCTGCATTTGACCGCGAGCGCGGGTGAGCTCGCCGTGAGCGCGGCTGCCGGGAGGGTCGTGCATCAAGCCGTATTGCCGGAAGATGCCGGCTTGCTGAAGATCGAGGATATAGGACGCCTGGCCCTGCCAGCCCGTTATTTCCTTGCCGTTATTCGCCAGGCGGACGGGGAATGGCTTGAGCTTGAAGGACCATCAGGCGGCATGGCCCGCATCAAGGCCGGGCAGTCGGAGCATCGGCTGGCCGTTGCCGAATCCGGAGAAATCCCCGTTTTGGCCGATGCTGCCGGCAGCCCTGCTTTCGTTTTGGATGCCGGCAGCTTCCATTCCAAGCTGAAGCAGGTTTTTTTCGCCGCAGCGGCTTCGGGCTCAAGGCTGCCGTTGACCGGCATTCTGATCGAAGCGGGAGGATCGTCCTGGAAGCTATCGGCTACGGATGGAGTCCGTTATGCCAGCTGCCGCATGGGCGCTTGGGGTGACGGAGGAGCCGGCTGGAGCTGTCTGCTCCCGGCCAAGCCGCTTCACGACTCGCTCAAGGCGCTCGGAATGGAAAAGGGAGCCTCCCTAGCCCTTGCTATCCTTCCTTCCCAGGTCCACCTGTCGGCAGGGAGGGCAAAGGTTCAGCTCCCGAGGCTGGAAGGCAGCCTGCCGCATATCAAGGAGGACATATTCGGGGAGGGAGCCCGAGGTATTTCCCTGGATTCGACTGTATTTCGCCAAGCGCTCGATCGTGCCTGCCTGGTCGCGGGATCTTCGGGGGCGGTGAGACTGAGCGTGGATGCGGAATCCGCCTTCCTGTCCGCCAGGACGGCAGGAATAGGCGATACCCGGCAGAGGCTGCTCGGGGTTGAGCGGATCGCCGGCGCTGAATCGTCCTGGCAGGTGCTGTTCCACGGAGGGGGCATGAGGGAAATCGTGCATGCCATCGACTTTTCCCGGCTTGAGCTGGCAATCGGGGGCCTGCAGAAACCGATCCGGATCACCGTTCCCGATGACGACGGACGGCTGTACATGGTAGCCCCCATTCTGGATGCGGCGCTGTCTTCGCGAGGAGGCTGAGCCCGATTGCAGACGTGGTGAGCACGCTGAAGACCCGCTGTCCGGGCTGCCTGGCTTCTCGGCCCGGCGCCGGAACTTCAAAGTCCGTGAGCGTCTCCGATCCGCTCCATCGCATTTCGAGGGGAATGACAAAAGCCGGCCTGCACTCTGCCGATATACGGCGGTGCAGGCCGGCTTTGCTGTTCCGGAAGCAGCGGCAAGCTTCAGCTGCCGCTGCGTTCCATGGCGGCGCGGATCATGCTGCGGTTGCGCAGGCCGGCAAAGATGTTGAACAGCCCGATCACCATGAAGAGGGAGCCGATGATGACGCGCAGCGTGGAGCCGCTGTACATGAACATCTGGATCAGCGAGATGAATATCAGCATGCTGCCCATGCTGATATTCATGCGGGCGGCGTGCAGCGCGCGTTGGCGCTGGTCGGAGGAACGGCGGGATTTGAAGCTGTAGACGACGGACATCGCAGAAGTCAGGACGATGCCTGCGATGAGAATCCACTGAAGCCATACGACGGGATCGTTCATGGTCGAGTGCTGCTCCTTTTTCAACTTGCGGACGCGAAGTCCGGTTTTTGGCCATTGTACCACGAATGCGGATGCAATCGCGAACAGGTTGCGGCGGAGGCCAGGCGGAGAATGCGGCCTTGAACGGCCGATGGAGACATGATCCCTTGATATAAATATCGCCGCCGATGCGGTGCAGCCGCCGGTCTGCTTCCGGAAGAATGCTCTGCAACGAGCATTGCCCCGCCTGCCGCTCCGACCACGGAGAAGCGTCTGTCGACGGGAATCTTGATTTCCTGCCGGGCTGTTTCCGAAATGGCTGCCTTTCAGCGGGAGTCGTCCTGCTTGGCGCTGCTGTTCATTTCCGGTCCCTTTTGGCTCACGCTGACCCATACCTGAAGCCGGTTGTCGACGACGAGCACGGTTTTGATTTCGAGCAGCAGGTTCTTGTCCTTGTCTTTATAGATTTTGCCGGCGAGCAGCTCGCGTGCCAGCCTCGACTCGCGGTCGATGTCGTAGATGCTGCGCCCCTCCAGCACCTTCAGATCGTTGTGAAGCATCTTCCGCAGCCGCGTTTTGGCGGGCTCGTCGAGCGACGCGGTGACCGGACCGTTCTCGAAGCGGATCTGCAGCGACTTGATGATGGAATGCTGTTCGTTGAACTTGGTCAGCTTCTCGATTTCGTAATCCCGTTCGTTGAGCTTGCCTTCCAGCTCGCTCTTGAGGTTGGCGATCCGGTCGAACTGGGCCTGGAAGAGAGCCTGGTAGAGGGCGGCGCCGATGACGATGCCGCAGATGACAAGGCCGAGCGCTTGAGTAAGCCTGGCGAAGCGGGCGAAAGGAGGCATGCGCATGGGATCTCCTCACACCCCGTCCCGGCAGATCATGCGGATCAGCTCCGTGCCGGCATGCGCCCCGATGAAAGCGCAGATTATGAACAGCAGCTGCTGGGCCACCGGGGACAGATGGCCTTGGGAAATGTTGCTCTCGATGACCCGCATGGGATCGATCGTGCCGCCGACCGCGGCGACCAGCGCCCATATTTTCAGACGCGACGCCGTATCGATCATCATAAGGGACGGCGGCGAGGAAGCCAGCACGGAGGCGATGCCCGCGAGCAGGGTGCCTCCGACTACGACTCCGAAGGCAATGAAGCAATCGATCAGGGCTTTGGTCAAGATCATGTTCATTCGACTCATCCGCCTCACCTGTTTCGGCTAGTAGTAGGGAGCGCTTGTCTCCCTTCCTCCATTCTATGGGCTTGGCCGGGTTATTTATGATAAGATAGACGGAAAGAGCGAACAAGTGTGCCCCGCAGGGGGAGAGGGAGAGAGCCGATGAGCGGAAGCGAGAGTTTCGTGCACCTGCATGTGCACAGCGAATACAGCCTGCTGGACGGAGCGGCGCGGATCCGCGACCTGACGGCGCGCGCGGCGGAGCTCGGCATGACCTCGCTGGCTCTGACCGATCATGGCGTCATGTACGGGGCGGTTCCCTTCTACAAGTCCTGCCTGAAGCACGGCATCAAGCCGATCATCGGCTGCGAGATGTACATGACGGCCGGCTCCAGGGCGGACAAGGGAACGCGCAAGGACAATCCGATCTACCATCTGATCCTGCTCGCCAAAAACGAAGCCGGCTACCGGAATCTCATGAAGCTGTGCTCGATCGGCCATCTGGAAGGGTTCCACTACAAGCCGCGGATCGACCATGAGGCGCTTGCCCGGCACTCGGAAGGGCTGATCTGCCTCAGCTCCTGCCTGCAGGGAGAGGTGGCGCAGCATCTGCTCTACGACCGTCCGGAGGAAGCGCGGAGGGCGGCGCTCCGTTACCGCAGCGCGTTCGGCGAGGACTTTTTCCTGGAAATCCAGGATCACGGCATGACGGAGCAGAAAAAGGTGATGGCCGGCATGATGGCGCTGGCGGAAGAGACGGGCATCCCGCTCGTCGCGACCAATGACGCCCACTACCTGCGGCAGGACGATGCCGCCGTGCAGGATGTGCTCATCTGCATCGGCACCGGCAAAAGCGTCAGCGATCCGGACCGCATGCATATGCACGGCGAACAGAACTACCTCAAGAGCCCGGAGGAGATGCGGCGGCTGTTCCGCCACGTGCCGCAGGCGCTGGAGAACACGGTCCGCATCGCCGAGCGCTGCAATCTGGAGCTGAGGCTCGGCGAGCACGCGCTGCCGGAATACAGCCCGCTGCCGGAGGGCATGACAGCCGCGGCTTATCTGGAGGAGCTGTGCCTGAAGGGGATGGCGGGACGTTACGCCGCGGACGCCTGGGGAACGACAGGCTCGGCAAGCGCGGTTGACGGAGAACCGGGATACCGAGGAGCGGAATCCGGGCTTTCCATGGCGGAGGCCGGCGGAGATGGCGGGACGGCTTCTCCGGCAGATGGCGGCAGCTTCCTTCAGAAGGCGGAGGAGAGGCTGCGCTACGAGCTGTCCGTCATCGAGCGGATGGGCTTCAGCGACTATTTCCTCATCGTCTGGGACTTCATCCGCTACGCCCATGAGCAGGGCATCCGCACCGGTCCGGGCCGCGGCTCGTCGGCGGGCAGCCTCGTCGCCTACTGCCTGGAGATCACCGATGTGGATCCGCTGAAGCACAGGCTGCTGTTCGAGCGGTTCCTCAATCCCGAGCGGATCAGCATGCCGGATATCGACATCGACTTCAACGATGAGCGGCGCGACGAGGTCATCGCCTACGTAAGCCGCAAGTACGGAGCCGGGCATGTCGCCCAAATCATTACTTTCGGCACGCTGGCGGCCAAGGCGGCCGTCCGCGACGTCGGCAGGGCGCTGGACATGCCGCTCGGCGACGTGGACCGCATCGCCAAGCTCATTCCGGGCCAGCCGGGCACGACGCTGGAATCGGCGATGGCTGCCGTGCCGCAGCTGCGCGAAAGCGCGGAACATCCGGCGACCCGCGATCTCATCGCGATGGCGCTGAAGGTGGAAGGCATGCCGCGGCATGCCTCCACGCACGCCGCAGGCGTCGTCATCGCCGGACGTCCGCTGACGGACTACGTGCCTTTGCAGGCCGGCTCCGAAGCGGCTCCGCTTACGCAGTATTCCATGGAGAACGTCGAGGCGGTCGGACTGCTCAAGATGGACTTCCTCGGCTTGCGCACGCTGTCCATCCTGGAGCGTACGCTGAATTGGATCCGGGAAAGCGAAGGAACGGATATCGACTTCCGCGCCATCGCAGACGACGACCCGGCGACGTACGAGATGCTCGGCCGGGGGGATACGACGGGCATCTTCCAGCTGGAGTCCAGCGGCATGCGCCGCGTGCTGAGGGAGCTGAAGCCTTCCACGTTCGAGGACATCGTCTCGGTGCTGGCTCTGTACAGGCCGGGTCCGATGGAGTTCATTCCGCAGTTCATTCGGGGCAAGCACGGACTTGCGGAGGTCGAATATCCGCATCCTTCGCTGGAGCCGATCCTGAAGGACACGCACGGCATCATCGTCTACCAAGAGCAGATCATGCAGATCGCCTCTTCAATGGCCGGCTTCTCGCTCGGGGAGGCCGACCTGCTGCGCCGGGCCGTATCCAAGAAGAAGCGCGAGATTCTCGACGAGCAGAGAGCGGCCTTCGTCAGAGGCAGCCTCGGCCAAGGCTATCTCGAAGAGGAGGCGGACCGGGTCTACGACATGATCCTGCGCTTCGCCGACTACGGCTTTCCGCGCGCGCATGCGGCGGCTTACGGCGTGCTGGCGTTCCAGACGGCCTGGCTCAAGCGCCATTACCCGGTCGCCTTCATGGCCTCGATGCTGGCTTCCGTGACGGGCAACCAGCGCAAGACCGGGGAATACATCGACGAATGCCGGCGGATGGGCATCGCCGTGCTGCCGCCTGACGTCAACCATAGCGGAGTCACCTTCGCTCCGGATGGCGGAGCGGTCCGCTTCGGCCTTGCTTCGATCAAGAACGTCGGCACCCAGGCGATCGAGTCCATCCTGCGGGAAAGGAAGGAGCGCTCCTTCGCGAGCCTGATCGATCTGTGCCGGCGCGTCGACCTGCGCGTCGTGAACAAGCGCGTCCTGGAATGCCTGATCGGCTCAGGGGCTCTGGAATCGATGCCCGGCCACCGGGCGCAGCAGCTCGCGGCGCTCGACGAGTCGGTGGAGACGGCGCAGAAGTGGCGCAAGGAGCGCGAGGAACTCCAGATCGAGCTGTTCGGCTTCGAGGAAGTGCAGAACTGGGACGTGGAGCTGCCGGCCGTGCAGCCCTATTCCGCCGTGCAGCAGCTGGAGCTGGAGCGGGACCTGCTCGGCCTGTACCTGACCGGCCATCCGCTCGACGCTGTCGAGGAGGTTCTCGCCGGGCTGGAGCTCGATCGTCTGGTCGACCTGGCCGACGCGCCGGATGGAGCATCCTGCGTCGCCGCGGTGAGAGTCGTGTCGCTGAAGCAGCTGCGCACCCGCAAGGGCCAGCAGATGGCCTTCGCGGAGGCGGAGGACCGCATCGTGCGCGCCGAGGCGGTGCTGTTCCCTGCCGCATGGTCCCGCTTCGGGGACAAGCTCGAAGCCGGCAGCCTGGTCATCATCCAGGCCGCCGTGCAGCAGGGGGACGAGGACTTCAAGCTCATCGTCGATGATCTTGTCCCCCTTGACGCCGGCGATCCCGGCTTCGCCGCCGGGGTCGCCCGGCTGCGCCGCCAGGCGCGCGCCCGCAGCGCGCGCGCCGCTGCCGCGCCGCAGGCAGCCGGAGCTGCGCCC